>NZ_OCMQ01000016.1:0-69430 GCF_900230165.1 Pseudomonas sp. URMO17WK12:I9 | reverse complement strand
GACTCGACCAAGCCGAGCGAACGGGCCGCTTCGGCATGGCTGTAGCCTTGATCGAGCACCAGGCAGGCAGCTTCGCGCTTGAACTCAGGGGTAAAGGTACGGCGTTGCTTGGTCATCGGACACCTCTCTGTGGCGAGCATTCTCGCCTAAATGGGTGTCCGGGGTTAGTAGACCACTACACTCATCCCAAGGAGCGCTTCAAGCAGGTCTTCATCCTCACGCACAACCTCTTCTTCTTCCACGAGATGCTGAAGAACCTCAAGAGAGGTGATGACTTCTCGCTATTCCGGATCACCAAGGCAGAGTACACCGCCGTCATCCCGATGAAGGCTTCAGACGTGCAGAATGACTATCAGTCCTTCTGGCAGACCATCAGGGCCGCGCAGGAAGGGCGCACCTCTGCGTCAGTCATTCCCAACATGATGCGCAACATTCTTGAGTACTACTTCAACTTCGTGCACCGTCAGGAGGCACTCGCGGAGGCGCTACAAGCCCTGGCAGATGAAGATACAGCCTTCCGCGCGCTATACCGGTACGTGAACCGAGAGTCTCACTCCGATGCGATCAATCTCACTGACTTCGGCGAGATTGAGCCCGCTCACTACATTGAGCGGTTCAGGCAGGTTTTCGTGAGGACTGGGTTCGAGGAGCACTACCTCAAGATGATGGGCTGAAACCACGAGGATTTTTAGCATGCAGGCCAAAGCTTCGCTGAAACCGCTGCCCGTGCGTTGACCAATCAAAGTTTCAGAGGAAGGCGGCGCCGATCAACGTCCGCATGGCGGAAGCCAACGCTTGGAGGAAATGCTCCTGGTCACTGATTTCAAAACGCACAGGATTGATGTGCACGACTGACGCCCCCGTGCTCAAGGCCCTAAGCGGCAGCTCTGCTGCCGGGAATACGATGCCAGAGGTACCGATCGAAAAGAACAGGTCGCAATCCTGTGCCGCTTCAAGACCAGCACGCCACGCTGCTTCTGGAAGCATCTCGCCAAACCAAACGACGCCCGGCCTGATGTGCCCGTTGCATGAATGACACCGCGGTGGTTCGACGCAGCAGCCATCCTCGGACACTTGATCGCAGGCAAGTACCGCTTCGTGCGCAACGCCACAGTCGATACACCGAGGCGAATGAAGGCTGCCATGCAGGTGGATGACTCCCTGGCTCCCGGCCCGCTCATGTAGATCATCTGCGTTCTGCGTCACCACCGTCAGCTTTTGAACATGCTGAGCGAGCGTTGCAATAGCAAGGTGCGCGTCATTCGGCTGCGCCTGGAGAACCTTGCACCTGCGCCACTCGTACCATCCCAGGAGAGACTTGGATCGGCTCCATAGGCTTCGGCGGTCGCCAGCTGGGTAGGGTCGAACCGCTTCCACAAGCCTGTCAGTGCATCACGAAAGGTGGAAATACCGCTTTCTGCCGAAACGCCAGCACCGGTGAAAACAACGACGCGCTTGGCTTCTCGCAAACGCTGAGCGATAGCATTGATTGCCATGAATGGGTGCTCCGAAATTCGGTATCCCAGCTTACCAACGTGAATCACACAGGACGCTGCAGGATTATTGCTTTTGCCGCTGAGGTGCATTCTAGAGCGTGTCGTTGAAGACTCAATGTCACCAAGCGTAGCAACTGGCGCACTTGCAATTCATGCGCTTTGCCAGCACCCTCGGCTGTGATATGCATTAGATTGCCATCATCAAAAGGTCAGCGAGGTTAACCATGGACTGCAGGGACGGTCGCATCAGTTCAGCGCTCAGCCACGAAATCAACTCGCACCGGACTCGTTTGGCTCCGTTCTTCAACGGCAACGCCAAACCTAACCCGTCAGTTAGCTTTGCCAATGATGGGACTGGCTTTGGTAAGTCCTATAACGTCTTCGATCAGTTCGTCCAACACTCCGCTGTTCGTAACGAAGGCGGGGGCCACCGCAACCTCTTCTTCATCACCCCGCATAAAGCACAGATCGACGTCTCCAAGGTCACCCAGGAAAGGGCGGCAGCGCGGGGCGTCAGCATCTTGAGCTTCCTTGCCGAGCGGGACTTGTCTGACCTCAATTTCGTCGGTTGGGTATCCAAGGTACGCAATGAAGACCTTTACGGTCGCTGGATCAGGGCCCTGAGTACCGACTACTACCGAGATGCGGTCAGCGAACTGAGTAGCGCCATCAGCGGCCTAAAAGCAACTGAATCCGAACACCTGCGCTACCTGAAGTTGGGCGTGATGGATCATCTTCGGGACATTGAGCTGCGGCGTCGAATCGACGCGTCGAAGCAACGCCTGCTCTTTGCGTTGCAGGATCTGGCCAAAGCCGTGATCAGGGAGAAAGTTGGTTCTCAATTCGTGGCCACCGAAGACCGCTTCAGGGATGCTCGAACTGACCGAGAACGGGCGAAGGTCGAAGTGATTGATCATGTACTGCCGTTCGAGCGGGCCAAGGTGGGGCCAACCATCTTCATCGCTACCACTGCGCGATTCCTTAAGCGCGCATTCATCGTGTACATCGACAAGAAGAAAGAACCGAACATCAAGAAGCTGAGCTTCGACGCCATACTGGGAGCCAAGCGCTCGCCCACGAATGCTGAGGAAGACAGCATCGCGCCTATCGGCGCCGCCTGCAGCCTGTCCGATGACGAGCAAATCGCCTACCTCAAGGACGACTTCTTCATTTCCGACGAGGCAAATTTTTTCAAGGCCCACGGAATCACTTTCAACCTGGTCGTCGATGAGGAGCACGACAGTTACGACCGAATTTTCGAAGAGAGCAAGAAGAAGCTGGTCAGCGAGCGGGTGAAGCCGCCCCATGTCATTGCTGGCCTGCACCGCCTGATGGAGATGGTTTCGGAGCAATATGGCCCCGATAATGAGGAGCCCATCGCGTTCAACGAAACGGTTGAGCTCATGCAGGATCTTCGTCGGCATTACGAAGAGGACTGCCAAACCAGCGTCCCGCTGGATGCCATCCTGATGATGTGCTCGGGCAACGTGGGTCACATCACGATCAACAATCGCGATGTCGAACAAATCCTGGCGCTGTCTCGGAATATTTTCAGCCTCACCCCGAGGCGCTTCTACAACGAGGAGGCGCTCAAGCGAATTAGGATGCGGTCTGTGTGCGGTAAAAGTGAGATCCGTCTGTATTTCGATGATGGAACCCCCACTGACGATCCTGACCCCACGCTGCACGACTTCCTGCAGGTTATGCTGTGCGCCCTGTACGCCTGCTCCAAAGTGCCCCAGAAAAGCCCGCTGCGACAGCTGCTGGAGCTTGGTCAGGAGGCCAGCCAGAACGCGCCGCTACTGGAATTCATCAAAACCTCCCGGCAGCATCATGCATACGTGGCTTCGGTGTTTGACCGAGCCAGGGACGCTGAAATCTTCGTAGATGCCTTCTTCACTTTCTTCGCCCCGAAAATTGTCTTTTCGCTCATCAAAGTGGAAGAGATCCCCTTTGGTGGTAATGCGGTGAAGAATCGCGTCTTCGTTGATTTCCACCTTGACCTGATCCTTGAGCTTCCCGAGGTGAAGCTGCTTCGCATCCTGCATGGCACCCAGAACAGCGCCATGTGCCTCAGCGCAACGACAGGCTTCAAGAACTCTTACTCGGGCAATTTTTCGAGAAAGATGCTGGTTCGCTATGGTGAGGGCCAACGATCGAATCTAGATGTACGCGTCGTTGAGCGCTCTCTCACTGATGTAGATGCGATGGCAGACCTTCGGGCGGCCCGGGCCAAGGCCAGGACGATGGAAGTCAGGCCTTTCTACAAAACATCGGCTGACGACATCAGCGGGTTACGCAGTGATCCGGCCTTCAAAAGCGCTTTCAGCTTCTGGTCAAACTCCCTGATGCCGCCAGGCTTTCGTGACAACAAGTTCCGGATGTCTGCTTACCGCCGGCAGATCGAGGCGATGCTGATGGCCGCCTGGGATGGCAAAAACACCTTCGTGCTCTCGCTCAATAACCGCTTTGCCGATCTGTTCAAAAAGCTGTTCGCGCAGGGCATCGAGGGCCGCATTAAGGGGCTTTCGACGCAGTACCAAGACAAAATCTTCGAGCTGAAACCCTTCGTGGGTGGAACCAAGATACGGGTCATCCTGTTCAGCGCCCAGCTGGCCAGAGAGGTCAATATCGATGAATACCTGAAGGTGGATGCTGACACGCGGATATGCCTGATCTCGTCCTACGGCAGCGCTGGCACGGGTCTCAACCTTTTCGTTGAGCGCGCCGAGGATGGCTTCCACCACGACTTCGATCGCCTTGTGCTGGTTAACACGCCGTTCTATAGCTCCATCCGCGAAAAGGATACTGGCCTCAATACCGTCAAGAACCACATTCTGCTTCTCAAGCACATCGCGTCTGGGGGGTGCGAGGCGGTTCGGTTGTCGCAGTTCGACTCTAACCTGATGCAGCCCAAGAACCGCCGCATCCTGAATCAAGAGCATGATCTGGCGGTGCTCAAAGCCATCATCCAGGCGGTGGGGCGTGTCGAGCGACGTGATACCCACCTGCACAGCGAAATTTTCCTGCCCAGTGATGTGATCAATGATCTGGTGGTGCGCTACAGCCGACTGCGCCGTGAGGGCAATGATCTGCTCATCAACAGCCTTTCGCTGCTCAATCACAAGCTGATGCAGTTCTGCCTGTCTCAAGCAGAAAGTCGCTGTTTTGGTACCGAGGAAGAGCGCGAGCAGTTCACTGCCCAGGTGGCTGCCGACGCTGACGACATTGATAAGTTCTTCAACGGCGCTTTTCGCAGCAAGATCCTCCGAAGCGCACGCGAAGGTGACCGGGAAGCGATGGCGTTTAACGAGATGCTCAGATCTCCCGAGAGCATCACGGCACCAGAGAAGTACGTGCGCAGGCTTCTGGCCTCGCCACTCGTTAAAGCCTCCGGCTACTACCAGGAAATTATCAACTCCTTCTACTTGCCGCGGGCTGTGACGGATCGGGTCACCATCTGCACGACCGTAGAGAGCCACAACCACCTGAGTGACCTGCTGCATGGGCAGGCTGTGTATCAGCCTGGGAAGTGGCTTGTCCCAGACTACGTCCGCAACGATGGCGATGACCGGGAATCAGGTACTGGCATCATTAACATGGCCTGCAACATGGCCAGCGAAGGGATTGATGTCCACTTGCCCAATCCGGCGCTGATACCGCTACTGAAGGGGAACGTTGGTGAGTTCATTTTCGCCCGAGTGCTCGCGGCGCTAGAGATCACTCCCCTTGATCTCAACCAGCTCATTGAATGCCTGGGGCCCGCAGTGTATGAGAGCTATGACATCTTCGTTCGGGTGCAAGACACGCTCATCTGCATCGACGTCAAGCGTTGGTCGGGCAGCCTGGATAGCCACGAACTCTCGCTCAAAACGCTTCGCAGAGCAGAAGCCAAACGCAAGGATATGAGTGAGTTGTGCGCTGGCCTGAACCTCACGCCGCGCTTCCTGTACGTCAACACGCAACCGGACGACAACGATCTAAACGCTGAACGTGAGTTCACCCATGGAGAGTCGATCCACTTTCTGAATGCCTTCAAGATCATGACCCGTTACGTGCCAGTGACCGAGGCAGGCACCGCTCACCGGGTGGATGACCGTCTGATGATCAACCCCACATTGATACAGCTGCTAAGGAACGCGAAATGACGTCTATCAACCCTCTGGAAATGGGTGCTGCTGCCAAGGCGCGCACCAACATGCTGAAACTGCCCGGCGACCTCGACGACATCATTGACCGCTTAGCAGTCATTGATGAGGGTTACGGTCACATTCAGGCGGCTGTGGTTGAGGTCTCCAGGAAGTACGGTGAAGAGTCAGAGGTCTATTATCCGCGGGTGGATGCCACCATCAAGGACTTCATCCGTAAATCGCTGGGCGTCCCAGCGTCCACCAAGGTGCACTACAGCAAATTCAGTGGCAGGAAGGGAGTGTTCGGGTTCATCTATCTAAGCACGCATGCGCCGGCGCCTGGCCATGTCCGCCAAGTGATCAGCGAGCACTCACTTTATCCCTACTACGTGATCCAAGCACTGGTGGATCTGAAGCTCAAGCTCTCGTACCTCAATGACGTCCACCAGCGCTACGCTATAGAACCTGTCGAGTACAACGCGAGTTTGTACTTGGGACTTGTGTTCAGCCGTAAGGCCAGAAACGGTAATGAGGTGTTCGAGGCGCTGGAGTACGAGCTGTATTTCTCCAAGGAGCAGGAGCTCGTTCTCTCCCTCAAGCGTGCAGTCATGGAGTGCGCTTCGTCTATGGAGTCCGCGAGCAGGCCGGTTACCGATTCCGGCATGTTGATGTTCGATTGGAGTGGTAAACGTTACCAGCGTGTGCAGTCTCTCAACGCGACTACCAACAGCGATCGCAAGTACATGGCGTTTGCCACGAACCACCCCGAGGCAAAGGCACTCGACCTTTACCAGAACAGCATCAATTACCACCAAACTGACTGCCTGAACCGTATCGAGCGGCTGCTGAAGCACGCGGGCATTGAGTACAGTCCTCTGGTGTACCAAGCCACCCATCAGGTCAGGACTTTCCTGGAAGGATTGCCGACCATGTCAAATCCGCTTTGGCTGCTCGATACAGCAAAGGACATAGCGGACAGTGAAGCTTGGCTAAGCACTATCAACACCCTCGCGGAGAAATTCGGTGCATGCAAGGTACTGAGCGGTGATGGACTGCCATTGCCCACTGGGCTTGAAGTGGGCAACACGAACTACCTGGTCGTCAGCGAGAAGGTCAAAACCTCCGGTAAGAGCAAGAACGGTTCCAGCATTTCGAAATCCGAAGGGGAGGAGACGCAGGCCTACAACACCTTCTGGCAAGCACTCAACGATAGCCAGCGCAATCCAGGTGCGCAGTTCGATTACTACACGTCGGTGAAGCTGCATCGCTTCACGACATCCGTCGACACCATCTGCCAAGGCTTCGACGTCGACCTCAAAAAGAAGCCTTCTGTTTCGGCTATCGAGAAAAGCCTGCAGGAATTGGCACTGAAGGAATCGATCTTCCGAGACAAGGCCGTGACCATCAGTGGCGCAGCTTTGCCTGACCATGCGCTGCAGCTGGTGAGTTGCCGATGTGACCGAAAGGAGAACATCTACATCCAGGTGCTCGACGTGACTGTGAATGGCGAGACCATCAAGATTGAACGCTCGCGCCGGTTCCATGAGACCTGCGCGGGTGAGTTCAACTACGAATTCAAGCAGCTGAGCGCGGTGCTTAGAAAATCAGGTACCAAGGCGTTTGAAGCCCTCTGGGACGGCGCATTCCTGATCCGCGACAAGGAGACGAATACGTGGCTGAACGCTTACAACACCCCCCGGGTTCCCCGCATCATCGGCAACACCCTGTTCGATAACCAGGAGCGGCAGGACGAGGGTATCTCACCGTCCCGTCAGGTCAGTGCACAAGTGGCGTCTCTGCCTTACTACCTCACGCCAACAAAGCAGAACCAGCGGCACAGCGTGTTCATACAGGACAATGGCCTGGAGGGCGCGTGGTACTTTGTGGCGTCCAACAAAGCCACAAACGGAACCATCGCGAAGCAAAGCTTGGTGTACAACGTAGTGATTACCGACGAGGTCGGTACCCGCATTCCTGTCCTGAACCACCCACTGGGCGAGCTGTTCTTCTCCAGCTTCACCTATGACATCGTGAGGCTGCGAGAGGCGGCCAAGACCTCGATTTTCCAGAAGATCGTTGAGGTCTGCTTGCACAACTAGGCTCATCTTTTCTGAAGATGGGCGTTGCCGCCCTGATCATGGGAGGCTCTCCACCTTGCTGGGTTAGGGGGAGGGCGCTGATCGCATGTGTAAAGGCATCCCCGGGTAGTGGGTGAGCCGGGGATACCTAGGCAGCATGTGAGCCGAGGGTGGTGATAACGCTCAGGTGTCGTTATCGGGAAGCTCAAGCTGTTGCGATCCCGGCTGCAGGGCCATTCATGTCCTTCTAATCTACGTAGCTCACCAGCTCTTTGATATCCCACCCACTCGCAGAGGCCCAAGCCTAGGGCGCCTCCAGTTACTCCTCCGTATCCTAAAACACCTGGACGTCGTACATGCCCCCAAAGCGTCTCGATCACCCCGAGGGAGTACAGGTGTACTCCAGCGGTTGTTTCCACTTCTTCTTACGAGCAGAATTGCGCATCGCCTGATGTAAAGCCGCGCTCCCAGTACGGATGGTCGCGCTGGCGCTGACTTATCACATCGCAAGGAAACAGTCGGGCAAAACGGAGGCAACATGAGACGCGCTTTGAAAACCCACAAGCTCTATCGCCACTTCGACGCCACGGGTCGACTGCTGTACATCGGGATTACGAACAGTCCGCTTACCAGGTTGTCGCAACACTTGCGCACATCACATTGGTCAGACGATATCGCACGTACGGATATCGAATGCTACAGCTCTCAAGCGCTGGCGAAGGAGGCAGAGAAAGCTGCCATCGAGCTAGAGGCACCACCGTTTAACATCAATCATCAGCTACCAAATCGAACCTCAAACCGCGCAAAAAATGGCCGCATAGTCGTGGCGAGAGACCGCGCTTTTGATGTGCGTCATGTCAGTCAAAGCATTCGGGATGTCGCGGCGCTTCTTTCGAGAATCTCCATTGCCGCTCAGAATGTGAAAATCGAGGGCGACTTACCATCAAGCACGTTTCTCGGTATCAGTTTCACGCTACCCAACAACGTTTACGAAGAGGAGCAGGGTCTCCATGAGCTGTTTGACGCCTTGCCCATTCACCCGGCACCTTCATGCACTATTTTGCTAGTTACGGGAATTAAAGTTCTTGAGCGACGTGAAGATGCAACGGTCTGCCAAGCGTCTATGATCGCCCCTTGGTGGCTAACACGCCTGTGTGCTAGCTATCTCGGCAACCGTAATGACTTCGATGAGGCATACCCGACCGAGATCCTGCCTTCCATTTCTACCTACAACAGAGTCATTCAGTACCTTGGCAATCGCGCCGAACTCCATCCGTAGTCCAGGAAGGCACTGCTGAGGCGATCGTTGTCTGTGCTTAACGCTACAAGAAGGGCCGGGGCATCGGTGACCGGTGGTCAGTCATACCGCGGATCTGCTAAAAATGGAGCAGATGATTGACTACATGGGATTTAAGCACCGTGTTGCTCTGTAAAAACTGTGGCAAACCTACGGCACGCGTCGTGAGCAAAGGCGAGCTGTACAAACTCTCCAAGGGCTTGGCGCCATTGGCGGGACTGATGGCTGCAGCCGCTGCGAAGGCCGGGCCTGCAGTGCCAGGCGCACTGCTGCGACTCGTCAAAGCAGCCCCTAAAGATCCCAAAGCGCTGCTAATCGGTGCTGGAATTACGCTTGCAGTCACGGCAGCCACCCATGGTATCAAGTACTTGTTCGACCGTACGGCCAGTGATGACAAGAAGTACGAGTTCTGCCCCGAGTGCAGGCATCACCAGCCCATGTCCTGACACGAGGGTGTGATCCTCGAGCCCCCCCTTGGCCTGGCGGTCAATCCTCGTCCTGTTTTCAGACAGTCAGACAAGATCGCAGGGCTCTCATAAAGCTCTGAGTGTGTTAGTGATAGCTGGATCGGCTGCGGCTGTTAGAGAGGCGATCAATGGATCACGAAATCCCTGGTACATCGCACAGGACTGATGCTTCTACTGGCGTCGAGCGAAAGCTAATGATCGTACTCGATGCGGTAAACGGCAGGAGGGGAAGGGGACGTTGCACCTGGTCAGTGTACCTGTTGATCCGGAATGGGGCATGCGTCGGGAAATGATGAGCCAGAGCTTCACACCCCGGACTGATGAGCTATGGACGGTTGACTGGCAATAGGACTTCCGGGTACTGAGCCCCCAATGGCCGATCAAGCCCACGCGGTCGTAAAAATCTTGCTACAGAGCTCCTTTACCGACTTGTGCGAGAGCTATCTAGCTTGGAAACAGCATTCTAGACGTTTGGCAATGCTCTAATTAGCGAGTATGGTTCATCAAATTTTGTCTTGGAGCGATGCCTTGCGAAACCAATTTGTTGACCGCACTGAAGCAATCTCATTTCTGGCAGAGCACCTGGCTAGAGATGGAGTGGGCTCTTACGCAAATGCTCTAGCGCAAGCATTGGTTGATGAATGGCAGGTTGCTCCACCTGTGGAGGGCGGTGATAGCTCTCATCGGGCAGTCTTCAAGCCTACTCGTTGGGTGATCCGGAATGAAGACCTGCAGCTTTTGAGCAGCTTGTTCGGCCTCTTGAAAGACGTGTTCACCGATACTGCGATTTTTTCCGGGGGGCCATCTGAAACAGACCTGCTGAACTTGACGCTTTCCGTGGGCAAGGCACTCACCAAGCTGGCTCTGAATCTACATAAAAAGGGTGTGCAGCTCGGGGAGAAAGAGTTCTTCGTACTGATGCTGCTCCGTGAAGACTCAAACGGGAAGCAATTCGTCGCAATTGAAGCAGCGTTCCATGCACGTTTCGGAAGCGATCACTGCGTGCTGGAAGTGCTCGAGAAACTCGAAAAATGCCCCACGCGTGCCGGGGAAATCAATCTCGTTCGGGCAGGTGAAGGCGATCATTGGTTTGCGCAGGACGTGTGAATCCAGCTATGAAGGAAACCAAGTTCTTTCGCCTTTGCCTTGCGAGCTTTACCCGCAGTAGTGCGAAAAAAAGTCGGCAAGAGTTGATAGCGTACGCTCGTAAATTAGGTGCAGACGACAACGAGCGAGCGACAGAGCTGTTCATGAATGCCGAGGCCTGGCTGCGGTCTGATATAGCCAGTTCTGTCGCCTCGCTGACTTCAACACGGCAAGCCACGTTTATGGTCTGGCTCACAAAAATTCTTTACAGTAAACGACCTCTCCAGCGCGCCGACTTCCTGTACGAATGGGCAACGTATTGCTTAGGAAGGGTTGATAATCCCCACTACGCGAAACGAGCGTTGCAGCACGCGCTTTCTATACGCAGGCGCGAGTACCATGACTGGACTCGATTGGTAAATACCTTATCTCAGCTAGCGTTGGCGCTCGATGAAACAGGAAGACGCCGTCGTGCTACACAGGTGCTAGAGATTGCCTGCCGCCTATGCGACGGTCATCAGGTAGAGCCAGTCGCCAATGACACATGCTTGCGCCTCTCCGCAGCAGCCCATGCATGGCAAGGTGATTTGGATACAGCTCTGAAGCGCATGGATCAAGCTAGCGCCATAAACGCAACTGTCAATGGAGCCTCGCCACTACAGTCCGCCATCGCTTGGACGATCTCAATTTGCCGGTATGGGTTTCCACTGGAAGGCCCTCCCTACACGCTTCGGACAGCCTTTGTAATTGCATCCATGGACATGGCGGACAAACAGAGGCCCGCCGATCGGTGGTTCGAAGTTGATGGTCTAATGCACGCGCTTGACAGAACTCCGCACTCACTACTTGCCATCTTGTCCATACACACAACATTATGGCTTGCCAGTGAGGCAACCGAGTACATTCCGACTGCCGGCGATCTCGCAACTCTATTCAATAATTACGGCAATGCTCTTGCAGGGGCTAACTTAAGCGAGCGAGCACTCGCTGTTTTTGGGAGAGTGCTTCGATGTGCGGAAGAGAATACTGACCCTTCCCAGCAAGCTGATGCGAACTACCAATGCATTCATGCTTACAGCGGGTTCGGCTTTGTTCACTTCAATTTAGGTATGAGGGCGATTGCCCACGCCGAAAAACACGAGTCATTCCATCAAGCTGCGTACTGGTTCTCCAAAGCTGCGCAACAATGTAAGCAGGTGGGGTCAAGAGCGTGGTTCGAAGGCCGTGGCTGGGCATGTGCTGGGCTTGTACAGTCATACTTAGGGCATACTGAGCAAGCTTGGTTTTATTTCGCTTGGGCGTTACTAGCCGGATTTTCAAACTGGGGCCACACTAGCAATCTGGCGACGTTGGAAGGCTTTTTAAATCCTGACTCCTTCATTCGATTGAAGATGGTAGAGGGCTTTGAGCGACTTAACGCTCGCCATGCTGCTGTGCTGTTTGGCAAGGCAGCGGTTCACGCTGTATACAGGGAAGCTTATCCTAGCGAGACGCTTGAATCGATCGGGGCAGCTTTGTACTTAAGATCACGATCAGACGCCCATCGCAAACTCGCTCAAAGCCTTACCATTACCGGCAGATACAACGAAGCGGAGCAGGCATTCGCGTTGCTCAAAGATGACGCATGGGGCGTATATACGCGACGCGACAATGTCCCAGTCGAGATTGAAGCTGCCGTAGCCGTCAACCAAGCTGAAGCTGCTGGGTTGTACGAGTCGGGCATAATGTCGTTTTTGACCTCGATTCCAATGAACGAAAGCTTAAGCGATGCGACGATCGCACGTATGGGTGAATTGCTGGCTGGCCTTGATCACGCAATTGAAACGCAAATCAATCGCCGTAAGATGTTGCAGCGCCACGCTCAAGGCAATTTATCTCCAGACATGCTAGCTTCTGGGGATGCCCGAATCCGATACCTTGTGTCACCTACGTACATGACGATCACGGTAGAAGTAGGGGCCTCGATTTCAACCTGTCAAACCGACGATACGTTCGCAGGAATTTCTTTGATCTCCTTTGCGTTGCGTCAATCGCACTCTGCGAGCCAGCGCGACTTTTTAGAGCTTTCCTCTGCATTGTACCGTGCATTAATTAAGCCCGTGGCTGATGCGTTGGAAGGTGTTACTCACTTATGGATCGAGACAGACAGCCCACTGGATGGAGTTCCATTCGCGGCGTTGTTCGATGGTGAAAGATATCTTTTTGAGCGCTACTCAATCGCTTATTTCAATGCAGCCGGTAGCTTAATGCCTGCCAGTACAGCACATAGTTATTCATCTGTGACTGTTTTTGCCTGCTCTGAGTTAGCTGATGGCCGTTTGCCTGGGGCGGCTCTGGAGCGCGAATTCATCCAGGGTGCTCTGAAATCCAAAATACCCCCTGCGGCCTGCGAAGCTTATAGCCACAACGAATGTTCCATTGATCGTATGCTAGGTAAACTCGCGCTCGATGGACAGAGTAACTGCGCCATCCATCTTGCGACGCACGCTGTGTTCAATGCGACCAGTGACTCGCTGTCGATGCTAGCTCTTGCCGACGGCAATTTGAGCATTAACCGGCTGCGTAAAGCTACAGAGCGTAAACCGTCGGATTTGGGGCTGTTTGTACTGTCAGCCTGCGGAACAGCGCGTCAGGATTTGGACGTAGAGGGATTCTCCCTTACGCTGCTGCGTGGAGGTGTTCGGAGCGTGGTGTCCAGTCTCTGGGAAACTTTGGATGTCAGCGCGCCAACCTTCTTCAGGATATTTTACGAAACATGCCAAGCGTTTGAATCTCCACGTTCCATCGCTATCGCCTTACGTGAAGCTCAGATTAGTCTTAATGAATACTATCGCGACCAAGCGATCAATACAGGAATGAGCCAAGCGGCGCACTGGGCACCGTACGTTGTTATTACAGGCCGAATTGGTTGACGGATAGCCTGCTGGCGCTGACAAAGGTACGTGGAAGGTAAAACTCTTTCGGGGACACGTATAAATCAACCAGGGAGGGCAGATGACAAACCGAGAAATGGCTTTTCGAAGCACGCCTAAGAGTAGTACAAAGTATTTTGCGGCAACGCTCAGCTACATTAAAGAGCTAAACACCGCAGGAAAAGTGATTGAAGCGCGTTACTATTTGGAGCGCCTTGCAGCCGTCAAGCCAAAAAATGCGCAAGTGATTCGTCTAGGCTATGAGCTCGCCGTTAAGTCTTTTGACAAAGCAGCCATGAGAAGGTATGACCTGGCCCTATTCGATTCAAAACCCCAAAGGGGTGAGCTTCTTTATTACCGTTTGATGCTCTATTTCGCAAATGGAAATGCTTCGTTATGTCTTGAGTGCGCCAGGGAAATGCTCAAGTACAAGATGGATGATCAGGCGATGTATTTGGTTGTAGATGTGATCCTCAAGTACCGCTGCGTTCGATTGACAATGGAGTTTGAAACGTTTTTAGCTTCAAAAAAATTAAAGTCTCAAGGTCTTGCTGCCCAGGCAATGAAAAGCATCTTGATTGAGCGACTTCTAGAGGTTATCGCGGGGAAATCATATGCCTGACTACCTTGTCGTAAGAGCCATGGAAAAGGATAGCGTAGTACTGCCCCGCACCGTGGTTTACGGCGAAGTTGAATTTCGCTCTGCTAAGTCAGATAGCGCGGCTGAGATTTGCGCAATCAAAGAGTCTTGCGCCAGCTTTGGCTTGCAGCCAGATGACTTCATGATTACCGCACGAGTAGCCACAATAGTTAAAAGCGCTGATGCAGAGGAGGCCATTGAAGCATCTGCCGGAAAAATATCCGAAATCATTGATATAAAGTCCAGCGAATACCACATTTCAAACTATGAGGCGGCAAGCGCAGGATTCGTAAAAAATCTGGATAATGGCGAAATCGCTCCAATACTGCGCAATGGATTCAGGCCATCGCTGGCCTTTGTTCGCGACCCCAGTAGCCTGCAGGTTTTTGATATTCATCACTATATCCTGTCGCTGGAAAACGAACTTAGCCAGCGCTATAAGCGTTCGTTGCACTGGTCTCGTAATGCGCGACACGAAAGGAATGCGCAATTAAAAATATTGTTTCTTTGGTTTTCCTTGGAGGCTCTAGTAAAAGAAGGGGAGTCGGACAATATCGAAGGCTTGGTGCGATGGTTTTTAGGATTTCCTAATGGGCGACACCTACAAGCACTGTCGAAGACACTTGGCTTGGAGTTGCGCGACCACAAGCTTTACGATTTCTGGGGGCGGGAGCTGAAGCTAGTAGTGGACAAAATACGAGAATTTAGAAATGACTCCGTTCACTCTGGCTTTAGAAACTTAGATTTCACAGCCAAAGAGCTGGCTCTTTATAGTCAGGTCGTGACATATGCGACAAGTCGCGGCCAGCGAACCGTAGTCGAAGGACTGCGAAACGGACTCGCAAGCGTTAGTGAATTCAAGGATTATATTGCGCCACTTTTTGAATCGGTTGTTTCTATAGAGGACGTGCATGGTAACATTATATTTTCCTTGGAGAATGCTCGCTTAGAAAAGTAGAAATATTTGACTCATAATAATACCGCAAAGAAAATCAGGTTGGGGCGTTAAGTGCTGGCAATGGCTTTGCAGGTAATGTTGTTATTACACCACCAGCCAGCTGAAGGCTCAGAGAACAGCCTGCCGTAAGTGCCAAGTGAAGACTGAGGGCGTGAAGTATGGAAAAAGGGTTTGTTGATCGGGCGAAAAAGAAAGCGTTTCACAAACTGCTGGTGGACAGGATTGGTGAGGAGGCTTGGGCGAAGCGCAAAGCAGCGTATTTGGCACGTATCCGTGAAAAGGAGGCAGTGATCGACCTAGCAATGCCAATCGAGCCGCAGCTCTTCGAACCACCTGAGAACGACATCGACTGGTACATCCTCGCCGCTGAGTTGTCTTTCGATACGCCGCTCAGCGACTCTGCCTATAGTAGCCGACGTGTTTACCCGTATGTCATGGCAATCGGAGCTTACGCTGATGAGCTTCGAGAAGTGCCTGGCGTTAACGATGTCCTGGACAAGATGCTTGCCAATAACGGGAAGCCAGAGACACAGATTTTTGAGCTTCTGACAGCCGCTTTTTACCTGAGAAACGGCTATAACGTTGCCTTCATCCCTGAGAACAGCATCCTCTGGCCAAACGGGAAGACGCGAAGGTCTCCGGATATGCTAATCAGCGATCATGATGTTGAGTTTTACGTTGAGTGCAAACGAGCGGACAAGCAGACAGGGTACTCACAGGACGAGGAGCGGGCATGGGATGGCATTTGGAGCGTGAGGTCTCTAGGACGCAGCTGATAAGACCGCCGGCATTGAGCTGCTTGCCGGCGTCCGAGCTTGGCCCGGGTGAGCCGACGCTGGGGCCTAGGCGATCGAGCGCCATATCATGAAAAGAAATTGTAGTCGCTAAAGGATGCTGGCGGAGGCCGTTCAGTTCTAGACTGCCTGAGCCGTGACAATTGTGAACAGGCTTGGACGCTGGATACGCAATTGTGCCGATCGTCGAGCAGAGCACAGGCATGACCGGAGATGTTTAAACTTAATTAGACGATTGGACTAGACGATGGGATTTGAGACAAGGTTTCTGGTTGCAAAATTATGGTTTTCAAACCGAGCATTCACGGATTTCTGGGCTGCGAAGCTGAGAAGAGACTGAAGGTGTCAGCCTACCTTAAAAAGAATAAATCTTAAGCCATTGCTTTACATGGCTTTTTTGAAAAACACAAAACACCAAGCTGGGATATAGGTCAGATTTTCTTCTTTTTATGCGAGAAATGCACGAAATTACTTTTTATGTCCTCAAGGATAAGGCCTGTCGAAGCCCCCCAAATCTGCCTGTCGTCAGAATTAGTCATGGAGGGTTTTGAGTCGACCAGTGAGTATGCGAAATGGCATGATGTGCCTACTTTTATTGGATCGTTTTCAATCATATCGAACCGGGCTATATGGCGTACAAAGACTAGAGCAGCCGCGGTTTTTTGCAGCAGGTATGGGGGATTTGACCGAAGTGATGATGGGATTATCCAGGAATCGCTTTAGCTAAAACTCAGCCCATTCAGATCCCTGATCTCCCGATTGGTCGTACTTTAACGTCGAAGAAATACTTTTATGCCCGAGTGCAATTTGAGCGGCGCTTAAGCCATATTTGTGTGAAAAATCCATAGCGAATGTTCGCCTTGCGTCGTGAGGCCCCAAGGGACAGATGCCCGCTTCTAAGCACCTTGACCTTAGTGCGCTATACAAACCATCCGCCGTAAGATTTCCCAGTATTCTCCCGCTCTTGCTGACACGTTGGAGAATACAATCGCCACAGTCGATATGGTTGCCTGACTCCTCCAGCCAGTTGATCAATGGTTCGTGTGCCCAGTTGAGTAGACGACGGGAGGTTAGTTTTCCTTTGTTGAATATTTGCAGCGATGTATTTTTCAAATCCACATCATGACGCCTAACTGCGCTAGCCTCTGCTCGACGTAAACCCGCTCCGAAAAGCAAAGCAACCATGGCGCAATCCCTAAGTGCGAGGAGGTAACGTTCATCGTTCAGGCAGCTGCGCATTAAATTTACAATGGTGTCGGAGTTGACATAGACGCCACGATAATCTCTCAATTTTTCAAACTCAAATCGAAGCGCATCTACTTCTCGGTACTGTCTGTCAGTGATGAGGCCTTGAGCCATACAGCACCGAAGTATTTTTCGTACTGCAATCAGCCTCAGCTCTATTGTGGCTGTAGAGTATTTTTGTTTCCACTCACTGACTAATGAAATAATGCTGGGGGCGTCCAGCCTTTGCCAAGGTACGCTTTCAAGTCGTGAGTCGTCGTAGCCAATGTCGCGTGCAAGGTACTTAAGACAGTTAAACATCGTCGTGCGACTGTCGCCGATAAAGTGTAAAAAATATTGCTTTAAAGCCTGCTGAGCGAAGAAGATGTTTTCAGGAAGAATTGAGTGGTCCAAGTCATTGGGGTCGATTGGGTTTGCCATGCGAGGATTCTCCAAACGCGGCGGTTAGCAGTCGCAAAGCTTTAGGAACGTTATCGAATAAAACAAAAGGGCGCGGGATGGAGTCGGTGTGTCCCTACGCTACTAAGCCAACCCTCCACGAGATCAATGCAAGGGTTTTTATAAGCACATAATTTTTTGATTATCTCATCAGTTATTTGTGCTTCTATATCAGGAAAAAAGCTTATAAGGGGTGGTGGACTATATCGATAATTCCTGCTAAGTATGCGCCACATTGATACGCAAGAAGGGATGCCTAGGAATGCCCCAAGAGTAGCGAGTAATCTTGAGGTATGCAAAGGGTCAAACCGCGCAATATCGTTAGGTGCTAATCTAGCAGCGTTGTGACGATCGGCATCACTGCCGGCGTCGTGTGGCGTAAAAGATACGAGGGCAAGGTCCGTGTCGCAAAAACCCTTGACCAGAGTTATTGCGGTGGCATCAATTATCTGTAAGAGGTGGTTTGCTTTTATTGACCTTCCGGTAGGCAGATGCACTGTCGAATGTTTAAGGGCGTTTGCTAGCCAAAGCTGGAAGCGTAGCGCAGTCAGAAAGCAGCCAAGTTCAGGGCGCCGTAAAGAGGCAGCCAGGATGGCTTGATAGCTAAATTTATACCAAGGCGAGTCGCCTGATAGAGCAACAAAAACAGCATGACTTATAGTTTCATTAGTGTCCTCAGTAAAGTGATGGATCATCGACAACGGATGTAAGTGCACAGGGCAGCCAACGGACCATCGATGGAGCCAAGATCTTCTGTAAGCTGGATGGCGCCCTTGAGCCAGATCTTCAGCTATGCAGGAAATACAGTATTTTCGTCTCTGAGTGACGGGCGGAAGCCACAAAGCGGGGGTTGGCAGTAGGCTCTGGATCGCGCTAGGTGTGCAGCCCAGGATCTGAGAGGACAAGATGCACACTTGGGCATGCTTGATGCTGTCTGGATCAGTAATCCCTAAATGTGCCAATATTGCCGCCGTCTCAAAAAACTTTGGAACGCCTCGTTTTATACCGCGATTAAGCCACGAACTGAAGACCTCATCAGAGTAAGGCCGGTGCATGCCTACAAATAAGTGGTTACTACTCATACACCGAGCTCAGGTCAGGGAGGAAATCAGATCTTTTAAGCACATCAATACTAATGCGCTCGGAACCTTCAAGAATGGCCGTCATCGCAGCCCATTTGAGTCGATTGACGATATTGCGTGTTGTTGGTTCTAGTTGATTAACAAAATAATCAACTATCTCTTTGGACGCCAAATTAGATGGATGCATGAGGGGGATGCATTTTTCGTAGCTGGCCAGAAATGATCGAAATTCCTCGTCTGGCCTCCACTGCTCCAGTTCAAAAACCTGAAAGCGACTGGAGAGCTGTATGTCCATTCTTATTGCGTGCATAGCATCATGCGTGCCAAACACCACCAGTATGAGTGACATTGGAGGGCCAGAGATAAGCTTGAAGAAATTTAAATTCTTTCTCGCTTCGATTCGATTTACAGCCAGCAGGTGATTGAATTCATCCACGAGCAACATTCTGATTTTTCGGGCCTTAAACAATAGTTCCAACGGCCTAGGCAGTGCATCTTTCGTTACGCTGTGGGTAGACAGCCCGCACTGGTTACACAGCGCGGATATATTATTTCTCAACGTCGGATCTGACGGCAGCTTCAATTGCAGGTATGGTGCAGGTACGCCTTGTCGATGAGCCCATGATTCACAATCTTTCACGACGCGATCAAGCAGACTAGATTTTCCAACTCCTCCGGCACCTACGATCATCATGCACATTGCTTGTTCGTTATTGGGCAGGAAAAGTGAGGATTTGATTCTATTCCGGATATTCACTCCTGCGCTGTGATTCACCCACTTATCTTTATGAATGAAACCTATCCTCTCCTTGGTGGGCAGCGCCATTACGGACTGGCACAGTGTGTTGAGGTGCGAATAGTCGCTAGCCATCACATTCACTCCACGTCGTAAGTCTTTGGTTGACGGCTATAGTCCAGGCGAGGTGAGAGCTCTGGCACTATCCTCTTTAAATCTGCGGTGAACAAATTTTTTTGTTTTTCTTGCTCGCGTCTCATTTTTGCAGTCTTTTGTGTCGCTGCTGCAACCCTCTCGCGGTTTCTTTCAACTGCCGCGAATATCATTGAAACAGGCACTCTAGATTTGTTCTCGGCGCTCAGTTCCTTGCGTGCAGCCTTTAGTTCAGCGAGCGAGCAATCTGGTAATCTGATGTCCGAGTAGTCACACTGAATATAACTGCCTTCACCGTTTGGTTTTACCCAGATCTTACAGATTGACTGTGGGTTGAACTTGATAATGCAAGGTGTTTTAATGCTGAAGCGCTTGAGCGCCGGCGCATAATACTGCACTCCGTGGATAGTGACACCGCTTCTCTGGATTGAGCCTCGCTTAAATGGAAGAAAGTCTATGGCTAATTTCCTAAAATCTCCTACTATCGCTGGTGGAATTATTTTCCCATCTTTATTTTTGTGAGCGCTCTCCCATTTAAGCAGGGGAGAGCACCCCAGTTCGGAGTGCTCTTTCATGTGATAAATACCGACCTGCTCAATGATCCAGTCGCGCACTTCACTCAATGTCATTCCTGGCGCCTTTAGATTGGAGTATCTTGCCTTGTCTGCGACACTCGCGAGGATAGCGCCCGGCAAGCCACGCATAGATTTCATAAGGGTTCCGATGTATCGCTCGATGTGACCGCCATAATGTGGCGAACCAGGAGGGCGCCACGTTAATTTAATGTCATATTCTTTACATCCTGAAATGAACGCGGCAGAGCGAAAATCTTTGCCGTTATCGACATAAATGTGCTGGGGGAGCCCATACATAGGGTATTGAATTTCATGCAAATTGAGCTCTGATAACCAGCCGTGTTTAGGTGTGACCGAGTGCACTAAGCATGCAGCATTGGATACCGCGGAAGGATGGTGAAGGCTTAGATAAAAACCGATGACAGATCTGGTGTGGACGTCGATTGCAATCGTTAACCATGGGCGCCCAATCGGTTTTCGGCTGGTCGAATCGACGACGATAACGTCAATGATGCAGTGGTCTATTTGAACTAGCTCAAGCGCACGCTTAGTTAGATGTTTTCCTCCGCGCACCAGATGGTCCTGTCGAGATTTCTTTCCACCATGCAACCGTTTCGTATTGTCACTGGGGGAGCGCTGGCGTACTCTCAAGGCAATGGTCTTAGTGCTCGGCGCTGGGTAGCCAGCGTTCTCGCACATTGTTTTGACTGCTTCTGATATGGCGTTGATAGAGCTTCCAGGACCTTTGCTCGCGGTGATGGTACTGTCGATGATGTTCTCTACTTCGCTCGCAAGGCGTCGGGTACCAACTTTCCGTCCACGCTTCTCCTTTATCAGCGAGCTAAAACTCCCGCGCACATAGCGACGGATCAATGTGTAGGCATATGAACTACTACAGGCCAGGTCCTGAGCCACCGCTTCGGCAACTGGGCGACTGGCTGGTTCTTCAAGGTGCTTGGTGATGACATCATATTTTCTCTGGGCATCGCTCAGTTGTTCTGCATCGAAAGCCGAAATATCAAGGCTATCGTTTTTCAATGATGTCTGGAGAGTGGCATGATCAATTACGCACTGAATCTCGCAAATGTTGATTATTTTGATTTTGTGATAACTGTCAATTATCTGCAGCTTGTCAGCTTCTACCCAAGCTACTACTTCAGCTAAAGCGCCGTTATGAATTATTTTCGTACCTTCCGTCAATATGTGCCTGTGCATCGATTAACTACCTCGCGCAGCTCACGTAAAAAGTGGCATCGCGGTCGATGACTGGCAAGCGCAGATTGTCGGAAAAGGTCAGGCACTAGGTATAACATCATTATACCTTGTAAAAGTTGTTGTTCTTAAATATCAGCCAACCATTTGGCATCCATGCGGTACTTGCAGACCCTTTATGGGAGAGCTCTAGCACGCGCCTTGTGGGCTGGTAGGTAGAGTTTAGCAGCTCCGCTGATTACGTTCGTCGGGAGGCGCACGTTCCTGAGGGTTGGGCCGTACATTATTACGAAGAAGGTGCCGGAGAGCGGCCGCTCGACGGTCGGGTTAGCCTATTCAGGCTGTAAGCGTTTGTGACGCCAACCCGACTAATCAGCTTGGCGCCAGACCTAAACGCGAAAACCCTTGGAGCCGCGGGAGTGGGACGGGGTGCGAAGCGCAAGCTCACTCGGTTACTGGCATTTGTTTATCGTCGTCCTCTGGAGTTGGTGCTGGATACAGTTGGCTAGCACGGCTGCCCAGCAGAGAGCCTACCTGGAGGTTTCCCATCACCGTGCTGATGCTACGGTGTTCAGTTATCGCCATGACTTCATCAAGCGGCACGCCCTGTTTTCTAGCCTCAGTGAAGAATCCTGAACCTAGGCTGTGCGCTACCCAGTCGCAGTCAACGCCGGCCAGTGCTGCGCGACATTTAACGATGCGCGCGACCTGGTCACCGGACAGACCAGCAGCCGCGAACCCGCCATCTTTGTACAAGCGGTGAAATAGCGGACCCTCGCAGGCCGGTACTTCAGGAAGCCATACATTCAGCGCCGGAGCCGCCAGTCCCTCAAGCGGCTTTTCCCGCCGTACGCCGCTACTATCGGTTTTGGTTGCCCCGAGTGTATAAAGCCAGGTTTCGACGTCTAGGCGGCGCAGGTCTCCGATCTCTAAACCCACGATTTCCGAGCGGCGCTGGCCACCGCCGCTCTAGGCCCGCAACAGCAGGGCGCGTGCCACGCACGCCGTTATTGCAGGTGGCGAGCATCGCCTGCAGCGGCTCCGATACCACTGCGGTTTTCTTTCGCACGGATAAACCTTGGCGTGCCTGAGCCTTGCGTGTCTCACGCAGTAGAGCCTTCACCGCTGGAGCCTCACTTGGGTTATCCCATTTAGCCCAAACTGCCAAGCGGTGCTGAACGACAGTGGCCCCAGCTTTCCCGTGACTGTGGCCGCCATCAACGCGGCGTCGACGGCCGGCGGCAGCAGGTGTGTTTAACCGCCGATAGTATCGGGCCTGGTTAGGTGGTTGACGATGAACTGCACCGCAATCTCGGGCGGCAGCGCGCCATCGCCAAGCGACCGGCAATAGCGCAAACGCAGCCACGCCGCCGAGTATGCTAGGGCGCCCTGATAGCTGTGCACGGTATTGGCTGCGATGCCGGCGGTGATGATGCTTCAGCAGCGGCCCGGTTGTTGCCAGCCAGCTCTGCCAGCACCAGCGGCAGGGACGAAGGCATCTGTATCGGCTCTGTCAATTTCATATTGCTCAACGCGGCAATAGGTTCGGATAACCTGTGCTTATCAGACCTAATATAGCGAAGAGGTAGGCATGACGATATCCATGATCGTGAAGAGCAGCAATCGCCCCTTTGCGACCGCTGAGCGCTAACGGCTTTACCAAGTGCGACGCGCACTCTGTGGGGAGCGGGTTTTCCCGCTAAGCAGACGACGCGGTGGATGTCACCGGCTTTGCCGGTGTTGGCGGGTTAACTCGCTCCCACAAAGTCCGCTATCAGAGGCAAGGGCCGGCAAAGGCTCGCGCCCCACAGCGCGCCTCGGTCATTGATGATCGCGGTCGTAGCGGGTGCTTCAGGGCGATACAACGCGTTAACCCGGTCGCCTATCGCGTAGCCGAAGATCAACCCATTTTCGGAGTTCCTGATCATTCTGCCCGTGACGTCCCTAAATTCGATTTGTGGATGATCGCCGCGCGTTCACAGCGCCGACATTGCCTTGGGAGCGTTGGGCGTGAGAGGCGCCGATGCAACGGACGCAGCGGACGCCGACGAAGACATTCAGGACGACGGTCAAGTCATTTACGCATGAGGAGAAAGGCAATGGACAACTACCACCTGAGCCTAACCGCTGATGGCTGGGAGCTGAAGAAAACCGGTGCGGAACGAGCCGCCAAGCGCGCCGCTACGAAGCAGGGGTTGGTTGGTTCGCTGGCTGACTTCTTTGATGGCAAAACAGCTTCGGTGAAAATTCATAAAGCTGACGGCACCATCGAAGAAGAGCGTACCTACCCACGTTCGGCTGACCCGAGGCGTTCGAAGGGGTGATACCAGTTACCGCTGCAGGCCTGGGTATCAATGTCAGCGATTCGACCGGGCATGGGCTGTACAAGTGGCTGCTCGCGAGCTACCTGATCGGGAAGAGGATTCGTTCCTCCTTCGCCGTGGAGGAGTACCGGAACTTGGTTGATCGGCATGGCCTGGATACGCCGGAGAAGTTGGCCCGCTGTTCCCATCGGGATCTCGTAGGACTCCTAGGCCAGGCAGGTTACGCGCGATACGACGAGTCCACGGCGAAGCGGCTTCATGCTTTGAGTGTTCGGGCCGCTAGCGAACTCGATGTTCAGTTGATCTCGCTGAAAAAGAACGAGTTGGACACCTCTGCCTTCCAGGCCTGGCTTTTGAGCTTCGAAGGGGTTGGCCCTAAAACTCTCGAGATTTTTATGCGTGAAGCAGCAGCCCTCCTTGAGCACCGCTCTACAGCGGGATCGTCACGCTGAAGCAGGTGCCGCTCTCTTTAGAGGATGACACGTCGATTTTCCCTCCATGACTGGCGACGATTTCAGCTGCGATGAAAAGGCCTAACCCCAGGCCTTGAGAAGCTTTGCTACCCGTCTCGGTATAACCAGAGTATCGACGATCAGGATCAAACAAGGATGGCATAGCGGCTGGAGAGATGGGCTCTCCGGCGTTTCTGACTCCGAAGGTCATTGTGTTGTGGCTGCCTTTGAGGGCGACCTGGATTGGCTGCTGCAGGTCACCATGCCTGACTGCATTACCAATCAGGTTGGTAAATACCTGAGCCATTCGCTCTGGATCAAAACCACCCACGACCGGATCGGTATCATTGAATATAACCGTCGCGTTTGGCTCCCCAGAACTCAGTTCCTTGATTGTCGTCCGGCAGATCAAATTCAGCTCGGTGGGACTTTTGACAACCGGACCCGCAAAGACCTGCTGATGGACATCGCCACTGAAGAGCTGAGCCACCTGGAGATTGTAGGCTCGATAGTCGTGATGCTTAACAAGGGCGCCAAGGGCCGACTTGCTGAGGGGGTCGAAGAGGAGGGAGAGCTGTACCGAGCAATCAATGGCGCCGGTAACGATTCCCACATTACCAGCATCCTCTACGGCGCCGGCGCTCCGCTTACCAACTCGGCAGGGGTGCCCTGGAGTGCGGCCTATGTGGACACCATCGGTGAACCGACAGCTGATTTTCGCTCCAACATCGCTGCCGAAGCGCGGGCGAAGATCGTGTACGAGCGCCTGATGAACGTGACGGACGACCCAGGCGTGAAAGAGGCGCTGGGTTTCTTGATGACGCGAGAAATCGCACACCAGCTTTCTTTCGAAAAAGCACTGCACGCCATCCAGCCTAACTTCCCTCAGGGCAAGCTCCCTGGCATGCCGGAGTTCACCAACAAATATTTCAACATGTCGGGTGAGCCGAATGTGCGCGGCCCTTGGAATGAAGGCGAGGAGTGGGAGTACGTCGAGAATCCATCGGCTGCCGTTGATGGCGGAGATGGCACCGCTTCGGTAGAACTGGCCGCTCCTGATCTGGCGGTATTGGAAGCCATGAAGCTGGGGACGAGGTCCGATCCAGCCAGCAACCCGGTCACCGGCGCGGATCTTGGTTCAGGCTTGGTCAACGGTAAAGATGACTGAATTTCGGGAGGCCGCAATGAGCACTTTGAAAAGGAGGGATAAGGCTCAGGTCGGCATCGGCTTTGAGCATTTGATGAGCGCGGCGGTAGCAGAGTTCGAGGCCGACTCGCGCCTGGCTTGCCGAGCGATGCGAGTAAAGATGGCCATAAGCATGTTCGGCGTTGGC
This sequence comes from Pseudomonas sp. URMO17WK12:I9, assembly GCF_900230165.1. Classification (NCBI taxonomy): domain Bacteria; kingdom Pseudomonadati; phylum Pseudomonadota; class Gammaproteobacteria; order Pseudomonadales; family Pseudomonadaceae; genus Pseudomonas; species Pseudomonas sp. URMO17WK12:I9. The sequence goes on along the minus strand of NZ_OCMQ01000016.1, from coordinate 44,021 downwards.
TCCCTGCTGCCCAACGATCTGCCCCCAAAGCTTCCCATTGAGTCCTCACACGAGAGCTTGGTCAGCCACACCCTGCAGTGAAATCGATTTTCAAACCCAAGGAGAATGACGATGGTTGCTCGCAAAACAGTTGAAGACCTGTTCATCCATGAGCTTTCGGATGTGTACAGCGCTGAGAAGCAGATCACCAAAGCATTGCCGCGTCTGGCTAGGGCATCTACCAATCCGCTGCTGGCGGATGCGTTCACTTCACACCTAGCGGAAACCCAGGGGCAGATAGAGCGCATTGACCAGTTGGTAGAGTCCGCTGGATTGAAACTCAAGCGGATGAAGTGCGTAGCCATGGAGGGTTTGGTTGAGGAGAGCAAAGAGCTGATAGATGAAATCGAGAAGGGGGCGGTGCTCGATGCGGCGCTCATCGGGGCATGCCAGAAGGTTGAGCATTATGAGATCGCCAGCTACGGCACCCTAATTGCGATGGCCAAGCACCTCGGTATGGAAGAGGCGGCCTCGCTGTTGGCCGACACGCTTGCAGAAGAAAAAGCTGCAGACGAGAAACTGTCAGCGATTGCCGAAGAAGGCGGCAACCAGGCCGCCACCCTCGAGAAGTAACGGGTCGGGCCCAGCCAAGGACGTGCTGGGCCTTCTAGGAATTTGTCATTTCCGCGATTTCTTTCTCGCAACGCGCGTCTTCTTATACAAAAAAAAATTCTTGTGGAGCATTTTGACCCGCCGGTCCGGTATCTCATCGGCGCGGTGGAAATCGGTCGCTATTCGGAGGTGATGCGCCCATGGTGGATAAATCCTTCAGCATAGACCTAGCGTCGTAAGAGAACGACATGCGCATTCGCGGTAAGGCTTTTTTGGGCATGGGCTGACCCCACGCTCCACCACCAGATCCATGATGAATCCCTCGCCGATGGTACAACCATTGACGTGCAAAGCAGGCTCTCTCGAGCTGGAGGAACTCAACTGTTCATCGGCGTGTACGCGCCAAGCGGCCTGGTTCTTGATGAACAATGTTTCGATTCACGACCGGGCCAGTCGATGACAACGGCTCTTTCCTGGGGCGTAGATATGGCCCTCCAGAGGGCGCGCGAGGCTTCATCTTCACTTTCTCAAACGGCTGACGTGTCGGATCGGTCTAAGGAGAGAGTGGAAGACTATGTCCGTATCCAGTGAGTCAGAAATTCAAGTTCAGCAAGCGCTGCTGCCAGTGTTTTCCGCAGCCGAGCAACTGAGGCTAGACCCTGAGGTCCTACGGCTCATGGCGATTGGTGGATTGACGCAGGACTCCCCTCCGGAATGGGTAACTCCGATTCTTCAACCAGAGGTCATTGAGTGGTTCCGCCGGCAAGCGAGATTTGCTGATCGGGACTGGCTCGAAGCTGCGCCTCGATGCCCTTGAGTTTTTGCATTTGCTGTTTCAGCTTTTCGACTTTAGTGCTGAGTAGCCACGACGCGGCATTACGACAGGCACTCATCGCGCCTGTTCCTCGATGGAGGACCGCCTGTTACTGCATACTGGTTTTCAGGATGCCGGAGTTGCTCCATGCAGAAGCAGTGTAAGACCGATAAAGAGCGGCGACTCAAGCGCTGCGAGCATGAAGCAGTAGGCGAGAGGGGCAAATCCGATTGGAGCAAGATCCGGAGATGATGAAGGTTCGCCTGGTGGAGCACACCTTTGGAACGAACAGATTCTGGAAGGGAAGCAACCAGTTCGTGACCAAAACCCTGCCGAGGTTAAGCACCGAAATGAGCCTTCACGTGCTCGCCTCCACAAACGCATGGTGAGCATTTTCGGCATCGCAGAGCTACTTGAGGCGATCAGGGCGTAACCCCGCCGTTTGCTGGCCCGTAAACAGCTACATGGGCCGCTGACGCGGCCCGTGTAGCACTAAAAATGTCTATTTTTCTGGGTGAGTGTATTTACGCTCTCGCCTGATGATTCCGCAGGTAATCTGCTCGGTTCTCAATTATCGATGCGATTCCTGCGTTTTTCCACAGCCTGGATCGATAGCGGTCAGTCGTTAAGGGCTGCCAGCAGCCAGAAATGATCACACTGAGTCCTCTACCGAGCTTCCCGTACTCAGTTAACCCTCGTAATCGCTCTTCTGTCAGTTCTCCTGCGGCAACCGCTTCGGCTTCAAGCTGCACTCCATCGGTATCAGTGGCTTTCAAGCGAGAGGGGTTAACCACGGGAGTCAGCTGGATACAAGCCCTGACCACCGGTCACCAAACAGGGCGATTGCCAAGCCTCCGAGCATCACGATTACCCCGGCCAACTTGAAACCAGATACCGGCCTCTCGACTGCCCCGAGCAGTCCCAAGTGATCGATAACTAGGGACGAAATGATCTGCCCGGCGATGGCGAGGCCAAGCAGCGCTGAAAGGCCTATTTTTGGCGCGAGTACGACGTAGCTGAGCAACGCGCCGGCACCTAGCAGACCACCTAGAAGGCTCCACAAAGGCTGGGCAGGGATAGCCGCGATTGAAGCCACTATCCCGCCACGCATCAACGAAAAGATGCCCAGGCATAGCGCACCGGCAGTAAAAGAAAACAGTGCCGCCGCTACGGAATCTCCACCCACACCTTTAGCGAGTTGGCCATTCAGCGTGGTCTGCAGGGTGATACCAAGCCCCGCGCAGATAGCCAGTAGGTAGTAGGCTGCATTCATTTAACGCCTCCTTACTTGGCTGACTCAAGCGGCAAGAATGCCTCGGCAAACATATCCGGCTGATAGCCAGCAGCAGCAAACAGATGTTCACGGGACTCGTCGATCGCCGCGCGCAGCTTTTCGCTATTCACACCCAGAACCTTGCCGCCCTGCTTGACGATACGCCCGCCGATCATGACAGTGTCGACATTGCTGCGCTCTGCCGCATGTACCACGGTGCCGAAGGCATTACCTGACGGATAAAGGTTGATGTCCTGCGCATTGATAAGGATCATGTCAGCCTGTTTGCCGGGAACCAGGCTGCCGATTTTGTCATGCAAGCCAGCGCAGGTGGCGCCGTCGACAGTCGCGGCTTTGAGCAGAACATGGGCGGGCAGGGTCACCACCGGATGATGGTCTTCGCTGCAGCAGCGCTGCTGATGCATGCCCAGGACGCGCTGCAGATAAAACGCTACCCGCATCTCCATGAACATGTCGCCGCTGTAGGACGTTTCGTTATCAACGCTCAGCCCAGGGCTGATGCCATGACGCTGAGCCGCCTGCATGGCGAACATTCCATCTTCAATGCCGTAGTGGGCATCTGAACGCGGGCATACGTTGACCCGCACGCCAGCCTCGCGAAGGATCTTCCACCCGGCGTCCGGCAGCGCGGTGCAGTGGTTGAAGATGTTGTCAGAGCGCAGCAGCCCCTCGCGATGCAAGCCTTCCAATTCAGCTGCCATGTCCCCACCAAAAAACTCGGTGATGATCGGTAATCCCAGGCGCCTGGCCTCAGCCCACAGCTCAGGTTCCAGCTGCGCCATCACTGCCAGTGAGAGCAGCGGGTTGTCACCGTTCTTGATGTATTTGTCCTGCAGACGCTCGAGGTTGCCCGGCCAGTGGGCTTTGTCCCACTCACCCGCCACCGGCGCTCCCGAAGCATGTACGGCGCGTATGCCTGCATCGAGCAGCGCCTCTACTGCGGCATCGGAGTGCGCACCGGTGCGGCTGTTATGCGAGTTGTCGACAAGGGTCGTGATACCAGCATCGATACAGCCCAATGCACTCAGCAGATTGCCGATATACATGTCCGCCGGACGGTAATATTTGGCGAACGAAAAGTGGGTGGCGTTGCAGTAATCCTCCAGGGTTGCGGCGTTCGGATTAATTCGCCGTAGTTGCCCCTCCCAGGAGTGACGGTGGGTATCGACCATGCCCGGCATGGCGATCATGCCGGATGCCTCAATCACAACAGCGTCGCCGGCTTCGAGATTTTCATCGATGGCCGAGATGGTGCTGCCTTCTATGAGGATATCGCCACGCGCCAGATTGCCGATGTCGCCGTCCATGCTCAGCACAGTTGCGCCGCGGATAAGTGTGCGTCCGGCCGGAGCGGCTGGAGCCTGCACTATGCTGCGGTTGTATTCACCCATTTCAGTACCCCTCTTCGAATTTCGTTGGAAGCAATGTACGCAATGCGATACTGCGGGAAAAAGATGGTAGAACTGTTTTTATTATTCAATTTATGCGAATAATAATGCCTCCTTTCATTGCTCCAAGGCTGTTACCCGTCATGGACCGTATTCAAGCAATGCAGGTTTTCGTCCGTGTGGCTGAGGCAGGAAGCTTTAGCCAGGCGGCGCAGACGCTCTCTCTACCGGCCTCAACGGTGACCAGCAGCGTTAAAAACCTTGAGAAGTACCTGCAGGTGCGCCTGCTGAACAGAACAACGCGGCGGGTTAGCCTGACGCCTGAAGGCGCCCAATATCTGGGGCAATGCAGGGAAATATTGGGACTGATCGAACGCACGGAGACCAGCCTGACGGATTCCGTGAAACGGCCGCAGGGACGTTTGCGCGTCGATATGCCGGGCGGCATTGCCCACTTCATCGTCATTCCAAACCTGCAAGACTTTTACCGGCGCTACCCGGATATTTACCTGATGATAGGCGTCAACGATCGGCAGGTTGACCTGCTTCAGGAGGGAGTCGACTGCGTCATTCGTACAGGCGAGCTTGATGACTCAACGCTCGTTGCGCGACCACTAGGCCGTTTTCGCTGGGTGACCTGTGCATCTGCTGCCTATCTCGAAGAGAACGGTACTCCGCAGACTCCGCGAGATTTGTCTCGTCACCGGGCCATCCATTACTTCTCGGGCCGTGCAAGGCAAGCAGGTGAGATGCGCTTCGCCCGGGGCGACGAGAAAATCTCAGTACCGGTCAAGGGCACAGCAGCCGTCAACGAGACTGGGCTCTACATCAAAATGTGCCTTGAAGGCTTTGGGCTCGTGCAACTCGCCGAGAATGTTGTTTCCGAACATCTACGATGGGGGCGGCTGGTCGAAGTGCTTGCTGACTGGCAGCCTGACCGGGTTCCTGTACACTTGTTATATCCACATCAGCGCTTTCTATCACCAGCTGTGCAGGCGTTCGCTGACTGGATCGCTGGGCTAGTTCACGACGGCGGTTCGCATGCTGGCTGATAAGGAGATGAAAGCTTCTCCGGACTAAAATGCCAATCACTATTGGCGTTTATGGGATGGTTGAATGGTGCGCCTGGCTTGGCCCAGCAGTAGTGGACCATGGCTGCAATTAAAAAAACGACGCATTCCGCTGCTCCTGAAAATGAGCCGTGTCGTCAGCTTCATTTGCACGCAAACCGATGAACGTCAGGCCGAGCATTATGCTGGCGCCCGAGCCGAAGCGCAGGGAGGAGGCCCTCAACATGGCGTAGCCTGGCGCGTAAATGATCCTAATGAGGAGTTAGGTAATTTTGCCCGTCCATTTCGGCTCGGAAGCGGCTCAGTCTATGACCGGGCCATGCGGGCGCGTATACCCTTGCCGTGCTGCGCACACTGCGCGTAGCGCAGCCCGGCCAGCAATACCCGCCGACGTATGCTGCTAGCCCCTTTATGACTTGGCCTCCGTGACTACCCCTGATCTGCAATAGCCTTATCTGCGCAAGGTTTCAAATAGAAATGCCCTGAACCATTGATTGCCGGCATCAGCGTCGTAGGCACCATGCCAATGAACGGTAGACTCGACCCCCGGCATCTCCACTGGCAGCGGGTAAATCACGAAATCATTCGAATGATTCAGCGCATGTGCGACGCCTTCAGGTAGGGTGACCATCCACCCTGTATGCCTGAGTATCTGCGGCACAACTGTAAAGTGGGGTACCCTCAAAGCGATGTGTCGATTCAGGCCACGTGAGGCCAGAGTGTCCTCGATGGCTAAGTGGCTGCTGTCAGTGGAGGTGACACTGACATGGGAGAGGGCAAGAAAATCCTCCACGCTGATTTTCCCGGCCGGAAGTCCGTCACGCTTGCGAGTCATGCAGGCGTATTGCTCTCGGAACAGGGATTGGTACCGGGTGGTTGTTTTCAGTGTGGGCAGGTTACCAATTGCGAAGTCCAGTTGCCCCATACGCATCCGCTCGACCACCATGGCGACGGGTACCAGCTCTGATGAGAGCCTAATGGCCGGCGCAAGCGTTTGAAGCCGTTCACAAAGCGACGGCAGGAACACCTGTTCGCCGATGTCTGACATACACAAACGGAACTCCCGGTCGCTAGTACCAGGATCGAAGGGTTCGGTTTCATTCAGAGCATCGCGTATTGCCGTGAGTGCCCGTCCGATCGGTAGGGCGATCCGCTCGGCGGTCTGGGTCGGCATCATGCCTTCCGGCGTGCGTACGAATAGCGCATCATCAAAAAGCTTGCGAAGTCGACCCAAGGCGTAACTTACAGCAGGTTGTGTAATCGCCAGGCGTCCAGCCGCGAGTGTCAAGCTGCGTTCCTCCATTATGGCCTGAAAAACCCTAAGCAGATTTAGATCGACATCATTCAAGTTGCGCATTCGTATAAATACCGTTTATCAATTGTATAATTGCCATGAATTTGACTTATAGGGTACAGGTTCATAGACTTCGGAACAACAGCGAGGCGATACAACAATCTGAGGCTTTGAGTGATGGACACAGGTTTTTGCAAACAACAAGCAGTTGGCGGGGCATTAACACTTCCGGTGCTGCTGTTGAAACGTATTGAACGCAGCCCTGAAACGGCGCTTTTTTCCGACCGAAGCTGCACTTGGACTGCTGCGCAACTTGTCGACGTGATAGGACGGCGTGCCACAACACTCGCGGAATATGGGATAAAGCGTGGAGATCGGGTTGGATTGATGTGCGCCAACCGCGCCGAGTTCCTTGAAGTGCTGTTGGCATGTGGTTGGCTGGGCGCGGTTGCGGTGCCTATTAATACCGCCTGTCGGGGCATGCAGTTGAATCATGTGCTGGCTAATAGTGGGGCGCGCTTATTGGTCAGTGAAGAGGTCAATCTGGATGTGCTCGCGGCACTTGATTACTCTGCGCTTGCTGTCGAAGCCCTGTGGGTCCTTTCGCCGCAAGGCGATGTCAACGCGGTTTGGCAGGAGCGGTTGAGGGTGCGGTCGATGCCCCCTCGCAGTGCGTCCATGGCCCCACCTGCAGTGCTCGAGGATGGCGACCCGCTGGTTATCCTTTACACCTCCGGGACTTCCGGGTTGTCCAAGGGCGTGATCTGCCCGCACGCCCAATTCTTTTGGTGGGGGCTGAATACCGGTGGCGACCTACAGGTGCGCCCCGGGGATGTGCTGTATACATGCCTGCCGTTGTTCCATACCAATGCATTGAACGCCTTTTTCCAGGCCTTGCTGCACGACGCACAGCTGGTGGTAGACAAACGTTTTTCCGCTAGCGGCTTCTACCAGGCGCTTGCGGAAACCGGGGCCACAGTGACGTATCTGCTGGGAGCCATGGTGCCTATCCTTCTCAGCCGTCCGCACAATGAGCTCGAGCGCGCGCATAACGTGCGTGTCGCGCTAGCCCCAGGCGTCCCTGAACAGTTCCACGCCCCGTTTATTCAACGCACAGGCATAGGCCTCATCGATGGTTATGGGGCTACCGAAACCAATGCCGTGATTGGAGGGACTCTGGAGAATCAGCGGCCTGGTTTTATGGGCCGATTGGCCAAAGGCTTCAGTGCCCGGGTGGTAGACAGCCAGGATCAGCCGGTAGCGGATGGCGAACCAGGAGAGCTTGTATTGCGCGCTGAGCAGCCCTTCGCTTTCGCCTGCGGCTACTTTGGTATGCCGGAAAAGACTGTCGAAGCCTGGCGCAACCTGTGGTATCACACCGGCGACCGGGTTGTGCGCGATAGCGACGGCTATTTCCGCTTTGTTGACCGCTTGAAGGACACAATCCGTCGCCGTGGAGAGAACATCTCGTCTTTTGAGGTGGAGCAGGTTCTGTCGAGCCACCCCGCGGTGGAGCTCGTGGCGGTATATGCGGTGAAATCCGAACTGGCGGAAGATGAAGTCATGGCATCTATCGTCATCAAGGAGGGGACTACGCTCGATCCATTGGAGCTGACGCAATATTGTGAGTCACGGTTGGCGTATTTCGCCGTGCCGCGTTACTTAGATTTTGTTATCGAGTTGCCGAAAACCGAAAACGGCAAAGTTCAGAAATATAAATTGAGAGAACTCGGCGTTACCGCCAGTACATGGGACCTAGAGTGCTCCGGCTACAGGCTTAAACGCGCCTAATCATTTAGCTTTGACTGCCGTGCAATAACAAAAGATGCAACAACAATAAAAATAGCGTTCATAAATATTCAGTCATTGACGGAGACGGCCATGACGGGCACGCATTCGCTTGAACTATCAGATAACCAGTCGGAGCACAGTCATGTTTCCGCTGCAGTTGATAACCGAGTACCGATCGACAGTAAGACCTTTCGCAAGATCGTCTTGGCTTCTGTCACTGGCACGGCGTTGGAGTGGTACGACTTCTTTCTCTACAGCACAGCGGCGGCGCTCATATTCGGGGAATTGTTTTTCCCCAAGGGCACCGATCCACTGGTGGGTACGATCGCGGCACTGGCCGGGTTTGCATTGGGTTTTCTCGCGCGGCCTTTCGGTGGGGTGATATTCGGCCATATCGGGGACAAGTACGGTCGCAAAAAAGCCTTGGTATGGACGCTCTCTATCATGGGCGGGGCAACTTTCTTGATCGGATTGTTGCCCACCTACGCTCAAGCGGGCATGTGGGCGCCCGCGTTGCTACTGCTGTTACGTATCTTGCAGGGCATCGCAGCAGGAGGCGAGTGGGGCGGTGGCGTGCTGATGATCAGCGAGTCGGCGCCACCTGAGCGCCGCGGCTTCTACGCTTCGATTAGTCAGATCGGAGTGGGCGGTGGGTTTGTCTTGTCCGCAGCGGTGTTCTATCTAGTCCAGTTGTTGCCGGAGCGGGATTTCCATAGCTGGGGTTGGCGCATTCCGTTCCTTATCTCGATCGTCATATTCGTCCTGGGCGTCTACATTCGCCGGACATTGCCAGAGAGTCAGGATTTCCAGCGAGCTGAGGCAACGGGCAAGACGGCGCATATGCCCGTGCTGGATGTGTTGCGCAGATATCCGCGGGAAGTGCTGATGGCCATGGGGTTGCGAGTGGCTGAAAACGGCGGCTCCTACATCATGCTGGCGTTCGCTCTTGTCTACGGCAAGTTTCTTGGCGTGCCCAATAGTGTGATGCTGGCGGGAGTCACGTTCTCCACGTGCGTGGAGTTGGTGGCCATGCTGTTCTGGGGGCGTTTGTCGGACCGCATAGGTCGCAAGCCGGTATATATGGTGGGTGCCTTAGGGATGGTGCTAATGGCATTCCCATTCTTCTGGTTACTCGAGACCCGAGAGCCTGCCTGGATCTGGCTCGCCTTCCTCATTGGCAATGCCATCTGCCACGGGGCCATGATCGGTACGCAGCCTAGTCTTATGGGCGAACTGTTCAGCACTGAGGTCCGCTATTCCGGAATGGCTCTCGGGCACGAAGTCGCCTCGGTATTCTCCGGTGGCCTGACGCCGATGATCGCTACCGCCTTGCTGGCGCATTACCAGGCTAGTTGGCCAGTTTCTCTGATGATGATGGCGCTGGGGCTGATCACAGTCATCTCTCTTTGTTTCACCAAGGAGACCCGCGTGCGGGCCAAAGGAGGGCGGTCATGAACCGGTCAGCAAGCAATGACGCCGTGGCGCTGATCGCCGGGGCCCTGGAAGTACCTTACAACCGGCGCGGCACGGGTGAGTCGACGTCGCAACTGCTCGGCAGGGCGGTGCAGCAATTGCTGCGCCAGGCAGGCGTGGCAGCGCATGAGGTCGACGGCCTGGGCGTGGCATCCTTCACCCACCGGCCGGACAACGCCATCGATCTGGCGTGGCGCCTCGGGCTGACCCTGACCTGGTGCATGGATGACCGCAATGGCGGGGCTAGCGCGATCAATATGCTGCAGCATGCCGTGCGTGCCATCCAGCACGGTGATGCCAACGTGATCGTACTGGTGGCCGGTGATACGTTCACCCCGGAGGATTTCAAGACTCTGGTCGACCATTACAACCGGACCACCGAGGAGTACCTCAAGCCGCTTCAGCACGGCGGGCCCAATGGGGTGTTCGCGATGCTCACCCAGCGTCATGCGCAACGCACCGGCCTTGGCCGCGAAGACTATGCAGAGCTGTGCATTGCCCAGCGAGCCTGGGCGCAGCGCAACCCGCTGGCGGTCTACCGCGAGCCGCTGACCATCGAGCAGTACCTTGAGGCGCCCATGGTGGCCGACCCGCTGTGCCGGTTTGACTGCGTACCGGTAGTCAATGGCGCCAACGCCATCCTGCTGACCCGCGCCGACCTCGCCCGCAACACGGTCAACGTGGCGGTGCGTGCAGTAAAGGCGCTGCACAACGATGACCACCAGGCTGGCGATGGCCTGCAGACGCCGCTGGCAAAGATTGCCGACACGCTGTGGGACCGCGCCAATACCGGGCCTGATGCCATGGACCTGGCGTGCGTGTATGACGACTATCCGGTCATGGCCCTGATCCAGCTCGCCGACCTGGGCTTCGTCCCCGACGACGATTACCGGCGAGCGCTGCGGCGGATAGGCCGTTTCGAACTGCCGGTGAATACCTCGGGCGGGCAGCTCTCGGCCGGCCAGGCGGGCGCGGCGGGGGGTATGCATGGGTTGGTCGAAGCTATTACCCAGCTGCTTGGCGACGCCGGTCAACGCCAGGTCAGCAATGCGCGCCTGGCGGTGGTGACCGGCTATGGCATGGTCCAGTATCGCTACGGCATGTGCGCCAACGCGGTGGTGCTCGAACGGTGGCAAGGGGGTGTGGCATGGCGTTCATGATCCAGCAATGTGTCGGTTGCGGCCAGGCCAGTTTCCCGCCGCGTTACAGCTGCCCGCGCTGCGGTGAGGCGCAGTGGCAGGAAGTCTCTGCCGGGGCCGCCCGGATTGCTCAGGCTACCGTGGTGCGCGCGCGGATCGGGATCGCTACCGCAGAGCTCCTGCACCTGGCTAGTGTCGAGCTGAGCGATGGGCCAGTGGTAATTGCCCAGACTGCAGAGCCTTTGCCTCCAGGCACCTTGGTAGAGCTCGCCATAGATGAATATCGGCGAATCGTAGCCCACCCGGCCGACCGCGACTTGTAATCAACAACTGTTCGAGCCGACCTCGATCGCCGAAGCGTGCGTCGTCGGCCGACCCCCAGCTAGTCATTCCCTGACCATGCATGGCCTCAAGGCCTTGCGCGTGGTGCACGTGAGTACCCAGGAGTGTGGTTATGCCTGCAGTGATCGATTACCGACTAGTGTCTGGCTTAGGGCTGGCGCTGGCTTGCCAACAGGCCTTGGCAGATGAACTATGGGCCGATGCTTCAACATATTTTCAGCAGGGAAGCTTGTCCGGTTTAACCCGGAACTTTTATCTCAACCGCGACTTCCGCAACGGTGGTGCCAACCGCCGATCAGGCACCGTTAACGGTTATCGCGCGGAGTGGGCCCAAGGCTTAACTCTGGACTACATCTCCCCGTTCACGACTGGTGTTGTCGGCTTGGGATTCGACGCGCATCTGTATGCGGGATTGAAGCTTGACAGTGGTCGTGGCAAGACCGGCACCAACCTGCTTCACGTCAACAACGACGGTGATGTGGCGAATGAGTACAGCGTGGGCGGCGGTGCGCTCAAGCTCAAGTACCGTGAAATGGTGCTCAAATACGGCTCCATGGAATTGCGCACCTCTCCGGTGTTACTCACCGATGGTGGCTCCGGGCGCCTGTTGCCGCAAACTGTGACAGCATGGCAGCTCATCAGTCGCGATCTGCAGCCGCTAACCTTCGATGCCGCCCACATCACCGCCGGCAAGGCGCCTTCGGAGAACCGCAACGACAGCACGCTACGTTCCCTGTATGGCGCTACGGAGACGGATACGGTCGATTATCTCAGCCTGAATTATGAGCAGGGCGCAGTCAAAGGCTACCTCAGCACTCAACGTGCCGAAGATCTTTGGCGCCAGGATTACCTGGGGTTTCGCTACTTGCCTGCCCTCGTCGAGGGGCTGACCCCAACCTTGAATTTCAGCATGTACCGAACGGTCGACATCGGTGCCGCCCATGGCGGGCCCATCGACAACTTAACCTGGTCCTTTGCTCCGGGCGTCAAGTTCGGTGCCCATTCCCTCATGCTTGCATACCAGAAGGTGCAGGGCGACACGCCCTTCGATTATATGGCGTTCCGAGACGGGCAAACCACCGTGGCACAGCTGGCTAACAATGTGCAGCTCAGTGACTTCAACGCGCCCAACGATCGGTCCTGGCAGGTTCGTTACGACTATGACTTCAGTGCGCGTGGCGTGCCTGGCCTGAGGTTCATGATTCGCTACATGCAGGGACAGGGTGGCAAAGGCTCCGATATCGAACCGTACAGTTCCTACTATCCCCTCGGCTTTCGAGATGGGGGGCGCCACTGGGAACGCAATATCGAGATGCAATATGTCGTGCAAGACGGGCCGGCGAAAAACCTCAGCTTGAGAGCGCGGTACGGCGTGCACCGCGGTAATTCGGCTGAGCCACGCGGTGACATGGATGAGATTCGCCTGATCACCGAATTCCCTTTCAAGCTGCTGTAGATGGCGCCGTTGGCAATGCTTCATCAAAGCTGCTTCGCCAAGAATTCATGTAGAGCAATGTCTGTCCGCTTACCGTAGAAGGAGTAATGAGATGAGCAAATACATCGATATTCAGGCACGAGACCAGGCTGGAAGTTTCAAGGGATATCTGGCGCTGCCGCCTGAAGGCAAGGGGCCAGGCATCGTGTTGGGCCAAGAAATATTTGGCGTGAACGCCAACATGCGCGAGGTGGCGCAGATGTATGCCGAGGAAGGTTATGTGGTTCTGGTGCCCGACTTGTTCTGGCGTCTACAGCCGGGTATCGACCTGGGCTATACCCCCGCAGATTTCGATAAGGCTTTGAGCCTCTACACCGCACTGGACCTGGACAAGGCCGTAGACGACATCGCCGCCGCCTTCGACACGCTGCGGGATCTGGCCGAGGTCACCGAGCCCGCCCTGGGCTTCGTGGGCTATTGCCTGGGAGGCAAACTGGCCTACCTCACCGCCACCCGTACTGATGTCGCGGTTGCGGTGGGCTACTACGGCATGGGTATTGAGCAATACCTGGATGAAGCCGATGGCCTGAGCGGTGGGCTGGTGCTGCATCACGGCGAACTGGACGGGCTGTGTGACGCCACGACCCGTGCGCGTATCGCCGAGGTGCTGCGTGGCCGCCCAGGCGTAGAGCTGTATACCTACGAGGGTGCTGACCATGCCTTTGCCCGCCTGGGCAGCGATCACTTTCACAAACCCTCGGCCCTCATGGCTCATGGGCGCACCATTGGCGCATTGAAGAAGTACATCGGGCCGGCCTACAACCTTTCAGACCTGTGGGACGAGCACATCCACCATGAGTTCGTTACCCGAGACGTGCCGGCCACCCTGAAGACCATGGTCGCCGAGCCTTACGTGAACCATATTCCGACGCTGACCGGCGGGGTGGGCAGCAAGCAACTCGGACGCTTCTATCAGCATCACTTTGTCCACGCCAACCCCGAGGACACCAAGATGATTCCGGTTTCTCGCACGGTCGGCGCCTACCAGGTCGTCGATGAATTCATCATGTCTTTCACCCACACCTGCGAAATGGACTACATGCTGCCTGGGATAGCACCTACCGGCAAATACGTGGAAGTACCCATGGTGGCGGTGGTCAACTTCCGCGGCAACAAGCTATACCACGAGCATATCTACTGGGACCAGGCCTCTGTGCTGGTACAGATCGGCCTGCTCGATCCAGAAGGGCTACCGGTGGCGGGCATCGAAACGGCCAAGAAATTGCTCGATGAATCGCTGCCTTCGAACACGCTGATGGCCCGCTGGGCCAAAAGTGAGCACCTGTGAGCGCCATCACGACTGTGGGCAAGGAGGTCCTGATCACCGGCGCCAACGGAGGGTTGGGCCTTGCCTTGATCGAAGCGTTTTTGGCTGCGGGGGCAAGTCGTGTCTACGCCGCTTGCCGTAACCCTGAGCGTCTGCTGTTCGATCATCCGCTGGTGGAGGCGGTGGATCTGGACGTCACCGACCAGCAGCAAGTCGCGCAGGTGGCGAGCAGGGTACGGGTCGATATCCTGGTGAACAATGCTGGCCTCAATAGGCAGCAGCGGTTGCTGGGCACCGAGGACTCCGAAGCCGCTGCCCAGGAAATGGCCGTCAACTACTTCGCCACGCTCGCGATGATGCGTGCCTTTGCGCCGACGCTTGTCGAGCGCACTGGCGCTATCGTCAACGTGCTCTCGATTCTGGCGCGGGTGGCGTTGCCAGCCATGGGGTCGTTGTGTGCGTCCAAGGCGGCCGCGTTGCGCCTGACCGAGGCCGCTCGGGCCGAGCTGGCCGGCCAGGTGCAGGTGATGGCGGTGCTCCCCGGTGCGATCGATACCGCGATGAGCCGTGACGTTGCGGGTGCCAAGGCCAGTCCTCGGGACGTGGCCGATGCGATCGTAGCGGGGTTGGCCAGCGGTGCCACGGAGGTCTATCCCGACCCCATGGCACTGGACGTTGCGCACAAGCTCGCCGCCAACCGGGCAAGTACGCAGGCCTACTTCGCCCGGCACCTTTAAAAGGGCCGCATCGGGAGTGCTGCTCAAGTGTGCAGCACCACCGCAAGCGATGCTGCACGCTCGGGCTGACTGCAACGCGCTGGCCTACTGGCTGAGATGAAAAGTCGCGGCGGCTTGAGCATTACCTGCAGGCTTACAAGCAAAACCCGAAGTTGTTTGGGTGGCGCAATTAAGTTGCGGGCATCGTTAACATGAAAGTTGCAGTGAATTACTAAAGCGCACTCACATCCATAGCTTTGCCTGAAATTCATGTATTCCGAGTTCTGATACCCGAAGACGATATTTCTATTATTAATTTATATATGACGTCCCTAAACTCATTGAAAACATCCTGCTCAGGAGGGCGCTGTGTCCAAACATTTGCTACGTCACTATATCGCTGGGACTTTCGTCGAGAGCAGCCGCAGGTTCGACAACATCTCTCCTGTCAATGGGAGCCTATTGGGCCAGGTATGTGAGGCTGGTGAAGATGAAGTGAATGCTGCAGTCGAAGCGGCGGCAGGCGCTCAATTGGGGCCGTGGGCTGGATTCAGTACTGCCCAGCGGGCTGATCTGCTAGAGCGGATCGCCGATGGCATCGAGCGTCGATTTGAAGACTTCGTGGATGCCGAAGTCGCTGATACTGGTCGGCCCGTGCATCAGGCGCGCAGCCTGGATGTTGCACGGGGCGTGCAGAACTTCCGTACCTTCGCTGATTTAGTGCGACACGGCGGTAGCGAGCTTTTTGAAATGCGCACCGGCGATGGTACGGATGTGTTCAGTTATACCGTGCGTAAGCCGCATGGCGTGGTGGCCATCATCTCGCCGTGGAACCTACCGCTGTTGCTGCTTACCTGGAAAGTCGCGCCAGCGTTGGCCTGTGGTAATTCTGTGGTTGTCAAACCGTCGGAAGATACGCCTTCCAGTGCCACCCTGTTGGCCGAGGTCATGCACGAGGCCGGTGTGCCCGCCGGTGTATTCAATCTTGTGCATGGCTTTGGCCCTGATTCTGCCGGTGAGTTTCTCACTCGCCACCCTGGCGTCAATGCCATCACCTTTACCGGTGAGTCGCGCACCGGCTCGACCATCATGCGCGCTGCTGCCGAGGGCGTACGTGAGGTGTCTTTCGAACTGGGTGGCAAGAATGCCGCAGTCGTTTTTGCCGATTGCGATTTTGATGCGGCAGTTGCCGGTGTGCTGCGTTCCAGTTTCACCAATTCTGGCCAGGTCTGCCTATGCACGGAGCGGGTCTACGTCGAGCGGTCGATCTACGAGCGCTTTGTCGCGGCGCTCAAAGCAGGCGCCGAGAAGCTGAAGATCGGCTATCCCGACGAAGACGGCGTGAACATGGGGTCGCTGATTTCCCATAAACACCGCGACAAGGTGTTGGGCTACTTCCAGTTGGCTGTGACAGAGGGCGCGACAGTGGTCAGTGGCGGCGGTGTGCCGACATTTGGCGACGAGCGCGACCAGGGCGCTTTTATCCAGCCGACTATCTGGACCGGCCTTACCGATGACGCTCGCTGCATTCGCGAAGAAGTGTTCGGTCCGGTCTGTCATATCGCGCCCTTCGATAGCGACGAGGAAGTGCTGCAACGCGTTAATGATTCGGCCTACGGCCTGGCTGCTTCTCTGTGGACTCGCGATCTGAAGCGGGCCCACCGTCTCTCTAGACGTATCCATGTCGGCATGGTGTGGGTCAATACCTGGTTCCTGCGCGATCTGCGTACGCCTTTTGGTGGCGCACGCTTGTCTGGGCTTGGCCGCGAAGGAGGGCGCCACTCGCTGGATTTCTATTCCGAGCTCACCACCATTTGTGTCAATCCGTAAGGACAGGAGAACTCCATGCATCCAGCAATCGCTGAAGCAGCAGCGTGTTTGCGCCAGGCTCGTGAACAGGGCAGGCCCTGTGCGCCAGTACGCGAACTCATCGAGCGTGCGGCTGTCGAGCAAGATGAATCCGCGCTTAAGCAGGCTTACGCCGTGCAACAGTACAACAACGCCGCCGACATTGCCGCAGGCTGGAACCCGGTAGGTCACAAGATCGGTTTGACCTCAAGTGTTGTCCAGCGCCAGTTGGGGGTTGACCAACCGGACTTTGGTCGGCTGTTTGCCCAGATGGCCCGAGGTGACGGCCAGTCTATCAGCTGGAGTGAATGCCAGCAGCCCAAGGTAGAAGCAGAGATCGCCCTGGTTCTGGAGCGCGATCTGTGCAATGAGCGCCAGACCCTGGCCGACATTATCCGTGCCACTGCTTTCGCCCTGCCGGCCATCGAAATCGTCGGCAGTCGAATCGCCAACTGGGACATCAGTTTGCTCGACACAGTCGCAGACAATGCTTCGTCCGGGCTGTTTGTCCTGGGCAGTCAGCCGGTATCCCTGGGGCAATTGGACCTGGTCAATTGTGGCATGCGCCTGAGTCTACGCGGCGAACCGGTATCGGTCGGAGCCGGTGCAGCCTGCCTGGAAAACCCACTGAATGCGGCGGTGTGGCTGGCCAATACCATGGTCCGTCTCGGCGAGCCATTGCGTGCCGGTGACGTGGTGTTGACCGGTGCCTTGGGACCTATGGTGCCGGTGAGCCCGGGAGATGTGTTTACCGCTGAGATCCAGGGCTTGGGCCGCGTCACTGCGTCCTTTGCTCAAGCCGAGTAAGGGGGCCCTAAATGAGCCAGAAACGCAAAGTAGCCATCATCGGTTCCGGCAACATCGGCACCGACCTGATGATCAAGATCCTGCGCAACGCCAAGCACCTAGAGATGGCAGCGATGGTCGGCATCGACCCGGCCTCCGACGGCCTGGCCCGCGCCGCCCGCCTGGGCGTGACCACCACCCACGAAGGCGTGCAGGGCCTGACCCGCCTGCCGGTGTTCAGGGACATCGATTTCGTCTTCGACGCCACCAGCGCTGGTGCCCATGTGAAGAACGACGCCTTCCTGCGCCAGCACAAGGCCGACCTGCGCATCATCGACCTGACCCCAGCGGCCATCGGCCCGTACTGCGTGCCGGTGGTAAACCTCGAGCAGCACCTGCAGGCGACCAACGTCAACATGGTCACCTGCGGTGGCCAGGCGACCATCCCAATGGTCGCGGCGGTATCGCGGGTGGCCAAGGTGCACTACGCCGAGATCGTTGCCTCGATTGCCAGCAAGTCCGCCGGCCCCGGCACCCGCGCCAATATCGACGAATTCACCGAGACCACCAGCAAGGCCATCGAAGTGATAGGCGGCGCGACCAAGGGCAAGGCGATCATCATCATGAACCCCGCGGAACCGCCGCTGATGATGCGCGACACGGTGTACGTGCTGAGCGAGACCGCCGACCAACAGTACATCGCGGGGAGCATCGAGGAAATGGCTCGCGCAGTGCAGGTCTACGTGCCGGGCTACCGCCTCAAACAGCAGGTGCAGTTCGAACCCGTGTGCGGCCTGAGGTTGCCTGGGCAGGGCACCTTCACCGGTCTCAAGACGTCGGTGTTCCTTGAAGTGGAAGGCGCCGCCCATTACCTGCCGGCTTACGCCGGCAATCTCGACATTATGACCTCCGCCGCGCTGGCCACCGCCGAGCGCATGGCACAAGCAATGGGGGCGTCGGCATGAACGGCAAGAAGCTCTATATCAGTGACGTAACCCTGCGCGACGGCATGCACGCCATCCGTCACCAGTATTCGCTGGATGACGTGCGTGCCATCGCCACGGCGCTGGATCGCGCCAAGGTCGACTCCATCGAAGTCGCCCATGGCGATGGCCTACAGGGTTCCAGCTTCAACTACGGTTTCGGTGCCCACACCGACCTCGAATGGATCGAAGCAGCGGCCGACGCGGTCAACCACGCCAAGATCGCCACGCTGCTGCTGCCAGGGATTGGCACCCTCCATGACCTGAAGAGCGCCTATGACGCCGGTGCTCGCATTGTTCGCGTGGCCACCCACTGCACCGAGGCAGATGTTTCGCGCCAGCACATCGAATATGCCCGTGAACTGGGCATGGACACCGTTGGCTTCCTGATGATGAGCCATATGCACACGCCTGAAGGGCTCGCGCAGCAGGCCAAATTAATGGAGGGCTACGGCGCCACTTGCATCTATGTGGTGGATTCGGGCGGGGCGATGAACATGGACGACATCCGTGCGCGCTTCCGTGCGGTCAAGGCTGTGCTCGACCCAGCGACGTCGACCGGTATCCATGCCCACCACAACCTCAGTCTGGGCGTGGCCAACTCCATCGCCGCCGTGGAGGAGGGCTGCGACCGCATCGACGCCAGCCTCGCCGGCATGGGCGCCGGCGCCGGCAACGCCCCGCTGGAAGTGTTCATCGCCGCTGCCGACAAGCTTGGCTGGCAGCACGGTACCGACGTGTACGCGCTGATGGATGCCGCCGACGACCTGGTGCGCCCGCTACAGGACCGCCCGGTACGGGTGGACCGTGAAACGCTGGCCCTGGGTTACGCCGGGGTCTATTCGAGCTTCCTGCGCCACGCCGAAGTGGCCGCTGCACGGTATGGCATCAAGGCCGTGGACATCCTCGTCGAGCTGGGCAAGCGGCGGATGGTCGGTGGCCAGGAAGACATGATCGTTGACGTCGCACTCGACCTATTGAAGCCATCGCTGGAGAAGCGTGCATGAATACCGATATTGCTCGTATCGCCGAAGCCCTTGACCGAGCGGCGCGAAGCGCCGAACCACTGGCACAGTTCAGTGGCAGCACCGCCTTTTCCCTGGATGACGCCTACCGGATCCAGCGCGCCTCCATGCAGCGTCGTTATGCCGATGGTGAGCACAGCATCGGCATCAAGCTGGGCTTCACCAGCCGCGCGAAGATGGTGCAAATGGGGGTGGATAGCCTGATCTGGGGGTGGCTCAGCAACACCATGGTGGAAGAGGACGGCGGCCTGATCGACTTGGCGCGCTACATTCATCCGCGAGTCGAGCCGGAGGTTTGCTTTCTAACGCGCCGTGCGATTGATCGCCCGCTGACCCTGCTGGAAGTAGGCAATTATGTCGAGGCCGTGGCGCCGGCGCTGGAGATCATCGATTCACGCTACCAGGCGTTCAAGTTCAGCCTGGAGGATGTGGTGGCGGACAACTGCTCCTCGGCCGGCCTCACCATTGGAGCTTGGTCGCGCAACTTCTCTGGGCTGGACAACGCCGGCGTAGTGATGCGCCTGGATGGGCGTGTGGCTCAGGCCGGCTCCACGGCTGCAATCCTCGGCAATCCGCTGCGCAGTCTAGTGCAGGCCTCACGCCTGCTGCACGGCGCCGAACTCGAATTGCCCGCGGGTAGCCTCGTGATGGCAGGCGCCGCCTGCGCTGCGGTGGCGTTGTACCCAGGCGTGCATGTCAGTGTCGATGTCCATGGCGTTGGGCAGAGCAGCTTCAGCGTCCGCGGTGACCACGGAGGCGTCAGCTATGAGTGACCTCAACGCCACTGTCGTTGCTGGCAAGGCCACACCGCGTGGGCGCTTTCCGCATATCAAGCGTGCGGGTGACTTCCTGTTCGTCTCCGGTACCAGCTCACGGCGCCCGGACAACAGTTTTGTCGGCGTCGAGGTGGATGCCATGGGCACCACCCAGCTAGACATTCGGGCGCAGACTCGCGCAGTGATTGAGAACATGCGCGACATCCTCGCCTCTGCAGGTGCAAGCCTTGCAGACGTGGTGGAGATCAGCAGCTTCCTCGTCGATATGAACGACTTCGGCGGATACAACGACGTATACGCCGAATACTTTGACGAAAGCGGCCCGACCCGCACCACCGTAGCCGTACACCAATTGCCGCACCCCCATCTACGTATCGAGATCAAGGCCATAGCGTACGCGCCGCGTCGTCGCTGAACCGTTGGGAGAAAACAACCATGGACAAGCATCACTTCAGCGCCCCTTTCAACTTCAACCGCTGGATAGACGAGCACGCGCACCTGCTCAAGCCGCCGGTTAACAATCAGCAGATATGGCAGGACAGCGATTACATGGTTACCGTGGTGGGTGGGCCTAATCAGCGCACCGACTTCCATGACGATCCGGTGGAGGAGTTTTTCTACCAGTTCAAGGGCAATGCCTACTTGAACGTCTGGGACCGAGGTCGCTACGAGCGCGTCGACCTCAAGGAAGGCGACATCTACCTGATGGCCCCCCACGTTATCCATTCGCCGCAGCGTCCTGAGCCCGGCAGTCTGTGTCTGGTGGTGGAGCATCGCCGCCCGGAAGGGCAGTCCGACGCCTTGCAGTGGTCCTGTGCGCACTGCGGCACCGTGGTCCGGCGCTATGAGTTGAGGCTCAAGAGCATCGTTGCCGATCTTCCACCGGTATACGACCAATTCTATACCACCACCGATGAAGAGCGTCGTTGCCCTGGTTGCGGCGAAATCCACCCAGGCCGCGATTGGCAGACCTGGCACAACACGCTGCGTGAGGTCCACGACTTATGAAAATCGATATCCATTCGCACTTTCTTCCCCGCATTACTCAAGCCGAGGCCGCCCGCCTGAGTCCTCAGCGTGGCCCTTGGCTGCATACCGAGGGGCGTCAGGGGCAGATCATGCTGGGAGATAAGCCGTTCCGTCCGGTACATGATGTGCTGTGGGATCCGCAGCGCCGCATCGAACACCTGGATGAGCAGGGCTTGGACGTGCAAGTGATGTGCGCAACGCCGGTGATGTTCGCCTACGACCAACCTATCGCGCAGGCGCTGCCGTGGGCACAGATGATGAATGATCGAGCCCTGGAGATGACGGCCCAGGTACCCGATCGCCTCAAGGTACTGGCCCAGGTACCCCTGCAAGATATCGAGGCGGCCTGCCTTGAGGCCAGCCGGGCCAAGGCCTGTGGCCATGTCGGGGTGCAAATCGGCAATCACGTGGGCAACCACGATCTGGACGAAGCGGGCCTGATCACCTTCCTGCACCACTGTGCGGTGGAAAATATCCCGTTGCTGGTGCACCCGTGGGACATGATGGGCGGCGAGCGCATGAAGAAATGGATGTTGCCTTGGCTTGTCGCGATGCCGGCGGAAACACAGCTGGGTATCCTGTCGCTGATCCTGTCTGGCGCTTTCGAACACTTGCCGGCGTCCCTGCGCATCTGTTTCGCCCATGGCGGCGGCGGCTTCGCCTTCCTCCTGGGACGGGTAGATAACGCCTGGCGCCATAGAGATATTGTCCGAGAGGATTGCCCGGAACTGCCGTCAAGCTATGTCAAACGTTTCTTCGTCGACTCGGCGGTCTTCGACCCTCGTGCACTGCGTTTGCTGGTGGACGTGATGGGGGCAGACCGCGTCATGCTGGGCTCCGACTCTCCCTTCCCGCTAGGCGAACAGGCCATTGGTGCTGGTGTACTGGAGCATCCGCAGTTGAGCGAGCAGGACAAGTCGCGTATCTGCGCCGAGAACGCCCGGGGATTCTTCGGCATTTGATTGGCCATCGCGAACGAGCGGCAACCTGATCGGAAAAAAGTCGTGGTTGCCGAGGAGCGTCATGAAATCAAGCGTACTTACGGTTTCGCGCAAGCTGAAGTTCTACCAACTGGTGGTATTCGACCAGGTCGTGCAGAGCGGCTCACTAGTGCGTGCAGCTCAGATATTGAACATGACTCAACCTGCCGTCACCAAGGTTATCCATGAGATAGAGTCGTACTTCTCCGCGCCGTTGCTGGTACGTAGCAATCGCGGCGTGCGCCTGACGGAGCTGGGCGAGGTAGTGCTGCGCAGAGCCCGTGCAATGCTGGCAGAGCTTAGGGCGCTAACTGATGAAGTGCAGGCTCATCACGAGGGGGGGGCAGGCCATGTGGTTGTAGGCACGCTAATTTCAGCTTCGGCATCGTTGTTGCCGCTCGCGCTACGGCTGCTCAAGGAGCGCGCCCCGCAGGTGCTGGTGTCGGTGCGGATCGGGCAATTCGATCAACTCTTCCCCGCCTTGATAGTGGGTGAGGTGGACCTGGTGATCGGGAGGATCCCTGACGACTGGCGGGGGCGGGAGGAGAGCCGGACGTTGGGCGTTGACTCGCTTTACGTGGAGTCTTTGTCGATCGTTGCCGGAAGCCGACACCCGCTACACGATCAGGCCGTGTCGAGCTTGGCCGATTTGCAGGCCTATCCGTGGATTTTGCCGCCACCCGGCTCGTCACTACGTCGTACCGTCAATGGGCTTTTTGCCGAGGCTGATTTACCGCTGCCAGCCAATGTAATCGAGTCGCTGTCGGTGCTTACCAACGTAGCGTTGATGCAGGACCAGAAGACTGTGGGTTTGCTGCCGATGGAGACGGCTAGGCAATTGTCTGGTCAGGGCGGGATTCGAAGCTTCACCTTCGGCACGCCCTTACGTTTCGGCGGGATCGGCTGTTTTTATCCCCATAACCGTGACCCCGGGCCTGCCGCCAAGCTTTTTAGGGAATGCACCCGACTTGCCTGCGAGCGGCATGTCATCAGCGACTGACAGTCGCCCCCCGGTAGAACCAGTGATGGTTATTCCGCCAAAAGGCGAGAGCGGCCAGTCAGGGCTGACCGCTATCGGTTCAACGCCAGCGCGGGATATTCAAACGCATCAAGACGTGGGCCGCGAGCCGGATCCAGCTTTAGCTCGTTCGTCGCTGGCGCCTCGGGCCATGCTGGAGAAAACACCGTCTCTTAGTACCCAGGCATGCATCAATGCGGCGCCCAGATGTCCCAGGATGATCGCGAACAGCAGCCACGCCAGAGCGCCATGTGCCAGCCGAAGCCATGCGTAGAGCACCGGGTTTTCCGGAACCAGCGCAGGCAAGCTCCAGTCGCCCAGAAGGATGACGGGCCAGTTGCCTGCCGAACGCACCGCCCAGCCGAGCACTGGCAACCCCACCATCAATAGGTAGAGCAAGCCGTGCAACAGGTGGGCGGCTACGGCTTGCCAGCGGGGAATACTTGCGGGCAGTGCCGGCACAGGCCGGCAGAAGCGATTGGCCAGGCGCACCAGTGCGAGGCAAAGGATGGCGATGCCCAACGGCTGATGCACGTCGATCAACACGGGACGGAGGGCTAATGAGCTCATCATGGCTACCCCGATGAACAGCATGGCCATGATGGCGATCGCCATTGCCCAGTGCAGTAGCCTGGCGGTTAGGTTGAAGTGCCGGGGACTGCGCGTACGGGTAGTTGGTACGTCTTGCATCACTTGTGCTCCTGCTGGCCAATGGCGTCGGTTGCCCTGCCGAACGCGATTTCGCGCAGACGTGCATTGTAAGAGTGCGAGTAAATACCCGCGCGCGCTGCTAGCACAGGATCGTTCGAAAGCGCGATACCGGATGGCACCAAGGTGGGGTCGAAGTTGATATCGCGACAGCCCCCTTCGCGCTGATCGCGAACGCTGGTCACTTCCAGCGTGCCGGCGACCACTTGCTGTCGCTCGTCGGGCCAGGGTTGTGACGGATCATCGACCGGATCTCCCGCCTGCGCCAATTGCAGTACCAGATCCCAGCGAACGGGCGCTTGTGCCACCCGCTTCTTGATATCGTCGAACAGGAAATCACGGCTGGATCGCGCCCGCTCTTCCGGGGAGAGGCCATGGAAGGGAGCGTGGGGCCGCATGAACCAGCGCACGGGCTGGCGTGTGCCATCTGCCGCAAGCAGGATAAATGCGTTGATGACGTTGTACTGGGCCTGCGCAAAGCTGCTCGGCCAAGGCGCAGTCGCCTTGTACTCCACCGCCTTGCGAGCCTCTGGGTACTTTTCGAAGAACGCCCCGACTCGCGCGGGGTCAGGCTGTCCGGTGGTCGGGTCAGGCTCGAATGCGTGCCTTTGTGCCAGGAACCCCTCGGCATCACGCGTAGGGAAGTAGGGGGCATTGTTCAGCTTCATCCGCCATTGAGATCTGTCGTCTGCACTCAACAACAAGGCCATGCTCACCGTGGCGGTAGAGGCGTCCGGCGCATGGGGGTCGGCGGATCCGATCGAGAAACGTCCGATTGCCGGGACTTCATCCTGGGCGAACACTCGAGCGGTCGAGAGCGACGCCGCTGCATTGCTGCTGCGAAAAACTCCTGCGAAACAGATGCCCTTACCATGCGCTCGACGATAGCCCGGTTCGAAGTGCTGCAGCGAGTCACCGAGAAACGTTCGAGTGGTGGTTCGGCCCCCGACCAGCCCGGCGGCCCAGGCGAATGACAGTGCCAGTGCGCCGACGATGGCTGCGATGACCAGCACGGGCATCCAGCGTTTATTGAATGTGGGACGTTGCAAAGCGCTCACCCTGACCTTGACCGATGATTGGCACGCACTATAAGTTTGCTACCCCACCCTAAGGAAGTACGCACCTTTTGGTTAGTACAATGACTGACTCTCGCTTGGACACCGTCAACCCCCAAGACTCATCCGCGCTTGACGAGCACACGCTGACCGCCAAGCTCAGGCGCGGCGACCTATTCACGGGCAAATGCAAGGCCAGGGAAGTGCTGTCTCACGTCACGAGTCTGTGGGGAATGCTATGCCTGATTGCGCTAATTGACGGCACGCTGCGTTACAGTGAGCTGCGTCGCAAAGTGAACGGCGTCAGCGAAAAGATGTTGTCGCAGACCCTTCAGCGGCTGGAAGGCGATGGTTTCGTGCGCCGGACCTCATATCCCATTGTCCCTCCGTGGGTCGAATATGATCTGACCCCTTTTGGTCAGGAAGCCGCCGCGCATGTTGCGGCACTTGGCGACTGGTTGGAGATGAATCTCCATAAAGTCCCTAAAGCCTAGCGGGGTCATGACGACTCATAGCTTCCATTGCCGGATTTGTACAACGGCCACTGTGTAAAAACTAGTTTTTGATAGCTTCGGCCCCTCGGATTCGCGAGCGGAGTGTTAGCGCAAAGAAGAGAAGTACTGGGTAGGTGACTTACCTACGGCTTTCTTGAACATCGTAATGAAGGCATTAACGGAGTCATATCCAAGAATGCCCGCCACACGTTGCACGGATACCCCCTCTGCCAAATGGCTGAGTGCGATCATCAAATGCAGCTGCTGGCGCCACCGCCCGAAGCTGAGCCCGGTCTTGCTTTCAACTAGCCTAGCCAGCGTTCGTTCACTAGTCGCAAGCCGAGTGGCCCATTCGCGCAGGGTGGTGCGGTCGCCGGGAGTAGCAAAGAGCGTATCCGCGATGTGTTTGATCTTCGGATGGTCTGATATTGGCAAGTGCAGCTCTTTCACCGACGCATCGGAAAGCTGCTCGAGTAGCACTGCAACCAACCGCGCGGCCTTGCCCTCTGAAAGACAAGAGCGGTCCTGCTCAACAAGGTGCAGGATCAACTCCCGGACAAGCGGCGTAATAGCAAGTGTACAGCACCCATCAGGCATGACAGCTGCGCTGGGCTCGACGAACAGAAAGCAGGTACTGGCATTCGCGGTTACACGACAACAGTGTGGCGTGCCGCCGGGGATCCATACCGCGTGCTGGGGTGGCACCAGCCAGATTGCGTTCTGCACCTCACAGCTCACCGCCCCCCGCAAAGACAAGATCAGTTGGCCTTTACGATGATCATGTGTGCCGGTGCCGGAATGATTAGGTTCCGGCACAACCTTGAGTGCAATCGCCGCCTGGAAAAAAAGGTCTGAATCGAAATCTTCTGGTGAGGAAACGACATTTTTTGAGAATGGCATGATTTAGGTATCATATGGCTTGATATCTATATTCTATAACTCTCAAGCTCTCTACAGTTGCCTTTTTTTTAGAGGACAGCTAGAGAATATGTCAGATACAAAAAACAAGTGGCAGGCCACCATGCTCGTCGCGGGCATCCTGCTTATTGCCATTAATCTGCGCGCTCCCTTCACGGGCATCGCGCCCATTCTGCCGCTAATCCAGAAGGATTTTGGCTTGAGTGCATCAGCACTGGGCCTGCTCACTTCACTGCCACTCCTTGCTTTTGCGGGGTTCTCCCCGCTCAGCGCTGCGGTCGCACGAAGGTCCGGTACTGAGCGCACCCTTTTCGGTGCTCTGTTGGTGATTTCAGTGGGCATCCTACTCCGCTCCGCAGGTAGCGCGTGGGCGTTATACGCTGGTTCGATACTGATAGGCACCGGAATCGCCCTTGGCAATGTGTTGCTTCCCAGCCTGATTAAACGCGACTTCTCATCGAAAATGGCGTCTATGATCGGCGCTTACTCCATCACGATGGGCGCAGCAGGTGCTGTTACGTCAGCCGCTATCGTTCCTCTGACCCAATCATGGGGATGGTCGATAGCCCTGAGTTTGGTGGTGGCAGCCCCGCTGTTGGCGATGTTGGTGTGGCTACCGCAGTTGAAAGTTAAAGAACACCTGAGCCTGCCCAGCCCGAACCAAGCGGCATCTGTGGCGGTATGGCGTTCGCCGCTTGCCTGGCAAGTCACCCTGTTCATGGGGCTCAACGCGTTGCCTTTTTATGTCACAGTGAGCTGGCTTCCTACTATTCTGATGAACCATGGGATATCCCCCGAACAAGCAGGAACAATACACGGCACGCTTCAACTGACTACAGCGATTCCCGGCTTGATCCTGGCGGCCACGCTTCGCCGTCTCACAGACCAAAGACTGGCGGCCGCTACCGTCAGTCTGCTAACAGCCTTATCACTTATCGGACTTATTTATGCGCCAGGCCACGCTATGTGGTGGGCCGCATTCCTAGGCTTTGGTTCTGGCGCCAGCATGATGCTCGGCCTGACGTTCATCGGTTTGCGCACAAAGAACTCCGTTGACGCGGCTGCACTTTCAGGAATGGCGCAATGTGTAGGCTATTTGATGGCAGCAGCAGGCCCGATATTGCTGGGGCAACTGCACGACTCAACCGGTGGTTGGACGGCACCGCTGCTGACCACCGCCGCCATCTCTATCGCAGGTGCATTCACCGGCATTTTGGCAGGACGCAACGTCCAACTCGAACCCTCTTCTCGCTGCGCAGAATTTACTGGTTCTGAGTAAGGGGAGGCAGTGCTTGCCAGATCGGCTTGCGGCTGAGTTAACGTCCCGAAGCCCGCTGCCATCCGATCGACAGCATTGGTAGCTTAAGGCACGGTAATACATGCGCACATCCCAGGCTCTAGGATCAGGGCCTACATTAGTCACTGCTTGGGAGAATATGGCATGCGTCTGCTGGTGAGTTTCGCCACCCAGCCTGCGACTCAAGACCAACCTTGATCAATCAATCGAAGGCCCGAGCGTCGAAGAACTGAATGGTAGTGTTTAAGGCTTCTAGATTGGTTTTATGAGTGATCGTACTATCTTGCTCGCAGATGAAGCTGTGACCAACATCGGGATACACAGTAAGTTGGTGCGGAACGTTAGCTGCAGCTAACGCATGCGCTAATTGAATACTTTGTAAGTAAGGGACTTTTTCATCTTTTCTCCCTACCAAAATCAAGGTGGGCGCTGTTTCGTTGCTAACTTCTAACGCCGGACTGGCCCCTTTAGGAACATCCGAGGAGTCGGGTAAGTAACGCAGTAATTGCGACTCTGGAGCGAGCTCGTGCTGCGGAAGAGACAACCCGAGGAGTTGGGCTTGATAAGGTAGGGTTTGGAAGCAGAACACGCCGTACCATACCGCTACGGCTTGAATTGTGACAGCACGGCCTCCAGGTTCGGCCGCGGGAGAGTTACCATCGGTCCACGGGTTGCCCAAACTTGCAGCGATCTGCGCGCCAGCGGATACTCCCCAGACGTAGGTATTGGTAGTGTCAATTTGAAGATCTTCAGCGATTCCTGCCAGATAATTCAGGGCGGCTTTGGCATCCTCGAGCTGTCCAGGCCACCTCACTTCCGCGCTCAGTCGGTAGTTGATCGACGCCACGGCATATCCGCGGGCGGCTATCTCTGCCAGCAGCCGCGGGAAATCGCTGAACACTCCTGACCGATGACTGTCGCCTCGTCGCCATCCGCCGCCATGTATATAAATCAGCAACGGGGAAGGAGAGGACCGACGCGGGCTGGGCGGTAGGTAAAGGTCCAGTGTCACAGGACGATATCCCTCGATCCGTGCGTAGGGCATTGCTCCATTAAGGGTTACGCCATTGTCAAACTCAACAATCCAGGGCGGCATTGCGTCTTTGTACACCATCGAAGCGCTGGTCTTTGCGTCTATCCAACTGTCCATTCTATTGGGATGCTCTATTGCTGATTCGCGAACGATCTGAAGAACCGAACTTGCCAAAAAATTGATTGATGGCACTAACGATTACCCTGTAACTGTTTGTTTTCACAGATCGGGACCAGTGAAGCCCATCAGATTATATGAGGCCTCGTCTCCAGTATCGACCTCAACGGGGTGCGCTGACGTCGGTTTGCCCGCTGGCAAGTAATGCACCCCGGATGAAGCCCTCGGCCAATCGTCGTTCGACGAAGTCTCTAACATAGGCTGCTCCAGCATCACGGCCTCGTGGCACTGCGACTGCTTGGCGGATAGCGGTGAAGGCTCCCTGCATCACCCGATAATTCTGATTCTTGGCTGCGATTTGTTCCAGCGGTTGTCTGACCCCGGCGGCAGCATCCAGGTCTTGGTCAATGAATAGGTCTACTGCACCTGCAGACGTTTCAGCTCGGTGTAGCTCTGCATGCTGCAACGTACGTGACAGGTACAGGTCGTAAGCAGCGCCGTTGCCTACCGCAAGCCGAAGTCCAGGTTGATCCAGGTCCTCGGTTTTGGAATAGGGCGACTCGGCCTTTACCAGATAGGTCCCTTCGATAAGTACGTAGGGTTCACTGAAGCTGATCTGGGCGGCGCGGACAGGCTCGATAGCCAGGAAGGCCAACGTCCACGCGTTGTCTTCAAGTGCAGCGAATACCTTCCCGGCCGCGTCGTATGTGCGCAATTCGAGACCTACGCCCAGCTCTTCGGCCAGCGATTTAGCAAGTGCAACAGAAACACCATGCGGTTCTCCGTCAGCGCCTGGCTGAGCCAGCACTGGGTTACCGAAGTTGATCGCCGCACGCAGAATGCCGTTGGGCGCCAGGTCCTTGAGAACCTGCTGGGCAATAGGGCTCATACCTTCTCCTGGGTTAGAAAATTGGGAATGTGTAGGACACGATCAGGCGGTTTTCATCCGCGCCACGTGCAAAGCTCGATCGATAGCTCGCGTTACGCCACCGGACCGATACGTTCTTCAGGGCACCGGATTGCACCACATACTGCAGTTCAGTGTTGCGCTCCCATTCATGGCCCTCACCGGTGATGGTCGCTGCGTCGGCCTGGTCGCCTCGCAGGTAGCGGGTCATGAAGGTCAAGCCAGGAATGCCGAGAGCCGCGAAGTTGTAGTCGTAGCGCAATTGCCAAGACCGTTCACCGGGCTCGGCGAAGTCGTTGAGCTGGACGAAGTTGACCAGGTAAGGATCAGTTCCATCGAGATAGGGCATGGAGGTAGAACCGTTCATCTTTTGCAGTCCCAGACCAAGCGCATGTCCGCCCAAGCTGTAGGTGAACATGCCGGAAATTGCTCTGCTATCGATACGTCCGCCCAAAGCTCGACCGTCATCGTCGCTATCCATGTAGCGAAGATCAGCTTTGATCTTCCCGGGGCCCACTGGAATCGAATAGTTCGCCCCCACGAAGTGTTGGTGGTAGACCTGTTCCAGCTCTGCATATTGATAGGTCAGTAGCAGGTCTTTTGTGAGCTGGTAATCCAAGCCGCCCAGCCAGAAGGCGTCACCTTCGGTATTGCCTGTGAAACGACGGTTTTTGTTGTTTAGTGTGATCGGTACGCGGTCTGTCGAGTCGCGATCGGTTTGGCGCTCGAAGCGGGCACCGATGAAGGACAGCGAATCGAATTCTTTGCTGGTGAGCAGGCCGCCCTCAAAGGTCTGGGGAAGGAGGCGGCCAGTGTTGGCCTGAACAGTGGGCAGCTTGGGGATCAGAGTGCCGTATTTAAGCTCTGTCTCGGATAGGCGCATCTTGCCAGTCAGGCCCAGGCGGCTGAACTCGTCAGCAGCGCGACCATCATCATGAGTCGGTAACAGGCCAGTACCGGTTCGATCGGGACTTGAGTCCAGCTTCAGGCCGAGCATGCCCAGAGCATCGACCCCAAAACCGACTGGCCCTGGTGTGTATCCGGACTTCGCATCGAGAATGAAACCATGGGCCCATTCTTCGCGCTTTGACTGGCCAGCACCGTCACGGAAATCGCGGTTGATGTAGAAGTTCGTCGTTTGCAAGGTGACCTTGCTGTCGTCGATAAAACCATCCCCATAGGCCATAGCTGCGGCCAGGCAAGGAGTAACGGCGAGAAGCTTGCAACCAATCTTGTTTTTGTTATGCATGTGCTGCTCCATCGATTGGAACGTGGGGTATAGGCGTGCCTCCCGGCACGCCAGGATCAGGAAAAAAAGAGGTTCAAGCGGTGCGGAAAATCATGCAGACCGGGCTGCCGGTCTGGATCTGATGCTCCAGCAAAGCCAGTTCGCCTTTCGGGCTAATGGAGAATGTCTTGATGTTGTCGCTGTCTTCGTTAGCGACGAACAAGAAGCGACCGTTAGGGGACGCGGTCATGAACCGAGGCTTCTTGCCGTGGCTAGGTACGTTGCCGATCGGGTTGATCTTCCCGGTAGGCTGATCCACCGAATAAATGGTCACGCTGTCATGCCCGCGATTTGAAGAGAACAAATGTACTCCATCCGGTGCAATGACCAGCGCTGCTGCACGGCTGTCCCCTACAAAGTCCTGAGGGAGGGCTGGAACCATCTGGAATGGAACCAGGGAGCCGTCATTCTGGTTGTAGCGGTAGCTGGTGATCGTGCTGTCCAGTTCGTTCACGACGTAAGCAAATGACCCGGTCGGAGAGAACACCACATGTCGAGGTCCGGCCCCCTCGCGTGCCTTGATTTCATGCGCTAGTTCAGGCTTCAGTGCGGTCCCGTTCTGCTTCAAATCGAACACAAAGACTTTATCCAGTCCTTTGTCCGGGACCACCAGGAAGCGGCCCGATGGATCGCGTGGGATCATGTGCGGGTGGGAGCTCGCCTGCTCGATCTTGTGCGGGCCAGGGTTGCCCGGAAGGTCGTATTTGCTGATGACGGGTTGCAGGTGGCCGGTCTTATCGAACGGCAGAATGACAATGCTGCCGGTGGCATAGTTGGCCACAGCGAGGAATTTGTTGCTCTTGTCCACGGTAAGATGGACGGGGTTGTTCCCTTCGCAACTAACCGAGCTCACCTTCGTGAGCGTTCCGCTGGCTGGCTCAATTTGGAATGAGCTGACAATGGACTGGTCGCCATGCACGCAGAACAGCAGGTTCTGGGTTTGGTCGAGGCACAGGAAGGATGGGTTCGTCAGATCGCCGACGGTTTGAACCAGTTCGGAGCGACCTGTCTGCGGGTCATGTCGATAAACCGTGATGCCTGCACCGCGGGCGTTACGCTCGCGAGTGGTTCTGGAGCCCACATAGACAATTTGGGTTTTGTTCGAGTTGGCAGGCTGCATAGCGTTCTTCTCAGGTCCTGATTTGGCATCTGCCGCTCCCGCGCCGAGGCCCAAAATGGTTGCCGCAGCGACGATGGAAGTAGAAGAGAGCAGCGTGCGTCGAGAAATGGCGGGTGAGAACGGTGATGGGCACATAGCAAAATCTCATCGTTGTTTTTGTTGTGATGAGTACCGCCGACCTTCGAAGGTCGGCGGTAGCTGAGCAATCAGTACTTCGACGGTACGAGCACCCAGCCTTCCATCAGGCGACGGGCGCTTCGGCTCATGACGGCCTTGTCCACAATCCAGTTGCCATCGACTTGGGTGGTCTGCGCGCCTACGGCAACGGTGCCGGCGGTGTGGCCCATGTTGACTTGGCGTTCACCGATATCGCCGACGATACGGTTGACCAGCGTGCCTTCCAGAGCGGCCGCCACGGCAACGGCTACAGCGCCAGTGCCGGTGATTGCGTGGTGCAGTTTGCCCATGGAAAGGATGCGGGCGATCACATCGATCTCGCCGGCTTCGACTGTCTTGCCACCGGCAGCGCCGTAGGTTTGCGGCGGAGCTACCAGGCAGAGCTTCGGCGTGTGAGGGCGAAGGCGCGTTGCTTCTTCAGCGGTAGCCGCCAGACCCATGGCCACGGTGCAGTGTGCGCGGATGGTTTCCAGCGATTGCAGCAGTTCGGCGTTGCCGTTGACCTGGTCTTGGGTCTCGGTCCCGGTCAGGCCAACGCGCTGGGCGTCGACGAAGATCGTCGGGTTGCCTGCGTTGAGCAATGTTGCCGGCAAGCCTGGGAAGCCAGGGATATCCAGTTCATCCACGACATTGCCGGTTGGCAGAATGCTGCCGCCCGAACCGCCAGGCTGAAGGAATTCCACGACGATTTCGGCAGCAGGGAAGGCGACGCCATCCAGCACGAAATCACCTTCTTCAACGACCTCGCCATCCTTCATCGGGACATGGGCGATGATGCGTTTCTGAATATTGGCCTGCCAGATGCGGATGGTGGCGATGCCGTCACGAGGCGCATCGACGAGCCCTTGGCGAATGGCGAAAGGACCGACGGCTGCGCTCAGGTTGCCGCAGTTACCGGACCAGTCGACAACCGGGTTTTCGATTGCCGGGGCGCCGAACAGGTAGTCAACATCGCAATCGGTACGACCCGATTTACCGATGATGACGACCTTGCTGGAGCTGGAGGTGGCAGCACCCATGCCGTCGATCTGCTTGCCATAAGGATCCGGACTGCCAATGACGCGAAGCATCAGTGCATCGCGCTCTGGGCCTGCAGCCGGAACATCTTGCTCAAGGAAAAAGACGCCCTTACTGGTGCCGCCGCGCATGAATACGGCAGGGATTCGAACTTGAGTCATTACACTGCTCCTTCCAATTGCTTCGCTTTAGCAGCCTTGTCCATGCTCTCCACCAGCAGCTGCGGCAGCAGGCCGCCGCGGCGGAAGTAGCGCACGTCTTCATGTGTATCCAGGCGGCTGGTGACGGTTACGTTTTCAGTGGAGCCATCTGCACGCTCAATGACGAGTAGCAGCTTGTCGCCAGGCGCGAAGGTGTCGTTGATGCCTTCCACCGAGAACTTCTCGTGACCGGTCAGGCCCAGCGTCTTGCGAGTTACACCTTCTGGGAACTGCAGCGGGAGGATGCCCAGGCCAGCCAGGTTGGTGCGGTGGATGCGCTCGAAGCTCTCGGCCACGACAACGCGCACGCCCAGCAGGCGAGGGCCTTTGGCTGCCCAGTCACGCGACGAACCACTGCCGTACTCCTTGCCTGCCACTACTATCAGAGGCTGCTTGCGATCGGCATAAGCTTGGGCGGCTTCGAACACGGTGCTCACGCGGTTTTCCGGCAGCAGCAGCGTCCAAGGGCCTTCGCGGCCGTCAGTCATCAGCTCGTTCTTCAGGCGAGGGCTTGCGAAGGTGGCGCGCTGTGCGGCTTCGTGGTTGCCGCGACGAGTGCCATAGGAGTTGAAGTCATCAACACCAATGCCGTGGCCTTTCAAATACGAACCTGCGTCGCTGTCCGGCAGGATGGCGCCCGACGGCGAGATGTGGTCGGTCGTAATGTTGTCCGCCAGCATCACCAGAACGCGCATGTCTTTCAGGTCGCGTTGAGGGTCGGTAGCAGTCAGCTCATCGCTCCAGTACGGCGGCTTGCGGATGTAGGTGCTGCTCTGGTCCCAGGCGTACTGATCGGTAACGCCGGCGCGCAGGTCAGAGGCGATGACGCCCGCTTCGCGAGGTACCGAGCTGTAAGCCTTGTCGAACAGGTCGGCCGACAGTGCTTTCTTCTCGATCTCGTCCAGCTCTTGATCCGAAGGCCACAGCTCGCTGAGGTAAACCGGCTTGCCTTCGGCGTCGGTGCCGAGCGCATCCACTTGCGGGTCGATGCGGTAGGTGCCAGCAATCGCGTACGCCACGATCAGGGGAGGGGACATGATGAACACTTCACGAGCCAGCGGGTGTACGCGACCTTCGAAGTTGCGGTTACCGGAGGTCGCTGCAACGGTTTCCAGCTTGCGAGTGCGAATTTCGTCCTCGATCTCTTTGCTGAGCAGAGGGCCGGACATGCCGTTGCAGGTCGTGCAGCCGTAACCAACAACGTTGAAGCCCATGTTGTCGAGGTCCACGTTCAGACCTGCACGGTCCAGGTAGTCGGCGACCACCTTGGAGCCGGGTGCGAAGGAAGTCTTGA
Source organism: Pseudomonas sp. URMO17WK12:I9 (assembly GCF_900230165.1). Taxonomy (NCBI): domain Bacteria; kingdom Pseudomonadati; phylum Pseudomonadota; class Gammaproteobacteria; order Pseudomonadales; family Pseudomonadaceae; genus Pseudomonas; species Pseudomonas sp. URMO17WK12:I9. The sequence goes on along the minus strand of NZ_OCMQ01000016.1, from coordinate 9,277 downwards.
CCCATGGAGCACGACGCAGACCGCGCTTGAGTGCATTGCGGGCGACCAGGGCCGCAGCGATCACGCCACGGGGGTTGGAGGTATTGGTGCAGCTGGTGATGGCGGCAATCACGACCGAGCCGTTATCCAGGTCGGTAGGGACGTCTTTTGCTGCTTCGCCTTTACCCAGCAGGATGCGCTGGTGAGGTTGTTTCGGGCCGGCAATCGCACGACCAACGGTGCTCAGGTCGAGGGTGACGACACGGTCGTATTCGACCGATTCCAGGCTGTCATGCCACAGACCTTGATGTTTGGCATAAGCCTCGGTCAGCTCGGCAATCTCACCGCCGCGACCGCTGAGTCGCAGGTAGTGCAGGGTGCGATCGTCGATCGCGAACATTGCTGCGGTAGCGCCGAACTCAGGAGCCATGTTGGACAGGGTGCCACGGTCCGCCAAGGACAGGGCGGCAACGCCTGGGCCATGGAATTCCAACACGCTGCCGATTACGCCGGCTTTGCGCAGGCTTTCGGTCAAGGCAAGCGCGATGTCGGTAGCAACGTAGCCCGATGGCGGGACGCCTTCCAGTCGGACGCCGACGATTTCTGGAACCCGCATCATCAGGGCTTTGCCCAGCATTGCGGCTTCTGCCTCGATGCCACCAACACCCCAGCCCAGCACGCCGATGCCGTTGATCATGGTGGTGTGGCTGTCAGTGCCGACTAGCGTATCTGGGAATGCCCACAGATCACCTTCAACTTCACGAGTGCCGATGACGGTGGTCAGGCGCTCCAGGTTGATCTGGTGAAGGATGCCGTTACCTGAAGGCACGATCGACAGGTTGTTGAAGGCCTTGTTGCACCAGTCGAGGAATGCAAAGCGTTCGGCATTGCGCTCGCGCTCGATGGCTTCGTTATCGGCCAATGCGCTGGCATCACCCCAACGCTCTACGTTCAGCGAGTGGTCCACGACGAGGTGAGTAGGGGTGACCGGGTTTACCTGGCGTGGATCGCCGCCTGCTTTTGCTACTGCGTCACGCAGACCGGCCAGGTCGACCAGGGCAGGGGTGCCGAGCAGGTCCTGAAGAACCACGCGAGCGGGGCGGAAGGGGATGTCGCTGTTTTTAGATCGAGTGCAAATTACCTTCAGCGCTTCGTTCGGCTCTGCTTCGGTGCGCAGGACGTTTTCAGCGAGGATCCGGAGGCTCATTGGCAGGCGGGCAAAGTCGCCGCCTATCGCTTTTACAGCTTCCGATACGTTGCAGACGCGGTAGTCGCGACCGTTTACGGCCAGGGTTTGGCCAATGTGCTTGCTCATGCCGGGGACCTCACAGGCGTGTTTTTTGTGAGGCGATATTGCACTTTGTCTAAACTTGAGTCAATTTATCTCCAGCAGAAAAACTTCGGTCGAGCGCCGAATGGTCACCTTGAAGCCTGAAGACCGGCCATTTATCTGCCTGCCAACCTTTCCCGCACAAAGACAAAAACGAGGAAATTCAAGATGAAATGCAATCAGACCTACCGTAAATCCGTCCGGCACCAGTCCGCTCAGTCCCTTTCGTTCCGCTAAAGCTTGGCTTCGCGGCACTAAAACAATAAGGAGAGAGCCATGCTGCTGACCGTGCTCGGTTTTTCGATGGTCACCTGTTTCATGTACCTGATCATGACCAAGCGGCTTACCGCCCTGGTTGCCTTGATCGTGGTACCGATCGTGTTTGCCCTGATTGGTGGCTTCTACGCCGGCCTGGGCGGAATGATGCTCGACGGCATCAAAACGTTGGCGCCGACTGGTGTCATGCTGACCTTCTCGATTCTTTACTTCGGCATCATGATCGACGCGGGACTGTTCGATTCATTGGTGCGCTGCATCCTGAAGATCGTGAAGGGTGACCCGCTGAAGGTCTTGGTCGGAACCACGATCTTGACCATGCTTGTATCCCTGGATGGCGACAGTTCCACTACTTACATGATCGTGGTCGCCGCATTCCTGCCGCTTTATCAGCGCCTGGGAATGAGCGTTCTGGGCCTGACCTGCGTGGTCAACATCGCCAACGGCATCATGAACATCTCCCCGTGGGGCGGCCCTACTGCCCGCGCTGCGGCTGCGCTGCATGTCGACGCTATGGACATCTTCCTGCCTATGGTGCCGTCGATGCTGCTGGGCTGCGCCTGCTTGCTCTTCATCGCAATTCTGCTGGGTCGACGTGAGCGTGCTCGCCTGGGCGTGATTGCCGTGGATGATTTCCACAACGGCTCTATCGCGTTGGGTAATGGTTCGCATGAGGAGTGCGATCGCAATCGCCGTCCGCACATGTTCTGGCCCAACCTGTTACTCACTGCAACGATGATTGGCGTGTTGATGGCAGGTATCGTACCGATTCAAGTGCTGTTCATGGTCTGCTTCGCCATCGCGGTGATGATCAACTACCCACATCTGGAGCAGCAGAAAGAGCGTATCTCCGCTCACGCGGGCAACGTTCTCGCGGTGACTTCGGTCATTTTCGCCGCAGGCATCTTCACCGGCATCCTTTCGGGTACCGGCATGGTCGATGCGATGGCGAAGGGGCTGTTGGCAGTCATTCCTGATGCGTTTGGCCCATACCTGGCGGTGTTCACTGCCTTGGTCAGCATTCCGTTCACCTTCTTCATGTCGAACGATGCCTTCTACTTCGGCATCTTGCCAGTGATCGCCCAGACCGCCGCTACCTACGGAATCTCGCATCTGGAGATCGCCCGGGCATCGGTGGTTGGTCAGCCTGTTCACTTGCTCAGCCCATTGGTGCCTTCGCTATATCTGCTGGTGGCGTTGGCAAAAGTCGACCTGGGTGACCACCAGCGCTTTGCGTTGAAATGGGCGCTCCTGGTGAGCATGGCCATGTTGGTAGGTGGCGTGATGTTCGGAGCATTCCCGGTCTATCACTCAGCTTCGTAAGTTGATGGCTGGCCGTCGGCTCTGCTGGCGGTTGGCTGTTGGCTGGGTATCTGTTCTTCGGCAAGCCTGAAGACATGCGGTGGCTGTGCAGCCAAGAGAGCAAAACTATCCTGGATTCGCGTTCCGGTGGCGGCAAAAAGGGGGTGCTGCAGCTTCTGCGCAAGGCTGCAACGTCTACACCCAGTATCCCCTCCTGACCTGGCTGCCGAGCTACCTTCAGCAAGAGCGGCATCTATTGCTGGAGAAATCGGTCTAGTGACTGCCATCCTGTATGCTGCTGCAATCGTGCTATACATGGGGCTGGGCAACCTCATCGGCTGGTATCTGACTCGCGGTGGCGGGTTTAACTCAGGCAAGCGCCGTAACGTGATTGCGATCTCGATGCTGATTGATAACTGCATTTTTTCTTGTGCCGTTTGCTGAATCTACTGCATCGCTTGTTTTGATTACGTCGCTCACTTTGGCTGGCATCGCGTCGACTACTTCGCTGAACTTCTCTTTGCTCAAGGACCTGCTGCCAAGTACCGGTGACGTTGTCGGGCAGTTGCGTTCATTGTCGTTGGCGGAAACCTTTTCGGTGTGGCCGCTCCGAGCGCCACTGGGACGCTGTTCAAGCCACGAGTTCGTACAACTGGTCCTCATGATCGCAGGCATCCTCCTGGTGGCTGGTGCGTTTATTGCACTGCTATGACCCGTAAGCCAATGGTCTCGACATCTGTTAACGCCGAACTCCATTTGGAAATGAACCCGCAAAAGGCATAATGTGGGAGCTGTGGGGTTCGTCTGATGGGAGGAGCCCCACAATCCAACGCCCCAACTCGGAAAAGATATGAATTTGACGCCTCTTCAAGCCCGCGTGGCTCGCGATATCGTTGCCTATGTTCGCCAAGAGCAACTGGCTGCGGGGCATCATGTCTCGGAGCTAGGACTGGCTAAGGCTTTGAAGACGTCACGAACTCCTATCAAGATTGCTCTCAACTACCTTGCCGAGCGAGGATTGCTGAGTCAGGACCGCAATCGCGGTTTTTTCCTGGCCAAGCCCTATGATGATCTGGCTGAAATTGCCCAAGATTTGTCGGTCTCCATCGACGACCCGGTCTATCAGCAGATCGCGGTGATGCGACTGAACGGCCAGATTCCTGAGCAGTTTGCTGAAACGGACCTGATGCGTTTATTCAACATTTCACGCTATATGCTGCGAGGGGTTTTGAGCCGCATTCAACAAGAAGGCTGGATTGAGCAGCGTGCCGGCCAAGGCTGGCAATTCCTGCCGATGATCGACTCGGTCGAAGCCTACGAAGAAAGCTATTCCTTCCGAGCGATCATCGAGCCGGCGGGACTGCTTGCCCCAACGTTTATGATCGATACCGAAGCTTTGGCTCGCTGTAAAAAGCAGCAGCAATTCATTGCTGATGGCGGCTACCTGACCATGACTCCGCAGGAACTGTTCGAATCAAATGCTCAGTTTCACGAGACGCTTGCCAGCTTTTCCGGCAACAGATTTCACGTCCAGACGGTTCGTCGTCTCGACCAGCTTCGCCGTCTTGTGGAATACCGTCAGGCTAGCAAGCGCGCTCCTCGGCGAGAGCAGGCGGTTGAGCATCTCGCTATCCTTGCTTGTCTTGAAAAAGGTGATCGGCTTGCAGCAGCTGATCACATGCGTAAGCACCTGGAACAAGCTCGCCGGCATAAAGTTGCAGCTGAGTTATTCGAGGCAGGTGAGCTGCCAATCAAAGTTGCTTTTGAGTCGGATTGAGCTGGCAGTCTGGACCGCTTGTTCTATTCAGTTGTCTTTCCGGTTTAAATTGCGCAGTGCTGGTTTTCATGTTCCAGCGTACGTTCATCCGGTCCATGTTGGTGATGTCTGGTAGAGGTGGGTATAGCGGAGTCGTTTGTTGGCGCCCGCTCAGCGATAATTTCTGGATGTTGCATCAGATAGGCCTCGAACGCACGAGCGATCTTGTAGCTATTGTAAGGGGCCCCTATCCATAAGCCAGCTAAAACAAACAATTGGAGGCCCGTATGCTAGCGATAGATTTACTAGGCCCTTGCTCATCAGCAGGTCCGAGTTGCTGGAGTAGTCAGTTCCGTTGTTTCTGTGCGAATGGATCAGGTTCGCGGTCTAGCGGCATTCGTTTTGGGTAACCATCAATTGGCGGCTAACTGGCTCATCGAACCGGCCCTTGGCTTGGGGGGGCGCCCCCTGCAGTCTTCTTATGGATAACGAAGGGTATCGCCAAGTCTGCGAGTGCCTTGTGAGAATGGATTATGGTGTTTATTGATGCGCTGAGGACGTGAATGTGAGTTCCGGCGTTTGGATAGTAGGGTCCCGCTGCGGTGGCGGAGTGCTATGTAGGTTTGAACGGATGGATGAGGTGCACGAGAAGTGGAAAAAACATGCGATACAGACTCGATTGTTTTGATCGTGGAGCAACATGATTTTCGTCATCCAGTTTTGACTCGTGCGGCCTGACGGCCTTCGCTGAGCGGATTGGGTCGTCCCCATTCGCAGCAGATCTGTGACAGACAGAATCTGATGAGTAACAGTTTAGGGTGGCTGAAGAATTTCCGCTTCCTTTGTCCGGTCTGACCAGAAATATGCACAACGAAGCACATCATAGATGCGCAGGTTCATAGTATTTACTAATAAAAATCTTATCTTCATTAATCATTACTATTAATGGCAGCAATGGTAGTAGCTCACTACCTCTCGTCGCAGGATCGACCATTCTCAATCGAAAGGTCGTTTTATGAACTGGTCAGACCGCTGCGCTTACCGATTTGTATTTCACTTCTGGGTGCAAATAAAGTCAATTCAGCTGCAAATTCAAGCTCACAACGCTATTTACTCGAGGAGTGTGACCTGACCGGTCTAACCTGTTACGCCTGCTCGTGTGGTTGAGGAGCGTGCGAAGCTAGGCCGGGCTGTCGTCCTATCAGTCTGGGTATAGGAAGTTAACCGTCGGTTGAATGTGATGCGCGGGACGATTGAGCGTGTCGAAAAGGCACGTGAATTCTGCAAGCAGAGTAGCCTGCGGTCAGTACAACATCATGGATGTGTCAAGATTTATGCACTCTAGAGAAAACAATCCATGGTAAGTTAAAGTCAACGATGATTTAGAATCAGCGTCAAACTAAAAGACATCGTTAACGAAATGCTTTAGGATGTCCGACTATTTTCATTAAATTTGAGGATCTCATATGTCCCGCCTGGCAGAATTCCGTCAGCTTGAGCAAAAATTGGCCGCCCAGCTGGCCGAGCTGGAAGAAATGAAAAGCTCTTCTGAGCTGCAGAAAGAAATCGAATTTGAGACCAAGCTGCGCGATTTGCTGAGCAAATACGGTTACAGCCTTCGCGACATTATCAACATTCTGGATCCGCAGGCGAACCGTCGTTCAGTCGCTCCTTCAGCTGCAGAAAAGTCCCCGCGCCGCGCCCGTGAGGTGAAGCAGTACAAGAACCCGCACAATGGCGAGATCATCGAAACCAAGGGCGGCAATCACAAGCTGCTTAAGGAATGGAAAGCCGAGTACGGATCCGAGGAAGTGGAAAGCTGGCTGGCTCGCTAGAATCATCTTCCGAACGCAGACAAACCGCCTTCAAGGGCGGTTTTTTTATACATCCCAACCGCTGGCATTGAATCAAATTTCTACGTTTTCAATGGCTACACCCGATTGGACCGGGACGTCATGAGATGTAAGTGAGCTGAGATGGCCATCTGTCTCGATCATGCCTATCCAGAAACTCCAGCCAGCAGCGGTCAACGCAATCCTACCTCTGTTGGCAATCAGAGCGCGCCAGAAATCACCCCTCAAGCTTCCGCACGAGTCCGCCGAATTGCTGGGCGGGCTCCACATAGCGCAGCGCCGACTTCATGTCACTCCAGCCTACGTATTCCATCAAGGTCTTGATGTCCCAGCCTGAACTCGCCGCCCATGTGGCAAAGCCCCGCCGGATGGAGTGAGCGGTAAACGTTTGAGAGGGTAGGCCGCAGCGCTCTAGGGTGCCCCGAAGAAGGGGGATGAGACTGTGGGCAGCGAGAGGTCGATCGCTGATGTTGCCCCAACGATCAATGCCCCGGAATACGCCGCCGCGGGTGAGGCCAGAAGCTTCCAGCCAATTGAGGTATGCCTCCACAGGACATAGCTTGGTCAATGAAGGGGTTTTGTACTCCCTCCCGATATTTTGTCGATCCCCCTTGCTAGTTCCCAAGTAAAACCTTATCCCAACGTAGCGCTCGGCATGTGTGTTCTCGATGGTGAGCCTGGCGAGTTCGTCTCCGCGAAACCCTCTCCAAAAGCCGATCGTCAGCAGGGCGATATCGCGAGTCGCTTTGAGTAGGCTAGACATGTTGCCGGCAGCTCTTGCCTGAACAACCTCCTCCTGGAGATGCGCCACTGCCTTTTCGAGATGCAGCAATGCTAGGGGTGCCGCTTGCTTTTGCTGCACAGGGTGTAATGCCCGAATACCTTTTAACAATTGCCTGACCTTGGGTGCTTTAGTGGGGTCAGGGAATCCGTTGCTTTGATGCCAGTTGGCTAGGGCAGCCAAGCGCTGCTTGAGGGTACTGAGCGCCAGTTGGTCAGCGTACTCAGCGATATACCGTACCACTGACTCACTGGTAGTGGGCAGATAGCCGCCCCAGGTCACCTCGTAGTGGGCGAGGGCAGCCGCATAGCTCTTCGAGGTGTTCTCTCGAACGCTCGCCTCTAGGTACCTCTCTGCCTTGCTGACCACTTCAACCACGCAATTTTCCCCGCTTCGAGCCATCGGTTGCTCGCTTTTACCATTTGTACGGCATTTCTAACCATTTTACTGCCGCTCAACGGCATGACAAGCCATAAACCTCGATTATGTCTTGCCAAAAATTAAGGAATAATTGCTATATAAAAGTGTTAAAGTGGCACGTAATTACATGAAACGTAAAACAGTACGAAATCGTAGGGGCAGACGTGGCTAGAGGCGGCATTAACCTGGTACTGGTGCGCAAGGCTCGCGAGGCGCTGCTGTCGAGAGGGCAGAACCCTAGCATCGACGCGATACGCATCGAACTTGGAAATACCGGATCAAAGACAACGATTCAGCGGTTTTTGAAGGAGATTGAATCACACGACCCTCGACCCTCGGCTTCGCCTTCGCGCCTAAGTGATGAACTTACGGAGCTGGTGGGTAAGATGCTTGAACGCCTGCTTGAGGAGGGAAACGAAGCCTTGGCGCATGAGCGGGCCGCATTTGAGCTTGAACGCAAAGCGATGGCAGCTGAGAGCGGTACACTTCAAAGCAAGCTTGAGCAATCGCAATTGGAGATCGCCAAGCTGCAGTCAGCCCTGCAGGCTCAGGACGAAGAACTCAAGATCGTTCAATCCAGCCTACAAACCGAGATCACTCGAAACGCCCGGCTCAGCCAGAGCTGCAGCGACCTTGAGATTCGCGTGCAAGAGAAGGACGCCCAGATCGAATCTCTGGAGGAGAAGCATACGCATGCCAGAGAAGCACTCGAGCACTACCGAGTAGCGGTAAAGGAGCAGCGCGACCAGGATCTAAACCGTCACGAAACTCAGATCTACCAGATGCAGCAAGAGGTGACACTCCTCCAGCAGACGCTCATGGTTAAGCAGGAAGAAGCCACTCGACTGATTCGCGATAACGAGCGATTGATAGCCGAAAACCGTCAGCACGCCAAGGAGGCCAGCCAGCATCGTGACGCTATCGAGCATCTGAGAGGCGACCTGGGCATCGCCAATGCTGCAACTGCTCGCGCGGAAGGGGCCAAAGAGCTACTGGCTCACCAGCTCGAAACCAAGAGTAAAGATGCTACCGATGCCCATCTGGCTGGAACAGCAGCGCAGCAAAGGGCAGAAGAGTTGAAGGCACTACTCGAGCAGTCTGAAAACGAGCTAGAAGCACTTCGCGCTGCGATTGAAACCAAGGATCGGTCTGAAAGTCGGTAAGCCTCGAGCCGAGACTTAGCAAGGAGTACTAATGTACTCCTCCCAACCTTTAAGCATACGAGTTTCTTTGCGCCTTTACCCAGGGCTGATCAATAGCGATTTACTTGGCTAGATGCGTTGGGCCGGGTGTAGTGGTCAACTCATCCCGGACACGGTTTTGAGTTTTTCTTCTGCTTTCGCTGGAGCTAGTCCATCGTTGAACTGATGAGGCCGGATCCAGTTGTAATGGCCCATTAGGTATTGGCCAATGTCTCGTTGAGCTTGCTGCCCGGTCAGGTAGCCCGTGGTCGGTATCCACTCTGATTTCAAGCTGCGGAAGACTCGCTCCATCGGTGCATTATCCCAACAGTTGCCTCGGCGGCTCATGCTCTGGCGTATGCGGTAGCGCCACAGTCTCTGGCGGAACTGACGGCTGCC
>NZ_OCMQ01000007.1:0-251759 GCF_900230165.1 Pseudomonas sp. URMO17WK12:I9 | reverse complement strand
CCAGAGACTGTGGCGCTACCGCATACGCCAGAGCATGAGCCGCCGAGGCAACTGTTGGGATAATGCACCGATGGAGCGAGTCTTCCGCAGCTTGAAATCAGAGTGGATACCGACCACGGGCTACCTGACCGGGCAGCAAGCTCAACGAGACATTGGCCAATACCTAATGGGCCATTACAACTGGATCCGGCCTCATCAGTTCAACGATGGACTAGCTCCAGCGAAAGCAGAAGAAAAACTCAAAACCGTGTCCGGGATGAGTTGACCACTACAAACCACCCAGGCGCTTGGCCATGCGCAAACTCCGTTTTAACCCGGCTCTGAAACTCGGCTATGCGAGCTATCCAAACTAAACCTTCACCTTCCCTCTGCCCGCTTTGATACCGCTACGCCTGGCCTTCCCCTCCAGGCGGCGCGTTTTGGAGCCGAGCGTGGGCTTGGTAGGCCGACGCTTTTTCTCGACCTTGCCTGCACTCACGATCAATTCGGCCAGACGCGTCAACGCGTCATTTCGGTTCTGCTCCTGAGTTCGGTACTGCTGAGCCTTGATGATCAATACACCATCATTGGTGATCCGGCTGTCTCGCGACGCCAGCAGTCGCCCTTTGTAGAATTCAGGTAATGAAGACGCGGGAATGTCGAATCGCAAGTGCACAGCACTCGACACCTTGTTGACGTTCTGCCCACCCGCGCCCTGGGCACGTACGTAGGTCAGTTCGATTTCAGCGTCCGGCAGTTGTACGGAATTGGAGATGGTCAGCATGAGGAGGCCCTTATGATTGAGCGCATTATCACAGCGACGGCCGCGCACCGAAATGACGCTACTTGAATATCCGATGCTTGGCCCTTGGGAAAGGTCAGTCGGAATCTGTCACCAGGGGCACGCGCCCTGCCCCCAGCGCTCACGGTCTTTGAGCGCCATCAGTGTTAGTGACAAACTGAGGCAAGCACCTGAGATCACCCACGCCCCTAGCGCATTCTCCAGTAACTCTAGACCCCGAGCCACGTTTACCTCGGTGTACAGCTGAGCGATTTGTAAGTCAGCGCCGCGCTGAGTCCCGGCGACAGGACGATTCGTGAACAAAATAAGGTCCAACGCTGGCACAATGCCGTGCTCGCACATTTGGGGTAAGCAGAGAAATGGAAGTCTTTGAAGAATTGCGCGCCTTTTTTAGCAGCGGCGCCTCTTGGTTGATTGCAGTTGCGCCGATACTTTATCAAGGCGCCAAGTGGGTTAATCGGCTCACCAAAGTTTGGGATTGGCATGACAAGCATTTTGTTCGCAAGCGCATGGCTCGGCTCAAGACCGCGAGGTCTGCGGCCTGTGATGACGAGCTCACTCGATATCTGGATGAAGCGCTCGATATTGAAATGTTCCGATTGGCCTCTGGGATTAGCGCCAGCCGCTCGCTGATGCAGTACATGCTCAGACTGGACAGCACTGGACGCTGGAGTCACGCGCAGCTGCGTAGCCTATCGAAGTTTGTAGTATGGGACCCTGCAGATGACAATTACAAAGTCGCAGTTGGTCATTTTGAGGGTGTCATCGCCTGGGTTGGAGCGATCGTGGCCGTCAGCTTGTGGATCACAGCTATGCTTTGTTTCTTGTCGCCTTTACTTATAGGCGAATTTTGGGCCGGGCTGATTAGCATTGGGATCGGTGGAGGCTTGCTGCTACTCGCTTATTTTCCTGCGAAAGATCTGGCAGAATACCTGCTTGCTAAGCGCGTTAGCCGTTATCTGGATAAACCCAACCCATTCGGTTGACAGGCCGCAGCGGGTTAGACCAAGCGGCAGCAACCATCCTACTGCCGCCTAGCCCCCTTCAAAAAGCAAATATGGCTAGCCACCGCAAGCACTCATACCGCCCAGGTCTCATGCAAATGACGCCATTTAACCCGCCCCGCCTCCAGCACCAACAGTGCCGTCGATACCCGCACCGTCTGGTCCTTACCCTCGGCGTTATGTATCTCCCGATAGCTGACCAACGCCCCGTCAGCCCATTGATGCAGGGTTTCCAAGTCCTTTAGCTCAATGTTCAGCCCCGGCAGACTGCCCGCGTTGCGCTCAAATAGCTGCTCCACATCCCGCAGCCCGATTTGCAGCCCTGCGGGTGAAACCATCGAGAAATCCGGTTCGAACCGCTGCATCATCGTATCAACCGAACCCTCGCCTCGCGCAAACCGTGCTTCGATCAGTTGGTGCAAGTCCACGACTTCTTGAAGATAGCTATTCATAAGGGTTTCCTAACCAAAGATGCGTAGTGATCGGCAAATGAATGCCGCCTCACCGCAACCCAAACCCCATCCGCTTCAGCTCATCGAGCAACGCTTCCCGCCCATGCAAGCTGGCAACGCTTCGCAGCCGGCTGACGACCTGCTCCGACCACCCCGACGCCTTCATGCCTTCACGTTGGTAGAACGCCCCCAGGCGCTCGTCGTAACGGGCCAGCAAGCTCTGCTCCTGAGCGGTCGAGTACGTCTCATGATGCAGGACGGCCTCCTGCGGTAGCCGCGGCTTGACCTTGGCGGGCCGGTCGGCAGAGGGATAGCCGACACACAACCCAAACGCGGGATAGGCATGCGCGGGCAAGTCCAACTCCGCGGCCACCCCTTCGATGTCGTTACGAATACCGCCGATGTAAACGGTCCCAAGTCCCAGAGACTCCAAGGCGACGACCGCATTCTGCGCTGCGAGGGCCGCATCGATGGTGCCTAGCAACAAGCTTTCCAGGTAAGGCAGTGCTTCGAGCGCCACGTCATGCTGCTCGCCAATGCGCGACACCCGTGACAAGTCGGCAAGCCAGACGAGAAACAGCGGCGCTTGGTGGATGTAAGCCTGATTGCCTGCCAGAGCCGACAACCGCTGCTTGCGGCCGGGATCCTGAACGGCCACCACGCTCCAGACCTGAAGGTTGGAGGACGTAGACGCAGATTGAGCAGCGGCGATCAAGGCGTCCAACGTCCCCTCAGGCAGCGGTCGGTCCGCAAATGCACGGACGCTGCGATGGTCGAGCAACTGCTCAATCACGGCATTGCATTGGCTGAGCGGCGATACCTCTTCGGTACCATAGCGAGCGACCAGTTTTGCTCGGCTATCGGCTGTCATACAATTCCTCCAAAAAGATAGGAGGCTATCAAAAAAAGGCGTCCTGCACATAGCAGGTGTCATAGTCTCCAAGCCTACCGGCTGGATCAGGTACCCTGTGCCGACTGACTTTCAACTCAATCGATAATGGACAATCAGCGTGGCGACACCTTCGCTTGCACCTCGAGAGGTCTACCAGATACTGCGTGATATCGCCCTCGGGATTCGGGATTTACAGCGTGTGAGCGAGCCACGCTGGGCGGAAATGGCGTGTGGGTCCATGACTGTGCAAGCGGACGGGTGGATGCTTACCTTTTGCAATGAGGAGGGTGCGCTGGATCACTGCATCCGCTGCTCCAGCCCCGATGGCCGTGCTTACCAGTTCGATACTCACCACCCTTACGGCACCAACCCGGTGGCGTTGATGAGCACTTGGGAGCATGCGCAACTGCTGCGGTTACTTGGGGCGGCCTAGCCCCTGAACGCGGAGTCTCGCCAGCGCCCGTTCCCAGCACCGGGCGATCTCATCACCCACCGCCCCGCTGCGCGGAACTGCCGGCTCGAACGACCGCACCCTGACGTGTTCGATCAAGAACTCGTCCGTCCAGCCTGCCCACTCGCCGGCCATGGACCTGAGATTCCACTGCAAGGCCGGATACAGTTCATGCCACAAGATGCTGTGCAGTTGATCGAGTGTATAGGGGCTCTGGGTCATGACACTTGCCACCCACGCCAGGCTCGCCTCGGTCAGTTCGGTGTCCAGGAAGAACTGCGACAGGGCTTGCCAAGCGTGCAGGCGGCTCTCGTCTACTCTTTGCATCGGTAAATGCTACCACTGCTCTGCTAGCGTCACGGGCACGCGTAGCGGCGCCAGGGGGCCATCGCGCTGACCGCACATCTCGTCATGCACCACATGCTGCACCAGCATGCACGGCACAGGCGGTACATCGGCCAGCAGCTCGCGCACCTCCGTCATTGACCGCAGTCGCACCGCCTGCCCTTGGGCATCGCTGAACGTCTGCGGCCCGTCGGCCGTCAACGCACGCAGGACGTAAAAGCCGCCTTCGAGCGACAGCAATTCAAGTTCATTGACAGTACCGGCAGTGGCCAGTTGCTTCAGTTGCTCTAGGTTCATGGCAGATACTCCATCCGGCAGGCACGGCCTGCATCGGGCTTGATGGAAAATGTCGAGCGCTCGCACTTATACAAATCCAGCGCCTTGTATAAGGATGCCGACGCGCTGCGGTCGTTCCGTATCGATTGCAAAACTCAACCAAGGGTCGCGAAACTATCTGCACGGGCTTGGACTCAATCGTGACGATGCCGCAGCGCTCCAGCCTGCATACGGCCTATCTGTTGAGGAAGAATAACCACCATGATCGCTCGCTGGCGTTGGGCACTTGCGCAAATGACGAAAAGGCTGTGGTTTCGCGCCAGCCTGTTTTCCCTGATCGGCGTACTCACCGCGCTGCTGGCCATCGCCTTGCGCGACATGGTGCCAGCGTCGTTGCCGGCGAAAGTCGGGGCCGACTCGGTCGACAAGATCCTGGGCATCATCGCCTCCAGCATGCTGGCCGTAACCACGTTTTCGCTCAGCACCATGGTGTCGGCCTACAGCGCCGCCAGCAGCGGCGTCACGCCTCGTGCGACTAGCCTGGTGATGGAGGACGCCACGACTCAGAATGCCCTGGCGACGTTCATCGGCTCTTTCCTGTTCAGCTTGGTGGGCATCATTGCCCTGAGTACGGGCATTTACGGCGCTCAGGGCCGTGTGGTGCTGTTTGCAGTCACCTTGGTGATGATCGTACTGATCGTGTACACCCTGCTGCGCTGGATCGACCACTTGTCCAAGCTTGGCCGCGTTGGGGAAACCATCGACCGGGTTGAAGATGCGGCCATTGCAGCGCTCAAGCGCCGTGCGCAGTGGCCTTACCTGGGTGCGCAGCCCTACACCACTGCTACGCAGGTCGATCCCGAGGCTGTCCTAGTTCTCTGCGAGGACATCGGCTATGTACAACACGTCGATGTCAGTGCCCTCGCCCACGCAGCCGACAAGCACAATGCCGTGATTTACCTGGAGGTGCTGCCGGGCAGCTTCGTGCACCACGGTACGGTGCTGGCGCGCGCCGTCCGTGCAGGCCAGGCCGCCGAAACCACAGATCTTGTAGATGAGGTGCTGGCTGCAGTAACGCTCGGTGCACGGCGTACCTATGGTCAGGACCCGCGCTTCGGGCTCTCGGTGCTGGCAGAGATCGCCTCACGCGCATTGTCTCCCGCGACCAACGACTCTGGCACGGTCATCGACGTCATAGGCCGTGGGGTACGCTGCTTTTCCACCTGGGCACGGCAAGCGGCCGATACCACGACCGACGGCCAGTGGCAGAACGTGCATGTGCGCGGTTTGACAGTCGACGACATGTTCGATGACTTCTTCACCCTGATTGCACGGGACGGTGCTGGCTTGCTGGAAGTGGACATCCGCCTGGTGAAGGCCTTGGCGAGCCTGGCGCAGATCGCGCCCGATCGGTTTGGCCAAGCTTGCATCACGCATGTGGACCTGTTGCTCAAGCGGGCCGAACAGGCATTACCGTTGGAGGAGGACAAGCAGCGCTTGCGGGCGCTGGTCCGAAGTTTGGAATGGCCCCGGGCACGGCTGTCCTGAAATTACCTGAGGATCTGACCGTTCATCGCCTGTGCCGCATAAATGAGCACTCCACACAATGGGGACTTTTATTTCACCGAATTTTCACGTTGCCGAGTGGATTATCAACTCATCCCCATGAGAAAGACTTAAGCCCGACTAGCAGCGGGCTTTCTTTTGCCCGCTCGACAAGCCCCCTTCCTGAAATCCCCCCTTCCTTGCCTGGCCCATGGCGAAGGCCAGGCTGAACCGTAGTTAATGAACTCAGGTCAATTGATCACAAGGTGGCGACGGAGGGCGCTCGATGGAGTCATTCGATCTGCAAAGGATGCTGCTGGGTGACTTGCCCGTCACGTTCCTGATGGAAGTGATGATGCGCGTGGTTGCGGCCTTTCTCGCCGTGTTTCTGTTTCTGAAGTTCAGCGGCAGGCGTGGCATCAAGCAGCTCTCGCGCTTCGAACTCGTCGTCATCCTGACCCTGGGTTCTGCTGCAGGCGATGTGACCTTCTACGAAGATGTGCCATTGTTACCAGTGGCCCTGGTGTTCGTCACGCTACTGCTCCTGTATCGCGGCACGATCTATCTGATGCGTCGCAGCAAGATGTGCGAAGCCTGGATTGACGGGCTCCCGATCACCGTCGTCAAGGACGGCCAATATGAAATTCACTCGTTGCGCAACCTGAACATCTCCTCCAACGAGTTGTTCATGGAACTGCGTCAACAAGGGGTTGAGCACCTTGGCCAGGTGCGGTTGGGTTTGCTGGAGACGGACGGCGAACTGAGCCTGTATTTTTACGAGGCCAAAGACACTCGGCCAGGTTTGTCCGTGCTGCCGCCCGAGCACCGTCCAGAATACGACTCTCCACCGTCTCCAGGCCTGTATTGCTGCGTTAGCTGTGGCCTGCCAGTGCAGCATCAGCTGCATGACGTGATTGCCTGCATGCGCTGCGGTCATCGCAGTTGGTCACCTGCCCTGCAGACAACGCGCAACCGTTAACCGTCCGGACCCTCAAGGTTGTTGAGCAAGCGCCAGGTTACAACTTGGGCTGGAGCTGCAAACAAAAGCTTAGCGATAACGATTCCCACTCGCTATAATTCTGCGCTTTGTAGCACGCCAATTCACTGTCGTCCCAATTCCTTGATCAGGTTCTCACATGCCCTTCCCGAATTTTGCCCGCAAGCCTGCGCTGCACACCGTTGTCTGGTTGCCCCTGGGGTTGGTCGCAAGCGTGGCCTCACCGCTCGCACTTGCTCAGAACGCGCTGGAAATCCCGGTGCCGGTTGCACAACCTGTGAATACGGCCGGTACCACTGGCGCGGTCCTGGAGCTTGAAGAAACCGCAGTTTCGGCCAGCGCAGACGCCTCCAAGGATGGCTTGGTTCCTGAGTATGAAGGGGGGCAAGTGGCCCGGGGCGGGCGCGTGGGTATCCTGGGCAACAAGGACTACATGGAAACGCCCTTCACATCCACGTCCTATACCAACCAGCTGATCCAGGACCAGCAGGCGCACAGCGTGGCGGACATCCTGCAGAACGACCCCTCCGTGCGGGTCGCCCGTGGTTTCGGCAACTTCCAGGAACTGTATGTCATGCGGGGCTTCCCGCTGTATTCCGACGACATCGCCTATAACGGCCTGTATGGCCTGCTTCCGCGTCAATACGTTGCAGCGGAGTTCATCGAACGGGTCGAGGTATTCCGCGGGGCCAACGCCTTCCTTAATGGCGCCGCCCCCGGCGGTACCGGCATTGGCGGCGCCATCAACATCCTGCCCAAGCGCGCCCCGAACGAATCCCTTACCCGCTTGACCGCTGGGGTTGAAAATCGCGGCTTCGGTACCGTTTCGGCTGACGTGGCGCGCCGCTTCGGGGAGCAGGATCGTTTTGGCGTTCGCATGAACGTGGCCAAGCGCGACGGGGAAACGTCGGTACAGGACCAGGACCGCTCCCTGGACATGTTCGCCCTGGGCCTGGACTACCAGGGCGAACGCCTGCGGCTTTCGGCCGACATTGGCCACCAGTACCATTTCATCGATAACCCGCTGCCCAGCGTCACCCCTACAGGCCGCGTACCTAGCCCGCCGGATGCCGACAAGAACTACGGCCAGCCCTGGACGTACTCCAAGGAAAAGCAAACATTCGGTACCTTCCGTGCCGAGTATGACCTCTCCGATGCGCTCACCACCTGGGCTGCCATCGGCATGCGCAAAGGTGAAGAGAAGAACGTACTGGCCAACCCCTCCTCCGACGCCAACGGCGTGACCCGCTCTACGCGCTTTGACAACTACCGGGAAGAGACCGTGGCTACCGGTGAGGTGGGCATGCGCTACACCCTGCAGACAGGCCCGGTGTCGCATCAGTGGGTGCTGTCCGGCTCGGTGTTCGACAACAAGGACCGTAATGCCTGGGCGGGTAATTTCAGTGGTTTTGCCAACGATCTCTATGACCCTGTCTACGTTCCCAAACCCGACAACACCAGTTTCAGTGGCGACATGTCCGACCCGCATGTGACCGCCAGGACCCGTACCCAGAGCCTGGCTATCGCCGACACCCTGGGGTTCTTCAACGATCAGCTGCAGATCACCCTGGGGGCCCGTCGACAAGGGCTCGACGTGACAGGTTACGATTACAACTCCGGCGACAAGACATCCAAGTACAACCGCTATGAAACTACGCCCGTTGCCGGCGCGGTGTACCAGATCAACGAGCAGTTCTCGGTTTACGCAAACTACATCGAAGGCTTGACCAAAGGCGACACAGCCGGCGCCACCACTACCCTGCCTGACGGTTCCACAGCCCCGGTGCTCAATGCCGGTGCCTCACTGGCGCCCTACGTGGCCAAACAGACCGAAGTGGGTGTGAAGTACGACGGCGGTGGCCTGGGTGGCAGCCTGGCGGTGTTCGAGACGCGCAAGCCGGTCGGCATCGTCGAGGATCAGGTGTTCAAAGATGGCGGTGAACAACGCAACCGCGGGATCGAGTTGTCGGTATTCGGTGAGCCGACGCCCGGCGTGCGTCTGCTCGGTGGCGTCACCCTGCTCGATGCCGAACTCAGCAAGACCCAGAACGGTCAGGACGACGGCAACCAGGCCATCGGCGTGCCTAAAACCCAGGCCAACATCGGCGGCGAATGGGACGTGCCGGGTGTGAACGGCCTGACCCTGACCAGCCGCGTGGTCTACACCGGCCGTCAATACATCAACAACGCCAACAACCTCGAGATTCCTTCGTGGACGCGATTGGACCTGGGGGCCCGCTACGGCTTCAAGGTAGACGAGAAGGACGTCACCCTGCGTGCGCGTCTGGACAACGTGGCCGGTCGTGACTATTGGGCCTCCGCTGGCGGGTATCCAGGCTCGAACTACCTGGTACTCGGTGCACCACGTACGCTGTCTCTGAATGCCTCGGTCGATTTCTGATCGCGCCAAGGTCGTACAACCTGGGGGTTCCCCGACGGCGAGCGTTGCGGCATGCACCTTTCAGGGCTGCCCCGCAGACCATCGCCGTTGAGCCGGGCGCTTCACGACTTCAAATTGTTGCAGGCCTCTGGTTTGAATGCTCACGGATCGAGCACCAACGCGTTTTCACTCCTGAAAAACAAAGTATTAATTCTTCAAGCCTGTTTTTCTGCGCAATCGATAGTAATAGCCTAGGCAGGTACCTTTTCAACCAAGGCCCTCCCCCATGAAATCTGTCGTTTACTCGCAGCCTGGCTTGCCCCTGCAAGACCCTCAATCTCTCTATGATGCAGACCTGCCCGTACCGTCCCCCGGTGCGCGAGACCTGCTGGTCGAAGTCAAGGCCATCGCAGTCAACCCGGTCGACACCAAGATTCGCGCCAGCCGTGGCGGTGACCAGCCGCAAGTGCTGGGTTGGGACGCGGTCGGCATCGTCCGTGAAGTGGGCGAGCAGGTGACCCTGTTCCAACCAGAGGATGAGGTGTTCTACGCCGGCGCCATCGACCGCCCCGGCTGCTACAGCGAATTCCATCGGGTGGACGAGCGCCTCGTTGGGCGCAAGCCATCTAGCCTGGATGCTGCCAGCGCCGCTGCGCTGCCATTGACGTCCATCACTGCGTGGGAGCTGCTGTTCGACCGCCTGCGCCTCGAAGAAAACGGCGGTCAGGGTCAGCACCTGCTCATCATCGGCGCTGCCGGTGGAGTGGGTTCAATCCTGGTGCAATTGGCCCGCCAGTTGACTGGGCTGACCGTGATCGCTACGGCTTCCAGGGCCCAGACGCAAGCCTGGGTGAAGGACTTGGGCGCGCACCTAGTGATCGACCACTCGGCCCCACTGGCCGCCCAGCTCAGCGCACACGGTGTCGCAGCGGTCGATCACGTGATCAGCCTGACCCATACCGACACTTACCTTGAGCAACTCATCGAGGTACTGCGCCCGCAAGGGCAGCTTGCCTTGATCGATGACCCTGCGCAGCTGGATGTGGTCCCACTCAAGCGCAAATCCTTGTCGCTGCACTGGGAGCTGATGTTTACCCGTTCGCTCTATCAGACGCACGACATGATCAAGCAGCACCAACTGCTCAACCGCATCAGCGAAATGGTCGACACCGGTGTGCTCAAGACGACGGTGGGCGAACATTTCGGGACGATCAATGCGAGCAACCTGAAACGGGCGCACGCGGTCATCGAGAGCGGCAAGGCCAGGGGCAAGATCGTGTTGGAAGGCTTCTGAACCCAGTGGCCTGAACGATGGGTTCAGGCGTGCAGCAGCGGCGTGACGGCCTCCACCAACTGATCGACGGCGTCCGCCACGGTGCCTTCATTTTGACAAAGCAGCCAGCCGTGCTCGTGTGCAGCGTGCTTGAACGCCTGGGTACTCGCCATCTGCTCCTCCAAGGTATGGATGACCGTGCTGCCCAGGCCCCGACGGCGGGACGCAGCCCTCGTCCAGGACGTTTGCGCCGTGGTGAGCACCGCGATGTGCAGGTCAGGCACCTGCACGCCGCGTTCGATGTTCAAACGCAACACCTGGTCGAATGGCACGTTTCGGCGAAACGCCGCGTCCGATGGGTACCAACGGTCAATCAGGACAATGCTGTCGCCAGGTTGACGCGGCAGTACGTGGCGGGTGATCCAGGCGCGGCTTTCGGCCAATCGCTCGCAGACCTGCCACTCAACCGTTGGCGAAGGCTGCCTGGCCAGCTGATTGACCAACGTCATGGTCTGCGCGCGCTGTGGATCATTGTTGCCCTCGCACAGCCTGACCACTTTGTTGCCTCGGGCCCGTAACGCCTGGGTGAGTGCTTCGAGCAGCGTGGTCTTACCAGTACCCTTCGGCCCGTCCATGGCGATGAAAAGCGGGCGACTCATGTGCGTGTACCTCCAAAATCAAGGGCCGCATGAAACCACCGAGGCCAGTCACACACAAGCGCTGGCACCGCGTGCAGACAACTGACACCCTCAAAACTGCTATCCGGGGCACTCACTGGCTATGCCGTACGCGGGTGTGCTGATAGGCTGACGGCGGCAGCCGCGCAGGCAGCCTTTACATCATCTACAGGCATGGCTAATGACCCTCGACCCACAGGTAAACCTGAGTAATTGCGACCGCGAACCCATTCAGATTCCCGGCAGCATCCAGCCCCATGGCTGCTTGCTGGCCTGCGACGCCACCGCAACCGTGGTCCTGCGTCACTCGGTCAATGCGCCGAAATTACTGGGGGTCACGCTGCCGCTCAATGGCCGTAAACTCGATGACGTAATTGGCGGGGAACTCGCCCATACCTTGCGCAATGCCCTGGCCCGTATCCGCGAAGGATCGCGCCCGGCGTTGAGCTTTGCAGTCGCCCTGCCCGATGGCCGGCGTGTAGATGTGTCGGCGCACCGCTTCAAGGGCAGCACTCTCCTGGAGTTCGAGCCTGCGGGCCAAAAAGTTGCAGAACCCATCGAGCTTGCGCGCACTTTGATCGCGCAGCTGCGCGAAATCGACCAGACCGACCGCCTGTTCCGCGATGCCGCGCGTTTTGTGCGTGCAGTACTGGGCTACGATCGGGTAATGATCTACCAACTGGGAAGCGATGGCGCCGGCAAAGTGATTGCCGAGGCCAAGCGCAGCACGCTCGAGAGCTTCCTGGGGCAGTATTTTCCCGCATCGGACATCCCGCAGCAGGCACGCGCCTTGTACCTGCGCAACCCGATCAGGGTCATCCCTGACGTGCAGTTCGAGGCGGTGGCCCTGGAGCCTGTGCTGGACCCTTCGGGCGAGCCGTTGGACCTGTCCTATGCCCACCTGCGCAGCGTGTCTCCCATCCACTGCGAATACCTGCAGAACATGGGCGTGGGCGCCACCATGTCCATCTCGATCATCGTCAATGGCGCGCTGTGGGGGTTGATCGCCTGCCATCACTACTCACCACGCAACCTGACCATGGGGCGACGCGTGGCGGCCGAGATGTTTGGCGAGTTCTTCGCCCTGCACATCGAAACAGTGCGCAGCCGGCAACAACTCGAAGCGGCCGTGCAGGTGCACGACACGCTCGACCTGATGCTGCGCGATGCCAACCATGCCGCCGACATGCACAGCTTCTTCGAAGACCGGCTGCCAAGGCTGATGTCGCTGATCCCGTGTGATGGCATCGGCATCTCCCTGCAAGGGCGTTGGTCGAGTGCCGGTACCGTTCCGCCTAGAGCTTGCGTGCCTGAACTGCTGCGCTTCGCCGAAAGCGTGGCCGAAGCCAGGACGTGGGCATCGAACAGCCTTTCACTGGCCCATCCGGCGGCCCAGGCCTACTTCAGCGACGTGTCGGGCGTGCTGCTCATCCCCATTTCGCAGCGCCCGCAAGACTACATCATGTTCTTTCGCAAGGAGGTGGTGCAGACCCTCGACTGGGCGGGCGACCCCAACAAGACCTATACCAGTGGCGCGATGGGCGACCGGCTGACGCCGCGCACGAGTTTTTCCATCTGGAAACAGACTGTGCACCAGCAGTCTGCGCCATGGACGGAGCAGGATCGACAGTTCGGGGACGCCATTCGTACGGCCATCGTCGAGGTGCTGCTGCACAACAGCGAACTGCTGGCCAGCGAACGCTCCAAGGCCGAGGTGCGCCAGCGGGTGCTCAACGAAGAGCTCAACCACAGGGTCAAGAATATCCTGTCGCTGATTGGCGCACTGGTTGCCCATCCCACGGCCGAGGGCCAGACGCTCAAGGGTTACGTGAACACCTTGCAGGGCCGCATCCAGGCCCTGTCGCTGGCCCACGACCAGGTCGTGCGGGGTGATGGCGGTGGGCGCCTGGCGATGTTGCTCGATGCCGAATTGTCGCCTTACCGCACGGCTATTGCCGACATCGTCATGCAAGGACCCAACGTGATTCTCGATGCCAGGGCCTATTCGGTGATGGCGCTGGTGCTGCACGAGCTGGCGACCAACGCGGCCAAGTACGGTGCGCTGTCGAGTCCAGGGGGGCGGCTGTCTGTGAGCTGGGCGATCGATGCTGCAGGCGCCTGCGCCATCATCTGGCAGGAAAGCGGCGGCCCGCAGGTGCAGGTGCCCCGGCGCCGCGGCTTCGGCTCGGTACTCATCGAGCGCAGCATCCCGTTCGATCTGGGCGGTACCAGTAGCGTGGAGTACTACCCTGATGGGGTGCAGGGCTTGTTCACGCTGCCAGCCAGGCACCTGGCGGTTGCCGAGTCCGAGCCTGCGCCTGCTGCTGCTGCGCCCATGATCGATTCCTCTGACCCATTCGCCGCACGACCTGGCCTGAGCGTGATGATCCTGGAGGATCAGTTGGTCATTGCCATCGGCCTCGAGCAAATTCTCAACGACGCCCACATCGAGCATGTCATCACGGCCAGTTCCGAGCAGGAAGCTTTGCAGGTTTTGGAGCGGCACTCACCCGACGCCGCCATTCTCGATGTGAACCTGGGGCGCGGTACGTCCATTGCCGTGGCCGAGGCATTGATGCGTCGGCGCATCCCTTTCCTGTTCGCAACCGGTTATGGCGATGGCATCAGTATTCCCGCGCACCTGAAGCACATTCCGGTCACACGCAAACCTTATGACATGAGTACCATCGTGATGAGCCTTCGTGGCCTGCTCGAACCGCAGGACTGAAGACGCTCAAGACGGCGGCCATTGCGGCCGCCGTACACAGCCTGAGATCACATCCACGCATCCTGCTGCAGCTGGTCAATGCAGCAGGATGATCGACTCGGCGATCAGACGCAGCGTGTGGGCACGCTTCAGATCGCCAGCGCCCGCTCGCGCAGCTCGCTGTTGAGAATGCGGTCGTTCTCGCTGTAGTCGACCGGGCAGTCGATCACATGAACGCCTGGGGTGGTGATGCAGTGCTCCAGCAAGGGCAGCAGGCCCTCGGCGCTTTCGACACGGTGGCCGGTGGCGCCGTAGGCTTCGGCGTACTTGACGAAGTCCGGGTTGCCATAGTCCAGGCCGAAGTCGGTGAAGCCCATGTTGGCCTGCTTCCAGCGGATCATGCCGTAGCCGTCGTCACGCAGAATGACCACGGTGATGTGCATCCCTAAGCGCACTGCGGTTTCCAGTTCCTGGCTGTTCATCATGAAGCCGCCGTCGCCGCATACCGAGATCACCGGGCGGTCCGGGTAGACCAGATGCGAGGCCATGGCCGATGGCAAGCCGGCACCCATGGTCGCCAGGGCGTTGTCCAGCAGCACCGTGTTGGGCTTGTGAGCCTTGTAGTTACGAGCGAACCAGATCTTGTAGATGCCATTGTCCAGGGCCACGATGCCCTCGGAAGGCAGTACGCGGCGGATGTCGGCCACCAGGCGTTGTGGGTAGACCGGGAAGCGGTCGTCGTCGCCGCCTTCGGCGATCTGCGCCTCGTTGGCTTCACGAATCGCCATCAGGCGGGTGAAGTCCCAGTGCGCGGTGTCGGTCAGTTGCTCGCTGATCTGCCACACGGCGTTGGCGATGTCACCGATCACTTCGACCTGAGGGAAGTACACGGCATCGACTTCGGCGGAGCGGAAGCTGATGTGGATGACTTCGGTGCCGCCACGGACCATGAAGAACGGTGGCTTCTCGATCACGTCGTGACCGATGTTGATGATCAGGTCGGCCGCCTCGATCGCACGGTGCACGAAATCGCCGGACGACAACGCCGCGTTGCCCAGGAAGCGTGGGTGACGCTCATCGACCACGCCCTTACCCATCTGGGTGGTGATGAACGGGATGCCGGTCTTGTCGATCAGCTGCTTGAGCACCTTGGCGGTCATCTTGCGGTTGGCGCCGGCACCGATCACCAGAATCGGGCTGCGCGCTTTATGCAATTTTTCCACGGCTGCGTCGATGGCCACGTGCTCGGCCAGCGGGCGACGGTGCAGGCTGCGCGGGATAGGCAGGGCATCGGTCTGCTCGGCGGCGATGTCTTCAGGCAGTTCCAGGTGCACAGCACCCGGCTTTTCTTCCTCGGCCAGGCGGAAGGCTTCGCGCATGCGGGCCGGGATGTTGTCGGCCGAGGCGAACTGGTGGGTGTACTTGGTGATGGGGTCCATCATGCCGCACACGTCGATGATCTGGAAACGGCCCTGCTTGGACTTCTTGATCGGCTTCTGCCCGGTGATCATCATCATCGGCATGCCGCCGAGATACGCATAGGCGCTGGCGGTGACCAGGTTGGTGGCGCCGGGGCCCAGGGTGGACAGGCTGACGCCGGTCTTGCCGGTCAGCCGACCGTAGGTGGCGGCCATGAAGCCTGCAGACTGTTCATGGCGGGTCAGTACCAGCTTGATCTTCGACTTGCGCAGGGATTCGAGCAGGTCGAGGTTTTCTTCACCAGGAATGCCGAACACATACTCGACACCTTCGTTTTCCAGGCATTGCACAACGACATCGGCGGCCTTGGCCATTTAATGTACTACCTCAAGATCCAGGGAGGATGCAGCCGGCTGGCTGCGTGACTGAGATGTTGCAGGATGTCTCAGTGCCGCGCATCGTAGGCCTTGGCGTTAATAATAGTAAATATATTGTTATGATGCTGAGCATCACAAAACGTTATCAATTCCGGAATACCTCAAATGAATCTCAAGGCGCTGCGTTGTTGCGTTGAAATCGTCCGCCAGGGCAGCTTCACCAAGGCCGCTCAGCACCTGCACATCGCCCAGCCGGCGCTGAGCATGGCTGTGACGCGTCTTGAAGAAGAACTGGGCGTCAGTCTGTTCAACCGCACCACGCGCAAGGTGGTGCTGACGGTGGAAGGCGAGCAGTTTCTGCCCCGCATCG
This sequence comes from Pseudomonas sp. URMO17WK12:I9, assembly GCF_900230165.1. NCBI lineage: Bacteria > Pseudomonadati > Pseudomonadota > Gammaproteobacteria > Pseudomonadales > Pseudomonadaceae > Pseudomonas > Pseudomonas sp. URMO17WK12:I9. The sequence goes on along the minus strand of NZ_OCMQ01000007.1, from coordinate 235,813 downwards.
CATCAGCGTTGCGGGAGATGGACGTGGCCCGCCAGGCGTTGCGCGACATGGCCGACCTCAAGCGCGGCGAAGTGAGGCTGGGGATCCCGCCCATGTTCGGCCTGCACTATGTGCCCGGGCTGATGAACGCCTTTCGCCGGCTTTATCCCGGCATCGCCATGACGGTTTTCGAGGGCAGCGCCGAAGACATTGGCCAACGCCTTGAGCAACGGGAAATCGACCTGGCGCTGCTCGAGTCTCGCCGCGTGCCCTCGGACAAGGAGTCGATCCTGTTGGGTAGCGATGAGATGCTGGCCTGCATGCACCCGGATCACCCCTACGCCAGCAAGGCAAGCCTGACCGCCGAAGATCTGCGCAACACTGACATGGTGGTGTTCGACCGCACATTCGTACAGCGTCAGCTGCTCGACGCCTTCTTTGCCGAACACGGCATCACTTACCAAGTGGCATTGCAGAGCAATTTCGTCTCGTTGGTGGTCCAGGCCGCCCTGGACAACATGGGCGTGGCCACATTGCTGCGCTCAGTGCAATTGAGAACACCAGGGATCGTTGGCGTGCCGTTCGAGCCTGCCCAGCAGATGAGTTTTCGGCTGTGCTGGCGCTCGGGTGAGTACTTGTCGCTGGCCAGCCAGCGCTTCATCGATTTTGCCGGACAGAGTCAATATCTGGATCGCTAGCGGCCTGGAGTACATCTGTACTCCAGGCCGCTCGACGCTGTCTGCGCCCACATAGCTTCGTTAATTGGGTCGGCTAGTGAGTCAGCGCGCCTCGACGCACCGTTCGCGTCTCCATTATCATCACTTGAACGTTTCAGCATGTTTCAAGGAGCCAGATGTCTGTTCTAGAACCCTCCCCACTGCCCGGTAAAAGTACCGTCGTAAAGATGGAAGCCGCCATGGCATTGGGCAGCTTCGCCATTGGTACCGGCGAGTTCGCCATCATGGGTCTGATGCCGGATATCGCCAGCAACCTCAACTTGAGCGAACCGCAGGTCGGTCACGCCATCAGCGCTTATGCGCTAGGGGTGATGGTGGGCGCACCCACCTTGGCCATTCTGGGCGCCAAGGTTCTGCGCAAGCACATGCTGCTGATGCTGATGGCCCTGTACGCCCTGGGCAACCTGGCCACTGCCTTCGCACCGTCGTTTGGCGGTCTGATCGCGTTTCGCTTCATCAGCGGCCTGCCCCACGGCGCGTACTTCGGCATCGCCGCAGTCGTAGCCTCCAGCATGGTGCCCAACAACCAGCGCGCGGGCGCCGTGGCCCGGGTCATGATGGGGCTTACCCTGGCCATGTTGCTGGGCAACCCGATCGCCACCTTTCTGGGCCAGTACTTCGGCTGGCGTTCGGCGTTCGTGTTGGTCGGCCTGATCGCCGTTTGCACCATCGCGATGGTGTGGCGCTTTGTGCCCCAGCGTCATGATGAGGTGCGCAGTGACCCGCGCAAGGAACTCAAGGCCTTCACCCTGCCCCAGGTATGGATGGCGCTGGGCATTGCGTCCATCGGCTTTGCCGGCATGTTCTGCGTGTTCAGCTACCTGGCCCCGACCATGCTCGAGGTGACCCGCGTGGCGCCCCAGTGGATCCCGTTCGGCCTGGCAGCCTTCGGCCTGGGCGGCATCGTCGGCAACATCGTGGGCGGCAAATTATTCGACCGCTTGCAGTTCCGCGCCGTGGGGCTGGTGCTGGCGTGGTCAGTGTTGGTCCTGCTGTTCTTCACCTTTGCCGCGGCGAACCTGTGGAGCCTGCTGTTGGGCATTGGCCTGGTGGGCACCATGATCGCCCTGGCAGCGCCTTTGCAAATCCGCCTGATGGACATCGCGCACGAAGCCCCAAGCCTTGCAGCGGCCTCGAACCATGCCGCCTTCAACCTGGCCAACGCCCTGGGCCCATGGCTGGGTGGCATGGCTATCACTGCGGGGTTGGGCTGGACCAGTACAGGCTACATCGGCGCCGCCATGGCGCTGCTGGGCCTGGGACTCTATGCGGTGGCGCGGCGCATGAAAGGCGGCGCTTGAGACAGAGGAGAGCACCGCGCTGATGGTGTGCCTGGCGGTGGCGTGGCCGGCGCACCAGTACAGCCCGTTGCCAGAAGCGGGCCTTGCCAAACGGCCGGCACGGGCTAGTACCCTAAACCCCACCTAACCCCTCTCAGACCCACCACTGCCGAGCCTGCTCATGTTCGATTGGGAAGACCTACGCCATTTCTCGACTTTCTGCGCCACCGGGTCGCTGTCTGCCGCCGCCAGGGTTCTGTCAGTCGACCACGCCACCGTCGCTCGGCGGATCGCCTCCCTCGAAGCTTCGCTGAATCTGAAGCTGGTCGACCGCCGCGCACGGGCCTATGTACTCACCGACGAAGGCGAACGCGTAGGTGAGTTGGCCGGCCAGATGGCCGCGTCGTCCTTCGCCCTCGAACACTTCGCCAGCGCCGGTCAACAGACGGTAGAAGGTGAAGTGGTCCTTTCGGCGCCGCCCGCCCTGCTGGGCAGCATCATCGCCAGGCGCCTCGGGGACCTCTACCAGCAATACCCGCAGCTGCGGCTGCGGTTGGTCGGCAGCAAGTCCCGGGCATCCTTGGCCAGGCGCGAGGCCGACATCAGCATCGTCTTGTCACGGCCCACCGAGCCCACCCTGGTGGTCAGTCTGCTCGGTCACCTGGATTACCGTTTGTATGCCAGTGCCGATTACCAAGCCAGCGGTTCGGCACGGCGATACATCGGTTATGACGCCTCCCAGGCCCATTCGCCGCAGCAGCAGTGGCTCAACCGCCAGGCGGGCGCGCAACCCTTTGCCCTGCTGAGCAACGACCTGCGCATTCAGGCCCAGGCCTGTGCCGGGGGGATCGGCATCGCTTGCCTGCCCGCCTTCATGGCCCATGAGCAAGGGTTGATCGTGGTGGGGCTGCCTGAGCAGACCATGAGCATCGAGATCTGGCTGGCGGTGCACGAAGACGTGCGCGCCACGCCGCGCATAAAGGCAGTGACCGATTTCCTGCACCAGCAGGTCAAGCCCCTGTTGCGCTTGTGAATTCCTGCATGTCCCACTTGCAGCAACAGGGAATGTGCCTGCATGGCCAACAAGGGTACGCTGCACCTATTCAAAGGCTGACGAGGACACACTGATGCAATACGTGAAACTGGGTACCACCGGGTTGGACATTTCCAGGTTGTGCCTGGGCTGCATGACCTTCGGCGAGCCGGATGCCGGCACGCACCCCTGGACACTGGGCGAAGAAGCGAGCAGACCTATCATTCGCCACGCCGTTGAGCAAGGCATCAACTTTTTCGACACGGCCAACAGCTATTCAGCGGGCACTTCCGAGGTGATCCTCGGCAAATTGCTCAAGGAGTTCACCCGGCGTGACGAGACGGTGATCGCCACCAAGGTCTTCTACCCAGCCAACATGTGGCAAGGCGTCAGCCGTCCCAACGAGCAAGGGCTGTCGCGCAAGGCGATCATGACCAGTATCGACGCCAGCCTCTCGCGTTTGGGCACCGACTACGTCGACCTTTACCAGATCCATCGCTGGGACTACACCACGCCCATCGAAGAGACCATGGAAGCGCTCAACGACGTGGTCAGGGCGGGCAAAGCGCGCTATATCGGCGCTTCGTCGATGTACGCATGGCAATTTGCCAAGGCGCAACAGGTAGCCGCCAGCAACGGCTGGAGCCGTTTCGTGTCGATGCAGAACTTCCTGAACCTGCTGTACCGCGAGGAAGAGCGCGAAATGATTCCGCTGTGCCTGGATCAGGGCGTCGGGCTGATGCCCTGGAGCCCTATGGCACGGGGTCGCCTGACACGCCCCAATGGCCAGCAGACCGAGCGGACTCGCACTGATCTGTCCGGACAGTCATTCTTCGAAAACAGCGAGGAACAAGACGGGCGGGTCATCGACGTGGTCGAACAGATTGCCCAGGAACGCGGCGTGCCGATGGCGCAAGTGGCGCTTGCCTGGGTACTGGGTAAGCAAGGGGTCAGCTCGCCCATCGTAGGTGCGTCCAAGCCTGCGCACCTGGACGACGCGTTGGCCGCTATCGACCTGCACCTGACGGCTGAGGAAACCGCTCGGCTCGAAGCACCCTACGTGCCCCATGCAGTCACCGGTTTCAAGTAGCCTCAGCGTACGATAAAACCCATTGGCCACCCCTTTTCCTACACGTGGTGGTCAATGTGTGCTGTCTGCTCTGGGTAGAAGTACTACAATGCACGCCCCTGTAATCTGTGTGCTGTTTACCCATGAAATCATTGCGTTACGCCCTTCATCTACTGCTGATTCTAAGTGGCTATACCTGGGCTAATCCGCCCTCCACCTTTGCTGAAGCCAAGGTCGTGGCAAAGCAGCAGGTCTACATGGACCAAGGCAAGAGCGCCATGGGCGAACTGTACTGCGGCTGCCAATGGACATGGGTAGGCAAGTCAGGCGGAAGGATCGACGCGGCTTCGTGTGGGTACCAGACCCGAAAACAGCAAAACCGCGCCGAGCGCACCGAGTGGGAGCACATCGTGCCAGCCCATACCTTCGGTAACCAACGCCAGTGTTGGAAAAACGGCGGTCGGGAGCATTGCGTGGACAGCGACCCGGTATTCCGCGCCATGGAGGCCGACCTCTTCAACCTCTACCCAGCCGTGGGTGAGGTGAACGGCGACCGCAGCAATTTCAACTATGGCATGGTCAGTGGTAATCAAGGCGAGTATGGCCAGTGCACGACCAAGGTGGATTTCGCCCAACGCGCGGCCGAGCCAAGGGATGAGGTCAAAGGCCTGGTCGCCCGTACCACGTTCTACATGTTCGATCGTTACCGCCTGAACATGTCGCGCCAACAGCAACAACTGCTGATGGCATGGGACCGCCAGCACCCCGTCTCAGCCTGGGAAAAAGAGCGCGACCGACGCATCTCCGCCATCATGGGCCACGCCAACCCGTTCGTCACGGGCGAACGCCAATGGACGCTGAACTACACACCCACGGGCGATGGCGTTCAGCCGTCATTGGCGGCGCCAGTCCGTACCTCCGCCGCTAGCCAAGCCCCGGTGGGCGCCGTGCTGGGCAACCGCAACAGCCACGTGTATCACTTGGCTGCCGGGTGCCCGGGCTATCACCAGGTCGCGCCCAAGAACCAGGTCGCGTTCGCGACCGAGGTAGAAGCCCAGGCGGCGGGCTACCGAAAAGCCGGCAACTGCCGTTGATCCACCACCCTCAGCGGCGGCTTATCAGCCATTGACCGCGTTGGCCGGGCGCCTACCCGCCAGCGCGGCGAGCAGGTTGTCCACGGCGCAACGCGCCATCGCTTGCCGAGTTTCTTCTGTGGCCGAACCTATGTGCGGGGTGGCCACTACGTTGTCCAGCCGGAGCAAAGGCGAGTCGGCCGCCAATGGCTCCTGAACGAATACATCCAGGCCCGCGCCGCGGATGCGCCGTGTTTCAAGGGCATCGATCAATGCCTGTTCGTCCACGACCCGCCCTCGGGAGATATTGATCAGGATGGCCTCAGGCTTCATCAGCGCCAGCTCCCCGCGCCCGATCAGCCCTTCGGTAGCTGCGCTCAACGGGACGGTGAGGCAGACGAAATCTGCCTTCGCCAATAGCTCGTCCAGAGCAAAGCGTCTGGCCCCGTAGCGGGCCTCGACGTCAGGCTTGGGCCGCTGGCTGTGGTAGATCACCTGCATGCCGAAACCAGCGGCCGCTCGCCGCGCCAGCGCCTCACCGATCCGTCCCATGCCGACGATGCCCAGCGTCTTGCCGTGCACGTCGCTGCCGAACTGCGCAGGACCAAGGCCCGATCGCCAGTGACCGTCGCGTACCCAGTTGGCCAGTTCCACCACCCGCCTGGCGGTGGCCAGGATCAGTGCGAAGCCGGTGTCGGCCGTGGTTTCGGTCAACACATCGGGGGTGTTGGTAAGCACGATACCGCGTCGATCAAGGTCGGCGATGTCATAGTTGTCCACGCCCACCGAGACACTGGAAATGACCTCGAGCTCGGGCGCCAGGTCAAGCAGGCTGGCATCCAGGCGCACACTGGCGCCCAGCACCCCGTGGGCGCCAGGCAGCGCATCACGCAAGCGCGCCATGCCATCGGGACGGGCCAGGTCGACGGTGGTGACCTCTGCCGCGGCCTGAAGGCGAGCGAGCAAGTCGGGGGACAACGCCTTGTACAGCACGATGCGTTTTTTCATGTCGGGTTCCTGGAAGGGATGGCCGGGCGCAGGCAAGGTGTCTTGGCACGCCCGGAGGTGGTTGAGTTGTTCAGCGCTGCGGTCAGGGCGACGGCGCACAGCAGCGCGCCGCACATGAACAGGTACGAGGCCGCAGGGCTACCCGTGGCACCGTTGAGATAGCCCACCAGCCACGAACCACCGAACGAGCCCAGCGCACCCATGCTGTTGATCAAGGCCATGGCGCCACCGGCCACGTTGGCCGGCAGAATCTCGGGCACGATCGCGAAAAACGGGCCGTAGGGGGCATACATGCAGGCCCCGGCGACCACCAGCAGTGCATACGACAGCCAGAAGTGCTCGGTCCCCAAAGCGTAGGAGCCGTAGAACGCGAGCGCTGCCACCAGCAGCGGTGGCCACACGAAGCGCTTGCGCCGTTGCATCCGATCGGAGGCCCAGGAGACGCCCACCATCGCGATCACTGCTGCCAGGTAGGGTACCGAGGCCAGCCACCCGGCCTCGACGATGTCGACGTTGGCTGCCTGCTTGAGGATCGAGGGCAGCCACAGCACAAAACCGTACACGCCAATGCTCCAGCAGAAATACTGCAGTGACAGAATGATCACCTGCGGCGAGCGGAACGCCTCTCGGTAGTTCTTGACCGGCTTGATGCCCTGCTGCTCTGCCGCCAGCGCCTGTTGCAGATCATTCTTCTCCTGCTCGCTCAGCCATGAAACCTGCGCAGGCCGGTCATCGACCAGGCGCCACCAGCAAAACGCCCAGATGACCGCCGGCAAACCCTCGATGATGAACATCCAGCGCCAGTCGAAATGCTTGATCAGGTAGCCGGACACCACCGACATCCACAGGATGGTCACTGGATTGCCCAGCATCAGGAAGGTATTGGCGCGCGAACGTTCCGCCCGGGTGAACCAGTGGCACAGGTAGACCAGCATGGCCGGCATCACCGCCGCCTCTACCACACCCAGCAGAAAACGGATGCCAATCAGCATGTACACGTTGCTGACCATGCCGGTCAGCGTGGCCAGCCCACCCCACAGGATCAGGCAGACGAAAATGAGCTTCTTGACGCTGCGCTTTTGGGCGTAGATAGCCCCCGGTACCTGGAAGAAGAAGTAGCCCAGAAAGAACAGCGCACCCAGTAGCGAGGACAGCACAGGGGTGATGTGCAGGTCTTCGGCCATGCCCGATGCGGCTGCGAAGCCGTAGTTGGCACGGTCCAGATAGGCAAGGCTGTAGGTGACGAACACGATGGGGATGATGTACCACCAGCGGCGTGGCGCCAGGCTTGTACGTTTCATGGTGAGTTTCTCCTGAGCTTGTTGTTTTTGTGCGACAGGTGATTCAGGCCGTGCGTATTTCAGGGTTTTGTGGGGATTCGTATGCCGTCAGGTCCTGCCGGTGCGGCAAGCCCTCCATATCACCGCGCGACTGCACCGCGCGGCTGCCGCACCAATTGCCGCGGGCAACGGCGTGCTCGACGGGCTGGCCTTCAAGCAAGGCGCTGAGCACACCGACGGCGAAGGCATCGCCAGCGCCCACGGTATCGACCACGCAGGGCGCAGGTACGGCCGCGACTTGGCCCTCCTCGTTGGCACTGCGGTAGTAGGCGCCCGCCTCGCCCAGCTTGATCACCACCAGGTCCACACCAAGGTCCAGGTAAAAGCCGGCGATCTCGGCAGGTGTCTGCCTGCCCGTGAGCAGGCGGCCCTCCTCCAGCCCCGGCAGCACCCAATTGGCCTGGGCAGCAATGGCGTTGATCTCGGTGATCATGCGCTGTTTGTCGGGCCATAGCGTCGGGCGCAGATTGGGGTCGAATGAAAGGGTGCGACCGGCTTTGCGCATCTGGCTGACCAACGCCTGGGCAAGCCCCCGACAGCCGTCCGACAGCGCCAGCGGAATGCCGGTTACGTGCAGGTGGCCCGCGCGCAACCAGGCCGGATCCAGCATCGAAGCGCTCATGTGGCTGGCTGCAGAGCCACGCCGGAAATACTCGACGACAGGGTCACTGCCGTCATCGCAGCGCGCCTTCAGTTGAAAACCCGTCGGATGCGTTGGGTCAACCTGCACATCCGCGCAGTCGATCCCCTCTGCGCGCAAACTGTCGAGTACGAAGCGCCCCAGCGAGTCGTTGCCGACCCGGCTGATCCAGCGCACGCCAAAGCCAAGCCGCGACAAGCCGATGGCGACATTGCTGTCGGCGCCGGCAATGCGTTTGCCGAAACGCCCGACCTGTGCAAGATCCCCCACATCATCGGCCACGAACATGGCCATGGTCTCGCCGAAGCACAACACGTCATGATCAGGCATGGCTCAGCTCCCGTGCGCAGTGGCGCGCACCCAGTGCGGACAGTTGATGTACGTGGCTGCGCGTCACGGTCAGCAAGTCTTCGCCAAGCAGCGGGTATTCCACAGCACGCATGACCCCAGGTGTGAAATGGGCCAGGATCTGCTGCCAGTGCTCAAGATCGGGCGCCTGAGGTGCAGCGGCAGCCAGTCGCCCACCACCATGGCGAGTCACTGCTTTGCAGTGCACATACTCAACCCATCGCCCAAGAAGGCTGGCGGCTTCCAGCACCGGCTCGTCCAGCCACTGCCAGTTGCCGATGTCGAACGTCATGCCGACCCGCACGCCGCACGCGTGTGCCTGTTCGAAAAAGCCCACGAGCGGCGCGATCCGCCCACCGTGCTCAGTCTGGTCGTTCTCGACCAGCAACACGGGGCCGTCCTCGGGTAGCACCGCCCGCAATACCTGCATGTCGACGCCAGCTCGGTAATGCCCCAAAGACACTTTCACCGCTACAGCCCCAAGTGCCTTGGCGATGCGCAGCTTGGCACCCAGTTCGGGCGCGGGCGTACCCTCTGCGCACCAAAGCTCCAGCGGTGTGGAATAGAGGCACTGCAGCCCTGCACCGGCGATGAATGCACCCAAGGCAGTCGGGTCGGGCTGGCATGAGAACAATTCCTCACGTAACTCAACGCGGCTTGCCCCAGCGCTTGCCAGCAGATCGATGAACTGCTCCTGGCCGCGTTGTCGGACGAAGTCTGCGCCGTAGCTGGACAGGCTGATGGAAACAGGATTTGCATGCATTGTTATTGTCCTATGAAACCGGTTTCATTTTTGAACGTCAGGCATTGCGGATAGGCCGCTAGCCGCCGTTATGTTCAACGTAGGGGGGTAGAACCTCGTATGATCAGCGACGCTTTGAAATCGATGCGCCGGGCGGCGCCTTGTTCACCGTGCAGGCGACTGAGCAAGTGCTCGAACGCTGCCATGCCGATGCGTTCGGTGGGCTGCGCCAGGGCCGTGATGCCGTTGCCTACCAAGGGGTACCAGTCAAGGTCGTCCAAGGCGATCACCCCAACATTACCGAACAGCGCATGCCCGGCCTCGCGCAATGCGGTGGTGACCGCCAGCGTTGCAACGCCGTTGAGGGTGAAAAGTGCCTTGGGACGGGTGCCGTTGCTGCCCAGGAAACGGATGAGCGCTTGTGACAATCCCGGGCCGGTCTGCACGACCTCGCACTGCATGTCGGCGCGGCTTTGGACACAGGCTGTCAATGCCTGGACCCGCTCGGCTCGCGAGCTGGTACCGTCCAGCGGCTCGGTGACGGCGAGAATGTCCCGGTAACCCCGAGCGTGCAGATGCTCGACACCCTGCTGCATCGCTTGAGCGTTGTCCAGGCCGACCAGATCGGCGTTAATCTCAGGTAACTGCCGGTCGACCAGCACGATGGGCAGGTCACGCATGACGGTATGCAACTCACCTGGGTGGTGGCCCAGGGTGTTCACGATCAGCCCTTCCACGTTGTAGGACTGCAACGCGCGCAGATGGTGGCGCTCTTGCTCGTCATCGCGGTTGGTGTTGCACACTACAAGGCTGTAGCCATGCTGGCGGCAAGCCGTCTCCACGCCGTGCATGACTGCGACCGAATAGGGATTGAGAATATCGGCGACCAGCATGCCGATCAGTCGTGTCTGCCCGCGCTTGAGCCCGCGCGCCATCTGGTTCGGCCGATAGCCAAGCTGCTCGATCACCTCGCCCAGGCGTTGGGCCGTGGCATCGGCCAGCAACTGGCGATCGCCTCCGATGTACCGGGAAACGGTGGCCTTGGAGACACCTGCGACACGGGCCACCTCGCTGATGGTGACACGGTCGCGCGCTGGCGCGGGTGCTGGGCTCATGATGGGACCTTGTGGTTGTTGTGATCATGATGAAACCGGTTTCACTAGAACAAAAAATGCCTATACGCGTCAATCCACCGTTGATCGGGAATGCTGTTTACTGCCGGTTCAAACAGTATGAGGACCCTGTGGAAGCGGCCTAGCCGGGGCGCCGGACCAGCCGTGATGGGCCGCCCAGAAGCCCCAGCGATGTAAGATACGAAGCTAAAATCTGGGGGCCGCTGCGCGGTCTATCGCGGCCGGAAGGGCTTTGACTCTCGGGATTCCAGGCTGCAGGGGCAGTGCAAACACAGGGCCCCTGGCAGCGGCATAGCCCTGCAGCGCTAGTGCTCGGTCACCTGCCCGAGATCATCACCCGATGTCTGCTTCATGTCGCTTGTGCGAAGCTTTTTCACCGCCTTGACCTCGATAGGCTCACCCTGGTTACCCCAGCTGGTGCGGATAAAGTTGACCACGTCAGTCACCTCCTGGTCGCTCAGGCGCCAGCCATAGGCCGGCATGGTGAAGTTCGAGGGCGCCGTGCGGGTCGCGGGCAGGGTCCCACCCTTGAGTACCAAATGAATCAACGAGGTAGCATCCTGGGTCTGCACCACCGGGTTACCGGCAAGCGCTGGGAAGACGCGCGTGTACCCCTTGCCATCGGTGCGGTGGCAGGCGGCGCAATTGTCGATATATACCCCAGCCCCTGGCTTGCTGTCGTCGCCTTTCCACAGCGCATCCGCCACTTGCCGGTCGTAGACGTGGGGCGTGTCATTCGGATTGCTGGGCGGCAAGGTCTTCAAGTAGCGCGCTATGGCTGTCAGGTCGGCGTCGCTCATGTACTGCATGCTGTGCTCCACCACATCGCTCATGCCACCGAACACGGCACTGGTGTCGCTGCGGCCAGTCTTGAGAAACTGCACCAGCTGTGCCTCGCTCCAACTGCCCAGACCATCCTTGTGATCGCCTCGCAGATTCTTCGCCACCCAGCCTTCGAGCGGCGCGCTGCCGGCCAGGAAAGCATCGCCCTCCTTTGCACTTAACGCTTTTTCCTGCATGGTCAGTGCCCTTGGGGTATGGCAGGCACCGCAGTGGCCCAGGCCTTCGACCAGGTAAGCGCCGCGATCGATCACCGGATCTCGCTCGGGCAACGGCTGCCAATGTTCAGGCTTCGGGGCGAATACACCGCGCCAGATCGACAACGGCCAGCGCATGCTCAGGGGCCAAGGAATGTCCGTGTCCTTGTTCGGCTCCTGCACGGGAGTTACGCCCTTCATGAAGTAGGCGTACAACGCCTGCATGTCGGGTTCGGTCAACCGCGCATAGGACGGGTACGGCATGGCCGGGTACAGTGTACTGCCATCCTTGCGGATCCCACGGCGAAGGGCTCGGTCGAAGTCTTCGAAACTGTACTGACCGATGCCCTCGGATGAGGGGGTGATGTTGGTCGAGTAGATCGTGCCAATGGGCGTTTCCATCGGCAACCCACCCGCAAAGGGCTTGCCGTCCTTGGCCGTGTGGCAAGCCACACAGTCCCCTGCACGCGCCAGGTACTCACCCTGGCTAACCAGCGTCTGTTCGGCCTGCGCTGCCTGCGTTGTCTGCGCCGTCATGCCCATACCCACCAGCACAGTGGCGATCAACATTCTGTTCATGCTCATCGCTCCTTACACCGCCACCAGGGGGCCGGGATTCTTCAGGTACCGTTCACGAATGGCCCGTGCCGACCAGTAGGTCAGCGCAGCGACCAGACCGGTCGGGTTGTAGCCAAGCCCCTGCGGGAACGCCGAGGCCCCAGGTACGAACACGTTGTGTACATCCCAACACTGTAAATAGCGGTTCAAAGCGCTGGTTTTTGGGTCGGTCCCCATGATCGCCCCACCGTTGAGGTGAGTCGTCTGGTAGGAGGCAGTATTGAAGTGTTCCTTGACCTGCTTCCCCAGCACCGCAATGGCCTTGGGGTTCATGGCCTTGGCGATGGCGCTGAGCTTGCCGACCATGAACTGGTTCATTCGGATGTCGTTTTCCTGCCAATCGAAGGTCATGCGCAACAGCGGCAGGCCATAAGCATCACGGTAGGTAGGATCCAGGTCCAGGTAATTGCCGCGGTAGGACTGGTGCGCGCCGTGGGCATCCATGGATATCTGGTGGGTGTAGTAGTCGGCGGTGGCCTTTTTCCAGGCGCTGCCCCATGCAGGCGTGCCCGGCGGGTTGCCTACACCTGCGATGGGCCGGGTCCCCGCCTGGTTGACCCACATCGGGGAGCCACCCACGAAGCCGTGAGGGCCATGGTCGAAATTGTCGGCGTTGAAGTCGTCGATCGCCACGCCATTACCACCGGCGCCGATGAAGTTGTTGGTGTGCAAGTCCTTGTCGAAGAAGGCCTTGACCGTGCCCATGTTCTGATAGGCGAAATTGCGCCCGACCACCCCTTCGTTCTTGACCGGGTCGTAGGGCTTGCCGATGCCAGAAAGCAGCATCAGGCGCACATTGTTGAACTGAAAAGCCGACAGGATCACCAGGTCGGCCGGCTGTTCCACCTCACGGCCCTGGGCGTCGATGTAGGTGACCCCGGTCGCACGCTGCTTGCTGTCGTCCAGGTTCACCTTCAGTACATGGGCATTGGGCCTTAGCTCGAAGTGCTCCACCTGGCGCAGCGCGGGCAGGATGTTTACGTTCGGCGATGCCTTGGAGTACATGTAGCACACGTAGCCGCTGCAAAATCCGCAGAAATTGCACGGTCCCATCTGAGCGCCATACGGGTTGGTGTAAGGGCCGGATGTGTTGGCCGAGGGCAGGTTGTAAGGGTGATAGCCCAACGACGAGGTGGCCTTCTGGAAAACCTGAGCCGACACCACGTTCTTCTGCGAGGGCAGCGGGAACGGATTGGAGCGGTCCGGGGCAAACGGATTGCCGCCTTTGCCCTGCCCGACCAGTTCACCCTTGACCGTCCAGGCCTGCCCCGAGGTGCCGAACACCTTCTCGGCGAAGTCGAAGTAGGGTTCCAACTCTTCGTAACTGACGCCGAAATCCTGAATGGTCATGTCCTGGGGGATGAAGGACTTGCCGTAGCGTTCTTCGTAGTGGCTGCGCATGCGCAGCTCCATCGGGTCGACACGAAAGTGTACGCCCGACCAGTGCAAACCGGCACCGCCTACGCCCTTGCCGGGCAGGAACGCGCCCAGCTGGCGGTACGGCAACGCTACATCGTTGACGGTATGGCGTATGGTCACCGTTTCCTTGGAAAGGTCCACGAACAGCTTCTTGCGCACGCTGTAAGTCAGTTCGTCGATCACTTGCGGGTAGCTGCCATCGGGGTAAGTGTCCTGCATGGGCCCGCGCTCCAGCGCCACCACGTGCAGGCCGGCCTCGGTCAGTTCCTTGGCCATGATTGCCCCCGTCCAGCCAAAGCCGACGATCACAGCGTCGACCTTCTTCAATGTGTTGGCCATGCCTCAAGCCCTCTCGCCGCGGATGGACACAGGAGGGAACGGGTAGCGCTCGTTACGCTCTGCCCAATCCATGAAGTCGGCGCGCGCGCCGGGAAAACCGATCAGTTTCCAGCCGACCATGCCCTGGTTGCCCCCATGCACGGGGTCGCAGAAAAAGCCTTCGCGCGTGTTCTGCAGCAGCAGGCTGAAAAATGCTTTGGCCGGCACCTCCTTCAACGCCAGCTCACCAGACTCCAACTGCGCCAGCACCTCGTCCTGCTGCTCGGGGCTGCGCGCGTGAAACGCCTTGTTGCCGTTGGCCAGGCACCATTGGTGCACACCTGCAATTCCCAAGCGGTAGATCTGCTGCGGGGTCAGTTGCAATTGATAGCCAAGCTCGGGTGCCGCATCGGCCTCGAACGGGCCTTGCATGTACCAGAGCCCGCCGCTGGCGTAGGCCGTGCCCATCTGACGGTCGATATACTGCGCAGCGCCGGCCTCGAGGGCACCAGGCCCTAGCGCGTCGGCTGGAATGAGCCGGCTGACCGCTGCCTGGACGAAGGCGAACTCCTCTGGGGTGAAGAACGCAGGATGGTAGGCAGTGTCAGCGGGTTTGGCTTCAGGCTGCTCAGGCGGGCGTACCGGCTCGGCCAGGGCGGTGGCTGCGCCCAGCCCAATACCGGTACTGGCCACCGTTACCACCGGTATCAAGGTCAAGGTCTTGCGCAGGAAGTCCCTGCGGGGGTTGTCCGGTACATGCTCAGACATATGTAATCCTCATCGTCAATCGGCTACCGCGGCCACGGCACGATGAAGACCATCAACGGACGAATGGCGTTCAGAAACGTTTTGAATTATTTGGCGGCTGGCTGATAGTGAACGCTCAAAGACGCCAGCTCTCTTCTGCTGGATAACAGGCTTACTGGAATAGTCAGACTGATGATCCAATCCGATCTTGACCTGTTCGGGGCCCAACCGCAGCAGCTGGCACCCCGCACGGTGCTGTTGCCTGGCGTCGCGCTAGATGACGTCGAGCACGTACTGGATGCGCTTCGCCCGATCCTGCGATCAGCGCCATGGCGGCACATGCGTACGCCTGGCGGTTTGAGCATGGCTGTGGGCCTGACCAACTGCGGCGCACTCGGTTGGATCAGTGACAAACGCGGTTACCGATACAGCCCCGTGGACCCGCTGTCCGGCAGACCCTGGCCGATGATGCCGCCCGTGCTTCTGGCCTTGGCCACGCAGTGCGCTGCGCGTGCAGGGTTCGATGGCTTCGTACCGGATGCGTGCCTGATCAATCACTACCTGCCGGGCATTCGTCTGAGCCTGCATCAGGATCGTGATGAGCAGGATTTCAGCCAACCCATCGTGTCCCTTTCCCTGGGTTTGCCTGCCGTGTTCCTGTTGGGTGGCTTGCAACGCGCGGACAAGACCCAGCGTATTGCCTTGAATCATGGCGATGTGCTGGTGTGGGGTGGTGAAGACCGTCTACGCTTTCATGGCGTCCTGCCCATCAAGCCTGGCGTGCACCCACGCATGGGCCCGCGGCGCATCAACCTGACGTTTCGCAAGGCAGGGGCCTGAACGACGAAGCAATCGAATTGAACGCATGGAGCAGGACTGGGCTCCCATGCAGCCTGCAACCTCCTCGAATGCCTTTCCTACAGGAGATCGTCATGACAAATCTGCATGCCCTAGCACGTACTTCGATCAGAGAGCAGCGATCATGAGAATGCCAGGCCGCGCTCCAAATGCATCGGTGCAACTCGACTACGTCCGCGACACCCTGTTCGGTCCCGTGGCGCAAAGCGTCGAGTGCCAGTGCCAGCTTGCGCCGCTCAACCTGCAAGGTCGGCCTGCACTGCGTCTGCACATCTGCCCGCCTCTGCCTAATAAGGTGCACAGTGCGCACAGTGTCGCGTTCATCTGGGACGGGCGCAGTTACCATGGCGTTGTCAGAGACCAGGGCAAGTGCGGCGACGGTGGGCTCAATCTTCTGCTTGAGTTGCAGTGACGGCCGGTTAGAAGCGAGCTTTGCGCCGCGCGGTCAGGCTAATTTCTTCGAGTGCATGGGAGCACTGTCACGCATTGCGTGTAATTGGCCGACCAGGTTAACCAAGTCCCTGCTGCTGTTCAGACTGCTCAGCGGAACATCGCAAAGCGTGACGGCCTCTGTCAGATCCTGACCATTGCCGAGCCGGATGGTCAGGTGTGAGCCATCGGCACAGTTGATTTCACAACGATCTGGCAAGCATGCCTGTTCGATCATCTGTCGCAGTTCCAGTGTCGATACGCCTAACAGTGACATGGCAGAGAGCCCTCTCTGTATTAACTTGCGGTTGGACAGGCCTGGGGCCAGGCACAGGGCCACAGGAAGAGGAACCTGTCGGTGCGCATGTGGATATGCGTTATCGATCGTGCGGGGTTCCATCTGCACCTTAGCTGAAGAACCCGAGCGGTGCTGGGTAGTTCGAGCCGTGTCGAATCGGTGCGACGGGTGGTGCTTCGCGCTCCAGGACGGTGCGCGTTCAGGGCATACGGCCGAACTTCCCCAACTGAAAGCCTTCGATGGACTCGATGATTTCTTCCCGCGTGTTCATCACGAAGGGACCGTATGCCACCACAGGCTCGTCGATAGGCTCACCGCTCAGCACCAGCACACGGGCGGGCTGCAGGGCTTCAAGCAGCACATCGGCACCGTCACGGGCCAATAGCGTCACTGAGCACGGGCCGGCCTCGCTGACCTGGTTCAACCGCAAACCGCCTTGCAGGGTCACCACCGCAGCCGTGCGGCCTGCCGGGATAGGGAGCACCAGTTTAGCGCCGGCCTCAAGGTCCAGGTCCCACACGTCCATCGGCGTAAACGTGCGCGCCGGCCCGCTCACCCCCTGGTACTCACCTGCGATCACACGCAGGCTGCCCGCGCCCGCACCCAGATTCACCGTGGGGATATCGGCGCTGCCCAGGGTCTGATAGCCGGCCGGAGCGCGCTTGAATCGGGCCGGAAGGTTCACCCACAGTTGCACTGACTCCAACACGCCTGCGCTGCGGGCGAATCCGGGTGAGTGAAACTCTTCATGAACGATGCCGTCTGCAGCGGTCATCCACTGAACGTCACCCGATCCTATTACTCCGCCGGCGCCCGTTGAGTCGCGATGCTCCAGTTCGCCTTGGTAAACGATCGTGACTGTCTCGAAACCCCGGTGCGGATGAGCCCCTACGCCGCGACGCGTCGAGGTGGGGGCGAAGGTGTGGGGCCCGGCGTAATCGAGAAGCAGAAACGGGCTGGTGCGACTGACGTCGTCGTCATAGGTGAACAGGCTTCGCACCGGAAAGCCATCGCCTACCCAGTGCCCGGCAGGATTGGAATGGGTATGCAAAATCGTCTTCATCGTGCGCTCCTCAACGTCCGGGTGCCACCTTAACGTTGCATCGACTCACGGGCTAGCTACCTGAAACGGTCCAGCCTGTTCTACCGGTAGGACGCTGGGTCGAAGGAAAGCCAGCACGTCCTGCGCCGCAGCCTCAGGGTATTCCTGCATGAAACAGTGTCCGCCGCCCACCTCCTGAACACTGACATGAGGGTTGAGCGCTGCCAGCCGTAACGCCGAGGCCCGCACATAAGGGTAAGTCTGGCTGCCGTACAGCACACGCGTCGACACGCCGATACGCGACAGGCTTGACCACAGGTGGGACGGATAGGTACTGAAGATGTCCACTTCGCGGCTTGGGCGACACTTGAGCAGCACGCCGCCCTCGCCTTCGGCGATCGCATGCGACACATAGGCCTGCAATGCCGCGTCGCTCCAGCCTTTGAAGATGCCCCGCCCTTGCAGGGAAATCATGGCTGAGTGGCGGTCGGGCCAGGTGCTGCGCCTGCCGGCCGTTTTGCGCGCCAGCGCATGGTGCCGGTTCAGCCCGAAGCAGGCGGCCAGCTTCATCGAAAACAGCATGCGCCTACTGAAAATCACCGGGTCGAGCAGCACAGCGCGCTCGAACAACTGCGGCTCACTGGCCAGCAACAACCCGGTGAGCACCCCGCCGAAGCTGTGGCCGATGGCAAGGCGGGGTACGTCTGCGTACTCAGCCACATGCGCGCTGAAAGCTTCAGCCGCCAGCGCTGCCGTGCGGTTCCAGCCACGGAACGGGCCTGCGTGGTCACTGTCGCCGTGCCCCTGAACGTCGCTGAGCCAGAGATCGAAGTGTTGCCCCAGTTGCATCAGCAGCGGTTGGTAGGCGAGCGAGCAAAACCCGTTGCCGTGCAGAAAGTGCAGCAGGGGCCGCCCTGTAGGCTCGCTGCGCCAGCCGCGCAGGGTGAACCCTTCGCTACAATCGTGGGACCACGGTGTCAGTTGCATGGTGGGCGCTGCCTTCTGCCTCAAGGGTGGAACGTAGATTCTACAAACAGCAGCGGGTAGAGCGAAACGACCAGCAGTGCAGCCATCAGGACATTGAACAGCATCAGCCAGCGTGGGTTTTGCAGCAGGCCACGAAGGGCACTGCCGAACATGACCCACACACCGACGCTGGGCAAGTTCACCAAGGCAAACACGGCGGCGATGACCACCACGTTGGCAACGTAGCCTTGCGCTGGGGTGTAGGTCGTTATCGCACCTATGGCCATCACCCAAGCCTTTGGGTTGACCCATTGGAAGGCAGCCGCGGCCCAAAAGCCAATCGGCTTTGGCTCTGCCGTAGAGGCGGTGCCAACCGGCCCTGAGGTGGCAATTTTCCAGGCCAGGTACAGCAGATAGGCCGCTCCGGCATAGCGCAACACGGTATAGAGCGCAGGCCAGGCCTTGAAGACCTCTCCCAGACCCAAGCCGACGGCAAGGACCATGACCATGAACCCGACGCTGACGCCCAGCGCGTGTGGCACCGAGCGGCGCACACCGAAATTCACGCCCGAAGCCAACAGCATGGTGTTGTTGGGCCCGGGGGTGATGGAAGAAACGAAAGCGAACAGCACGAAGGCGATCAAGAGGTCGAGCGAGGCGAACATGACGGGTATTCCACTGGGTTCAGGAAAGGATTCACACTAGCCCATAGCCCTTTGCCCCCTAGCAGTACAGATATAGAGAATTTTGCAGATACACATAGCTGTATCACTCGCAGCCGATAAAGGATAAGCGCTCGATGAGTCTTGTAATTCGCCCTGCCCTACGCACCGATGCCCAACAAATTCTGGACTTCATTACCGAATTGGCCGAGTACGAACGCGCCCGAGAAGAGGTACTGGCCACTACCCAGGACATCGAGCGCAGCCTGTTCGACGCCGACAGCACCGTCCATTGCCTGATGGCCGAACGTGAAGGCCGTGCGATTGGTTTTGCCATCTACTTCTACAGTTACTCGACCTGGCTCGGGCGCAATGGCATCTACCTGGAAGACCTTTACATCTCGCCCAGCGACCGTGGCGATGGCGCCGGGCGCCAGTTGCTCAGGTACATTGCCAAGCAGGCGGTTGCCAAAGGCTGCGGTCGCCTTGAATGGAGTGTGCTGGATTGGAACGAGCCGGCCATCGGGTTCTATGACGCACTGGGGGCGCAACCACAAACGGAGTGGCTGCGTTATCGGCTCGATGGCGAGCGGCTGATTGCCTTCGCCCAGCAATGATCGAGCGTAGCCTGTGCATTTGACGCAACGCGGCCCGCGTGCTTTTCTATCGCATTGCGTCAGGTGCCCCTAGAGGGTGAAACGGGAAATCGGTGCGTCGCAGGCTTGCCTTACAGGCCTGGACTATTCCGGTGCTGCCCCCGCAACGGTAAGCGAGTGAGGCGTCTTTACCACTGTGCCGCCAGATACGGCATGGGAAGGTGACGCTGCCCAGGAGATACCCTCCTCCTCCTCGCAAGCCCGGAGACCGGCCTGACGTTCATCAACACCCCGCGGTGGGCGGGCGCTGTCGCATTCCTGCGGGTATCGCCCGCAGCTGCCGCGCCTGCCCGTCGCCTACACGCAGAGGAAGGCGCCAATGCCCGTCACTACCCGCCCGCACGTTAGCAGCATCGTTGCACCCGTATCCCTCAGTCAACGCATTGTCGTGGCTGCAAGCGCCGGCCTGCTGGGCCTGTGCCTGGTTTACTTTGCCGGCTTCTCGCACATCGAAGCCGTTCATAATGCTGCGCATGACACCCGTCACAGCGCCGCCTTCCCCTGCCACTGAGTTGCCGCCCATGATCACGCACATCGCCCGTACGGCGGGCTTCAGCGGACTGCTGGCGGCACTGTTGCTGACCGTACTGCAAAGTTTGTGGGTCAGCCCGTTGATCCTGCAAGCGGAGACATACGAGGCGTCGGCGCCGGCACATTCGCATGCCCAAGGTACCGAGGCCGCCCATGAGCACAGTGACGAGGCCTGGTCGCCTGAAGAGGGCTGGCAGCGCACGCTCTCGACCACCGGCGGCAACCTGGTGGTGGCGGTGGGGTTCGCCTTGATACTGGCTGGTTTGTACAGCCTGCGCCAACCGCGCACCACGGCCAGCGGTGCTGCCTGGGGCCTTGCTGGTTTCGCCGTGTTCTGTCTGGCGCCCACGCTCGGATTGCCGCCGGAGCTTCCGGGAACCGCGGCGGCGGACCTGGCGCAGCGCCAGGTTTGGTGGGCTGGCGCTGCGGGTGCCACGGCCGTAGGCCTGGCACTGCTGGTATTCGCCCGCCATTGGGCATTGAAGGTGTTGGGCGTCATTGTCCTGGTGTTGCCCCACGTCATAGGCGCCCCTCAGCCTGAAGTGCACCAGAGTTTGGCTCCAGCAGCCTTGGAGACCCAGTTCCAGCTGGCGTCCTGGCTTACCAATGCAGCATTCTGGCTCGCCCTTGGCCTGATCAGCGCAGGCCTGTATCGTCGCTTCAGCCGCTCGGTGTGAAGCCGTTCTATGCAGGGTTTGGCTGCCGCGGTGGTTGCCCGATGGACAGGTTGTTGACCTTGCTCGAACAAGGCCTCGCTCAGCGGGGCCTGGACGCTGCGTACCTTCACGGTATCGCCAGCATCGATCTCAAGGCGCACGAGCCGGGGCTGCATGCATTGGCGAGCCATCTGGCGCTGCCTCTGTTGTTCTACCCTGTATCGCACTTGAATCGCTTCGAAGCGCATTTGAGCCACCGCTCAGCCGTCGCTTTTGCGCACAGCGGGTGCTGGGGCGTGGCAGAGAGTGCAGCACTGGCAATGGCCGACCAGTACAATGGCGAAACGAAGCTTCTGATCACGCGTCAAACCCTGGGCCCTGCGACCCTCGCCATCGCTCATTGATCCCGCTCACCCTTGTCAATCATTCAGGAATACCATGACGGTTTATTTCATCGGCGCCGGCCCCGGCGACCCCGAGCTGATCACGGTCAAGGGGCAGCGCCTGATTCGCACCTGCCCTGTCATCATTTATGCCGGTTCCCTGGTCCCTCTTGCCGTTCTGGAAGGTCACTGCGCCGACACCCTGATCAACAGCGCAGAACTGCATCTTGAGCAGATCATCGACGCCATTGAGTGCGCCCATGCCCAGGGCAAGGATGTCGCACGCGTGCACAGCGGTGATCCGAGTCTTTATGGCGCTATCGGTGAGCAGATCCGCCACCTACAGCGTCTTGGCATCGATTATCAGATTGTGCCGGGCGTCACCGCCGTGGCTGCGAGCGCCGCGTTGCTGGGATGCGAATTGACCTTGCCCGACGTCGCTCAGAGCGTGATCCTTACTCGCTTCGCAGACAGCTCGCCCATGCCAGCCGGCGAGCAGTTGGAGGCGCTTGCGCGCCATGCCACGACGCTAGCCATTCACCTGGGGGTCAAGCACCTGGCACGCATCGTTGAGCAGCTGCGGCCTCACTACGGTGGCGACTGCCCCATTGCCGTGGTTTACCGCGCCACCTGGCCGGACCAGGACTGGGTGCGAGGCACACTGGACGACATCGTCGAGCGCGCCGCCCTCAAAGGTTATCGCCGCACCGCGTTGATTGTGGTGGGCCGAGTGCTGGGTGACACGCCGTTCGCCGAATCGGCCCTTTACCGTGCCGGACATGCGCACCTGTACCGCGCCTAGCTTGCGAGCCAGTTCCAGCCCGGAGCACACTGCCTCCAGACCCTCCCGACAGGAACCACGCCTATGCTGGAATTACGCCCCAACTGCGAGTGTTGCGATGCCGACCTGCCCGGTGACAGCCTCGATGCCTTCATCTGCTCCTTCGAATGCACGTTTTGCCGAGGGTGTGCGCAGGGACGCTTGCATGGTCGATGCCCCAACTGCCAGGGCGTTCTTTCGACTCGTCCCGCGCGCGTGGGCAAATCGTTGGCTGAACACCCTGCATCTTCACTGCGCGTAAACAAAGTACACACTGCCTGTACCTGATCATACGGTTCGGCGGCCAACGCGAGGCCACAAGCTGCTGAACCGCCCGCCTTTTTGTAGGATTTTTCATCGGCTCCTTCAAGGTTATTCAACACTTCTATACTCGGCATTATCAAAGTTCGGTAATGGTCGTATCTTGCTGCGCTTCTGACTAACCCGCTTACAGAAGTATTCCTGAGTGTCCCAGGAAGCGGACCATATCTGAACAGGAGTTTTCCCAATGACCAATGTGCTGATCGTGGACGACCACCCCGTCGTCCGTATGTCCCTGCGCATGCTGCTCGAACATGAACGTTTCAATGTCGTTGCAGAAGTGGGCAATGGCAGTGAAGTCGCGCAAATGGCACGCGAGCTCAAACCGGACGTGGTGATTCTCGACATCGGTTTGCCTGGGCTGGACGGAATGGAAGTTATCAAGCGCCTGCAATCACTCGATCAGGTGCCCAAGATCATGGTGCTCACTGGCCAGGCGACCGACTTGTATGTACGCCGCTGTCTGGACGCAGGCATCGGCGCATTCGTGACCAAGGATGAAGATCACGACGCCTTGCTGTTCGCGCTCAAGGCCCTGGTAAAAGGCTATTCGACGTTCCCGCAGATGTCGGTCAACAGCAATTCGCTCGAAAGCGAGCCCATGCGCCTGGCGAGCCTTTCCAACCGCGAAATGGAGGTTCTCAGGCGTCTGGCCCGTGGAGAAAGCAACAAGAACATCGGCAGTAGCATGAACCTCAGCGCCAAGACCATCAGCACCTACCGTGGCCGGATCATGGATAAGCTCAAGACCGAGTCGCTGGTGGAAATGGTGGACCTGGCCAAGCGCAACCACGTCTACTGATGAGCGGTGCATGACGATTAAACGTTTGCTGGCCAGTACCCTCCTGCTGATGGTACTGGCAGGGCCTGTCGCGCAGTCGCTGGCGAGCGAGACGCGCAGTTTGCTGGCCCGTTCGGTGAGCGCCACGCAGCCCTTGAATCTGCAAACGGCCGAGCGCCAGTGGCTGGACGCTCGCAAGCGCCTGGTGCTGGGCACCTCACGGCCGGACTATCCACCATTTGATATCAACGTAAGTCCCAGTGACTACGAAGGTCTGACAGCGGATTACGTCGGCATCATCGCTGAGTTGTTGGGTATAGCCGTCGAAGTAAAGCGTTTCGATAGCCGTTATCAGGCCATTGAGGCGCTGCATGAAGGACGTGTGGACGTACTGGGCAGCTCCAACAGCTTTGAGGCTGCAGACGCTGGGTTGAGTCTGAGTACATCGTATGCCGATGACCTGCCGGTGATCGTCACGCGCGAAGGCCAGCGTCTTGCACCGGCCCACGATCTTGCAGGGCTGCGTCTGGCCATGGTTGACCATTATCTATCCGCCAATCGTGCCCGCGCCCTTTACCCGGCAGCGCAGCTGGTTTTGTATCGCTCCACCCAGGCTGGCCTTGCCGCTGTGGCTATGGGCGAAGCCGATGCCTACCTGGGCGATGCAATCAGCACAGACTATCTGATCGGCAAGACCTTCAGAGGTGCCCTGCGGATCGATCACTTCTCACCCATCGTCCCAGAAGCGTTTGCCTTTGCAGTGGCACGCGATAACGATGCGCTGCGTCAACTGCTCGACAAGGCACTGCGCCGGATTGGGGAAAGCGAGCGCCTGGCCATCCTCAAGCGCTGGAGCAACAGCAATACCAGTCTTTTGTTGCAGCGCCACCTGAGTGTACTGACAGATGAGGAGCAAGCCTGGATCAAGGCTCACCCGGTGGTAGACGTGTTGATCAATCCGGCCTTGGCACCCTTGACGTTCTACGATGATCAGCAGCGACCCAGTGGCATAACCCTGGACCTGCTTAAACAAATTACCCTAAGGACCGGGCTGCATTTTCATACCAGGCAAGCCGAGTCTGCCCAGTCCATGATCGACCGTCTGGGCCAGCGCGACGCACTGATGATCGGCGCATTGGGTTACGGCGCTGAACGGTCCAAACAAGTGCGCTACACACGGCCCTACCTGATCAGCCCGCGCGTGCTCGTTACCCGCGTCGATAACCCTTCGCAAGCCGGCATCAAGCGCTTTGAACCGCAACGAATCGCATTTATTCGCAATTCTCCGCAACGCGCCATGCTCCAGCAGCGCTACCCCCGGGCGCGGCTTGTCGAAGTCGACAACCCGCTGGACCTGATGGAGGCGGTTGTCAATCGCAGCGCTGATGCCGCGTTGAGTAGCCATATCAACGCGGCCTATTACATCAGTCACGTCTTCAAGAACCGCCTTCAGATCGCGAGCATCCTTGACGAAGACCCAGCCGTTGCGGCGTTTGCCGTCGCGGCCGATCAACCCCAACTGCAATCGATCCTGGACAAAGCATTGCTGAGTATAGCGCCCGAAGAACTTGAGCAACTGATCAATCGCTGGAGGACGAGCACCGTGGTCAGCGACAGCCCATGGCGCAACTACCGAGAACTGGCGCTCCAGGTGCTGGTGATTGCCGCGTTGCTGATCGCAGGTGTCGTCTTCTGGAACAGCTACCTGCGCAAACTGATCCAGAAGCGGGTCGAAGCCGAGCGCGCCCTGCAGACACAACTGGCGCTGAGCCGAGGCTTGCTGGAGCAACTTCGCCATGCCAAGGATGAAGCCGAGCAGGCCAGCCTCATGAAAAGCACGTTCCTGGCCACCATGAGCCATGAGATACGCACCCCCATGAACGCCGTGCTCGGCTTGTTGGAACTGGCGCTCGAGGACAGTCGCGCCGGTCGATGCGATACCCACATGCTCAAGACAGCCCATGAGTCGGCACTGGGGCTGCTAGGGTTGATAGGCGATATTCTCGATATTTCCAGGATCGAGTCAGGCCACATCAGTTTGCAGCCCATCCCCACCGACCTGGTGGACCTGGTGCGCGCTACCCTTCGCGTGTTCGAGGGCAATGCGAGGTTCAAGGGCCTTGAGCTCGCCTGTGACCTACCCACCGAACCGGTCTGGGTCCAGGTAGATGCTGCGCGCCTGAAGCAGGTGCTGTCGAACCTGATCAGCAATGCGATCAAGTTCACCGACCGTGGTGAAGTCCACACCGCGATGCGCACCTCGGTACAGGGCGAACTCCAGCGCGTCGAGCTCTGTGTGCGCGATTCGGGTATCGGCATAAGCCCTGCGGACCAGGCACGCCTGTTCAATGCATTCGTACAGGTCGACGGGCCCCGTGCGCGCCAGGGCACTGGGCTGGGCCTGGTCATCAGCCGTGCCCTGGCCGAGCTCATGGGCGGTACGCTGACACTGCAGAGTGTGGAGGGAGTGGGTACCAGGGTCCAGATCCTCATGGCCCTGCCCCAGTGTACGCCCCAGATCATTTCTGACGGGCAGGACCCAACCACGGGCCTTGATGCTTGCCCGTTGCACATCCTGGTCGTGGACGACTACCCGGCCAATCTGCTGTTGCTTGAACGTCAGTTGCGCGCCTTGGGCCATCAGGTGACCCAGGCGCAGAACGGCGAAATCGCGTTGCAGCTTTGGCGAGAAACGCGCTTTGACGTGGTGATCACCGACTGCAGCATGCCTGTGATGGACGGTCATGAGCTGGCCTGCTGTATCCGTGCTCAAGAGCGCCAGCAAGGCCTGTCGCCCGCGACGATTCTGGGGGTAACCGCCAATGCCCAGGCCGAAGAGCGGGAGCGATGCCTGGCGAGCGGGATGGATGACTGCCTGTTCAAGCCTATCGGCCTGCATGGCCTAAAGGCACACCTGCCGCAGGCGGCTCGCAAGCCACCAGCAGCCCCTGCACCTGCCCGGCCCGGCGGCTTGAACCTGGCCGAGCTGCGTCACTTGACCCGCGACGACGACGATTTGATCAGGCATCTGATCGAGCAATTGTCGCAAAGCGTGGCCGAAGACCTTTCAACGCTGCGCACCCTGGATGGGCAGCCGCCGGACGGGACGCTCAAGGCATTGGTTCACCGCATCAAGGGTGGGGCCAAGATGCTTAAGGTACGTCACTTGGTCGCCGACTGCGAAGCACTCGAGCAGGCGCTTGTAGCAGGTGATCCTGTAGACAACTTGTGTCGGGTACTCCAGGACACCCTGCAAACACTGCACAAAGACCTGATCGCTACCTTGGAAGCCATGCCCAGACCATCAGAGCCGAATTGAGTCACTCGCACCAGGTGCGCGTGAAACCTCAGGAGCTTTCTCGCACCATCAACTCAAACCCCAGGTCCTGCCGGGCTGGCGTCACGGCTTTGCCATCGAGCAGCGTCAACAACGCCTGGGCGGCGACACGTCCCACCGCAGCCCTTGGCGTGCGAATGGAAGTAAGCCTGGGCACCATGTGCGCCGAAGCCGGCAGATCGTTGAAGCCGACCATGGCCACCTGCTGCGGGACACGGATGCCCTGGCGCAGCGCTTGAAGCACCGCGCCTTGGGCAAGGTCATCGTTGCAAAAGAAGATGCCATCCACCTCGGGGGCTTGTCTGATCAGGCGGCTGAACAACTCCCCTCCCAGTGCGATCGAGGACGGGGCCGGGGTCAGGACCTCACGCTCGGGCGCGTGCAACCCAGCTTCGGCCAGCGCTAGCCGAAAGCCCTCAGCCCGCTGCATGACCCGGGGATCCAGCTGTGCTGCAATAAATCCAGGCCGAGTGCAACCGCGTTCGATCAGGTGTTGGGCTGCGGCCCGGCCAGCCTGATGTTGGGAAAAGCCTACCGCCAACGCGTCGGCCTCCCCGTCCAGTTCCATCATGTGCACGCAGGGTACGCCACTGGCCGCGAGCATCTGACGCGAAGCGTCAGTGCGTTCGAAACCGGTCAGCAGCATGCCACAAGGCTGATAGGCCAGGTAATTGCGAATGAGGTTTTCTTCCTCGGCGGTATCGTAGTGGTAGTTGCCGATCAGCACCTCCAGCCCTCGTGGGCGCATCACATCATGGATGGCTTCCAGTGTGTCGATGAACAACTGATTGGACAGCGACGGTATGAGCACCACGACCGAGTGGCTGCGGGCAGATGCCAACGCGCGGGCGGCGGGATTGGCCACATAGCCAAGGGTGGTGGCCGCAGCCACAACCTTGGCCGCGAGTTCAGGGGCCACGGTACTGACGCCGCGCAAGGCCCGGGATGCAGTGATGGGGGAAACCCCGGACAGTCTGGCGACTTCAGCCAGGGTGGGACGACCAGTTGTGCGCGAACCAATGCGGGCCATAATGTTGTAATTTTACTACTTGCAAGGACTGGGAACGGCCTCTAAGGTAGCGCTGTCTCAGGACGTAGGCAACGGCTGTTTGCCGGTTGCTCTCAGGTGATTGCCGCACGGCGTCCATACTGCGTAAGCACAAGATCAATAAACATTGGGGAGACCGCGCTGCCCGAGCCCAAGACAGCGCTGTCCCACCCAGCAGGAGGTACAGATGAATTCTCCACTGCCCGCCATCGTGGTCATGGGTGTGGCCGGGTGCGGCAAGAGCTGCATTGCGTCTGCCATCGCCGCCTACAGCGGCGGACACCTGATCGAAGGTGACGCGTTCCACCCGCAGGCCAATATCGACAAGATGAGCGCCGGTATTCCCTTGGATGACCATGACCGTGCCGGTTGGCTGGTACGCCTGGGCCAGGAGATGCAAGCGACGAGTGAGGCCGGCATGCGGCCGATTCTCACCTGTTCCGCACTCAAGCGCAGCTACCGCGACACATTGCGCTGCGCGATGCCTGGGCTGATGTTCGTCTTTCTTGAGCTCACCCCTGCCCAAGCTGAGCAACGGGTTCTGGCGCGACCAGGGCATTTCATGCCGGCCAGCCTCATCCAGAGCCAGTTCGCCGCCCTTGAGCCGCCCTACGATGAACCGCTCACCCTGACGCTGGACGCCACTCAGCCGATCGTTGCGCTTGCCGAGGCGGTCGACGGCTGGCTCAAGCGCTGCGCCGAGCACAGTGTTGCGCAGACTGCCTGAGTCTGCTCGCATTTCGGACCGTCAAGACAGCGCTGTCTTAGCCCATTCATGCAATGACTTACCCAACAAGCTACGCCAAAAACAACGATAAGACCGAGGCCTATACACCATGTTCGGACTGGCTACTGATACTTTCCTGCTCCTCGACGCGCTGGTTACCATCGTCGGGCTGATCCTGCTTATCACTCATTTCAAGGTGCACCCCTTCGTTGCCCTCACCCTGGCTGCCGGCTTCCTCGGCCTGACCTCTGGTATGCCGGTAGCCAAGGTCATGAAGTCGTTCCAGGACGGTTTCGGAGGCGTGCTCGGGTTCGTCGGCATCGTGCTCGCACTGGGTACGATGCTGGGCAAGCTGATGGCCGATTCCGGCGGGGCCGATCAGATCGCTCAGACCCTCATTCGGGCCTTTGGCAAGAAGAACGTGCACTGGGCCATGATGTTTGCTGCCTTTCTGGTGGGCATCCCGCTGTTCTTCGAGATTGGCTTCGTCCTGCTCATCCCACTGGTCTTCATCGTCGCGCGGCGCTCCGGAGTGTCGCTGATCAAGATCGGCATCCCCTTGCTGGCAGGTCTATCCGTCGTGCACGGCCTGGTACCGCCGCACCCGGGGCCGTTGCTGGCCATCGGCATCTTCCATGCCGACATCGGCAAGACCATCTTCTACGGCCTGATCGTGGCCCTGCCCACGGCCATCATCGCCGGCCCACTGTTCGGCAACTTCATCTCGCGCTATATCCCTGGGCACCCTTCACAGGAGCTGATGGACCAGATCGCCAAGGAATCGGACCAGGCCAACCTGCCGAGCTTCAGCGTCACCTTGATCACCGTCTTGCTGCCGGTGGTGCTGATGCTGCTCAAGACCTTCGCCGATGTGGTATTGCCTGCTGAGCACATCGTGCGCCAATGGATGGACCTGATCGGGCACCCCATCACTGCGCTGCTCGCCGCCTTGCTGCTGGCGTTCTACACCTTTGGCTCGGCGCGCGGCTTCAACCGCCAACAGATCATGAAGATGCTCGATCACAGCCTCGCGCCCACGGCTGCCATCGTCCTGATCGTTGGCGCCGGCGGCGGTTTCAAGCAAATGCTGGTCGATACCGGTGTCGGTAACGTGATCGGGCAAATGGCTGTACAGGCCGAGATATCACCGATTCTGCTGGCCTGGCTGGTCGCCGCAGTGATTCGAATTGCCACGGGCTCTGCCACCGTGGCGACCATTACCGGTGCGGGAATCGTGGCACCTGTGATCGACCTGGTGCCTGGGGTCAACCGTGAACTGCTGGTGCTGGCGACCGGTGCCGGGTCGCTGATCCTGTCCCATGTCAACGATGCCGGTTTCTGGCTGGTCAAGCAGTACTTCAACATGACTGTGGCCGAGACCTTCAAGACTTGGAGCATGATGGAGACCCTGCTGTCGGTGGTCGGCATCGTATTCATCATGGCGCTGTCGCTGGTGGTGTGACCGTTGATCGGAGTGCTGGCACTTTGAACGGCCGGGCAAGGCCAAAGGTTACGAACCTGCCCTGCCCGTTGCAAAGGAGATTGCCATGAATCGTCCCAGCTTCCTGTTGCTTGCCCTGCTTGCCTCGCCCCTGGCCCTGGCGGCCGGCACCGGGCCTACCTACCCGGATGACCCGCACAACCAGGCACCCAAGCCGGGTGCAGACAGCACTCTCAACCCGATCGAGAAGCCCATGCCCCGTGATACCGATCCAAGGCTACAGGGCAATGATCCAGACAGCCCGCCGGCGCAGCAGAACGACAACCAGGATTTACCGGGCATGGACGGCACTGGCTCGGAAGGCGCATCAAGCAAGGGTGCAAGCCAGCCCTGACTCATTGGGGGCGCCGGGGGCGCCCCACCGCTGAGCGGCTCCTTCATCACCAGGTGGCGATAGCCGATGGGTTCATATCATTCACCATGATAATAACCTTCAGCCCATTCGATTCGTTCCCCGCACGCAACACACTCACACTCCGCCCATTCCTAATATATTGGCGGAGTTCTCCATGGAGCAGTCACTCAAACCTTTCGGTGTTCCACTTGCAGCCCTCGCAGTGGTAGCGCTCGGCGCTTGCAGCAAAACCCCCGATGCCGCGCAGGCCCCGGCAGCTCCGAAGGTCACCGTGGCCAAGGTGATCGAACAGCCGATCAACGAATGGGACGAGTTCACCGGACGCCTGGAAGCGCCGGAAACCGTCGAGGTGCGCCCCCGTGTGTCGGGCCAGATCGACCAAGTGGCGTTCACCGAAGGCGCCCAGGTACGCAAGGGTGACCTGTTGTTCCAGATCGACCCTCGGCCCTTCCAGGCTGAAGTCCGCCGCCTTGAGGCCCAGCTGCAGCAAGCCAAGGCCAGCGCCATCCGAAGCGCCAATGAAGCTCGCCGGGGCGAGCGTCTACGAGACAGTAACGCCATCTCCGCCGAACTGGCAGAGTCACGCAACAGTGCTGCGGCCGAAGCACGCGCCGGCGTAGATGCCATCCAGGCCCAACTTGACCTGGCTCGTTTGAACCTGAGCTTCACCCGTGTCACCTCCCCTATCAACGGCCGCGTGAGCCGCGCGCAGTTCACCGCCGGCAACATCGTCACTGCCGATGTCACGCCCCTGACCAGCGTGGTCTCCACTGACAAGGTGTACGCCTATTTCGATGCTGACGAACGCGTCTACCTCAAGTACACACAGCTGGCCCGCCAAGGCCAGCGCGGGCAAAGCACCCCGGTCTACCTGGGCCTGACCAACGAGACTGGCAACCCGCACCTGGGGCAGATGAACTTCGTCGACAACCAGGTCAACCCGCGCACCGGCACCATTCGTGGCCGGGCCGTGTTCGACAACAAACGCGGTGAATTCACCCCTGGCCTGTATGCACGCCTGAAGCTGGTCGGCAGCGCTCAATACGATGCGGTGCTGATCAACGACGAAGCGGTGGGCACCGACCTTGGCAAGAAGTTCGTGCTGGTCATGGACAAAGACAACAAGGCGGCCTATCGCGCTGTCGAGTTGGGGCCAAAGCTTGAGGGCTTGCGCATCGTGCGCAGCGGGCTGGGCAAGGACGACCGCATTGTGGTCAGGGGCCTGCAGCGAGTGCGTCCAGGCTCCCAGGTCACCCCTGAAGAAGCGCCAATGGCCAGCGAGCAGACACTGGCCGCGCTTGCCGAGCAACGTCAGGCTCTGGAGGCGAGCACCCGCACGGCCAAAGTGGCCGGCAACACCAATCAGGGCGCCAGCGCGCCTGCGCCGCGCGGTTGAGGAACCCCACCGATGAACTTCTCCAAATTCTTCATCACACGGCCCATCTTCGCGGCGGTGCTGTCACTGGTGCTGCTGATCGCAGGCTCCATTTCGCTGTTCCAGTTGCCCATCAGTGAATACCCTGAGGTCGTACCGCCTACGGTTGTGGTACGCGCCAACTTCCCGGGTGCCAACCCCAAGGTCATCGGCGAAACCGTTGCCGCGCCCCTGGAGCAAGCCATTACCGGGGTCGAGAACATGCTCTACATGTCCTCGCAATCCACCGCCGATGGCAAGCTGACCTTGACCATCACCTTCGCCCTGGGGACCGACCTGGACAATGCCCAGGTGCAGGTGCAGAACCGTGTGACCCGCACGCAGCCCAAGCTGCCCGAGGAAGTGACACGTATCGGTATCACGGTGGACAAGGCGTCGCCCGACCTGACCATGGTCGTGCACCTGACTTCACCGGACAACCGCTATGACATGCTCTACCTGTCCAACTACGCCATCCTGAACATCAAGGACGAGCTGGCACGGTTGGGTGGTGTGGGTGATGTGCAGCTGTTTGGCATGGGCGACTACTCCCTGCGCGTCTGGCTGGACCCGAACAAGACCGCCTCGCGCAACCTGACGGCCACCGATGTGGTCACTGCAATTCGCGAGCAGAACCGCCAGGTGGCCGCGGGTCAGCTGGGTGCTCCGCCGGCGCCGGGCTCCACCAGCTTCCAGCTCTCGATCAACACCCAGGGCCGCCTGGTCAATGAGGAAGAATTCGAGAACATCATCATCCGTGCCGGTGCGGACGGTGAGATCACGCGCCTGAAGGACATCGCTCGTGTCGAACTGGGCTCTAGCCAGTACGCGCTGCGCTCGCTGCTCAACAACCAGCCTGCCGTGGCCATCCCAATCTTCCAGCGCCCGGGCTCGAACGCCATCGACATCTCCGATGAAGTACGCGCCAAGATGGCGGAATTGAAGAAAGACTTCCCCGAGGGCATGGACTACAGCATCGTCTACGACCCTACCGTGTTCGTGCGCGGCTCGATCGAGGCGGTGGTGCACACGCTGTTCGAAGCATTGGTACTGGTGGTGCTGGTGGTCATCCTGTTCCTGCAGACCTGGCGTGCATCGATCATTCCGCTACTGGCCGTACCGGTATCGCTGATCGGCACCTTCGCCGTGATGCACCTGTTCGGCTTCTCGCTCAATGCCCTTTCCTTGTTCGGGTTGGTGCTGGCAATCGGCATCGTGGTCGATGACGCCATCGTGGTAGTGGAGAACGTCGAGCGCAACATCGGGCTGGGTCTCAAACCGCTCGAAGCCACGCAAAAAGCCATGAGCGAGGTGACAGGCCCGATCATCGCCACCGCCTTGGTGCTGTGCGCGGTGTTCGTACCCGCAGCGTTCATCTCGGGGCTGACTGGACAGTTCTACAAGCAGTTTGCCCTGACCATTGCGATCTCCACGGTGATCTCGGCGTTCAACTCGCTGACCCTGTCCCCTGCCTTGGCGGCGGTACTGCTCAAGGACCACCATGCGCCCAGGGACAAATTCTCGCGGCTGTTGGACAGGTTGCTGGGTAGCTGGCTTTTTGCGCCCTTCAACCGCTTC
The DNA here is from genome assembly GCF_900230165.1 of Pseudomonas sp. URMO17WK12:I9. Taxonomy (NCBI): domain Bacteria; kingdom Pseudomonadati; phylum Pseudomonadota; class Gammaproteobacteria; order Pseudomonadales; family Pseudomonadaceae; genus Pseudomonas; species Pseudomonas sp. URMO17WK12:I9. The sequence goes on along the minus strand of NZ_OCMQ01000007.1, from coordinate 202,929 downwards.
TTCGACCGCGCCAGCCATCGCTACGTGGGCGGTGTCCGCCGAGTGATCCGTTCCAGTGGCATCGCCTTGTTCGTTTATGCCGGTTTGATGGGCCTGACCTATCTGGGTTTCTCCTCCACGCCGACCGGTTTCGTGCCTGCCCAGGACAAGCAGTACTTGGTGGCGTTTGCCCAGCTGCCGGATGCCGCCAGCCTTGACCGCACCGAAGCGGTGATCAAGCGCATGAGCGAGATTGCCCTCAAGCAACCGGGCGTGGCGGACTCTGTCGCGTTCCCGGGCCTGTCCATCAATGGCTTCACCAACAGCCCCAACAGCGGCATCGTGTTCACGCCTCTCAAGCCCTTCGACGAGCGCAAGGACCCCAGCCAGTCGGCCGCCGCCATCGCCGCAGCCTTGAACGCCCAGTTCGCCGACATTCAGGACGCCTACATCGCGATCTTCCCACCGCCGCCCGTGCAAGGGCTCGGCACCATCGGTGGCTTCCGCCTGCAGATCGAGGACCGTGGCAACCTGGGTTACGAAGCGCTGTACAAGGAAACCCAGAACATCATTGCCAAGAGCCATGAGGTGCCTGAGCTTGCGGGACTGTTCACCAGCTACCAGGTCAACGTGCCGCAGGTCGATGCGGCCATCGATCGCGAGAAAGCCAAGACCCACGGCGTGGCCATCAACGATATCTTCGACACTCTGCAAGTGTACCTGGGGTCGCTGTATACCAATGACTTCAACCGATTCGGACGTACCTACCAGGTCAACGTGCAGGCCGAGCAGCAGTTCCGACTCGACGCCGAGCAGATTGGCCAATTGAAGGTGCGCAACAACCGGGGCGAGATGATCCCATTGGCCACGTTCCTCAAGGTCACCGACACCTCCGGGCCCGATCGCGTGATGCACTACAACGGCTTCATCACCGCAGAAATCAATGGCGCAGCGGCGCCTGGGTACAGCTCAGGCCAGGCAGAAGCGGCCATCGAGAAACTCCTGAAGCAGGAATTGCCCAACGGCATGACCTTCGAGTGGACGGACCTGACCTACCAGCAGATCCTCTCGGGCAACACTGCGCTGTTCGTGTTCCCGTTGTGCGTGTTGTTGGCGTTCCTGGTACTGGCCGCCCAGTACGAGAGCTGGAGCCTGCCCTTGGCGGTGACCCTGATCGTGCCGATGACGCTGCTCTCGGCCATTACTGGCGTCATTGTCTCCGGTGGTGACAACAACATCTTCACCCAGATCGGGCTCATCGTTCTGGTCGGGCTTGCCTGCAAGAACGCCATCCTGATCGTGGAGTTCGCCAAGGACGAGCAGGCCAAAGGCCTCGATCCTCTGGCTGCGGTGCTGGAAGCCTGCCGTCTGCGCTTGCGCCCCATCCTGATGACGTCCATCGCGTTCATCATGGGTGTCGTACCGCTGGTGTTCAGCTCGGGAGCAGGCTCGGAGATGCGTCATGCCATGGGCGTGGCGGTGTTCTCCGGGATGATCGGCGTCACGGTGTTCGGCCTGTTCCTGACCCCGGTGTTCTTCTTCCTGATCCGCCGTTTTGTCGAGCGACGTCAGGCCCGCAAGGCCGAGCGCATCCATCCGCTGGAGAACCCTGCATGAACCTGTTCAAACACCTGACACCAAGCCTGCTCAGCCTGGCCCTGGCGGCCTGCGCGGTAGGGCCTGATTACCACGCGCCGGCTACTGCCCCAGCTCAGCTGGACGTCGATGCCCAGGCCAAGGCCTATGACCGCACCCGTTTCGAGAGCCTTTGGTGGAAACAGTTCGACGACCCGACCCTGAACCAACTGGTGCAGGCCTCGTTGGAAGGTAACCGAGATCTACGGGTCGCTTTCGCACGACTCAAGTCGGCCAGGGCGATTCGGGACGATGCCGAAAACGATCTGTTCCCGGTCGTGACCAGCCGTGCCAGCAGTGAAGTGGGCAAAGGCCAGGTGCCTGGCCAGACTGACCATCGGGTCAATGCCGAGCGCTACGACCTTGGCCTGGACATGGCGTGGGAAGTCGACCTGTTCGGGCGGATTACGCGCCAGATCGAAGCCAGCCAGGCTCAGGAAGCAGCAGCGGCGGCTGACCTTCAGCAACTTCAGGTCAGCCTAATCGCCGAGCTGGTCGACGCCTACGGTCAGCTGCGCGGCGCGCAACTGCGTGAACACATAGCCTTGGCGAACCTCAAGACCCAGCAACAATCGCGCACCATCACTGAAACGCTGCGCGATGCCGGGGTGGGTAATGAACTGGACGTGGTACGGGCCGACGCGCGCTTGGCAGGGGTCGAAGCCAGTGTGCCGCAGTTGCAGGCCCAACAGGCCAGATCGCGGCATCGCATCGCCACCTTGCTGGGCCGTCGACCTGACGCAATCGGCGTTGACCTGTCCCCCAAAGCACTGCCAGCCATCGCCAAGGCCTTGCCTGTCGGTGACCCTGGTGAACTGCTGCGCCGACGCCCCGACATACGCAGCGCCGAACGCCAGCTCGCTGCGGCCACCGCAAACGTCGGGGTGGCGACGGCAGATCTGTTTCCCCGGGTGAGCCTGAGCGGTTTCCTGGGCTTCACCGCAGCGCGCGGCTCCCAGCTCGGCTCCTCGGCAGCGGGCGCCTGGGGGTTGGGGCCCAGCATTACTTGGGCGGCCTTTGACTTGGGCAGCGTGAGGGCACGCCTGCGCGGCGCCAAAGCCGACGCGCAAGGCGCGCTGGCTAACTATGAGCAGCAGGTATTGCTGGCGTTGGAAGAGTCGGCCAATGCGTTCAGCGACTACGACAAGATCCAGCAGCGGCTGCTGTCGCTGATGCGCCAGAGCGAGGCCAGCCGCAAAGCGGCCGACCTGGCGTCGATCCGCTACCGCGAGGGGTCAGTCGATTACCTGGTGCTGCTCGATGCCGAGCGCGAGCGCCTGAGTGCGGAGGATGCACAGGCCCTTGGCGAGGTCGACCTCTATCGGGGAATCGTTTCAATTTACAAGGCACTCGGTGGCGGCTGGCAACCTGACACGGTAGCCAGCTCGCACTGAACCGCAGCTCAACAAGCTCCTTTGGTTGGTCCCGGACCGGCCGTTTGCCCCGCAGATCGAGTTCTGCGGGGCTTTTTTTGCTCGGGCCTGCGGGTTTCAGGCAAAGCCTGCCACAGGCGTACCCAGCCCGGTTGCATTTAACCGAAGGCTGGCCCAAGCTTTGCCTCTCCTGACACACGGACCGTCCGATGCCAAGACGTACCCGCTACCTGATTGCACTGCTGGCGTTGATGATGCTGTCAGCGCTGTTCGGTTATCTGTGGCGCGACGTGGAGCCTGATCAGCCAGCACTGCCCCCGCATAGCTACGTGAAGGCACTGCGCCAGGCCCATGACGGTCAGCCCGGCGCTGCGCGGGTCTTGTACCAACAGCTTCAGCGCCATGACCTACCGGCCATCCGCCGAGCGGCCCTGTATGCCGAGCTGCCCAATTACCCGTCTGCGCTAGCCTTCAAGCTGGCCCAGGCAGATCTGGACCATGCCGATGCCATCGTTCGTCGCGCCGCCGTGTCCGCGATCAGCCGCCTGCTGCCTGGGCCTCAGCGGAGCCTGATACTTGGCCCCCTGCTTGAAGACAGCGATCAGAGCGTTCGTTTTGCGGCCGTAGGGGCGCTGTTGGACGTGGACGCTGACAGCATGGGCCTGTATCTGCGTGCCTTGCACGAAGCCATTGGGGCGCAGGAGCAGGTTCTGCTCGCCCAGCCCCAGGACGTCGATGCACAGGTCCAGCTGGCCCGCCTGTACCTGCACGAGGACGAGTATGCCAAGGCGGCCGCTGCCATCGAGCGGGCATTGGCGGGCGATAACAGCAACCTCGATGCCGTGGCGTTGAAGGTGACCGTGCTCGAGCGCCAAGGGGCGCACGATGTTGCACGTCAGGTGCTGGCCGATGCGTTGGCAGTGACACCCGATTCGGCGTTCTTGCAGCATGAACTCGGCCGTTGGCTGATTCGTCACGACCAGCAGGAATACGCGCTATTGGCGCTGTCGCGGGCGGTCGAACTGGAGCCGGACAATGCCGAGTATCGTCTGACCCTTGCCACGACCTTGCATGACCTTGAACAGCTGGATGCGGCTCAGAGACAGCTGGAAGCCATCTTGAGCAGAGCGCCAGCCAATCGGCAAGCCAGAGTCCTGTTGATCGAGTACTGGAAAGCGTCCGGACAGTTGCAGAATGTCCAGGTGCTGCTCGCCGAACTCGAGCGCCAGAACCCTGATGATCCATTCCTGCAGAAAGACCTTTAGACTCGCGGCCACCCTGCGTCAGCTGTCGATCATCTCCAATGCCTGCTCCGCCAACTGCGCCAGCTGGAATGGCTTGCGCAGAAGCGCCGTTCCGGGCTGCTCAGTGGCGTCGGAGTCGATTTCCTGCAAGGCATAGCCCGTGATGAACAGGATCTTCTGGTCTGGCTTGAGCATGCGCATGGCCTTGGCCACTTGCCTGCCACTGAAGCTGCCGGGCAACCCGATGTCAGTAATCACCAGCTCGAAAGGTTCATCCTGGCGAAAGCGCTGCAGAGCACTGTTGGCATCCGCGACATCGGTTACATCGAAGCCAGATTCAATCAAGTATTCGCGCATCACCGTACGCAGGTTCGATTCATCATCGACCAGCAGTACGCGCTCGCCGCTCCCTACCCGGCTTGAGCTCTTGCGACCGGCGAGCGTTTCGTGAACGGCCTCAAAGCAGCGTGGGAACAGCATGCTTACCTTGGTCCCCTCGCCCACCGTAGACTCGATCCACGCATAGCCACCCGATTGACGAACGAAACCGTAGACCATTGATAGCCCCAGCCCAGCCCCCCGACCTGGAGGCTTGCTGGTGAAGAAGGGTTCGAAAGCCCTGGCCACGTCGCTGGCCGGCATGCCATGACCTTCATCGGCTATATGCAGGGCCACATAGTCGCCGGCAGGCAACCCTGTTTCATCCGGAAAGGGCACGCTCAGCCGTTCGTTGACGCTGCGAACCCTCACGGTGCCCTTGCCTAGGCTTGCCTCGCGCGCATTGGCGCACAGGCACAGCAATGCGTTTTCGAACGCCGCAATGTCCAAGGCTACGACCCAGGATGCGACGTCCAGTTGCCAGTCGATGTGCATCTCGGGGCCCAGAGCGCTCAGCAGCAGCGGCTCGCTCAGGCGCAGTTGGCGATTGAGGTGAAACGGTCTCGGCGCCGAAGGCCGATCACGAGAAAAGGCGAGCAGGCGATGGGTCAGTTCCATGGCGCGTAGTACCGAATCACGAGAAAGCTTCACATACTCCTCGATACGTTCCAGGCGCCCTTCCTGGAGTCGCAGCTGCAGTAGCTCAAGCCCACCCCCAATACCCGACAGCAGGTTGTTCATCTCGTTGCCCATGCCGCCGGCCAATTGTCCCACCGCCTCCATGCGCTCGGTGTTACGCATCAACATGCGGGATTGGCGCATGGCCTCTTCGCGTGTTCCGGTGATGTCTCGCCCTACGATGGTCACCAATCTCGCACCCACTCGCGCACGCCATCTAAACCAGTGGTAGTGGCCTTCACGGTGCCGCAGGCGCGTCTCGATCTGATGGGTATCGTTGCGACGCAGCAGCGATTCAATCGCTAGCTGGACCTGTGCAAGGTCTGCAGGGTGGACCAGGGACAAGATGGGCAAGTGCCGCACCTGCTCCAGCTCCCATCCGAGAATGCTTAGCCAGGTGGGATTGGCATTGTGCAGCTTGAGGTCGGAGGTGACCGTCATCATGGCGTCGTTTGACAGCTGCCAGATTCTTTCCAGCTCGCTGGCATGAGATGCAATCTGCCTCTCCAACGACATGGCCTGGCTTCGCCAATGCTCACGGCCCCCCTTGGTCGCCGTGGTTTCGATGATCGTATGGACAAACCCTGCGACCTCCCCTAACTCATCGTTCAGGGGGGTATAACCCAAGGCGCACCAGATGCCGTCAGCGTGATCGCAGCGAGCGATGTGGACTGGCGGATGTTCGATGAAACTGGAACGGCCCGCTAGCGCGTCGAACACAGACGGGCCCAGACTTTCCCAGTCGTCGTGCCACAGCGTATCGAAACGCGCACCTAACGTGATTGGCGATCCCTTGAGCGCCACATAGGCGTCGTTGGGTATGACCGTCAGTTGACTGCCCCACACCACAGCACACGCAAACGGCGAGCGAGACATGGTGTCGACTGCGATGCGCAAGCAGGCAGGCCAGTGGGGCAAGGCCCCCAGAGGCGTATGCGACCAATCGAAGCGGATTACTTGTTCCTTGAAATCGCTTGGGCGTGTCCGTTTGGAGAGTCTAGTTGCGACCGATCTCGTTGAGACTCCAGGTCCTTCTTTGCCGACCAATGTGGTTCTCCGTCGTTAAGCGAAAGCCGGTGGCCTTAGTGATGGGCCTGCACGCAAGCTCCATGCGCCGTGCCACGTTAGCATAGGCCAGCGCGACACGCAGACACTCCTGCCCCGGATGTGCCGGCGCAAGCCCATTCATCTGTTGCTGCACCGCTTATGAATACGGATGGCAGCTACGTTCAGCCTAACCAAATCCCACACCTTCTCGGCTATCCCCCTACAGTGGTGCTTTCAACAACGCCCTAGGCTTGAGCCAGCTGCCTACCCTGGGCAGCGCGAGGCTTGAGGAACGATGATCGATGGACAAGTTCATGCATGCGGGGCGGAGCCTGCTTGAGTTGGTACTGCTGATGGCTGTAGGTCTGGTACCTGTCTTTTCAGGACTACTGGTCATCAATTATCAGCAGGAGGCCAAGCTTGCGGACAACGCTGAAGTGTCGGTTCGGGAGGCGGTTTTCAGCGTCGATCAAGCCTTGGACCGCGTACAAGAGGTGGCCATGAGCACGCTGCCACTGGCTGGTCAGCCTTGCAGTAGCATCAGACGCGCCCTTGTCGACCAGGTGACCAGCCGTTCGATGCTCAGGTCGCTGGCTGTGATTGATGACGGCAAGGCCTATTGCGGCTCCGCCTCGGACTCGCATGAGCTGCTGACTGAAATCGCCTCGACCGGGCAACTGTTGACGTTCAACCACCTGATGCAGGATGCGAAGGGTTACTTGCTGATGAACATGTACGTGCAAGGTGAGAAAAAAGGCGTGATCGCAACAAGCTTTCCAGTGCAATTGCGCACTGAACTTGACGCTTTCAAGGACGGACTCGCGCTGGTGTTGGAGTTTGACAAGCACTCTGTCTGGAAGGATGGCGATAGCCTGAACGGTACAAGGCCTTCCGTCGCGGAATTCACCCATGAACTGGGGTCCACCCAGTACCCTTACCGGGTGGTCGCTGGCTATCCCGCGGGTTACGCCGCCCAGGAACTGCGCACTGCCGTGTTCAAGATGCTCCCTTCATTGATGCTGGTGGGGCTCATGACGGGCTCGGTGATCTACATGGTGTTGAGCAAAATGCGCGGCAGGCAGCGAAACAGTGCCGTCGATCGCCCAGGACCATGACGGCACCGCCGGTATTTACTCGACGCTGAGCACGCCGCGGCGAACCTGGTCACGCTCGATGGATTCGAACAGCGCCTTGAAGTTGCCTTCTCCGAATCCGTCGTCACCCTTGCGCTGGATGAACTCGAAGAACACCGGCCCCAGCAGCGTTTCGGAGAATATCTGCAACAACAGTCGTTTGTCCCCGGCTTGTGCTGCACCGTCCAGCAAAATGCCACGTGCCTGAAGCTGATCCACCGGCTCACCATGATCAGGCAGGCGCTCGGGAAGCATCTCGTAGTAAGTCTGCGGCGGCGGGGTCATGAAGCGCATGCCCAGACCTTTGAGCGCATCCCAGGTCTTGACCAGGTCGTCGGTCGAGAACGCGACATGCTGAATGCCTTCGCCATTGAACTGCATCAGGAACTCTTCGATCTGCCCCGCACCCTTGGACGATTCTTCGTTGAGCGGAATCCGGATCATGCCATCGGGCGCAGTCATCGCCTTGGAGGTCAGACCTGTGTATTCCCCCTTGATATCGAAGTAGCGTATTTCGCGGAAGTTGAACAACTTCTCGTAGAACCCAGCCCAATAGGCCATGCGCCCGCGATAGACGTTATGGGTCAGGTGGTCGATGACCTTCAGGCCTGCACCGGTCGGGTGGCGATCCACGCCGTCGATGAAGTTGAAGTCGATGTCATAGATCGAGCTACCTTCTTCAAAACGGTCGATAAGGTAAAGCGGGGCACCGCCGATGCCCTTGATCGCCGGAAGACGCAGTTCCATCGGGCCCGTCTCGATCTCGACGGGCTGTGCGCCCAGCTCCAGGGCGCGGGCGTAAGCATCGTGAGCGTTGCGCACACGAAACGCCATGCCGCAAATGGACGGGCCATGCTCAGCGGCGAAATACGAAGCTACGCTTCTGGGTTCATTGTTCAAGATCAGGTTGATGTCGCCCTGTCGATACAGGTGCACATCCTTGGAGCGGTGGGTGGCCACCTTGGTGAAGCCCAACATCTGGAATACAGGCTCCAGAACCCCGGGAGTAGGCGAAGCCAGCTCGATGAACTCAAAGCCCATCAAACCCATAGGATTGTCGAAAATATCAGCCATGTGCGTGTCCTCATCTGCAGCGAATTCAATGTTTGCCTGGGATGTCGAACAGCGCCGGCGGGGAGCACGGAATGCCCCGCACACTGCGCGCGAGGAAGTCACCAATGATCAATCTGAAGCCAGGGTATGTCATAGGACCCGTACTCAGCAGGTGTGACGCCTTCGGAACAAAGGCGCCTTATTGTTTTTTTCGTAAACCGATTCTACACAGCGTAATTTGTTTTGTCCCGCATTAGTTCCTCACCCCCTGGGCACAGGGCTATGCTTTGTAACGTCTCCTTCGATCAGTTGCCACTATGCCCCTTTCTAGAAAATCGCGCTCAGGCTTCGGCTGGCGAACCCTGCTGCCCTGGATGGTCGGCGCATTCCCTATCGCATGCGGCCTGACCGTTATGAACTGGCAGATTGAGCGTGATCTGCAAGCCGGCAGCCGAGCGACTGCCGAGCAAGTCATCGAACATGTCGAGCGCATCCTCGACGGCGCCTCGCGTACGGCGATCGCGTTGCTACCCTCGGCGGGTACGCCGTGTACCGAGGCGCAGCTGCTGTTACGTGGCGAAGTGACCCGCAACGCCTTCATTCGCTCGACCAACCTGGTCAATCAGGATCGGTTGTACTGCAGTTCGTTGTTCGGGGCGTTCGATGAACCGGTAACAGCCAGCGACTATGTCGATGGGCACTTGTGGTTGATGGACGGCAATTCCGTCACACCTGGGCACCCGCTACTGGTCTATCGCGCCAGTGACAAAGACCGCGCGGCAATCACCACGGTCGATGGCGATCATCTGCTGATGGCGCTGCGTCTGCTGGGTGCAGGCCACGCACTGTACCTGCGCGTGGGAAACGCCTGGATGGGCCGAGACGGCATCGTTCACCGGGGGCCGGCACCGGTTGCGGTTAGCGCCCCCGTGTTCATGGCGTCTGCACATTATCCGTTCAGCGTTGAAGGCGGCTATATGGCGCACCAGTCGAGCCGGCTTTGGCGCAGCCACTATCTGGCGCTTCTGGGCTTACTGGCGGTGCTGGGCGTTCTTGCCGGCGTTGTCTGTCGCTGGCAGATCAGGCGGGCCACCTCGCCGCGTGCCGAGCTGCGCAGGGCATTGGAGGCCGACGAGTTCATGCCCTACTTCCAGCCTGTGGTTCGTCGAGGGGATTACCGCTGGGCCGGTGCAGAAGTGCTGATGCGCTGGAATCACCCGAGTGAAGGTCTGGTTAGGCCCGACCTGTTCATTCCCTATGCCGAGCACAGCGGTCAGATCGTGGCGATGACCCGTTCGCTGATGAAGCATACGGCGAGCAGCCTGGCGCCCTATGTTGCCCTGATGGAGGACGGGTTCCACATCGGCATCAACATCACGGCCGACCACTGCCGCAGCCTTGAGCTTCTGGATGACTGCCGCGCATTCCTGGCCCACTTCCCACCCGGTCGGGTCATCCTCACCCTGGAGTTGACCGAACGCAAGTTGCTCGAACCCTCGCCCACGACGCTGGAGCTGTTCGAGCAGTTGCATGAGATCGGCGTAATGATCGCCCTCGACGATTTCGGCACGGGCCAGTCGAGCCTCAACTACCTCAGGCAGTTCAAGGTGGATTACCTGAAGATCGACCAGAGCTTCGTCGCCTTGATCGGCGGGGACGCGTTGTCCGTTGCCATTCTCGAAACCATCATCGAGCTGTCGGTCAAGTTGGGTCTTGGCATCGTAGCCGAAGGCGTCGAAACGGCGGTTCAGCGTGATTACCTCGAACAACATGGGGTTCACTTCCAGCAGGGTTATCTATACGCCAAACCCATGCCTGCCGCTCAGTTTCTGCAGGCGCTGGCGGCGCAGCCCGCCGCTTCGCGGTTGCCGCAGAGCACGCCCCCTGAGATCATGCGCGGCTGATCTCAACGCTCATCTCCTGCATACGAGGCACTTGTGTCAAAAGGGATTGTTACATCGGTCACGGCATCCTGCCTGTTCGCCGTGATGTACTTCTATACATCGCTGCTCAAGCCACTGGACGGCGAGGAAATCTTCGGCTGGCGCACCCTGCTCACGCTGCCATGCCTGACCCTGTTCATGCTGGTGTCCAAGGACTGGGCAAGGGTGGGCGAACTGCTGCGCAGGGTCCGACGTACACCACAGCTGCTGCTGGGTATGGTGGGTACGTCCTGGCTGATGGGCGTGCAACTGTGGCTGTTCCTGTGGGCGCCGCTGCACGGACGCAGTCTGGAAGTGTCGATGGGGTACTTCATGTTGCCCCTGGCCATGGTGCTCACGGGCCGGTTGGTCTACGGCGAGCAATTGTCGCACTTGCAGAAAATTGCAGTGGGCTGTGCGGCGCTTGGTGTGGGCCATGAACTGTATCAGCATGGCAGTTTCGCCTGGGAAACCTTGGTAGTGGTGGTCGGCTACCCCATTTATTTCGTGCTCCGGCGCCGCTGCGGCACGGATCATCTGGGCGGGCTGTGGTGCGACATGTGCCTGCTGTTGCCTTGGGCCCTCTACTTCGTGGTGCAAGGGCCGCTTTCCAGCGCCGACATGCAGGCCCATCCCGGCCTTTACGTACTCATTCCCGTGCTGGGAGCGATCAGCGCGTCCGCGTTGATCGCCTACGTCATGGCCAGCAGGCTATTGCCGTTCAGCCTGTTCGGGTTGCTCAGCTACGTCGAGCCTGTCTTGCTGGTCGGCGTAGCCTTGCTGTTGGGCGAAACCATCGGTGCAGACCAATGGCTGACCTACCTGCCCATCTGGGGGGCCGTGGTGGTGCTGGTCATCGAAGGATTCAAGCACATGCTGCGTCACCGTCGGCGTTCTGTTTGAGGCGCACCTGACGCACCCGACGCTCTTCTACCGCCTCGACGATCAGCGTCCAGTCATTCCAGGCAAGACGATCGCCTACTACCGGAAGGCGATCGAGCAAGCTCATCACCAGGCCCGCCAAGGTCTGGTAGTCCTCGGTCGCACGGGCAGCAAAGCCCGTTCGAGCCTGCACCTGAGCCAGGTTCACTGCGCCGCTGACGACGAAGCCCTCCCCATCCTGGATGATCCCAGGCCCCTCCACTTCACTGGCGTCAGGTAGCTCACCGGCGATGGATTCAAGAATGTCGGTCATGGTCAGCACACCCGTGAAATCACCGAACTCGTTGACCACGAAAGCAATGTGGGTGGATTGGCTGCGCATCTGTTCGAGTGCATTGAGGATGCTGAAACTGTCCAGCAGGTTCAACGGTGCCCGGGCCATGCCTTCCAGGTCAGGCTGATTGCCCGACAGCAGCTCCTTGAGTAGCTCCTTCTTGTGCACGAAGCCCAGTGGCTCGTCCACCCGACCGTTACGGATCAGCGGCAGCCGCGAGTAAGGCGAATTGATCAAGGCTCGCGTGATGGCGTCGGCCGGTTGGGCCAGATCGATCACGTCGACTTCCGAGCGCACGGTCATGACTGTCCGGATCGGGCGTTCGGCCAGGTTCAGCACGCCGCTGATCATGATCCGCTCACGACGATCGAACAGCACCTGTTCGCCATTGCCCTCTAGCATGTCGGCGATTTCTTCCCCAACTTCGTCAGCTTCGACGCGACGACCGCCCAGCAGGCGCAACACCGCATGCGCCGTACGTTCACGCAAAGGTCGATGCTGCTGCAGGCTGCGCTTGCGCCGCGCCCTGGCCAGCTGGTTGAACAGCTCGATCAGAATCGAGAAACCGATCGCTGCGTACAGATAGCCTTTGGGGATATGGAAGCCCAGGCCTTCTGCGGTCAGACTGAAACCGATCATCATCAAAAAGCCCAGGCACAGCATGATGACCGTCGGGTGGGCATTGACGAACCGGGTCAGCGGCTTGCTGGCCACAATCATGATACCGATGGAGAAAATCACCGCGATCATCATGATGGACAGGTGTTCGACCATGCCGACTGCGGTGATCACCGCATCCAGGGAGAAGACCGCATCGAGTACCACGATCTGCGCCACGATTGGCCAGAAGGCGGCGTGACGAACGGGGCCGCTGGCCTGGGCAACATGGCCCTCGAGCCGCTCATGCAATTCCATGGTCGCCTTGAAGAGCAGGAACACGCCACCAAACAGCATGATCAAGTCGCGCCCGGAGAAACTCTTGTCGAACACCTCGAACAGCGGCGCCGTAAGGGTGACCATCCAGGAGATGCTCGCCAGTAGGCCCAAGCGCATGATCAGCGCCAGGCTCAGGCCGATGATGCGCGCGCGGTCGCGCTGATGAGGGGGAAGCTTGTCTGCCAGGATGGCGATGAATACCAGGTTGTCGATACCCAGCACCAATTCCAGGACGATAAGCGTGAGCAGGCCTAGCCAGGCCGTCGGATCAGCCAGCCATTCCATCAGCGAGTACTCGTCAAAATTGAAGGGGTTGAACGATGTGGCCAGCAAGGCCGGGGACTGGGAGGCTCCGCGAAGGTGCTCATAGTGACCTGAATAACAATTAGGGAAGATGATCCTACAAGCACAGCAGGTTTTTCGGTAAGCGCAAAACTATTACAAACCGTTAGCAGCTATGCCCGTGCACGGCCGGTGCGCTCCCCTGGCACCAGGTAGGCACTTTTGTTCAATACCTGACTGACGTTGCGCCTGGATGATGTGCGGTAAATGACCCACGAGTACGTTCCCATGAATCTAGCATTGTCCATGGCTGCCTTCGCACTGGCGGCCTCCATTTCGCCTGGGCCAGTCAATGTGGTGGCCCTGGCCAGCGGCGTTCGACACGGCCTGCGCGCAAGCCTTGGCCACGCAGCAGGCGCGACATTCGGTTTTTGTGTGCTCCTGCTCCTGGTGGGCAACGGCCTGCACCAGTTGCTGGGACATTGGGGGCCGCTACAGGGTGTACTCCAGGCAGGTGGGGTGCTGTTTCTGCTTTACATGGCCTTGCGACTCGCCAGTGACGACGGCGCACTGGGGGCCGGTCATGCCTGCGCACCCCCTTCAGCCTGGTGCGGCGCAACCATGCAGTGGTTGAACCCCAAGGCGTGGCTTGCCGCCGTGGCCGGGGTGGGCGCCTACACGGCTGGCGAGCAACAGGCGCTGTGGATCTTTACCTGGATATACGCACCGATATGCTTCGTGTCTGTGGCCTGCTGGGCTTGGGCAGGCAGCGTGGCGGGCCAGCACCTGCAGAGCCCGCGGCCGCTGCGCCTGTTGAATCGTACGCTTGCCGCTTTGTTGGTCGCCAGCGCGTTGGGGCTGGTCATCTAAACGCTGTGGTTTGCCGATAATGGCCGGGGGTGGCCGCCAGATGACGCTTGAATGCCCGCTGCAAGTGCGACTGGTCGGCAAAGCCTGCGGACTGGGCAGCCTCGGCGATCGATTGCCCGTGGCGCAAGTGCGAGCGGGCCAATTGCACACGCTGATCAAGCAGGTAACCGTGGGGCGTCAAGCCGAAGCGCTTGCCAAAGGCGCGGATCAGGTAGGCACGCGACAAGCCGCAGGCCGTGGCGATGTCCTCAAGCGTCAGCGGGTCGCTTCGATGGGCGCGGATAAACGCTGCGGCCGCTTCAAGGCGTGGGTTGATTCCATCCTCTGACGCCGGTTCTTGGCCAAGGAACCTGGGCAGGTCGCACAGCATCGCTCTAAGTCGTTGCTCGCGATCAGCCGCATCAGGGTCAAACAGCGCAGCGCACACCGATAGCACTTGCTGGTACAGGCCCGGGGCTGCGCTGTAACGTTGGCTCGGCAAGGTTAAGCCCACCGATGCCAACCATGGCGTGTCGATGAACAGCATGATGTACGACCACGGCAGACCCGAGACAGGATTGCACGCGTGAATCACACCCGGGTTGATCAACACCGTGCTGCCGGCCGCCACCTCGAACTGGTCATGACCGCTGACGTAAGTACTGCGCCCGCCGGTGATTACCCCGAGTGAAAAACTCTCGTGGGAATGAGCGGCATGGCATACCTGACGCCCGTCTCCGACCACTCGCGCCTCGACGAAAGGCAGTGCCGAATCACGCCAGAACCGAGATACCTCAAGCATCGCCGCCTTATCCCCTTCCCATGCAATCGGCCGATACTACACCGCCGGAGAGGGAAACAGGTCCAGCGTTCGCTCTACCTCCTGGATGTCGATACGAAAGCCGTCCCCGTCGGGCACGCCAACCACGAACCCGAAATGCTGATGGTCACGGTCGGTTAGGTACTTGTAGTAGCTGACGAAGCGGTTCGGGGGTTGGAGGGTCAGCAGACACCCGCCCGCCTCCAGCACGTTCACGCCGTGCACCAGTTGGCTGCCCTCCACCCCGATGACCACGTGCGCCCCGGCGCAGGCTGCGACGATCGAAGGCACGTCGCTTTTCAACGGATCGACCACGCGGAACCCCCGGGTGACGCGCAAGTGCTCAGCCAGTGCCAGTTCGTTGCGCAGCAAGCGCAGATCACCGTCGCCTCCGCGCAGCAGAAAGACACCTGGATGCGGGCAATGGGCCACATGCGCCCGAAGTTTGTCGCCCATCGCCCGATAGCGGGCGTGGCGGTCGCGGTTGTTGCTCTGGTCGTCGAACAGCACCAGTTCGCGAAAGAACGCCGTGCGCAGGCGATGCGGCTGCATGCCAAGCCATGCTTCATAGGCAGGGGCCTGGGTGAAGATTGGGTACTTTGCAGAGGGCGCGGTAGTGACGGGCATGCCCTCGTTGCAGGCCAGTGCATAGGTCGGGCAGTCCTCCATCAACCAGGTGCCAAACCATGCATTGCCGTTATGGGTGCAGTAGATGGCCCCGCGGTCGATTTCATGCTCAACGCTCAGGGGGGGGAACGCGCTGTGCCTGTGCGACAGCCACTGCGCTGCCCTGCCCTTGTACAACGCGCCGTCGATCAACCACACGTCCCTGCACAGGTAGCCGCGGGTCGACCCATGCGCGGTGCGGATGCCGCCCTCCATGGTCGAGCGCGGGTGCACGAAGGGATAGAACCGCTTGCCTTCCCAGCCTGTGACGCGTTCGAGCTGGCCTGGCAAGAATATCGCGGGCGGGGTTATGGACATCTCGCCCGGCGCAATGTCCCACGAACGCTCGGCAATGCTCCTGATGTCTGGCGAGGGCTGCCTGAGCAGGCGCTTGCGCACCATGTACTGATAAGCGGCCAGGGTCCATGAGCGCGACGACAGGGCCGCGGGCAAAGTGCTGGGCTGCAAGCTATCACCTGCCATTGAACGTCTCCCCGCAAAACTGTCGATTAAGGTGGCCGCCTGGCCCATGCGTTGCCTGGACCGCACTCAGGTACAGGTGATGATCTCCATCGCCGGCGCTGATGGCAGGCCTGCATAACGCTGCCTGAGCGCCGCGATCAGCTGATCGCCCGCTCCCGTGGCCCCGTACAAGTAGATCTTGCTGAGCCCGCCGAAGACCATTTCGTGATAACGACTGGCCAGCGCCTGTTCGCTCGCACCGTCAGGCACGCCGAGGTGCAGCGTCAGCTTGTCACCTTCGACGGCGAACAGGGGTGTCTCCCAGAGAAAATGAGCGATACCGGATTTAGGCAGGCGTACGAAGAGGTGGGCGTGGTTGCCCAGCGAGTCGACGTCGCCGCCTCTGCGGCGCTTCCATTTCAACAGCCCGTCGTCAGGCCGCGCCAGACACAGGCCGATGTCGTAGTAATCGAAGCCCTGCCCAAGCGCCCACTCCATCGCCATGTAAGTTGTAATCGAGTTGACTTCACGCAGGCGCTTGGCATCGGAGAACACGGCTTCGCAATAGCCGAAACGCACCGTGCTCCAGTAGCGCTTGCCGGCGCGAACCACTTCACAACCCAGGTGACAACCGATCACTTGATCATCCTGGACGATGAGGTCGAGCCTGCCGACCTGCCTGGCGATTCTGAAGACTTCATCGGTCGGTATCTGCGACGCAAGAAGACCCTTGCGGGCTGTGGCATAAGGGCGCAGAAACTCCCGGTCCGCGGACTCGATGTCTTCGTCAGACAGCGCCTGGCGCATGTGATAAAGGGGCCGGTGTTTGCGAATGCTGCGGCGCAACTCGCTGTCATAGCGCGCGGTGATGTCCTCAAGGGGGCGCCCCAATGGCACGACGGCACTCACATAGTGAGGCACCGTCAGCGCGCCTGCGGTGGGCACTTCGCTGACCATCACCACAGGTCGTCGCGTGGTGGGTTCAGCAGGGCTGATCATTGCAGAGGGGGGGCTGGCCAGTCCGGTCATCAGCAACTTCGCCATGTCGCGTTGCTGTTTGCGGCCCACGTAAAGGATGTCATGGGCACTTTCGTGTTGCAGGCGAAACCGACTGATTTCCCAACGCCATACACAAGCACGGGCGGCAAGCTCACGCGCCTGGCTTGCCAAATGCCTTAACCGATAGCGCTGAGAAGGTGACAGTGAGCGACGAGCCACTGCCGAGAGCGTCTGTTTCATCAGGTTCAACGTCCACTGAAAGTTTTGCGTTCTTGCAGACATATAAAATGCCAGGCACGACTAACCTATTGATTAATTGAGCATTGCATTACTTTAAGATTCATATTCAGTAACAATTTAAGGTGCTGCCAAAGTGTTTGGCAAGTAGCGAGCCGATATAAAGGCCATATGTTTTATGGCGCCAATAATCCACGGCGCCGCCTGGCCTCGATTGGGCCAGGCTATGAGTCATAGCGCCTGGGTAATAACCCAGCACCACCGCATCAGTCACCCATGACGTGTGATAGCGCCTCAATACAAGGAGCTCGCACCACATGTCTGAAAGCAACTCAGTTTCACCTGTGACTTTGCCTCATTGGGCTGCACGGGCCACCGCGCACCAATGGCAGGCCCTCAAGCACACTCAACACCCCACTTGGCAAACGCAAGACTGGTTCTGCAATGCCCCTCCGGATCTGAGGGAAACCGTTGCCGCCAGTCATCGAAGATTGATCAGCGCGCAGGCAGCGCTAGGTCGGGCGATGCGCGGCCTTGAGCAAGTGGCAGAACTCGCCGAACGTGCACTACAGCAGTGCTTGCAGCGTCAGGGGTTAGATGTGGACGTCAACGCCTGCGAGTTGCTGCGCGTCGAGCAAACTTGGCGATGGGTCGGCCTGCGCTATGTGTTTAGCCACCAACGGGAAAACATCGTAAGGGCTGCATTGCAGAACTTTGCGGAGGATGAAGTGTTCTCTTCCCAGAGTGCAATCGCCCTGAGCAAGGATATTCACATAACGCCCATCACGGTGACGGGCACGGCGCCGATTGGTATGCAAGAGCCGGCTGCACAATTTCCCATCGACTCGGAGCGTTACCAAGTAACACCCTTGCCCCTCACGCCGGCCGCTTTCGCCACCCTGACGCGAGCGCTTGATTTGGGAAGTGCCTACCATGGTCATCTTCAAGGCTATTTCGACAGCCCGGCCGTAAAAGCGCACATGTTGCAGGTGTTCAAAGCGCGTCTGCAGATGGCGGCAGACTTGGCTGTGCTCAGGCACTTGATCAGCGGCAGCGCTCGCGATGACCTTGACCGCCTGCTGCAGGGAGAGCCTTTGACGTGCTGGCGGCTGAGCTTGTTCGGGACCGATCTTTACGAAGTCATGCTGATCGACCTGGGGCAGAACGGCCTAGGCGTGTACCTGCCCAACCACGAGCCTGCATTGCGCAGCTGCAAGGACCTGGCAGCCGTGCATGAAGCGCTGGCCATCCTGTTGCTCGAGCCTGCAGCACGTGAAGCGTTCACAGGGTATGTAGCCCAAGATCAACGCGAACATTTCTTCGATCTGTTGCAGCAAAACCTCGACGCGGCTGGCAACACTCCGGCCGACAAACCCTGGGAGCGTGCCTTGGACGCAGACCTGCGCCCGGCTCGTCAGCCCATCGAGGGAGACCCGTTCAGCGACTGCTACGTCCGGCACTGGACACGTTTGCAGCACGAAGCCAGTTTGCTCGCCGTTCCTACTGCACAGTTCGACGCCAGCGCCAGAGCCCAACGTCTGGCGACGTGGGAAAGTCGCGGCTGGGACCTGCTCAACATCGCCAGCTTTTTCGTACCTGGGGTGGGCACTTTCATGTTGGCCGTCACTGCCTGCCAGCTCCTGGGCGAAGCTTTCGAAGGGTATGAAGCCTGGGAAGCCGGGGATCGTCACCTGGCGCTCCAGCACATCGAATCGGTTGGGATAAACCTTGCTTTGCTGGGCGGTTTCGCCGCAGCCGGACACGCGTTGCCACGATTGTTCGGCAAACTGTCCGGTACGACGCTGCAAGAGGTACGCGGCAGCGACGGCACATTCAGGCTCTGGAACCAGGACTTGGCCCCTTACCGTTCCAAGGAAGTGCTGCCAACGCAGTTGCGGCCCAATGCGCAGGGCCAGTATCTGCATGATGGCCGATACTTCATCAAGATGGACGGACACCTCTATGAGCAACGGCTGGACCCTTCACTGTCGCGCTGGCAAATTGTTCACCCCGAGCGGCCAGATGCCTGGCAGCCCCCCCTTGAGCACAACGGTCAAGGCGCTTGGCGCGCCCAGCACGAGCCGCTAGGCGAGTGGCCGCTGGTAACGCTGGTAGAGCGCCTGGGTGAGCCGTTCGAGGCCTTTACAGCTGAGCAAATCCAGCAAGCGTGCGATGTGACTGGCATCGACGCCGACAACCTGCGAGACCTGCACCTTCGCGGGCAACCGGCGCCGCCGCTGCTGTTGGACGTTCTACAGCGTCTGCGCATAATCGCCGAACGCCCTTCGATGGATGTACAAGGCGCGTCGCAGTGGTTCGAGCAGCGCTACAGCCCAAGCATGCCGCACGATCCCGGCTTGGACCGCTTGCTTACCACCTACCCGCGTCTCACGCCGCCTTTGGCCAGGCAACTGCTGGGCCAGCTGGAGGCCGCCCAAGCGTTGACCTGGGAGCAAGAAGGAACACTGCCTGCCAGGATTCGACAATCGGTAGAACAGGTGCATAGCGAATTACCTCTGGTTCGGGCGCTGGAGGGCCTGGTGCAGCCGGCGCTCGCCAACACTGAGACCGAGCGCCTGCTATTCAGCGCACTGGAGGCCATGTCGGACTGGCAAGCCGACATACGTCTGGAACTGCGTGCCGGCAACCCTGACGGTCCCACCCTCGCTCATACCGGCACAGGTCAGCTCATTCGTGTGATCAAATCAAGCCAAGGCTATGAAGCTTTCTTGGGAGAGCGTCCTGCGCCCGGCGTGGTGAGTATCGATCTTTGCCGCGCCATCGAACAGGCACTGCCCCGCGCCCGTCGCGACCTGCTGGGTATCGAGCACCCTGACGGCGTCCACCTTCGCCGTCGGGTGATGACCTGGGTCAGGGCAAACCGCGCCACGCTAGCCCCCAGGCTCTATGGGCAACGCAGCCAACGCCTGGTAACACGGGGTTGGTTGCGGGGTGGAAAGCCGCTCGAACCACTGCCGGCAGCGCCACGCCAGACCACCTCGTTGAGCGCGGCCTATCGGCGTCTCTACCCCACTGCGACCGACGCAGAATTTGCCGACTGGCTCAATGAAGGGGAAGACGAGGACAACCTGCATGACATGCGCTCACCCACCCAACGCTTGCGCGACCTACAAGCGCGCCTAGAGAACTTGCGTCGTGATCTGGCCCAGTGGGCCGCCCCCAACCCCCAGCGCCCACATCAACGCCACCTTGCCGTGCAGCCCATCATCAATGCCTGGCGACGGGTTTCGTGCACGGTACTCGATGGCGGCGGTTGTCTGTACAGCCTCGATCTCTCCGGGCTGGGCCTGACTCATTATGACTTGGCCAGCTTGCCACTGAGGGATGACTTCCATCACATCGAGCACCTGACGTTGTGCGGCAACCCCGCACTCAGCCAACTGCCTGCGGTCTTCCACCAGCGACTCCCGAACCTCACGCGGTTACTGCTCAGCGATTGCCGCTTCGACCACCTGCCTCGCCTGGCCTTCGGTCAGCGCCTGCGCTGGCTGGATGTGGACCGCAACCGGATTACCTGGGACCCTACGGATCAAATTACCCTGCAACGATACCCCGGCCTGGCCGTACTTGATCTGAGTGAAAACCCGCTGCTGGTCGCGCCCGATCTGCGCCTGCATCCCGACATCAGATCGCTGTTCCTGTCGGGATGCTCGCTGACCGAGTTGCCACAGGGGTTGGCGCAATTAACGGAGCCGCTCGCCGTTGACCTGACGAACAACCAGTTCGTGCAGTTACCCGAGGACTTCACTTTGCCCGTTCCCGTAGCTGACACCCTGTCCATGGAAAGCAGTTGGCTGGCAGAGCCGATACTGAGTCAGATCGAAACGTACAATGAGATTCATGACGTGGATCTGTTAGTGAACGAGGGCGACTACACTGAATTCTTCGAACTTGCAGGCCCGCATGAATACAGCCTGTGGCGCCGCTTGCCATTGCAATATCGGCGCGACCTCAGGGCGCTGCTGGACGACGATCCTTTCCTCACCTACCCCGAACGAGCGCGCCGGGAGTTCTGGCGTCGGCTGTCTGTGATCGATAACGCAGGGCCAGACCGGCAGGCCCTGTTGGAACAACCAGCAGAGAGATTGTTCGAGCTCGACCTGTGACACCCTGATCAGGCGCCGGGCGACCGGCGCACTGCTCAAGCGCTTGCTGTGCGCTGGTATTCTGGTCGCCTCAGGCGCATGCTCGTCGCTGAACCGTTTCACTGTGCTAAACCCTTCCCGGCCACTGTGAGGTGCAGTTTCATGGAATCCTTGCTCGACAACCTTTACCCCAACGCCGCCGACGTACCTCCAGCGTGGCAACTGGGCGCCCCCCTTGAACAACGTGACTACCTCGTGGGCGGTGAACTGCGCCATTGGGACGGGCCGTTGGCCACAGTCCGTAGCCCCATTTGGCTAAAGGACAACGGCCAGGAGCAACAGGTGGTGCTGGGCCACGCACCGCTGCTGGACGCCGACACGGCCATGACCGCACTGGATGCTGCGGTTCAAGCTTATGACAAGGGGCGCGGTGCATGGCCGAACATGCGCGTGGCAGAGCGCATCGGCCATGTGGAGGCCTTCCTGGCACGCATGCGCGAGCAGCGCCAGGCCGTGGTCAAGCTACTGATGTGGGAAATCGGCAAGAACCTCGCGGATTCGGAAAAGGAATTCGACCGCACCTGCGACTACATCACTGAAACCATCAATGCCCTCAAGGACCTGGACAGACGCTCCAGCCGCTTCGAACTCGAACAGGGCACCCTGGGCCAGATACGCCGCGCGCCGTTGGGCGTGGCGCTGTGCATGGGCCCGTACAACTACCCTCTCAACGAAACCTTCACCACCCTGATACCGGCCTTGATCATGGGCAACACCGTGGTGTTCAAGCCCGCCAAGTTCGGCGTTTTGCTGATCCGCCCGCTGCTCGAAGCTTTCCGCGACAGCTTCCCGCCCGGTGTCATCAATGTCATCTACGGCAAGGGGCGTGAGACCGTCAGCGCAGTGATGGCCAGCGGCAAGATCGACGTCTTCGCCTTCATCGGCACCCACAAGGCTGCCAGCGACCTCAAAAAGCTGCACCCACGACCACATCGGCTGCGCGCGGCACTGGGCCTGGACGCGAAGAACCCCGGCATTGTGTTGCCTCAGGTCGACTTGGACAACGCCGTCGACCAGGCTCTGACGGGCGCCCTGTCGTTCAACGGCCAGCGTTGCACGGCGCTCAAGATTCTGTTCGTCCATGAAGATGTGGCCGATGCATTTCTGGACAAATTCACGCGCAAGCTCGCCACCCTCAAGCCGGGCATGCCCTGGGAGCCTGGCGTCACCCTGACACCGCTGCCCGAACCCGGGAAGATCGATTACCTCGACGGCCTGGTGCACGATGCGACCGCCAAGGGAGCACGGGTGATCAACGAGCACGGGGGCCGCAGCCGGGGTTCGTTCTTCTACCCCGCCCTGTTGTATCCGGTGTCGGCGCAGATGCGCGTGTACCAGGAAGAACAGTTCGGGCCAGTCGTGCCGATCGTCCCCTACCGCGATCTGCAGACGGTCATCGACTACGTCCTGGACTCGGACTATGGCCAGCAGTTGAGCCTGTTCGGCAGCGACCCTGCCACCGTCGGCAGCCTGATCGACATCTTCGCCAACCAGGTCGGTCGCATCAACATCAACACCCAATGCCAGCGAGGCCCGGACACCTATCCGTTTAATGGCCGCAAAAACAGCGCCGAGGGCACCCTGTCGGTGCACGATGCCCTGCGGGTCTTTTCCATACGCACCCTGGTGGCCACGCGCTTCCAGGACGACAACAAGGCCTTGTTCAGTGACATCATCCGTAATCGACGGTCGAGTTTCCTGACTACCGACTACATCTTCTGACGGTTGAAAGCGGCACCGCTTTGCTGGAAGCTTGAAGCTCATAGCACGGAGCCGCTCAATGCGTATCATCGACAAGACCGCCGCCCAGGTGCGCAGCCTGACGCCCGCCGAAGACGCGCTGCTGGTGGAATTTGCCACCGGCGGCTTGACCGGGCCCCGCCTGCTGCAGGCCAACCAGATGCTGATGAAGGTGCGCAACGCCAATCAATGGCTGGCCTGCGACTGCCGCACCGACGCCCTGCCTGTGCTCAATGTCACCCTCAATGGCAACACCGGTACGTTGTTTCTCAAGAACAACCCAGGCACGGCCGAACATGCGCCGGGCTGCCCCTTCACCAAGGATGAACAGGAAGCGGCCGAGCGTGCTCAGGCACCTGTTCAGCCGGTGGCCTGGCTGCCTCCCGACACACCGCTGCGGCTGATCGGCGACTTCCGCACGGGGGCAAGCGCAAGCACCAACGAGCCAGGCGAGCGCCGCGAACAACAGCGTTTGCTGGCCTTGTTGTTGACGTGGATCGAGACCAGCGGCCTCAACCTCTACGCCACGCATTTGAAGCAGGACCTGACCGGGCAATTCGCTCAACTGCGCGCCGTGGCCAGTCGCTATCCGCTGGTGGAACGGGTGCCGGCCAGCAACTACCTGGAAACGCGCCTGGACATGAAGCACATGATGATGCTCAAGGCCCGTCTGCGTGAAGCAACGATCTTTGGCAACCATCGTCGTCATGGACTACTGCTCGACTGCATCGACCAGATCAAGGGCCGCAAGGTCTTTCACTACCGCAGTGAAGAGGGTTTCGATTTCCAGGGCCATCATCTGTACTGGGGTGGTCAGCGCACCTGCGGCCCGTTGCTGACGCTGGCACTCTATTCGCCTACGACTCCCGGCAGTCACTTCTATGAACTGATCCACGTGGCCAGCGTACCGGTGCTGTCGCGCGGCCATCTGTTTCCGGTCTATCGCGATGAAGAGCGCGAACCGCTCAAGGCATTGGTATCGCTGGTGGACTGGATGGCCAGCAAGGGCGTCAAGGTGCAGATGCGCCGCCCGGTGGTCGGCGGGCAGCTCATGGATGAACTGGTGATGACGTCCGACCAAGACCGTGTACTGTCCATTTCGCTGCTCGAACAACCCATCGGACCCGAGCCGGATACCGAGAACTTCAAACGGTATGCCGACTTCAAGAGCCCTGAAACCTTCCGCAAGTTCGTGGCCGGTTTCTTCATGCGCGAGCGGTGATCCGCCGCCTCAGCCGAGGAACAGGCGATAAGCCGGGTTATCCGTTTCGTCCCAGTAGCGATAACCCATCTGGTCAAGCGCCGAAGATAACCCGGCACGCTCATCGGCAGGCACCTGCAGCCCAGCGAACACCCGCGCATGGGCTGCACCGTGGTTGCGGTAATGGAACAGGCTGATGTTCCAGCGCTGGCCCAGGCGCTCCAGAAACGCCGGCAGTGCCCCGGGGCGCTCTGGAAACTCGAAACGCAGCACCTGCTCGTTACTTCCAGGCGCCAAAGGCCCACCCACGGTATGGCGCACATGCAGCTTGGCCAGCTCATTGTCGGTCAGGTCCACAACCTCATAGCCTTGAGCCTGCAAACCGTTCAACAGCTGATCGCGTGGATCCTGCAATGGGTGCGTTTGCACACCCACGAACAGCCTTGCGGGTTTGCCCGGCTGGCAGCGGTAGTTGAATTCCGTGACCTGGCGCTTGCCCAACGCTTGGCAGAACGCCCGGAAGCTCCCAGGCTGGTCGGGGATGGTCACCGCGATCACCGCTTCGCGCTGTTCACCCAGTTCGGCGCGCTCTGCCACATGGCGCAGCCGATCGAAGTTGATATTGGCCCCAGAATCGATGGCCACCAGCGTCTTCCCGCGAACGCCCTCGCGGTCCACATACTGCTTCATGCCCGCGACCGCCAGGGCCCCCGAGGGCTCGGTGATCGAGCGGGTGTCATCGTAGATGTCCTTGATCGCGGCACACAACGCGTCGCTGCTTACAGTCAGCACCTCGTCCACAAAATGCCGGCATAGCTCGAAGCAGTGGGCGCCCACCTGGGCCACGGCCACCCCGTCGGCGAAGGTGCCGACATGCGGGAGCACCACCCGCTCGCCAGCCTGCAGGGCGACCTGCAGGCAGTTGGCATCCTCAGGCTCCACACCGATCACCCTGACCTCGGGGCGCAGGTACTTGATGTAGGCCGCGATTCCGGCAATCAAGCCACCTCCGCCTACCGGAACGAAGACAGCCTGTAGCGGCCCAGGACACTGCCTGAGGATCTCCATGCCGACCGTACCTTGACCGGCAATCACATCCGGGTCATCGAAGGGTGGCACGAAGGTGGCTCCTTCCAGCTCGGCCAGCTTCAAGGCATGTGCCAGGGCATGAGGGAAGCTGTCACCGTGCAGCACCACCTGGCCACCGCGGGCGCGCACGCCCTGGACCTTGAGCGAAGGCGTCGTGGACGGCATGACGATCGTGGCCGTCATGCCCAGATGCGCGGCGGCCATGGCCACGCCCTGGGCATGGTTGCCCGCCGAAGCGGTCACTACACCGGCCTGACGCTGACGGGTGGTCAACCTCGACAGTCGCGTGTACGCCCCACGGATCTTGAACGAGAATGTGGGTTGCAGGTCTTCGCGTTTAAGCAGTACCCGATTACCCAGCCTATCGGACAACCCACCGGCCTCTTGTAACGGCGTTTCGATGGCCAGGTCATACACGGGCGCTGCCAAAATTCGCCGAACCTGCTCGGACAGCAGTTGCTCAGGGGTGATTGCTCGCGGGGCGCAACACAGGTTGGACATCATCGACTCCTTGGCCGGTTAACGGTGCCCAGGAGTCAGATGGAAAAACCCGCCTCCAGGGCGGGTTTGGTGCATGCTCGCGCTAGCCCGCCAATCTGATGATGGCGGTAATAATGCTGGCGAAGGCAGGCTGATAGCGGTTCATGTGCCGAACGTTAGCCCGAGGCTTGGCCGCGCGTCAACACTTGGCCTGCTGCGCCGACAACGGCACGTCGAATACCTTGTCGAAGCCCCACTGGAACACGAAGGCGTAGACGAAGAAAAAAGCGAACAGGGCCAGATTGGTCAAGAGCGCTGCCAGCAGGCTGACTTGCAACCAATAAGCCACCAGCGGCAGCAGGATCACCACCAGGCCACCCTCGAAGCCAAGCGCATGCAGCAAGCGGCGCAACAGCGTGCGCTTGCGCTGAGGCTGGCGCGCCTCCCAGCGCTCGAACACCCAGTTGTAGAGCATGTTCCAGCTCATCGCGACGCCTGACATCAATACCGACAGCACAGTGGACTGCGCCATCCCCGCCCCGAACGCAAGTTCCAGGGCAGGGGCAACACACGCCACGGCGATGGCCTCGTAGAGAATGGCCTGGACGATCTTGCGGGCCTTGCCTTGCATGTTCAGCTCCCTGAATGACGACCCGACACGCTACAAGATCCCGCCGGTTAAAAGAAGAGGCTTACTACCAGGCATCAGCCTTCAGGTCACCTGCCCGGCGGGCAAGCGGATACGAAATTGCGCACCGCCCAATGGGGACTGGGCGACCGTCAGGGTCCCGCCCTGCCCCTCAATGGCCCGCCGGCTGATCGCCAGCCCCAAGCCGAATCCACCCGTGCTGCGGTCCCGGCTGCGATCCAGGCGATAGAACGGCTGGAAGATTCGCTCGCGCTCCTCGACAGGGATACCAATGCCATCATCCTCCACCGTCAGCGAGCAAGCCCCGTCGGGCTCCAGGCGCAAGCGCAGTACCAGGCGCTGCTCACAGTAGCGCATGGCGTTGCGCACCAGGTTCTGCACCGCTCGGGCCGTCAGGCGCGGATCGAGCACGAAGCGCGGCAACTCGGCGTCGGCATGCACCTCCCACTGGATGCCCCGCCCGTCCAACTCCTCGGCAAAGCTGCCTAGCACGCTGTCCACCAGCTCGAGCAACGACACCTCCACTCGTTCGCGCGCCTGGTCGGCATTGTACAACCGGCTGTAGGACAACAACTCCAACACCAATTCATCTAGCTCTCGCACATGCCCGACCAGCTCCAGCAAGCGCTTGCGGCTGGCCGCAGGCACTTCGTCGAAGAGCAGCACCAAGCCGAAATCCAGGCGCGTCAGGGGCGTGCGCAGCTCGTGAGATACGGCATTGAGCAGCTCGCGCTGCTGATTGACATGGCGCTCAAGGTCGCTAGCCATGGTGTCGAATACCCTGGCCAGTTCGCCGATGTTCGAATGCGCCGAGATATGCGTGCGCTCGGACATCTGCCCCTGCCCCAGACGCCGAGCGGTTTCCTTCAGGCGCTCCAGGTCACGCCAGTGCGGCCATACCCAAAGCAACAGGCAACCCAGCATCGCGGCCCCGATCAACACCGTCACGCCCCATGACAGGACGTTGATGTCCAAGGGATCAGGCGGCGAATCCAAGCGTACCAGCCAGTGGCTGTCCAACGGCGCCAGCAGGGTTTCGTAGTAGCCCCATTGGGCCAGGCGCACTGCCGACTCCCCTTGCGCCAGCCGCGCGCGCTCCGTTTCATTCAAGTGGGCCTGGTCGATGGGCAGCAGCTGGACCTGCAAGGGTGCAAAATCGTCGGCCAGCGCTTTCGCCACGGCAGGCCACTGGGCCTGAGGCGCCTGGTGGAACTGACGTACGATCAGCGACTGCACGCCTTTGGTCTGGCTGAGGTTGTAGGCCATGAAGCGTTCCTGAAACAGCCCCACGATGGTGTCGGGGATGAACAGCAAGGCACCGGCATACGCCACGATGATCAGCAGATACAGCCGCACCAGGATCTTGAACATCGCAGCTCACTCCCACTCGACACGGCTGAACAGATAACCTTTGCCCCAGACCGTCTTGATCTTGCGTGCTTCGCCTGCGTTGTCGTCGAACTTGCGGCGCAGCTTGGAAATGGCCACGTCCACCGAGCGGTCGGTGCCGTTGAACTCGATACCGCGCAACTGTTGAAGAATGCGATCGCGATTGAGCACGACCCCGGCATTGCGCGCCAGCACGACCAACAGGTTGAATTCCCCGCCCGACAGTTCGACAGGCTCGCCGCGCCAGGTGACGGTGCGTTCGGCCAGGTCGATGCATAACCCACCTACCACGATCAGGTCATGGTCCAACCTGGGTTCGTTAGCGCTGCGGCGCAGCAAGGTGCGCACCCGGGCCAGCAACACCCGTGGCTCGCACGGTTTGGTGACGTAGTCGTCGGCCCCCATTTCCAGCCCCAGCACCTGGTCATGGCTGTCATCGCGGGCGGTGAGCATCAGGATCGGCAGGCATTGGGACTGCTGACGCAACTGGCGACACACCTGCAGGCCGTCCAGGCCTGGGAGCATCAGGTCGAGAATCACCAAGTCGGGTTTGTCGCGGCGATACTCGTCCAGCACGTGGTCACCCCGGGCGATGACCCGGACGACGAATTCGTTGCGTTGCAGGTAACTGGCGATCAGCTCGGCCAGGGCGCTGTCGTCTTCGACCAGAAGTATAGTGGGCATGGGTGGCTTGGCAGGCAGGTGGAGGGACTTGCAGCGCACCGGCTCGGTGTGGCCTCGTAAGCGCTGCGTTCTAGTGACGCAAGCTTATAGAAACATCGTGGTGCACAACCCATCGCTTCACACTTTTTCACACTCCCCGTACAGCTGTTAACAGCCAACCATGACCCGGGTGCCGTAGCATAGCGCAGATCATCAGCGGAAGATCCCAATGTCCGACACACTCACTGTTACCCTGCGCCGCATGGCGCTTCTGGCGCTTGTAGGCTTGGGCCTGGGCGGCTGCAGCGCTAGCGACGAACCCGAGCAGCAAGCCCCGGCCCCGCAAGTGCGGATCGAAACGCTGCAACTGCAACCGCTGGCCATCACCAGCGAGCTCAACGGCCGCATTCTGGCGCCGCGTACCGCCCAGGTGCGGGCTCGGGTGGCCGGCGTAGTGCTCAAGCGGGTGTACCGCGAGGGTAGCGACGTCAAGCAGGGCGATGTGTTGTTTCAGATCGACCCCGCACCCTTCAAGGCCGACCTGGACAGCGCCCAGGCGGCACTGGCCAGAGCCGACGCTACCCGTTATCAAGCTCGCCTGCAGGAGCAGCGCTACCGCGAGCTGGTCAATGACAAAGCCGTCAGCGGCCAGGAATACGACAATGCCAAGGCCAGCCTGCTGCAAGCCAACGCAGCAGTGGCCGAGGCCAAGGCGGCTGTGCAACGGGCCCGTCTGAACCTGGGATACGCCACTGTGACCGCTCCCATCGCCGGGCGCATTGGCCGTGCCCAGGTGACAGAAGGCGCATTGGTCGGGCAGAACGAAGCCACGCCACTGGCGACCATCGAGCAACTGGACCCCATTCATGTCGACGTCACCCAGTCGACCCGTGAGATCACGGCGCTGCGCAAGGCTTTGCGTGCTGGCCAACTGCAACGGGTCGACGCAGACCAGGCCAGTGTCACCTTGATCGAGGACGACGGCAGTGCCTACCCGCTGCCCGGCAAGCTGTTGTTCTCCGACATCCAGGTCGACCCCTCTACCAACCAGATCACCCTGCGCAGCGAGTTCCCCAACCCGAACCTCGACTTGCTGCCGGGCAGCTATGTGCGCGTGCGCCTGGCCCAGGCCGTGCAACCGCAAGGGCTGAGTGTGCCGCAACGGGCGATCCTGCGTGACAGCGCAGGCGTGCCGAAGGTACTGGTCGTGGATGGCCAATCGCAGGTCAGCGAACGGCAAGTGGTGCTGGGCAGCGTACAGGGCGACCGCTGGGTAGTACGCGAAGGCCTCGCTGCCGGTGACCAGGTGGTGGTCGAAGGCCTGCAACATGCCAAGGCAGGCGAACGCGTGCAGATCGACCCCGCCCCCGAGGCCACCTCCGCCACCCAGCACACCGGCCAGTGAGGGCCTGATCGATGCCGCAATTTTTCATTGACCGCCCCATTTTCGCTTGGGTGGTGGCGCTGTTCATCCTGCTGGCTGGCGCCTTGGCCATTCCTCAACTGCCCGTGGCGCAGTACCCCAACGTGGCGCCGCCGCAGGTGGAAATTTACGCCGTATACCCTGGCGCCTCGGCGGCTACCATGGATGAAAGTGTGGTCAGCCTCATCGAGCAGGAACTCAACGGCGCCGACAACTTGCTGTACTTCGAGTCGCAAAGCAGCCTGGGCAGCGCCACCATCACCGCCACCTTCGAGCCGGGCACCGTGCCAGACCTGGCACAGGTTGACGTGCAGAACCGCTTGAAAGTGGTCGAGTCGCGCCTGCCACGCCCGGTCACCCAACAAGGCTTGCAGGTTGAAAAGGTGTCCACTGGTTTCCTGCTGCTGGGCACGCTCACCTCCGAGGATGGCAAGTTCGACGAGACCGCGTTGTCCGACATTCTGGCGCGCAACGTGATGAACGAGATCCGGCGCATCAAAGGGGTCGGCAAAGCCCAGCTGTATGGCTCCGAGCGCGCCATGCGCATCTGGATCGACCCGGCCAAGCTGGTCGGCCTCAATCTCACCCCCAACGACGTGGCCGAAGCCATCACCGCACAGAACGCGCAGGTGGCGCCCGGCAGCATCGGCGACCAGCCTAGCCCCGCTACCCAGGAGATCACCGCCAATGTGGTGGTCAAGGGCCAGCTGACCACACCAGAAGCGTTTGCGGCGATCGTGCTGCGAGCCAATACCGACGGTTCGGTGGTGACCATCGGTGACGTGGCCCGGGTAGAAATCGGTGCGCAGGAGTACCAGTACGGCACGCGCTTGAACGGCAAGCCGGCCACCGCATTCAGTGTGCAGCTGGCCCCGGGTGCCAACGCCATGGAAACGGCCACGCTGGTGCGCGCCAAGATGAAGGACTTGGCGCGCTATTTCCCGGAAGGCGTGAAGTACGACATTCCCTACGACACCTCGCCGTTCGTCAAAGTCTCCATACAGCAGGTCATCAGCACGCTGTTCGAGGCAATGGTGCTGGTGTTCGCGGTGATGTTTCTGTTCCTGCAGAACCTGCGTTACACGTTGATTCCCACACTCGTGGTGCCCGTGGCGCTGATGGGCACCTTCGGCGTGATGCTGATGCTGGGCTTCTCGGTCAATGTGCTGACCCTGTTCGGCATGGTCCTGGCCATTGGTATTTTGGTGGACGACGCCATCGTGGTGGTCGAGAACGTCGAGCGAATCATGGCCGAAGACGGTCTGGCGCCGCGTGAGGCCACACGCAAGGCCATGGGCCAGATCAGCGGGGCGATCATCGGTATCACGCTGGTGCTGGTGGCCGTCTTCCTGCCCATGGCCTTCATGAAGGGCTCGGTCGGCGTGATCTATCAGCAGTTCTCGGTGTCCATGGCCGTTTCCATCCTGTTCTCGGCCTTCTTTGCCCTGAGCCTGACGCCGGCGTTGTGCGCCACCTTGCTCAAGCCTGTGAACCCAGGTGCGCACCATCAGCGCGGCGGTTTCTTCGGTTGGTTCAATCGGCGCTTCGAGGGCATGAGCAAGGGCTATGAGGGCTGGGTGTCGCAGGCACTGCGTCGCAGCGGGCTCTACCTGTTGGTGTACGCCGTGCTGCTGGGCGTGCTGGGCTACGGCTTCAGTCAGCTGCCCACGGCCTTCCTGCCGACCGAGGACCAGGGTTACACCATCACCGATATCCAGCTGCCGCCTGGCGCCAGCCGCATGCGCACCGAGCAGGTAGCGGCTCACATCGAGGCGCACAACGGCGATGAGCCTGGCGTGGGCAATACCACGGTGATTCTGGGTTTCAGCTTCTCCGGCAGTGGCCAGAATGCGGCGCTGGCCTTCACGACCCTCAAGGACTGGTCCGAGCGTGACGCTGAGGACAGTGCCCAGTCCATTGCCGATCGCGCGAACATGGCATTCACGCAACTCAAGGACGCCATCGCCTTCGCCGTACTGCCACCACCGATTGACGGGCTTGGCGAGTCCACTGGCTTCGAATTCCGCCTGCAGGACCGGGGCGGGCTTGGTCACGCCCAACTCATGGCTGCCCGTGATGAACTGCTGGCCAAGGCGAGCAAGAGCGCGGTACTGACAAACGTGCGCGAGGCATCGTTGGCCGAAAGCCCGCAAGTGGAGCTGGAGATCGATCGCCGTCAGGCCAATGCGTTGGGCGTCTCGTTCGCCGATATCGGCTCAGTGCTGGACGTGGCGGTGGGTTCGAGCTACGTCAATGACTTTCCCAACCAGGGCCGCATGCAGCGGGTGGTGGTGCAGGCCGAGGGCGATCAGCGCAGCCAGGTGGAGGACTTGCTAAAGATTCATGTGCGCAACAGCGCCGGCAAGATGGTGCCGCTTGGCGCCTTCGTCCAGCCCAGATGGGTTAGCGGCCCGGTCCAGTTGACGCGCTACAACGGTTACCCGGCGGTGTCCATTTCTGGTGAGCCGACGGCCGGGCAAAGCTCGGGGCAAGCCATGGCCGAGATCGAGCGAATCGTGGCGCAGCTGCCGGCTGGTGTTGGGCTGGAATGGACTGGGTTGTCGCTGCAGGAAAGGCTCTCGGGCAGTCAAGCGCCGGTGCTGATGGCCCTGTCGCTGCTGGTGGTGTTCCTCTGCCTGGCGGCGTTGTATGAAAGCTGGTCGATCCCCACGGCGGTGCTGCTGGTGGTACCCCTGGGGATTCTGGGCGCGGTCCTGGCAGTCACGCTGCGTGGCATGCCCAACGACGTGTTCTTCAAGGTTGGGCTGATCACCTTGATCGGGCTATCGGCAAAGAATGCCATTCTGATCATCGAGTTTGCCAAAAGCCTGATGGACCAGGGCATGGATGCCACCCAGGCTGCCATCGAGGCTGCCCGCTTGCGCCTGCGGCCCATCGTGATGACGTCCCTGGCGTTCATCCTTGGGGTGGTGCCACTGGCCATCGCCACCGGTGCCAGTTCGGCAAGCCAGCAGGCCATCGGTACAGGGGTCATTGGCGGCATGTTGAGCGCCACGCTGGCGGTGGTGTTCGTGCCGGTATTCTTCGTCGTGGTGATGCGTTTGTCCCGGCGCCGGCGGCCACAGGAACCTGGCGACGAGCCAGCCCCGCGCAGTCACTGACTGGACAAGCGGAACGTGAAATGGGAGGGTTTCTGGCACTGACTGCCAGGAACCCTTTTTCATGCCTGCTACCCTGCCCCTTTGCTCTGTCCTCATGCTCGCCGGCGGCCGTGGCCAACGCATGGGCGGGCGCGATAAAGGGCTGATCGACTGGCAAGGCCGCCCTCTGATTGCCCACGTGCATGCGGTGGTTCGGGGCCTCAGTGATGACCTGATCGTTTCGTGCAATCGCAATCAGCAGATATACCAGCGGTACGCCGAGCACTGCGTGTGTGATGCCGAGACCGGCTTCCCTGGCCCACTGGCTGGCGTGCTTGCCGGGTTGGCGATAGCGCGGCACGATTGGGTGGTGGTGCTCGCCTGTGATGCGCCGCGGGTCGATCAGGTGCTGGTCAACGACCTGCGGCGCGCCGCCTTGGCGGCGAACAGTGCCGCGATGGTCCGCCAGGGTGGGTATTGGCAACCGATGTTCAGCGTGCTGCCCCGCGCCATCCTGCCGCTGCTTGAGCAGGCTTGGAATGCTGGGGAGCGCAGTTTGCAGAGAGCCTTGCTCGGCGCGCCCGTGGCAGCAGTTGATTGCGCTGAAGAGGATTGCCGGCTGAATAATTTCAACAGCCCGCAATGGCTTGAGGGCTGACAAGGGGGCTGTCGATTTTTTTCGATACTAAAGGCGCGCCAGGGCCTTAGGAATCTAGCTTCGCAGCGCAGACCCGGCGATACCGCGTTGAGCCTGGGAGTTCGCTAACCACCCAGGCCGGAGCCAGGCAGTTGACTCCGCCACTGCCTAGGCGCACCCCGCCGTCTCCGACTAGCGGTCAGCTACCAGCCGCCGAGCCTCCAACCCATTCAACAAAGCCTCCACCACTGCGGTCGCCGATTCCAGTCCATGGTCATTGCCCAGCAACAGGTCGAAACAGGTCCCATTGGCCAACTCCATGGCCTTCAGATTAGCGGCATAGGCGCCACGCAACAGCGTGGACAAGTGCACCAGCGCGTCTTCGAGATCGACGCCCGGACGTACCGAAAACAAAGGCGGATGGCTGCTTTCGCAGGTAGAGAAGGATGTGGGCGCGGTTGTGAGACTGGCAGGAGGATCAGGTAACCCTTTTGTCATGGTGTGCTCCTTGATTCATCAGGAGCCGCCATCAATCGCTACCAAACGAAATGGTGACGGCTATGCGCAGGTTGGTAGACCGGGAATCAAGGAAACCGGCGCGCACAGAGGCGCCCTACGCACAGCCGCCATAAAACGCTACAACCGAGCACAAAAAATGCGCCAACCATAGCGAAAGCGGGCGCTTTGTGCGCCTTGATCAATTCGGGCTACCAAACCCGACTGCTGGATTGACAGCAGCCCGCGAAGACTAACCCTCTCCCACGGTGCTTTCAAGCCAAAAGCCCCGCTTGAAACACTTGTAAGTGTCTTAGCAGGGCGCCGATAACGCCTACTGGCGCCTGGTTCGCGCTACAGTGAACGCCTGTGACCCATCAGCGTGCAGTTCCCATTCACGCTGACTGGCAACGCAACGGGCATCGGCGCAAAAATGCACGATGCCCCTGCACAATTGTCGATTGTACTAGGCAAATTCGCATGCCAGGATCCAGCGATCCTCCAGCGAACTCCAGATTTCACATGGAAAATCAATAATAAGCAGGGAGACCGCAATGACAGCGCTTATTCAGACGCCGGTTACCGAACACATTCTGAGCGAGGTTCGCAACCAGATCGGCCACCTGCGTCTCAACCGCCCCGCTGGGTTGAACGCCCTGACCTTGAACATGGTGCGCAGCTTGCGCAAGCACCTGGACGCGTGGGCCGGTGATCCGAACATCCGCGCCGTCGTACTGCGCGGCGAAGGGCCGAAGGGCTTCTGCGCCGGTGGTGATATCCGCTCGCTGCATGACAGCTACAAAGCCGGTGACGACCTGCACGCGGTTTTCTTCGCCGAAGAGTATGCCCTGGACTTGCTGATACACCGCTACCGCAAGCCTATCCTGGTGCTCATGGACGGCTTTACCCTCGGCGGGGGCATGGGCTTGGCGCAGGGCTGCGAGCTGCGGGTGGTCACCGAGCGCAGCCGCTTGGGCATGCCAGAGGTGGGCATCGGCTATTTCCCCGACGTGGGGGGCAGCTACTTCCTGTCCCGCCTGCCGGGCGAGCTGGGGACCTACCTCGGCGTCACCGGCACACAGGTCCAGGCGGCCGATGCCCTGTATTGCGGCCTGGCCAACTGGTATGTGACGAGCGACAAGATCGAAACCCTTGATCGCGAGCTGGACCAGTTATCCCTCAATGACAATCCGCTCAAGGATTTGCAGAACCTGCTGGCGCGCCTGGGCACACAGGCGCTGGAAGCGCCACCACTGGCTGCGCTGCGCCCAGCGATCGATCACTTCTTCGCCCTGCCCGATATGGCAGCCATCGTCGAGCAGTTGCGTGCCGTCAGCATCGGCGACAGCCATGCCTGGGCCGTTGCCACTGCAGAGCTGTTGGAAACCCGATCCCCACTGGCCATGGCCGTGACGTTGCAGATGTTACGACGCGGCCGACAGTTGAGCCTGGAAGAGTGCTTCGCCATGGAGTTGCACCTGGATCGCCAGTGGTTCCAGCACGGCGACATCATCGAGGGGGTGCGCGCCCTGATCATCGATAAGGACAAGCAGCCGCGCTGGAACCCCCCTACATTGCAGGGGCTGGACCGCCAGCGGGTCGACCAATTCTTCGAAGGCCTGTGAGCCCGGGAGCAAGCAGATGCAAGACGTGGAACTGAGCGAAGAGCAGATCATGATCCGTGACATGGCCCGCGACTTCGCCCGCGGCGAGATCGCCCCCCATGCCCAGGCGTGGGAAAAGGCCGGCTGGATCGATGACGCCGTCGTGCGCAGCATGGGTGAGCTTGGCTTGCTGGGCATGGTGGTCCCCGAGGCCTTCGGCGGTAGCTATACCGACTACGTGGCCTATGCGCTGGCGGTGGAAGAGATTTCAGTCGGGTGTGGCGCCACCGGGGCCTTGATGAGCATCCATAACTCGGTGGGGTGCGGCCCGTTGCTGGCCTACGGTAGCCCCGAACAGCAGCAGCACTGGCTGCCGCGGCTGGCCAGTGGCGAGGTGATTGGCTGCTTCTGCCTGACCGAGCCCCAGGCAGGATCCGAGGCCCATAACCTGCGCACCCGCGCCGAGTTGATTGACGGGCAGTGGGTGATCAACGGCAGCAAGCAGTTCGTCAGCAATGCCCGTCGCGCCGGGCTGGCCGTCGTGTTCGCCGTGACCGATCCTGACCTTGGCAAGAAAGGGCTGTCGGCGTTTCTGGTACCGACAGACAACCCCGGCTTCAAGGTTGATCGTACCGAACATAAGATGGGGATTCGCGCTTCCGATACCTGCGCCGTCACACTCGACCAATGCCGGATTCCGGCTGGCAACTTGCTGGGCGAGCGCGGTAAAGGCCTGGCAATCGCTTTGTCCAATCTCGAAGGCGGCCGAATCGGCATCGCCGCCCAGGCTCTGGGCATCGCCCGGGCTGCCTTCGAAGCGGCGCTGGGCTATGCCCGGGAACGTGTCCAGTTCGGCAAGCCGATCCACGAACACCAGAGCATTGCGAACTTGTTGGCTGACATGCAGGTGCAGATCAATGCGGCTCGCTTGCTGATCCTGCATGCCGCGCGCCTGCGCAGCGCCGGCAGGCCCTGCCTGTCCGAGGCGTCACAGGCCAAGCTGTTTGCCTCGGAAATGGCTGAGCGGGTGTGTTCGATGGCCATCCAGGTCCACGGTGGCTACGGCTACCTTGAGGATTATCCCGTCGAGCGACACTACCGTGATGCGCGAATCACCCAGATCTATGAAGGGTCGAGCGAAATCCAGCGGATGCTGATCGCACGTGAGCTGAAACACTACGCGCTGTAAGGCCCGGCCTACCTGGCCTGCAGCGGCGTGAGCTTGTGCCCCGCTGCCGTCAGCGGCAATAACGGGGGTCTTCGACCAGGCGGGCGTGGGCGGCGAAAATGGGCGGCAGTCGCTCCTTGAGGTAGTCGATCCAGGTTCGGACCTTGGCGTCCAGGTAATGCCGCGAGGGATAAATCGCATACAAGGCGTTTTCCCGCAGCCTGTAGTCGGCCAGCACCCGGTACAGGCGCCCTTGCTCCATGGCTTGGCTGGCGGTGTAGAACGGCAGCAGGCCAATACCCATCCCCAGCTCGCTGGCGACCAGCATGGCGTCCGCCACGTTGGTCATGAAGCTGTCCTGCGGTGCAATGACGCAATCCCCACCTGCCTGCGGAAACACCCAGTCACCCTCGTACAGCGGGTAGGCCATGCGCAGGCAGCGATGCTGGTGTAGATCGTCCGGGCGGGCAGGTACGCCTTTTTCATCCAAGTAGCCGGGAGCGGCACAGGCAATACTGAAAATCGTGCCCAAGGGGACGGCAATCAACTGTGAGTCCGGCAATGCCTGGTCCACGGTGATGACCACATCGTGCCCTTCAGCGAGCGGGTCAGGGTTGCGCTGGGAAAGCGTAAGCTCGATGACCACGTCGGGACAAAGCGCGTTGTAGCCCGCCACCAACGGCATCAACAGCAATCCAAGCCCATGCGGACAATGCACGCGTAGCCGGCCACGGGGCGTGAGGTGAGCACCCCGCGCCTCTCCCACTGCCTCGTCGGTCAATAGCAGTATCTGCCGTGCGCGCTCAAGAAACCGCTCCCCGGCCTCGCTCATGCGCAAGCGTCGGGTGGTGCGGTGCAGCAATCGGGTTTGCAGCTGATTCTCCAGCTCCGCCACGATGCGCGAGACTTGAGCAGCGGAGATGTCCAGCGCGTTGGCCGCCGCGGCAAAGCTACCGCACTCCACCACCCGGACGAAGGTACGCATGGCCTGCAACATGTCCATGAAGGCTAGTCCTCGGTGTGGGGGCGTTCGGCCAGCAGCCGGGTGATCCAGTCCACCTGTTGTTCGAAGTCTGCGACCTTGGCCGGCGGCACGGCAACGCGGGCCTGGGCCAAGTTGGCAAGGGTCTGCTTCTTTTGCCCAAGCATGCGTTGCCACTTTACGTGAAATGCCTGGCCATGGTCCTGCATCAACAGGGGGCCGAAATACAACTGCTGAGGGTTGTAGGCCACATAACCGGGTTCGGCCACGATGATTTCGTAGTCGAAGCGATGCTCGCGCAGAACATCTTCGGCGACGATACGGTAGCCATTGCTCATCAGCCACTGACGCACCTGCGGCTCGGCGCCATTGGGTTGCAGTACCAGGCGCTCGACACCCGCCAGGTGTGCCCTGCCCGCTTCGAGAATCTCGCAGATGGTTTCGCCGCCCATGCCGCACAGGCTGACGACCGTGATGCGGTCATCAGGCGCGATGACTGTCAGCCCATCGGCTAAGCGCACGGCAATGCGCCGCTCCAGCCCCTGCTTGCGCACATTGCGTTGAGCGGCCGCGAAGGGGGTGTTGGCGACCTCCCCGGCCACTGCGTACTCAATGCGCTCGCGAAGCATCAACGCCACGGGCAGGTAGCCATGATCAGAGCCAATATCAGCCAGACGAGCGCCTTCAGGCACATGGGTGGCCACGCGCTCCAGGCGCATGGACAAGGTGTGTTCGTTCACGGTAAGCCTCTCTGCAATGGCGGCGATTCTGACCGCGAATGCCGCGCTTTGCAAAAAACCGGCCTCTCGACCGGCGCAGGCCGCTCGCGTAGGCTTGAGGCTTTTCTACCCCGCAAGGCAGACCTCATGGCACATGCAGATATCGTCTACACCCCGGACAGCGACCCAGAATCCATTTCCTCCGATGTCGCCGAATACAACGGGATGCTGGTGACCACTCAAGTCCCGGTACACCCTGACGGTAGCCTGGCGTTGGGAGATATCGTCGAGCAGAGCGAATGCACGTTGCAGGCTTTGAAGGATGCCCTGGAGAAAGCCGGCAGCGGCATGGACCGGGTGCTGCACCTGACCATCTACCTGACCGATATGGCCGACCGCGCCGCCTTCAACCGGGT
Source organism: Pseudomonas sp. URMO17WK12:I9 (assembly GCF_900230165.1). Classification (NCBI taxonomy): domain Bacteria; kingdom Pseudomonadati; phylum Pseudomonadota; class Gammaproteobacteria; order Pseudomonadales; family Pseudomonadaceae; genus Pseudomonas; species Pseudomonas sp. URMO17WK12:I9. The sequence continues at coordinate 164,098 of NZ_OCMQ01000007.1, read as the reverse complement.
CTATCAACGTTTCTTCACTAAACCCTGGCCGGTGCGCGCTGCCGTAGGCGTGGCGGCGCTCGCGTTCGAGGGCATGCGCGTGGAAGTAACGGCAATGGCGGCCAAGAAGTGACGCTTAGCCGCCTGCTGGCAGGTGTCTCAATGCCGCACGTTGGCGGCGGCTCGCAGTGGTCGTGCTCAACCCTCGCCCTAGGGTAGCCATGCCACGCCGCCGCCGGCCCTTGTCTGGGCCGACAGAATCAGTGCAGGACCATGAGCTAAAGCTGCTGTCTGATTTTTTTGAGTTCAAGCAAAACGGAACGGTCGAGCTGTGCCATTGAAGCGACTCGAAAAGATTTCAGCTGTTTGGCAAAAGATTCTGGTCCGATTCCAGAGGCCGCAAGGGTAGCTTCTGTTGCAATGTAGCGGGTGATGATGGCAGCATCAGGCTTCAGAATTCGGGTGAAGTGCCTGTCCAGGTACTCTCCGGAAGCAAAAAATTCCCAAACCTTCTGATTGGATTCAAGACGATTGAGCCAGTCGGTACCAAGCGCTTGCGCTGCGGGCTCTCTAAAGCGTTTATCGCGCAATGTAGCCATGAAATTACTGCGCAAATCATTGCTTTTCTCTGGGCGCAGTAAAATACCGAGCGTGTGCTTGAGTTGTGCTCTGGCCTGCGCCAATCCAAAATCGATCTCCGGCTTTAACGGCGTCATGGGAGCAGATCTGGGCCGCTTCCAAAACTTCAATCTTTCCAATAGGTGTCCAGTTGGGTCGACGTGATTGACTGGATCGCCTGCGCAATACGCATAGGCGTTGAGGCCGCCCTGGTCGAACGGACTCAACGAATCGGGTGTTTCAAATCTCATCATGACACTGTTGAGGTATCTATAGCCCTGGCCAAACCCATAACAGCCCCGCAGCCCCTCCTGTACCGCCCCAACGTAACCCGTTTGGGAAAGGCGTGCGATGGCGCTATAGCCATACGGGGTATAGGCCGTAGGCGTGACAAGGGTTAAGCGACAACGCCCTGAAGCGGATGCCGGCCTGAGCATGTTATACACCTCCCTGCATCAATGGACTTGTCAGCCCTACTCTGTCCAGAGAGCCTACTGTAGGCAACTGCCATAAATACCAGGTCGTTGAAACACAGGCGCAGCCTGACAAGAGGCATTCATCCGACCAGCGCAGCCCGATGGTGTCGCCCGGCCGAATCGTCGGTACAATGCCCGGCTATACCGTGACAGCCGAAACCATAACGACATGTCCCTTCCCAAGCATCACCTGGAACTGCTCAGCCCTGCCCGCGACGTGGCCATCGCCCGCGAGGCCATCCTGCATGGCGCCGATGCCATCTATATCGGCGGCCCTAGCTTTGGCGCCCGTCATAACGCCTGCAACGAGGTGGGCGATATCGCCGAGTTGGTCGAATTCGCCCATCGCTACCATGCGCGCGTGTTCACCACCATCAATACCATCTTGCATGACAACGAGCTGGAGCCGGCGCGCGCGCTGATTCACCAGCTGTACGACGCCGGCGTCGATGCGCTGATCGTGCAGGACCTGGGGGTCATGGAGCTCGACATTCCACCCATCGAGCTGCATGCCAGTACCCAGACCGACATTCGTACCCTGGAGCGGGCCAAGTTTCTCGACCAGGCCGGCTTTTCTCAGCTGGTACTTGCACGCGAGCTGAACTTGCAGCAAATCCGTGCGATCGCCGCCGAAACCGACGCCGCCATCGAGTTCTTCATCCATGGTGCACTGTGCGTGGCATTCTCCGGGCAATGCAACATTTCCCACGCCCAGACCGGTCGCAGCGCCAACCGGGGCGACTGCTCCCAGGCGTGCCGACTGCCCTACACGCTCAAGGACGACCAAGGTCGGGTGGTCGCGTTCGAAAAGCACCTGCTGTCGATGAAGGACAACAACCAGACCGCCAACCTGCGCGACCTGGTCGATGCCGGCGTACGCTCATTCAAGATCGAGGGGCGCTACAAGGACATGGGCTATGTGAAGAACATCACGGCCCATTACCGCAAGGAGCTCGACGCCATCCTGGAAGACCGACCTGCCCTGGCTCGCGCTTCCAGCGGCCGTACCGCGCACTTCTTCGTACCGGATCCGGACAAGACCTTCCACCGCGGCAGCACCGACTACTTCGTGACTGACCGCAAGGTCGATATCGGCGCCTTCGACTCCCCTACGTTCACCGGCCTGCCGGTGGGTGTGGTGGAAAAAGTGGGCAAGCGCGACCTGCAGGTCGTCACCGACGTACCCTTGACCAACGGCGATGGCCTCAATGTGCTGATCAAGCGTGAAGTGGTGGGGTTCAGGGCCAACATCGCCGAGGCACGCGGCGAGTTCGAAGAAGATGGCCAAAAACGCTGGCGCTACCGGGTGGAACCGAACGAGATGCCTGCCGGGCTGCACAAGCTAAGGCCAAACCATCCGCTTTCGCGCAATCTGGACCACAACTGGCAGCAGGCCCTGCAACGGACCTCGGCCGAGCGCCGCATCGGCGTACGTTGGCAGGCGGTATTACGCGAGGAGCGCTTGACCCTGAACGTGACCAGCGAGGAAGGCGTGCATGTGCAAGTCGCCCTGGATGGCCCATTCGGCCCGGCGAACAAGCCAGAGCAAGCACTGGACCAGCTGCATGATCTGCTTGGCCAACTCGGCACCACGCTCTACCACGCCGACAGCATCGAGTTGGATGCCCCCCAGGCGTTCTTCATTCCCAACTCGCAGCTCAAGGCCCTGCGCCGGCAGGCCATCGAGACGCTGACCGAGCAACGCATCCAGGCGCACCCCCATGGCCGGCGCAAGCCGGAAACCTCGCCGCCGCCGGTGTATCCCGAGTCGCACCTGTCGTTCCTGGCCAACGTCTACAACCAGAAAGCCCGGGATTTCTATCACCGCCATGGGGTGCAGTTGATCGACGCGGCGTATGAAGCCCATGAGGAGCATGGTGAGGTGCCGGTGATGATCACCAAGCACTGCCTACGCTTCTCCTTCAACCTGTGCCCCAAACAGGCCAAAGGGGTGACCGGAGTGCGCACCAAGGTGGCGCCGATGCAGCTGGTTCAAGGGGATGAAGTACTGACCCTGAAGTTCGACTGTAAACCCTGCGAGATGCATGTGATCGGCAAGATGAAGAACCACATCATCGACTTGCCGACCCCTGGCAGCGCCGTGGCCCAGGTCGTCGGCCACATCAGCCCGGAAGATCTGCTCAAGACCATCGTCCGCGCGCCTCACTGAGGCGCGTCGTACGCCGCCTGCGCCTTCAGCGAATCTGGTGCTTGTGCAACAAACGGTAGAAGGTCGGCCGTGAGATGCCCAGCACCTTGGCTGCAACGCTGAGGTTGTCGCTGTGACGGTCCAGCACATCGCACAACGCCTGGCGCTCGGCCTTGTGCTTGTACTCTTCCAGGGTGCCCAGCGGCGGCTGTTGCGCAAATGGCTGCAAACCCAGGTCCTTGGCCTCGATCTGACGCCCTTCGGCAAGCACCAGCCCGCGGCGCACCCGGTTGGCCAATTCACGCACGTTACCGGGCCAATCGTGCTGCCCCATTGCCGTTAGCGCATGCTCACTGAAGGAGCGAGGCCGCCTGCCGGTTTCCAGGCTGTAGAAATGGGCAAAATGGTTGGCCAGCATCGGCAAATCGCCATGGCGGTCGCGTAACGGAGCGGTCACCACCTGCAGCACGTTCAGGCGGTAGTACAGGTCTTCCCGGAAGCGGCCCTGCTCGATGGCCCTCTCCAAATCCACGTGGGTGGCGGCTAACACCCGCACATCCACCGGTACTGGCTGACTGCCCCCCACCCGCTCAATGTGCTTTTCCTGGAGAAAGCGCAGCAGGTTGGCCTGCAACTCCAGCGGCAGGTCGCCTATTTCATCGAGAAACAGCGTGCCGCCGTTAGCCGCTTCGATGCGCCCGATCTTGCGTTGATGGGCACCTGTAAATGCGCCCTTTTCGTGCCCGAACAGTTCGGACTGAATCAAGTGCTCGGGGATGGCCCCGCAGTTGATCGCCACGAACGGCTGGCCACTACGCTGCGATTGGCGGTGTAGCGTACGCGCCACCAGCTCCTTCCCCGTGCCGCTTTCGCCGCGGATCAGCACAGGCGACTCGGTCGGTGCCAGCTTACCCAGCAGTTTGCGCAACTCTCGAATCGGCCGGCTCTCGCCCAGCAACTCGTCTTGGGTGTCGAGCGCCTTGACCGTGCCCTTGCCACGCAGCCGCGCCATGCCAAAGGCCCGGCCCAGGGTGACCTGTACCCGCGACTCATCGAAGGGCAAGGTATGGAAATCAAAAAACCATTCACAGACGAAATCCCCGAAGGCCGGGGAGCGCAGTTGTTCGGCGCTCAGTACCGCGATCCACTCGGTGTTGCTGCGCTTGATCATGTCCTTGACCACGTCCGGGTGTTTGAGATGCGCCTCATCCAGGCGCAATACGCCTACATCGCAGCGATGTTCCAATGCCTGCGCCAAGGTGCAGCTGTCGACATCCCACCCAGCCTCTAGCAAGCCAGGCGTCAGGCGCTGGCAATCGTCACAAGGATCGACGATGAGCAGGCGGCGTTGCACTGCGGTTTGTTGCATGACCGATCCTTGGCGCCAAGTATTGGTTTCTTGAAGTAAAACAGTAAGTTGTGGCGCCCGAATAACAGTAGCAATGAAGTTGACGGTGCCTATGACCGTTTGTCTGCCAATACGGCTTTTCGTAACTTGGCGGGGGAATTTTCGATGGGTAACGTCCTCACATGGGGCGCGTTAGAACGAAAAATGAATAATCGTTGATTATTTTGCTGTACCCATGTGACTCGATGCCGGTTGTCGAGCATCAGTACACATAACCCCGCGCTGCATTTCGCGATACATGAGGCGACCTTGAAGCAACGCGGACGTCACTTGAATGTTTGGGACCACAGAGAGACCGAACCATGAATGCCCCGCTCCGTGTCAACGAAGCACTGCTGATCGCCGACCACGCCTTCGAACCCTTCCACTGCGTGGCCTGGGACGCCCCCAACGGCACTGGCGACCTGAGCCTGGCGGTCATCGACCGTACCAGCGCCCGCATCGGCAGCAAGCAGGTAACCTCGCAAACTTATTCTGACAAAGCCCAGTGGCTTAACCTGATCGAAGAAGTACGCGCTGAACTTTGTGAAAAAGGCTACCACCTGCAGCCTTGGTCGATGCCCAAGTAAATGAACAGCTTCGACATGTGCGTGCTCTGCCACGCACATGCACTTCCAGCCGTCCCTGTTTACCCTTCTTGCGTGCGACTTGTTGCCGCACCACACCGCTGTTACTTCACCGCTTCGAAACTTAGCAGGTGTTGATAGTCCGCTGCCAATTGCTGTGCCAGAAGGCGAGCACGGCCCAGGCGGACCGGTGTCAGTTCCATGTCCACCAGCAATGTGCAGCACGGCAAGGGCTCGACGGTACCCCATTGCTGCAGGCGGCCGTCGGTGAACACCAGGCAGCGTACTTCCTCGTTAGGATGGGCCTTGCGCCGAGCGCCCAGCCACTGCCTTGCTTGCTCCAGCGCCGGCAGCAACGGCGTGCCGCCTCCCGCGCCCAGCGCCTGCAGCCAGGGTTGCAGCGCCGCCGAAGCTTTGAGTCCATGGCGCTGCCATTGTGGGGCACTGCCACTTGCCGTCAATAAAGCCAGCCGTGCCCGCTGGCGGTAGGCATGGTCGAATAACGTGGCCAATAGTCCTTTGGTGTGCGCGAGCGCCTGATGACGACGTGTCGAAGCGGAGGCATCGACGATGATCAGCCATAGCTGGGCCGGTGTGCCCCTGCGGTTGTGCCAGCACAAATCGTCGCGGTGCCTGGGCCGGCCCTTCAATAGGCTTTGTAACCAGGCGACCCGGCCAGCACTGGCCGCCTGGGCTCGACCGCGGCTTGCACCTGCGCGCGCGCCCTTGCCTGCTCGCGCACCCGTCGTCTTGGCCGGCTGACGGATGCTCAGGGCTTTTTTGCCCAGTTCGGCACCTCACGCCTTGGCCCGCTTGCCACAGGCTGCGGGGCCAAAGCCCCCCAGTCCCCCTGCCCGCCCTTCTCGGCCGAGCTGTTGCCGGTCTGTGACTGCGGCTGCTCGGGCGCTGCGGGCGCAGTAGCCTGGGCGGGCGATTGCCTGCGATGGCGCAAGGCAAAATCTTCCACCGCATCGATATCTGCCGCCTCGATGGCCGCCGCCCCGCGCCATGCGCAGTGGGCGCGGGCCGCGCGCAGCCACACCAGATCGGCCCGCAGCCCATCGACTCCAGCGGCGAAGCAGCGTTCGGTGATGCTGGCCAAGGTCCGGTCATCCAGTGCAATGTCGTCCAGCGCCTGGCGCGCTGCCTGACAGCGCTTACGCAAGGCCTCCTGGGCCGGTGCCCACTGGGCACAAAACGCCAGGGGGTCATGGTCGAAGGCCAGCCGGCGCCGGATGATCTGTTGCCGTGCATCAGGCGCGGGTAGACCGTCGAGCGCCACATTCAGACCGAAGCGATCGAGTAGCTGAGGGCGCAACTCGCCTTCCTCGGGGTTCATGGTCCCGATCAAGACGAAGCGGGCATCGTGACGATGGGAAATGCCGTCGCGTTCGATGCGGTTGGTACCACTGGCGGCGACATCGAGCAACAGGTCGACCAAGGTGTCCGGCAGCAGGTTGACTTCATCGACATAGAGCACGCCACCATTGGCCTGGGCCAGCACGCCGGGGGAGAACTGCGCCTTGCCCTGCCCGAGTGCGGCATCCAAATCGAGTGTGCCCACCACGCGCTCTTCACTGGCGCCCAGCGGCAAGGTCACGAAAGGCCCATCGCCCAGCAGGTCAGCCAGGCCGCGGGCCAGGGTGCTCTTGGCCATGCCACGCGGGCCTTCGATGAGCACCCCGCCGATCCTGGGATCGATGGCCGTCAGGCACAGGGCCAACTTCAAATCGTCGGCGCCCACTACGGCGGCCAGGGGAAATTGTGCAGCGTCGTTCATTTCAAGCCTGTTCCTCGCCATCGAGCAGCTGTTCTTCCAGGGCATCGCGGTACTCGCCGGGGGACTGCCAGAGGCCGCGTTGCTGCGCCTCGATCAGCCGCTCGGTGAGGTCGCGCAGCGCCTGCGGGTTGTGCTCGCGCATGAAGTCGCGGGTCGCCGGGTCCAGCACGTAGGCATCGGCCAGCGACTGGTAATGGTGATCGTCGATCAGGTGCGTCGTGGCGTCGAAGGCGAACAGGTTGTCGACCGTCGCCGCCATCTCGAACGCCCCTTTGTAGCCGTGGCGTTTGACGCCATCGATCCACTTGGGGTTCAGCGCGCGCGCGCGGATCACGCGGTTGAGTTCTTCCTTCAATGTACGGATGCGCGGTCGGTCCACCTGGCTGTGGTCGCCGTGGTAACTGGCCACGGACGCGCCGGCCAGCGTTTCGGTGGCCGCCAGCATGCCGCCCTGGAACTGGTAGTAATCGTTGGAATCCAGCACGTCGTGTTCGTGGTTGTCCTGATTTTGCAGCACTGCCTGCACCTTGCTCAGGCGCTCGACGAACTGCGCCCTGGCCGGCGTCCCCTCGTCCTGGGCGCCATAGGCATAGCTGCCATGGTTCAGGTAGACCTCGGCCAGGTCTTCACGGGTCTGCCACAGCCGCCCATCAATCGCATTCTGGATGCCAGCCCCATAGGCACCGGGCTTGGCGCCGAAGACGCGCCAACCGGCCTGTCGAGCCGCCTGCTCAGCGTCTAGGCCCTGCTGCTGCAAGGCCAGACGCTCACCGCGCACGCGCGCAGCCAACGGATTAAGATCATCGGGCTCATCAAGTCCGGCCACGGCCTGGACGGCAGCATCGAACAGGCGGATCAGGCTGCCAAAGGCGTCCCGGAAGAAACCCGACACCCGCAGCGTCACGTCCACCCGCGGACGATCCAGCAGGCTGAGTGGCAGTATCTCGAAATCGTCGACCCGCTGGCTGCCGGTGGCCCACACTGGGCGCACGCCCATCAGCGCCATGGCCTGGGCAATGTCGTCCCCACCGGTACGCATGGTCGCGGTTCCCCACACCGACAGCCCGAGCTGACGCAAGTGGTCACCATGATCTTGCAAATGACGTTCGAGTATCAGGTTGGCCGACGTAAAGCCTAGCCGCCACGCTGTCGTGGTCGGCAAGTTACGCACGTCGACGGTGTAGAAATTGCGGCCTGTGGGCAGCACGTCAAGCCGCCCGCGGCTGGGTGCGCCGCTAGGACCGGCCGGCACGAAGCGCCCAGCTAGCGCTGCAAGCAACCCATTCATCTCGGCGGCGCCGCAGGCGTCCAGGCTCGGCGCCACTGTAGCGAGCAGATGATCGACAACGGCCTGGACGGGCGCTCCAAGTTCCACCTCCAACGCTGGCAGCGAGCCGTCGAGCGCACCTTCGATAACCTGCAATGCCAGCAGTTCGAGGCGCTCGCGCGTATCGCCGGCCGTGCGCCAGGCCTGGTCGCTGATGTTCATCAGTAGCAGAGGCCGTGGGCCTTCCCAGGGTTGCCCAAGGTCGCAGTCGAGCGGATCGAAGCCTGGGACCAGTGCCTTGGCCAGGGCGCGCAACACACTCGCATTGCCGCCACGGCCATCGCCACGCTCGACACGCAGCAGTGCCAGCAGCGTATCCAGGCGCAATCGGCCCTCGGGCGACTGGCCGAATACATGCAAACCATCGCGGATCTGCGATTCCTTGAGGTCGCACAGGTAGGTGTCCAGGCGTGGCAACCAGACGGTTGCATCGTCAAGCTGCCCTTCGAGCTGCAATTCCCGGTCGATGTGATGGGTCCTGACCAGTTCGAGGATGTCGCGTTGCAGCTCCCGGGCGCGACGCGGGTCGAGCAGTTGTGCTTCGTAGAATTCATCGGCCAATTGCTCCAGGTGGCGCAGCGGGCCATAGGTCTCGGCGCGGGTCAGCGGCGGCATCAGGTGATCGATGATCACCGCTTGCGTGCGCCGCTTGGCCTGCGCGCCCTCACCCGGATCGTTGACGATGAACGGATAGATGTTGGGCAGCGGGCCGAGCAGCGCATCCGGCCAGCATGTATCAGACAGCCCTACCCCCTTGCCCGGCAGCCATTCCAGGTTGCCGTGCTTGCCGACATGGATGACGGCATCGGCGGCATACCCATGCCGTAGCCAGAAATAGAACGCCAGGTACCCATGGGGTGGCACCAGGTCCGGGTCGTGATAAACGGCGCTGGGGTCTAGCTGATAACCACGTGCTGGCTGGATGCCGACGAAGGTCATCCCCATGCGCACCCCTGCCACCATCAGGCGGCCCTCGCGGAACATTGGATCCTGCTCGGGTGGCCCCCAGCGTTCCAGTACCGCTTGGCGGTTGGCGGCCGGCAGGCGATCGAATGCTGCCTGGTAATCGACCAGGCTCATGCTCTGGGCGCACGGCCGTTGATCGATGTGGTCCAGGTCGTTGGTCACACCGCCCAGCAAGTGATGGATCAGCTGGGTGCCACTCTCGGGCAGCTCGCTGACCGGGTACCCTTCAGTGCGCAGCGCACGCAAGATATTGAGCGCCGCAGCCGGCGTGTCCAGGCCAACGCCATTGCCGATGCGCCCATCGCGCGTGGGATAGTTGGCCAGAATCAACGCCACGCGTTTGTGCGCATTGGGCTGGCGCGCCAGGGTCACCCAGCGCCGTGCCAGCTCGGCCACAAAATCCATGCGCTCGGGGTGCGCGCGGTAGCACACCACATCCGATTGGCTGCGCTCGCTGTGCCAGGCCATGTCCTTGAAGCTGACCGGCCGTGTGATGATGCGCCCGTCCAGTTCGGGCAGCACAATGTGCATGGCCAGGTCACGTGCGCCCAAGCCCTGCTCGCTGGCCTCCCAACCCGGCTGGTTGTCCTGCGCACAAATGGCCTGCAACACGGGTATGTCTCGTCTTAGCGGGCGCAGGTTAGGACGCTCAGGGCTGGACAGGGCAAAACCGGTGGTATTGAGCACCACCTCGGCGCCGACAATGTCGAGCCATGCCTCAACCTGTTCCAGGCAGGCGCTTTCCTTCAGGCTGGCCACCGCAATGGGCAACGGATTCAAACCTGCTGCCTGCAGGCGCTGGCAGAACACATCGATGAAGGCCGTGTTCGCCGCCTGCAAGTGCGAGCGATAAAACAGTATTGGCGCCACCGGATAATCGGTATCCCAGTGTGGGAACCAGTCCTCCAGCGCCCCACTGCCCACCTGAGGGTGGTAGACCGAGGTGCGGGGCAACGCCCGCGGCTCGGACCAGCAGTAGTCACGGTCCAGCCACTGACTGGCAAGGTAATAGAACAGGTTGAGTGCGTTGGCCTTGCCACCTTGGCGCAGGTAGTGCCACACCTGCTCGGCTTGCGCACCCTGCACGGACCCGAGCCCGGTCAGTTCCGGGTCGGGACGGTCGTCGCCGGGCACCAGGATCACGTGCACGCCGCGCGCGGCGAGCGTGACCAACTGTTCCACGCCGTAGCGCCAGTACCCCACGCCGCCGTGCAGCGACACCAGGATGACCTTGGCATGCTGCAAGACCTGATCGACATAAAGGTCGACCGAGGCGTGGTTCTGCACCTGCATGGGGTTGGCCAGGCGCAGGCTTGGGAAGTCGCCGGGCAGTTGCTCGGCGCTGTCGGCGAGCAGGGCCAGGTGCGAATCACCGCTGCAGAGGATGACCAGTTCGGCAGGGGTCTGGCCGAGGTCGGCGATGCTGTCGTCCGGCACGAAGCCGCCGGGCTGGGTCCGCAGCAGGTGCATGGGTCAGGCGCCCAAGGCCTGGCGCAGACGCGCTTCGAGCTGGGCAGGGTCAAGGTCCTGACCGATCAGCACCAGGCGTGTGATGCGCGGTTCTTCGGCACGCCAGGCGCGGTCGAAGTGCTTGTCAAAGCGCGTGCCTACCCCCTGGATGAGCAAGCGCATCGGCTTGCCGGCAATGGCGGCGAAACCTTTGACGCGCAGGATGCCGTACTCGACCACCAGTTGGTTGAGCGCCTCGATCAGCACTCGCTCATCGGATTCGGGCAGGTCGATGGAGATGGAATCGAAGGCATCATGGTCATGATCGTCATGGTCATCGCCGTCGTGATGGGCATCGTGGTGGGTCGGGCGGGCGTCGATGTGCTGCTCGGACTCGGCGCCCAGGCCCAGCAACACCTCCAGCGGCAATTTGCCACTGCTGGCTTCGATAACTTTGACGGCCGCTGGCAGCTCTTCAGCGACCTCGGCACGTACCTTGGCCAGGCCGTCGGCGTCAATCAGATCGGCTTTGTTCAACACGACCAGGTCGGCGCTGGCCAGTTGGTCAGCGAACAGCTCGTGCAGGGGGGACTCGTGGTCCAGGTTCGGGTCCAGCTTGCGCTGGGCGTCGACTTGGTCCGGGTAGGCGGCGAAAGTGCCTGCGGCAACGGCAGGGCTGTCGACCACGGTGATCACCGCATCGACGGTGCAGGCGGTGCGGATCTCAGGCCACTGGAAGGCTTGGACCAGTGGCTTAGGCAGAGCCAGGCCGCTGGTTTCGATCAGAATATGGTCCAGGTCGCCGCGGCGCGCCACCAGTTCGCGCATCACCGGGAAGAACTCTTCCTGGACGGTGCAGCACAGGCAACCGTTGGCCAGTTCGTACACGCGGCCATTGGCCTCTTCTTCGGTGCAACCGATGCTGCACTGCTTGAGGATGTCGCCATCAATGCCCAGTTCGCCGAATTCGTTGACGATCACGGCGATGCGTCGCCCTTGGGCATTGTCGAGCATGTGGCGCAACAGGGTGGTCTTGCCCGAGCCCAGGAAGCCGGTGACGATGGTAACGGGGAGCTTGGCCAGTGTTTTCATGTTGCAGTGCCCTTGGCAGAATGGCGCGGGCATGCAGGACGAGTGCCGTCGACCAGACTGGCCGGGCATGTTCGCCACCGGATCACCCCGCCCGGTTTAAAGTCGAAAACGTTGCGAGGCAGGTCTCCTGGCTTGCACCTGCGCCAGGCACGGTCATCAGGACCGGGCTTGGGAGAAGACGCCTTCCCGCGCTTGGCGCAGTGGCAGTGTCGACTCATCGATGGTGCCTACAGTTGCGGGGGCAGCCGCGGCTTGAACCGCGTTCCCGTCTTAGCTCCGGCCTGGCCGAAGAACCTCGAACGGCCAAGGCTACGCAGTGGCTGCCGGGTGGTCAACCGTTGTCGAGGCTGTGGGGGCGCCGCACTGCTGGTAGGCGGCGAGCATCCTCTGGTTCACACAGGGGCACAGCGCTGAGCGTAGCGCAGTACGTGTGCAGGAGCGGCCGCTTCAACCAAAAGAATAAGTGCAAGGCACTCACCACTCCCCTCAGCGTCTGCCCCACTTTACGCGCCGCCCAGCCTCCTCTACTCTTTCCACGTCCCCATCACGAGGTATTCGTCCAATGCGCCATTGATGCCGCCGTCTGTTAGACGGCCAGTCTTCACTTTCCGGTCGCCACCGGAAATGTCGCGGCATTCGTGGAGTTGCACATGACGACTACGTCTATCCTTACGCTGGACAGCGTCACCCTGGTCTTGCCAGATGGCAGGCCACTGTTCACCGATCTAACACAGACCTTCGACAGTACCCGAACCGGATTGGTGGGTCGCAACGGCGTTGGCAAGAGCCTGCTTGGCCAACTCCTCGCTGGCCGGCGGTTGCCAAGCAGCGGCACGTGCCGGCGCTTTGGCCGTGTCCATCTTGTCGATCAACAGGTGATCGACACCAGCAAGACCGTAGCCGATCTGGCCCAGATGGGCCCATTGATCGCAGCGCTCGAACGAATCCAGATGGGCAGCCTAGAGGCGGCTGACTTCGACACCGTTGGCGAGCGCTGGGATGCGCCCGAGCGCCTGCGCGCCCACCTGCATCGCCATGGCCTGGGTCACTTGGAGCTGCAACGCCCTGTTCATACCCTGAGCGGCGGGCAAGCCATGCGTGTGGCGCTGATGGGTGCCTGGTTGAGCGAGGCCGACTTCCTGATACTCGATGAACCTACCAACCATCTTGACGACCACGGCCGCTCGCAATGGCTGGCGATGATGCAAACCTGGAACCGCGGCCTGCTCGTGATAAGCCATGACCGGTCTCTACTCGATCACATGGACGGTATTCTCGAACTGTCAAGCCTGGGTCTGAAAGCCTATGGCGGCAACTTCAGCCACTATCACGCGCAAAAGCGCTGCGAAACCACGCAAGCTGCACAGCAGTTGGAGTACCTCAAGCGCTCCCAACAGCAGCAAGCCAGAGCTCTGCTGCAGCAACGCCAGGCACTGGACAAAGCGCAGGCCCGGGCGGGGCGCAAGGCCAAGCACGTCAACCAAGCCAAGATCCTGGTCGATCACCGACAGCAAGGCAGTCAGGCGACACTTGGCAAGCAGCGCCGACGCCATCGGGAGGCCGAGCAACGGCTGACCGACAGGGTGCGCGAAGCTGCGCAAGCGGTCGAAAGCGCCTGCGAAATTACCGTGCACGCGCCAACGCTTGAGCCCAGCGTCCAGCGGCAAGTGTTAGTGCTGCAAACCTTGCGCCTGCCGCATGGCACATCGGTACCCATCGAATTCAGCCTGCGTCAGGGCCAACGCTGCGCCCTCACCGGCGTCAATGGCAGTGGCAAGAGCACCCTGCTGAAGATGATCGCCGGCCAGTTGCCAGCGCCTGCAGGCAACCTCCTGGTCGCAGGCGAAACAGCGCTGCTCGACCAGCACTGCAGCGTGTTGTCTGCCGACGTGAGCGCGCTGGAACACGTGCAACAGGCCAACCTGGCACTGGATCCGAGCCGTGCCCGCATGCTGCTGGCTCAGTTGGGCCTGGACGCTGCGCGTGTCGTGCTGCCCAGCAGGCTGCTCAGTGGAGGCGAGCGCATGAAGGCGGCCCTGGCAGCGATTCTGTACCGCAGGCGCCCGGTAGAACTGCTACTACTGGACGAACCTGGCAACCACCTTGACCTGCCATCGCTCCAGGCCCTGGAAAGGATGCTGGAGAAGTTCACCGGCGCGCTGATCATCGCTTCCCACGACCAGGTGTTGCTCGATGCGCTCGAGCTCGACCGCTATCTGCACCTTGCGCAGCCGCATGCCAAGTCGTGATAGGACATTTCCGATCCGGCGAAGATGTATTAAGGTGGCGTGTGCGCATATAACAGCAGCCCCAACGTGGGCACTTGCAAGACAACGAGGGTGTCATGAGCAACGAAAGCATTAACTGGGACAAGCTCGGCTTCGACTACATCAAGACCGATAAACGCTATCTGTCTGTCTGGCGCGATGGCGCGTGGGATGAAGGCACCCTGACCGAAGACAACGTGCTGCATATCAGCGAAGGCTCCACGGCCCTGCATTACGGCCAGCAGTGCTTCGAAGGCATGAAGGCCTACCGTTGCAAGGATGGCTCGATCAACCTGTTCCGCCCCGACCAGAATGCTGCCCGCATGCAGCGCAGCTGCGCGCGCCTGCTGATGCCCCACGTGCCTACAGACGTGTTCATCGAAGCCTGCAAGCAGGTCGTCAAGGCCAATGAGCGCTTCGTGCCACCCCACGGCAAAGGCGCCCTGTACCTGCGCCCATTCGTCATCGGCACGGGTGACAACATTGGCGTGCGCACCGCGCCGGAGTTCATCTTTTCCATCTTCGCCATCCCGGTAGGCTCGTACTTCAAAGGCGGCATGAAGCCACACAACTTCCAGATCTCCAGCTTCGACCGGGCAGCCCCGCAAGGTACTGGCGCTGCCAAGGTCGGTGGCAACTATGCGGCCAGCCTGCAGCCAGGCTATGAGGCGAAAAAGGCCAACTTCGCCGATGCCATCTACCTCGACCCGTTGACCCATACCAAGATCGAGGAAGTGGGCTCGGCCAACTTCTTCGGCATCACGGCCAATAACGAATTCGTGACGCCCAAGTCGGCTTCGGTACTGCCCGGCATCACCCGCTTGTCCCTGATGGAGCTGGCGCAGTCTCGCCTGGGCCTGACTGTCATCGAAGGGGATGTGGAAATCAGCCAGCTGGATCGCTTCATCGAGGCAGGTGCCTGCGGTACCGCGGCGGTGATCACCCCCATCGGCGGCATCGAGTATAACGGCAAGCTGCATGTGTTCCATGACCTTGAGAAGGTCGGCCCCGTTACCCAGAAGCTCTACAACGAGCTGACCGGCATTCAGAGCGGCGACATTGAAGCGCCGGCAGGCTGGATCGTGAAAGTGGCCTGATCACCGAAGCTGCGCAATGTCCAGGGCGCGCTCCTCAGGGGGCGCGCTTTTTTTGCACGTCGCGACAGGCAATTGCGTACTTGAGCAGGCCATGAGGTTTCCTCCTGGGGCCAGGCCCGGTATCCTTCAAGGCTCTACTGCAAGCCCTTCAGGAAGCCGACCATGACCAGGCCCCTTCTAGTGCTGAGCGCGGCCCTGCTGTTCAGCCCCACGCTCCTGGCCCAGCAGATCAAACGTGAAGTGGGCGACTTCGACTTTACCCTCAGTACGACCCCTACCCGCAGCATGGCCCAGGGGCTTATTTCCCCAGCCGCTACCGGCGCCTTTCATGGCGGCCTGGACTTCAGTCACACCAGCGGGTGGTACGTAGGGCAGTACACACCCAGCATGGGCGTGGCGCCAGGGTCCACCCTGCGGGTCGATAACTACGTGGGCTACAAGCATCACTTCGACAGTACCTTGGGTTACGAGATCGGCGTCATTCACTACAGCCAACCCAACATCGCAGGCGCAGAGAGCCATGCGCTGTATGGGGGTATTTCGATCATGGGCAGCCGCTTCGGCGGGGCATTGCGTGACAACCCAAGCAACCGGATCGGCACCTTGTATGCCGATTTCGGGCAGGTTCCCCTGCTCAATGCCGACCTGACGGTCAAGCTTGCACATCATCGGCTCGGCACCCCGTTCACGATTGGCGACGGCAGCCAGGTCAACGGTTTCTCCGACTGGTCCATGCAGCTGTCGCGGCCCTGGTTGGGCCTGGACCTGAACCTGATCTACAGCGACTCGAACCTGACCGGTGGCGGCTGCGATGCTTATTCGGGGATCAACACCTATTGCGAGAGCGTGGTGACGCTCAAGGCCCAGCGCAGTTTCTTCTAGGCAAGCCTGCTCATGCTCAGGCTTTGCCGGCCACTGGGCAACCTCAAGCCTGTGTCGTTGTCTGTAGACGAGGAGCCGTTACTGCGATAGCCACCCCGCCCAGTACTATCGCGCAGGCACCTATGGCACGTAGCGACAGCGCCTCTCCGATCACCAACACCCCACCCAGCGAGGCGATCACCGGGACGCTCAGTTGCAACGTGGCGGCCTGTTGAGCGCTGATGCGCCGCACCACGCTGTACCAGACGGCATAACCTGCCGCCGATGCCAGCATCCCAGAGCACACCGCGAAGAACACGCCGGCCGTCGAGAACCGTAGCTCGGCACCCAGAGCGATCAGCGGCGTGCACAACGCCAGGAAGGGCACGCTGCGAACGAAGTTGCCTGCCGTGTCCGCCAGCGGCCGAGGTGACCCCTGGCCCAGCAAGGTATAGAGCCCCCATGCCATGCCCGCGGCTACCATCAGCAAGGCGCTCGTCAGTGTAGGTGCGTGGCTGCCAGGCAGCAGCAAAACGACCAGGCCTGAAAAAGCCATCAGCATGCCTGACAACGCGCGCAGGCTGATCCGTTCTCCACGCACCGCCGCCACGCTGAACATGGTCAGCTGAACGGCACCAAACAAGAGCAATGCCCCTACGCCCGCGCTCAAATCAAGGTAGGCAATGGAGAACAGAAAGGCGTAGCAAAACAACGCCAGACCGCCTCTCCAACTGCCGGCAGCCCCTGAACAGGGGTTGCGCAGCCGCACCAGCCACCACAGGCACAAGGCGCCGCTGCCCAGGCGCAGTGCGGTGAAGGTGATGGCGTCGACGGCGCCATCCTTGAGCGCCAGCCGGCAAAGTACCGAATTGGCGGCGAAGGCCATCAAGCTGAACATGGCCGGCCTGAACCAGGCGCTCAGTAACGGCCGGTCGATCGGGGAAGAGGTCGTGCTCATGGTGTGGTCACCTCTGAGAACTGCTGTGCTTATCGCGCAGGAAGGCGCAAACCTGATTAGAGGTTTACTACACAGCGAGTCGTTGGCGCTACCTACCTTGGGAGGAGGCGGGCAGCGCCGCTACGGCATCCACCTCGATTAGCATCCCGTCCAGGGCCAGTCGCGGAACCGGTATGAGCGTGCAGGTAGGTTTGGTAGCCTGGCCCCAGGCGCGGTCTACGGCGTCCACCCATTGCTTGAGGCGTGCCTGGCTATGATCGACGATAAGCAGTGTGAGCTTGCACACGTGCTCAAGACCCGCGCCTTTGCTGGACAAGGCCAGCGCCAGATTGGCAATGGCCTGTCGAGCCTGGACGGCGAAATCAGGGGACAGCGTTCCACTGGCCTGCTCCCCACCTTGACCCGCGATGAACAGCAGCCTGCTCCCGGAAATCACGTCAGCCACATGGGAATAACCGTTGCCACTGGGGTCATACAGCGATTGAGGGTTACTCAGGTCAAAGGCGGAGGTCTGCATGGCATTGGCTCTCGGTCTGTGGAATGAACGCCGAGTATCCAACCTCAAGCAGACCTGAGGTCAAGGGCCGAAAGCGGCCCTGAGCGTGACAGTAGAATTACAGCAGCGATGCCGCCAGACGCCCCCGCGCCTGGCCCGCGATTCACTTCTCTTCCAATACAGCCTTGCCCTTGACTGCGCGAGGCCCGCGCCAGGCCCAGATCGGCAGGCCAGGGAACGGTGCCCACACCACGAACACAATCCACAGCATCTTGCGCTCGGCGCGCCGATCGCTGCCCATGATGTGCCAGATCGCCCAGATCTCCAGCAAAATCAAGATGATTGCCACCACGAACCAAATCGTTCCGATTTCCATGAGCTTCCTCCCATTGGCACTTACCCTATTGATTCCCCGATAACGCCTAGGGTTCCGTTGGATTTGAACGGCGCCAGCACGCATGCAACCTCCCTGCCCCAGGCCGACGCCCAGCGCATGCCTGAACACGACCTGCACATTGGCGCCAGCCACCTTGCCGATTGTCTTTCCAAGGGGCACCGGCCACACTTTGGTGCGAAGCCAGGAAGCGGAGTCCAGCGTGTCCACACCCCGTCAGTTCAGCAAAAAGAGCAGCACCAGCAACATGCTGCGGTTAAAGACCAGCAGCGCCAGCGTTGAAGCGCCCTATCGGGTCGACTTCGTTTTGCTCGAACACTTTTCCATGGCCAGCTTCACCGTGGCCATGGACGTACTGGTCACGGCTAACCTTTTGCGCGCCGACAGCTTCCAATTCACGCCCTTGTCGCTTGCTGGTGACCGCGTACTGAGTGACCTGGGGCTCGAGTTGATCACCACCGAGCTTTCGGCGACCGCCCTCAAGCACTTGGACTTGCTAGTGGTCTGCGGCGGCTTACGCACGCCGCTCAAATACCCTGAACTTGACCGCTTGCTCCAGGACTGCGCTTCCCACGGGATGGCCCTGGGCGGCTTGTGGAATGGCGCATGGTTTCTCGGGCGCGCCGGAGCGCTGGATGACTACGGCTGCAGCGTTCACCCCGAACAACGTGCCAGCCTTGCCGAACGTAGCCCGCAGACGCGTATCACGCCTGCAAGCTTTACCCTCGACCGGGACCGGCTGAGTGCCGCCAGCCCAAACGGGGCGATGGAACTGATGCTGGGACTGGTACGACGGCTGTACGGTGATGGCCTGGCAGAGGGCGTCGAGGAGATTCTGTCCTTCTCGGGTGCGCGCTATCGCCAAGTGGGTCCCGGGGCCAAGAAGTCGATGAGTCTGCACCTGCGCACCATCGTCGAGCTGATGGAAAACAACCTCGAAGAAACCCTCAGCCTGGACCAGTTGGCGGCTTACAGCGGCCGGTCCCGACGCCAGATAGACCGGCTGTTCCAGGCGCAGTTGGGCACCTCCCCCCGGCGTTACTACATGGAACTTCGCATTACCAAGAGTCGCCGCCTGTTGCAGTACTCCGATCTCTCGGTGATGGAGGTGGCGGTAGCGTGCGGCTTCGTCTCGGTGTCGCACTTCAGCAAATGCTACGCCGCCTACTTCGGCTATCCCCCGTCGCGTGAGCAGCGACTGGGGGATTGATGGCTGCTGTCATCGACTCTTTTTTCAGACTTCAGTTTGACGCAGCGGCCGGCTGCGCTGGAGGGGTCAGGTGCAGCACGCGATCACGTCCGCCTTCTGCAAGCCAGTAACCACCGCTGCCATCGGCCACGATCGACTGCGGCGCCTTGAGAAACGAGAGCACGGTCTGGCGAGTCCCATCGGGCTTTATGCGCAGCAGCCGCGCCCGGTGAGTGTTGTCTTCACTGATCCAGAGACCACGCTGGTCGCAAAACAGGAATGTAGGGTTGTTGAGGCCATCGATCACCACAGGGTCCTTGCCATCCTTGGACAGCGCCCGGACCTGCCCTTCGGCTTTCTCGGTATACAGTAGCCGACCACCCCCGCATCGGGTCAAACCTTCGGCTTCGGTCAGGCCCGCACGCAACACGTCCACCTGGCCGCTGCGCCAGTCATAGCGCAGCAAGCGGCCATCACCCTTGCGGTCTTCGATGGCGAAAAGGTGGTTGCCCTCGTTCCAAAGGCCCTGTACCGCAATGCCCTCGAAAAGTGGTGTGACGTGGCCATCGACCGCCAGACTCACCGGCGCCAGGCCACCTTCCTGGCTGAAGACCCAGCCCCCTCTTGCCGCCACCATGCCGTCCGGCTTAGACAGCTTGTCCACGAGCACTTCGCGCTCACCGTCCGCAGCAATCTTGAGAATGCTGCCGCGACCATCGTCCAGCTCTTGGCTGACCAACAGGCTGCCGTCGGCCTGGGGAAGCAGTGACGCAGCCTTGTCCACATTGCGGTGCACGACCTCGACCTGCCAGCCCGAGGCGGCTTGCACGGGGTAGAAGCTTTGCCAGGCGAAAAACCCGAGGGTTGCGACTACAAGGCCAGTGGTAGCGGTTAGCACGATGCGAGTGCTGCGTGTGCGCAGGAAGATAGACATGGAGAACTCCTTGATTCTGCTAGGAATGCTACCAACGGGATGTGAAAAAAACGTCGACAGCGCACAACTGATTACAAAACAAAAGGATATAAAAATAACTAAACAATCTAATAATTAGTAATAAAAAAATTGAAGAAGCGCGCTTATGTGCTTATTTTCTGGTGCTCCTGTTGAACTGAACATCAAGGATCGCGCCATGCCCCACCCCCTCTTTTCATCACTACGTCGGCGAGTACTGGGAGGGCTAATGGCCTCGCTTACCGGCGCCCTGCTGTTAGCCGGACCGGCCCAGGCGGGGGAAAACAGCACCCTGCGCATCGGATACCAAAAATTCAACAGCCTCAACATCCTCAAAGGCAGCGGTGCGCTGGAAAAGGTCCTTGCCCCTCAAGGGGTGAGCGTCAGCTGGCATGAGTTTGCTGCGGGCCCTCAGTTGCTCGAGGCGTTGAGCACGGGTGCCATCGACGTGGGGCACGCTGCCGATGCGCCTTCGGTGTTTGCCCAGGCGGCCGGCAAATCCGTGGTCTACCTGGCTGCTGAACAGCCGTATCCACGTGGGATCGGGCTGGTGGTGCGCCAGCAGGACACTCTCACGCACGTGCAGGATCTGAAGGGCAAGCGCGTGGCCACTGGCCGGGGGTGGAATGCCCAGTATTTGCTGGCCGTGGCTTTGCAACAGGCAGGGCTGAGTTACCAGGACATCACCCCGGCGTACGTCAACAACGCAGCCGACGCGATAGCCGCGCTGCAGTCAGGCAGCGTTCAGGCCGCTACGCTATGGGACCCGTTCCTGGCTGCAGCAGAGCGTCAGCCAGGGCTGAAAAACCTGCGTGACGGGACCGGCTTGACCAATAATCGCACTTTCTATTTGTCCACCGCCCACTTCGCGGACAGCAACAAGGCGTTGCTCAGAACATTCTTCAGCGAACTGGCCAAAGCCAGCCAGTGGGCCAATGACAAACCTGCCGACGTCGCCGCATTGCTGGCACCGCAGCTTGGCATCAACGCCGATGTACTGGAGGTGGCGAGTCAACGACGCAACTACAACGCCGTGCCGGTGACGCCAGAGATCGTTGCCGAACAACAGAAGTTGGCAGACACCTTCCAAGGGCTTGGCCTGATCCCCCGCAAACTGAACGTAGCCGAAGCGGTTTATCCCGCTTCCGTGCTGCCCTGAGGCGAGGTCAGCCTATGCCCCGCCCTATACGCTTCAACGCCTTCAGCATGAATGCTGCCAGCCACCAATCGCCTGGATTGTGGCGCCACCCACGCAACACCAGCACCGATTTCAACCGCCTGGCCTACTGGACCGACCTGGCGAGGCTGCTCGAACGCGGTGTGTTCGACGCATTGTTCATTGCCGATGTAATGGGCATCTATGACGTCTATCAAGGCAGCCCAGGCCCGGCCTTGCGCGGCGGCGTTCAGGTGCCGGTGAACGACCCGATGCTGCTGGTCCCGGCCATGGCCGCTGTGACCAAGCACCTGGGTTTTGGGGTCACCTTCTCGCTGACCTACGAGCATCCCTACCCCTTTGCCCGGCGCATGTCCACGCTCGATCACCTCAGCGACGGGCGCGTGGGCTGGAATATCGTCACCGGCTACCTGGACAGTGCCGCGCGTAATCTTGGGCTGGATCGACAACTGGGGCATGACCAGCGCTATGACCTGGCCGAAGAGTATCTGCAGGTGCTCTACAAGCTCTGGGAAAAAAGCTGGGACGAGGATGCCCTGGTGCTGGACCGTCAGACTGGCCGTTACGTCGAGCCAACCCGTGTACACGCCATCGGTCACCTCGGCGAGCATTTCCAGGTACCTGGTATTCACCTGTGCCAGCCCTCCCCGCAACGGACCCCCGTCTTGTTTCAAGCAGGCGCATCTGCGCGTGGTCAGCAGTTCGCTGCAAGGCATGCCGAGTGCGTGTTCATCAGCGGGCCTACACCCACGGTGCTGCGGCGCTACGCCGATGGTGTTCGTCAGGCCAGCGAAGCGGCAGGACGCACGCGTGACGATGTGCTGATCTATGCCCAGGCGTTACTGATCGTCGCGCCCATCCACGAGCAGGCGCAGGCACGCTTTGCCCAATACCGCAGTTTCGTCGACATCGAAGCAGCCCTGACCCTGCTGTCAGGGTGGACCGGTATCGACCTGGATGGCCTGGACCCTGATGCGCCGATCCAGTACGTGGAAAACGATGCAGGCCGTGCGGCCCTGGCAGCCTTCACGGCGGCTGACCCTAGCCGCCAATGGACAGTGCGCGAAGCGGCGCAATTCATCGGGCTAGGAGGACGCGGGCCCGTCCTGGTCGGTACGCCAAGCGAAGTCGCTGACCAGTTGGAAGCGTGGGTCGATCAAACCGATATCGACGGTTTCAACCTCACCTATGCTGTCCAACCTGATGACCTGACCCACGTCGTGGAGTTGCTCATTCCTGAGCTGCAGCGCCGTGGCCGTTATCCCAAGGGCTACGTCGATGGCACATTGCGCCACAAGTTGTTCGGCGAGGGAGACCGCCTGACGGCGCACCATGTGGGTAGCCAGGTGAGTATTCAGCAAACAAATACCGGGTATTCCAACATTTAATTTGTAGATGCTCGGCGCGCCACCCTATCCTGTGCCCACGTCCCCTGCACCGCACCGGCCGGTGCGGTCCACGGCATGGGGATAGAACAACAAGTCGAGAGCATTCATGTCGAACCACGCCTATTTCGCGCCCCACGGCGGCCACCCGGCTCAAACCGAGCTGCTGACCGACCGTGCCATGTTCACCGAAGCTTACGCGGTCATTCCCAAGGGCGTGATGCGTGACATCGTCACCAGTCACTTGCCCTTCTGGGACAAGATGCGCATGTGGGTCATCGCCCGGCCGCTGACAGGGTTCGCCGAGACGTTCTCCCAGTACATCGTCGAGGTGGCGCCCGAAGGCGGGAGCGAACGGCCTGAATTGGACCCCAACGCCGAAGCGGTGTTGTTCATCGTCGAGGGCGAGCTGGACATCACCGTCGAGGGCCAGCACCACACACTGGTGCCAGGGGGCTATGCGTTTCTGGCGCCTGGCGCCGAATGGAGCTTGCGCAACAACAGCAAGGCCAATGTCACCTTCCACTGGCTGCGCAAGCACTACCAGAAGGTCGAGGGGCTGGACGTGCCGTCCTCATTCGTGACCCATCGCGACAACGCTACCGTGATCGAGATGCCAGGTACCGAAGGCCGCTGGAAAACCACCCGCTTCGTCGACATGGCCGACATGCGCCATGATATGCACGTCAATATCGTCACGTTCCAACCAGGTGGCGTCATTCCGTTCGCTGAAACCCACGTCATGGAGCACGGGCTTTACGTTCTCGAAGGCAAGGCGGTCTACCGCCTGAATCAGGACTGGGTCGAGGTAGAAGCCGGCGACTTCATGTGGCTGCGCGCCTTCTGCCCGCAGGCCTGCTATGCCGGCGGCCCTGGCAACTTCAGCTACCTGCTGTACAAGGACGTGAACCGTCACGTGCACTTGACGCTCAACCCCAAGCGCTGAAGTCAAAAGACCGCCTGCCGGTCGACGAGGCGCACCCACCAGGGTGCGCCAACCCGCCGTTACTCAACCACCCCACACGCCACGCGCGCACCACCGCCACCCAACTTCTCGGGGTGGTCGCTGTGGTTATCGCCACCTGCGTGCACCATCAAAGCATGGCCTTTGAAGTCCTCAGCCTTCAAGCGCGGTGCCAGTACTGGATAGGTTGCCTTGCCATCGGCACCTACATACAACGCCGGCAGGTCACCGCGGTGACCGCTGTCATCATAAGGGCCTTTGTGCGCGTTGGTCGATTGAGGGTCCCAGTGGCCCCCTGCTCCCCCTGCTGGCACGGTTTTGCCTGCGTCCTGCGCAGGTGCGCAGGACGGATTCTGGTGCAGGTGGAAACCGTGCACACCTGGTGGCAGGTCTTTGAGGTCCGGAGTCAGCAGCGTTCCGTACTTGTTCTGTTCGATACTGATGGTGCCGATCGACTTGCCTGGGCCATCGGCGCCTGCCAGCTTGAGCTCGACGGTCTGGGCGGCTTGGGCCAGGCCGGTAGTGGCCAGCAGGGCAGCGATTACAACTGCTTTCATAGGGTTCTCCATGGCGTGGTGAAGGCGGACGTCATACCCGCGTTGTGCATGGGACTGCATCATCGCGCAGTCATTCCCTTGTGCCACAGCCTGAAACACTTAAAGGCTACCACCGGCCAACAGCTGCTTGAGCACCTGCGCCAAGTCCTTGACCGTTGGATCGGCGGTCGGGCGGTGCACGATGACGATCTCATAGCTGTCGACTTCGTCCAGCCCCTGCTCGACGCCCAGCACGCGATGCTCCGTGGTGGCGGCGCGCGGCGGTAGCAGGCTGATGCCCATGCCATCGGCGACCGCGGCCTGGATGCCACTCAGGCTCGAACTGGTGAAGCTGATACGCCAGCGCCTGCCACTGCGCTCGATGGCGGTAATCATGTCCTCGCGGTACAAGCCCCGCGGCGGGAATGTCACCAACGGCACCGGGTCCAGTTCAAAGGCAGGCAGGCGCGCGCTGTCGATCCATTGCAGGCGCTCTGGCCAACAAGCGACGCCTTCGCGACTGTTGCGTCGTTGTTTGAGCAGTACCAGGTCCAGCTCGCCATTGTCGTAGGCCTGGCTCAGATCCCGGCACAGCCCACTGGTGACCTCCAGCTTCACCTGCGGATTGAGCCGACTGAAGGCCGATAGGGCATGGGTGGTCGATCCGCCCACGAAGTCTTCGGGCACACCCAGGCGCACCGTGAAGCCGACCATGGCACCGGCCAAGGCTTCGAGCATCTGGTCATTCAGGGCCAGCATGTGCCGGGCGTACCCGAGCAACGTCTGCCCGGCGTCGGTCGGGAGCACGTCGCGGTTGCCACGTACCAGTAAACGATGCCCCACCATGTCTTCCAGGCGCCGGACTTTCTGGCTGATGGTGGACTGGGTCGAATGCAAGCGAGCGGCAGCCGTGGTGAAACTGCCGCAGTCGGCCACCACGACGATCGCCCGTAAGAGGTCCAGGTCGAATAAGGCCCTATTCGGTTTAACGTTATGAGACATGCGAGTATTCGACAAATGAATGGGAGGAGCGTTTTCTAGCACGCGCCTGTACAGCTCGCAACGCTGGCCTTAGTCCCCCAGTGCCACGCCCTCCCGGCGCGGGTCGGCACCCCCCGACCAGTCTGACCCAGCTCGCCAAATGACTTGCAGGCCGCTGGTCATGTCCATTGGCGTTACCGTGTGGCCCCACGCCTCGAGCTGGCGGATCAACGCAGCGCTGGTCAACCCTGATTCCACCTCGGTTGCGCCGTTGCGGCTGCCGAAATTGGGCAAACCGGCGGCTTGCTGGGGGTTCAGCCGCCAGTCCAGCAACCCGATGAGTGCCTTGTTGACGTAACCGATGATCTGCGAGCCGCCGGGCGAGCCAAGGCTGGCCACCAACGCCCCATTGCCTCGGGAGAACACCAACGTTGGCGCCATGGCTGACAGGGGTCGCTTACCCGGCTGAACGCGATTGGCCACTGGCCTGCCCTGTTCCCGGGGCACGAACGAAAAATCGGTCAGTTGGTTGTTGAGCAAGAACCCTTTGACCATCAGGTGCGAGCCGAATGCGCCTTCTACCGAGGTGGTCATGGCCACGGCATTGCCTTGGTCATCAATGGCGCTTACGTGGGAGGTGGCTATGCGCGGTGGCGATCGGTCAGGCGCGAGCGTCAACAGCGCACCCTTCGGATAGCCGGGGCTGGCCTTGTTCATGCTGCGCTCACCCACCTGACTGGCACGCTGTGCCAGGTAGCCCGGGTCGAGCAGGCCCTTGAGCGGAACGGGTACATAGTCACTGTCGGCCAGATACTGGGCGCGATCGGCATACACCAGTCGTTCGGCTTCGGCAACCAAGTGCACGGCGCGTGCTGGCGCCTCCAAGGTGGCAGCAGTGGTCGAGGGGACGGGTGTGAGGTGGGCTAGATCGTCCCTGGCCGATCTGCGTTGCAATGCCTCCAGTATGCCCAAGGTCTGCAATACCGCCACGCCCCCGGAGGATGGGGGTGGCATGCCGCATACCTGCCAAGCTTTGTAGGGCCCGCAGACAGGTTCACGCTCGCTGGCGCGGTAGTGCTTCAGGTCATCGATGGACAGATACCCTGGGTTAGCGTGGTTATGAACAGCGGCCACCATGGCCTGCGCGACCTCGCCGTTGTAAAACGCCTGCGCGCCGTGCTGCGCGATCTGCTCGAATGTGTCGGCAAGTGCGGGGTTACGCAGTCGTGTGCCTACCGCAAGCGGGCGCCCCGTCGCGTCCAGAAAATAGCCAGCCATGCTGGGCGACCTGGCCACGAAGGGGTCAGCCTCCAGCAGCGCGTGTAGCCGTGCCGAGACTGGGAAGCCGGTACGGGCCAATTCGATGGCGGGTTGGAACAACGCTTGCCAGGGCAGGACGCCGTGCTGCTTGTGGGCCAGCTCCAAGGCCCGCAGTACGCCTGGCACCCCCACCGCTCGCCCGCCTATCTGGGCTGACCTGAAGGGTATGGGTGCCCCTTTGTCGTCGAGAAACAGCCGTTCGGTCACCTGTGACGGCGCCGTTTCCCGGCCATCGAATGCCTGCGTCTTTTTCCCGTCCCAGTGGAGGATAAATGCACCGCCGCCGATCCCACTCGATTGGGGTTCGACAAGTGTCAGTACCATTTGCATCGCAATCGCCGCATCCACCGCGCTGCCCCCGGCGCGAAGGATGCGTTGTCCAGCCTGGCTAGCCAGCGGGTTGGCGGCTGCTACCATATGACGCTTGGCTGCCACCGGCTGCAAGCCGGCGCGATAACCGGAGCCAAGTTCGGGTGCTACGGGCAGCACTTGCCTGGCCTGGGCTAGGTTACAGGACAGGCTCAGGCACAGCGCGCTGACGGATACAAAGAGAGGGTTCATACAGCCGCTTCCTGCGTTGGGCCTGGCATCGATGCCAGGCTGTCGAATCGAAAAGGGGCGCTGACGCTTTTAGGTAAGCATTCTGGCTGGGCGAGGATAACGCGACTGCAACGCCCGGGACCATCGACGCTCACGCGGTTGTTGCGCGGTTCGATTCCTGTCGCTCACCTTGACGTATACGTAAAGCACGCTTCAGGATGGCGGCATATCCTGTCCAGAGCCCTGGTATGAGTATCCAGACCTACAGCATTTCCGACCTGTCCCGCGAGCTGGACATCACCACGCGTGCCATTCGTTTCTATGAAGAGCAAGGGCTGCTTCGTCCCGAGCGACGCGGCCTTGAACGCATCTATTCGGCGCGGGACAAGGTCAGCCTCAAACTTATCTTGCGGGGCAAGCGTATCGGCTTTTCGCTGGCAGAATGCCGTGAGTTGATCGAGCTGTACGACCCATCGGGCGGCAACCTCAAGCAACTCAACAGCATGCTCGCCAAGATCGCCGAGCGGCGCGCCCAACTGGAACAGCAAATGCTCGACATCCACCAGATGCAACTCGAACTGGACACTGCCCAGGAGCGCTGTGAACAGGCGCTGGCTTGCACGCTTGCCAATAAAGACCACGGTTGACCGTTACAGGAACCTCATCATGTCCTTGCCTGAAAAAGTTCGTCTGGTAGAAGTTGGCCCTCGCGATGGGCTACAGAACGAAGCCCAGCCCATCCCTGTTGCCGACAAAGTACGGCTGGTGGACGACCTGACAGCGTCTGGCGTCGCCTACATCGAAGTGGGCAGTTTCGTTTCACCCAAGTGGGTGCCGCAAATGGCCGGTTCGGCCGAGGTGTTCGCGAGTATCGAGCAGCGTGCGGGCGTCACCTACGCAGCCCTGGCGCCCAACCTGCGAGGCTTCGAAGATGCCGTGGCGGCGGGCGTCAAGGAGGTGGCGGTATTCGCCGCCGCGTCAGAAGCGTTCTCGCAGCGCAATATCAACTGTTCCATCTCGCAGAGCCTGGAACGTTTCGAACCCATCATCGAGGCCGCGCGAGCCCAGGGTGTGCGGGTGCGTGGGTATGTATCTTGCGTACTCGGCTGCCCATACGAAGGCTCGGTCCGTGCGGAGCAGGTGCTGCCGGTGGCGCGCGCCCTGCACCAGATGGGCTGCTACGAGGTGTCGCTGGGCGATACCATCGGCACCGGTACTGCTGGTGACGTCCGACGCTTGTTCGAGGTGGTGGCGGGCCATATACCCCGCGCGCAATTGGCGGGGCACTTCCACGACACTTACGGCCAAGCCCTGGCCAACGTGTATGCGAGCCTCCTTGAAGGCATCAGCATATTCGACAGCTCAGTGGCGGGTTTGGGTGGCTGCCCCTATGCCAAGGGCGCGACGGGTAACGTCGCAACCGAAGATGTCGTTTACCTGCTTGATGGGTTGGGCATCGAGACCGGTATCGACCTGCAACGCCTGATCGAGGCCGGGCAGCGCATCAGCACGGTGTTGGGAAGGGCCAACGGATCGCGCGTTGCACGTGCGTGGCAGACGCGCTAGGTCATCAAGGTGTCACGTCCGTGTGGGTGAAGTGTTACCGCTTAGCGAAGACGAGGCCAGATACGGGTATCACGGAAACATCTGGTGTGGTTTTACCGACGTCGCGCTTTTGCGAATTTCTTCATCCCATTGATTAAAAAGGATTTTTAAAACCTGGCACGCGAACTGCTATATCTCTTGCATAACAAGAACAACAAAGCATCACTCAATAAAAATAATAGAGAACGGCTCTGACAGAACAAGAACAACACGGCAGAGGCGTAGCAAGCAGATTTTTTTGGAGTCGACCCGCGTTCCTGGGGCAAGCCCCGCGAATTGGCACAGAACAACAAAACTACCTCCAGGTAGCAGCAGCCAACTCGGATCGTACGTGATGAAGGTCGGTCAGCGCTCAAAAAAATACGTTTGCTCTTGGCCCCGAATGGGGGCCTTGCACCACCCGGGCAGGCTGACAAAAACAACAACAGGCCAGCCCTAATAATAAAAAGAGCAAGCAGCAACGCTTTGGGGGGAGCTTCGGCTCCCCTTAGTGCTTATCCCTCCTCCTTCTGCTTCTCTTCGTGCTTGCCCTCGGCCTTCTCGACCAGCATTGGCATCGTGCCCAACACCAACAACGCGAGCACCGTGCTTATCAATGCGGTGGCCTCCCGGCCCATCCCAGCGGCAGTGCCTATGGCGGCGGTCATCCAGAGGCCAGCGGCGGTCGTCAACCCTTTCACGTGGCTGGTGTCCCGTCCGTTGCCTTTCAGGATGGTGCCCGCCCCGAGAAAACCGATGCCGGCGACGATGCCCTGGATCACGCGGCTGAGGGCCTGTTCGTCGGCGCCTGCCATGCTGGGCGCCAGCACGAACAGCGCAGCACCGAGCGACACCAGCATGTGCGTGCGCACCCCGGCAGACTTGCCCCGATGTTCCCGCTCGAACCCCAATACCGCGCCGAGCAACGCTGCCATCAACAAGCGCACGAGAATGCGTGTCACCTCGTGCGCATCGGTCACGTCTGCAAATTCGATCTGGATCGCGTGCCAGATAGTTTCCATCCTGTACGTTCTCTTCTAAGGCTGGCTGCTTGGCGAACGTCAGGTGCCTAGGTGGCAGGGCCATGCTTGCCCCAAATGCTAATACACCAACCACGGCCCCCATACGATCGTGCTTGCCGGCAATGGGCTGCACAGCTGCACCCAACACCGGGCCCAGCATCCCCTCTTCACATTCATGGACCCTGAGTGCCTCTGCAAAGTGCCGTTGAGCCAAAGGGTGCAACGATGTCCAATACCCTGCGGTCAACCGTTCGAATCACATCAGGAGACTTGTCATGCCAGTGGAAATCGATGCCCAAACCCAACGCTGCACGCTCATCAATGATCAGCAACGTCTTGAAGGCGCCGCTTGCGACGTCGAGATCTTGACTGACGAGCAAATGCGCATGTCAGTGGCGGTACTGGCCGAGATGCGCACGCCTATCACCGAATTCGAGGCCGATGCCCTGACGGTGGCCGGTGCGGTCGATAGCCGCAGGCATCTGAAGAGCACCGCGCCAGGCTCGATCATATAAGGGGATGCACGGCATGCGGCGCAACTGATATGGTTTTTATCGCCAAGGCTGAGCCTGTGCTGATAGCAGAGTGAAGGCCATAGTGCACAGGCCTGATCCAGGCTAGAAGAGCACGGAGCCATGACCGATAGAACGCCTTACTCAGTGATCGCCGCTGTTCCTGCCAATCCTTCCCGGCGCACTCGCGAAGCCGCCATCCACACGCGCAGTTTCAACGGACTGTTTCGCACCCTGCGCATTGGTTTCGCCGGCGCGCTGTTCGTCCTGTTCTTCGGCACTGCCTGGCTGAACTGGAACGGCCGCCAGGCCGTGCTGTGGGACCTGGAGAACAGCAAATTCCACATCTTTGGCGCTACCTTCTGGCCGCAGGACTTCATCCTGCTCTCGGCGCTGCTGATCATTTGTGCGTTCGGCCTGTTCGCCATCACCGTCTACGCCGGGCGCGTCTGGTGCGGTTACAGCTGCCCGCAAAGTACTTGGACCTGGTTGTTCATGTGGTGCGAAAAAATCACTGAAGGCGACCGCAACCAACGCATCAAGCTGGCCGCAGCCCCCTGGAGCGTGGACAAAGCCGCCCGGCGCATCGCCAAGCACTCGCTCTGGCTGGCCATAGGGCTGGTCACCGGCATGACCTTCGTGGGCTACTTCACACCAATTCGTCCGCTGGCGGCCGAATTGTTGACACTCCAACTGGGCGGCGTAGCGCTGTTCTGGGTGTTGTTCTTCACAACGGCCACGTACTTCAATGCCGGCTTGCTGCGCGAAGCGGTCTGCCTGCACATGTGCCCCTACGCCCGTTTCCAGAGCGTGATGTTCGATAAGGATACCCTGGCCGTCGCTTACGATCCGCGCCGTGGCGAAGCACGTGGCGCGCGCAAGAAAGGCAGCGACCCCCGCGCCCAGGGCCTGGGTGACTGTATCGACTGCACCTTGTGCGTGCAGGTGTGCCCTACTGGCATCGACATTCGCGACGGTTTGCAAATGGCCTGCATCGGCTGCGCGGCCTGTATCGATGCCTGCGACGGCGTGATGGACAAGATGGGCTACCGACGCGGGCTGATCGGGTACAAGTCCGAGCACAGCCTGCAAGGGGGTACTACGCACTGGCTACGGCCACGCCTGCTCGGTTACGCCGCAGCACTGCTGGTGATGATCGGTGCCTTGTGCATGGCATTGTACCTGCGGCCGATGGTATCGCTGGATGTGATCAAAGACCGCGGTCTGTTCCGCGAAAATGCGATGGGTCAGATCGAGAACATCTACCTGCTCAAGGTGATCAACAAGACCGAGCACACTCAACACTACGCGCTTCGGTTGCTCGATGCCGAGGGCTTTACCCTGCAGGGGCAGACAGCGCTTACTGTACCCGCCGGCGACATGAGCGAAATGCCGGTGTCCGTGGCGATGCTGGCCGACCGACCCGAAAGCAGTGCGGTGCCGCTTACATTCGAAATCAGCGAACGCGACGACGATTCGGTGCGCAGCGTTGCGCACAGCCGCTTCGTGGCGCCCATGAACCGATGACGCCTACACTCCACTTTTCTTGCCTGCCAGGCTTCGACAGAAGGCCACAATGAAACGTTACGAACGCTTCGCCGACGACATCGCCGAACTCATTCGCTCCGGCGTACTGGGCCCTGGTGAGCGCGTGCCCTCCGTGCGGTACGCTAGCCAGACGCACGGGGTCAGCCCCTCCACGGTATTCCAGGCGTATTACCTGCTGGAGCGGCGTGGGCTGATCCGCGCCAGG
Organism: Pseudomonas sp. URMO17WK12:I9; assembly: GCF_900230165.1. NCBI lineage: Bacteria > Pseudomonadati > Pseudomonadota > Gammaproteobacteria > Pseudomonadales > Pseudomonadaceae > Pseudomonas > Pseudomonas sp. URMO17WK12:I9. The sequence goes on along the minus strand of NZ_OCMQ01000007.1, from coordinate 132,300 downwards.
CCGCGCTCGGGCTACTTCGTCAATGCCCATGCGACTCGCCAATTCAGCGAGCCTCAAGCGCTGCACCCGATCAGCGAGTCCACCGATGTGGACGTAAGTGCCCTGGTCTTTTCCATCCTCGACTCGATCAAAGACCCCAACACGGTACCCTTTGGCTCAGCCTTCCCGAGCCCATCGCTATTCCCTCTCCAGCGCCTGTCCCGGTCACTGGCCAGCGCCAGCCGTGCCATGGACCCTCGGGTGGCGGTCACGGATCTGTCGCCCGGCAACCCGCAACTGCGACGGCAGATTGCCCTGCGCTACATGGTCGGCGGACTGATGCTGCCGATGGAAGAACTGCTGATCACCAACGGGGCACTGGAGGCCTTGAACCTCTGTCTTCAAGCTGTCACCCAGCCAGGTGACCTGGTTGCAATCGAAGCGCCCGCATTTTATGCCTGCCTGCAGGTATTGGAACGGCTCAAACTCAAAGCCGTCGAAATCCCCGTACATCCCCGCGATGGCATGGACCTGGAGGTGCTCGCCCAAACGCTGCAAAAACACCCGGTCAAGGCGGTGTGGTGCATGACCACGTTCCAGAACCCGGTCGGCGCGAGCATGCCGGAGGCCAAGAAGCAGGCGTTGGTCGAGCTGGTGACTCGCCATCAAGTGCCCCTGATCGAAGACGATGTCTACGCCGAGCTCTATTATGCCCAGCAGGCCCCCAAGCCTGCGAAAGCATTCGATACCCAGGGCCTGGTCATGCATTGCGGCTCCTTCGCAAAGAGCCTCGCCCCGGGCTATCGCATCGGCTGGGTCGCCGCTGGGCGGTTCGCACAGAAGGTCGAGCGGTTGAAGCTCATGACCTCGCTCTGCGCCTCGATGCCGGCCCAGGCTGCCATCGCCGACTACCTGCAGCACGGTGGCTACGATCGGCACCTGCGCAAGTTGCGTTATGCCCTCGAAGGCCAGCAAGCCAATATGCTGGCAGCGATCGGGCGTCACTTTCCGGCACAGACACGTGTCAGTCAACCGTCAGGGGGGTATTTCCTCTGGCTGGAGTTACCGCAACAGATGGACGCGCTCAAGCTGTTCCACATGGCGCTGGCGCAAGGCATCAGCATTGCCCCGGGGCCGATCTTCTCGCCCACCCGGCGCTTCGGCAACTGCATCCGGCTCAACTATGGCAGTCCCTGGAACGAAGGTGCCGAACAGGCAATGGCCACCCTGGGGCGGATCATTCGTTCTTTCTGAGTTGTGCCTTTAACCTCTCATGCACACACGGCTATAGTTGTCGAAATTTCCAAGCCCAATTGCCCGCATGACATCACAAACGACGTTGGACGACCGCGCAGCCTTACAGGCCAGGCTGCTTGAGCTCGAGGCCGAGCACGAGCAGCTGCGCCTGAAGGCTGCTGCGTATGACGCCGTCGTCGAGCAAATCGATGAAGGCCTGTGCATCTTGCAAGTGCTTGAGGATGAGCACGGCCAACTCAATGACTATCGCTACCTGATGTACAACGAGGCCTGCGCCCGCCACACTCTTCATGTCAAAGAGGTGGGTTTGACCGCAAGGCAAACCATTCCTGACGAAGTGGACCAATGGCTCCCACATTTCGCCGAGGTGGCTCGCACGGGTGTGCCCCTGCACTTCGAACAGCGGCTGGCGGTCTCGAATCGCTGGCTGACCTTGAAAGTCAGCCGCCTCGAGCCCGCCTGCGAGCGAACATTGCTGGTTCTGTTCACCGGCAGGCCCGACGAAAACGCTGACGTCAATCAGTTGCAGGCGCTCAACCAGGAACTGGCACAGCAAGTAGACAGAGAGCTTGCCAGTCGCAAGCTGCTGGGCAACTTGGTCGATCACAGCGTTGCCAACGTATTCGCGGCCGATTGCAGCTTCAGGCTGCTGGCGATCAACCGTACCGCGCAGGAAACCTTCAAGCGGTGGCGCGGCCTGGTGCCCAGGGTTGGTGAGTACATCCCCGACTTCATCGCCGACCAGCCGGATATCGTCAAACAATTGAGCGGGCTGTGGCCAAGGATCATGGCGGGTAAGTCTTTCGTGGACACCGTTGCCATTGGCCTGCAATCGGATGTCCGTCACTACGAGGTGCGCTACAACCCGCTGCTCGATGCCGACCAGGTCGTGCAGGGTGGTTTCATGTTCGCCTATGACATCACCGAGCGCGTCGCTGAGCAGCAGCGCCTTGAGCAAGTGGAAGAAACCCTGCGCCAGTCCCAGAAAATGGAGGCCATCGGCCAGCTGACTGGCGGGATTTCCCATGACTTCAACAACTTGCTCGGCAGCATAATGGGTGCGCTGGAGGTTGCCGCTCAGCGGCAGACCGAAGGTCGCTATCCGGATGTTGCCAGGCTCATCGGGTTGGCCAGGCAGGATACGAAGCGGGCGGCTACCCTGGTGCAACGCCTGCTGACCTTCGCCCGGCAACAAAAACTGACCCCACAGACGGTCGACGTCCATGCGTTGGTGACCAGCATGCACGATCTCATCAAGAGCTCGTTGCACGCCAGCATCGAGTTCCAGGACCACACCACGCCTGGACACTGGCTTATCCAGGTCGACCCTTCCCAGCTGGAAAACGCGTTGCTCAACCTGTGCATCAATGCACGCGACGCCATGCCGTTAGGCGGGATGCTGGACATTCGCAACAATGACGTGCGGGTGCAGCCTTCGCTGGCCGACCGTCTTCACTTGCCTGTAGGCGAGTACGTCAGGATTTCTATCAGTGACACCGGCGTGGGAATGAGCAGCGATGTGGCAGAACGTGCCATGGAGCCGTTTTTCACCACCAAGCCACTTGGCCAGGGATCGGGACTGGGGCTACCCATGGTCTATGGCTTCATTCGTCAATCCGGCGGTCAGGTGAAGATCACCAGCACGCCGGGGCAAGGCACGTGTGTGGACCTTTATCTACCCAAGGACACAGGCCAGATCGCGCTGAGCATTGCCAACGTACCAACGCCATCCTGGCCCTCCCGGCAGGACAAACATCTGGTCATGCTGGTGGAGGACGAAGACACGTTGCGTCTGGTGATAGAGGAGCTGCTGATTGATCAAGGGATGGAGGTGCGCGCCTTTGCAGAAGGCTCGCAGGCCTTGGAAGCTTTGAGGGCCGGCCTGCAGCCGTCGCTGTTGATCACCGACATCGGCTTGCCAGGCAGAGTCAGTGGCAAGCAGCTGGAAACCGCCCTGCCCGACTCGGCAGCCCTGCTCTACATCACTGGCTATGCCGATGAACAGGGCGTTGCCATGTCGCGTAGGGGTGCAGTGATGTGCAAGCCCTTTGCACTGACCGCGCTGGTCGAACAGGTGGCCCTGCTGCTGGCCGGCCATGACGCTGGCTCGAACAGGCGCGTTTGATGATGCGGGCGGCCGGTTATCTTCCGCCACTTAGGTCGATGAATGTACCTGTCGAATAGGAAGCGAACCTTGTCGCCGACTTTGCCGCAGAGTCCAACGACAGATTGCGCACGCTGTTGGACGCTCAGGTCTTCAGTACACCAAGCATCAGCTCGCTGGCGGCGGCACGGCAAGCCCTGGGTCCCTTGGGCAGTAAACCTGAAGCACGGGGCGTTGCCGTGGTGGTGGAGGACGCCATCGGCATTACCCAGGAACTCAATGCCTGGCGCAACGCTGGCATGGAATACCTCAGGAATTGGCTGGAAGCCAGCACCGAGAACGGTGGCCCCAGTAACGAGCGGAAGGTGTTGGTTGCTCAAGCCTTTAGCGAGCTGCATGAGCAATTCACGGAGCGAAAGGTTGCCGCGTTGGTCGGTCATTATGACAAGGCGCTACGCGCCAGTCTCGCCTACGTCATGCAGGGTTCGCAGTCGCGGCTGGCCGAACTTTGGGAACAGAAAAAAGAGGCCATCTTCGAAATACACGTAGAAAAAGAGAGGCAGAAGCTCGAAATCCTTGCCGAGAACGGCGAGTTTGCCAAACATTTCGAAGACCGCTACCTGCCACTCGTCAACCTGCAAGGTATGCATCGACACCTGGAGACGTTCGAGGCGCAGAGCGCCGAAGCAGAACGTCTCGCCGAGTCCAGAGCGGCAGATCACCTCACGTGGTTGAAGTCGTCCGCACTGGTAGACGCACTTGTCCACTATGATGAGAGCGACCTCACCAATGGCTTGTGCTTTGCACATCAAACGGGCCTATGCGTGATAGGCCTCGAAGGCGTGCCAGCAGGCGCAGCATTGCTCGCCCAATGGTGGCGCGCCGACGATATAACCCCTGACAACCTTGCGCTGCGCTCGTTTGTCCTCAACCAACGTGAGATTGCAGAGGCGCTTGCGCGAACACGTACAGCGCTGGACGCACTGGCGCCAGGTAACGACCCTTTTCTTCAGCTGGAGACGGCCCTTAAACAAGCCAAGGAGCTCGCCGCACACTTCAGCCGGCTGGACAGCCATCTGGACCAGCTCGCGCAACATAGCCCCATCAATACTGCTGGCGCGTTGGCCTGGCTTGGGCAGCTGGGGCACCAGAGCCTGTCAGCGGGTGCGCCCGGCAGCGCTGATCGGTTGCTGTACCGACGCCTGAGCACCTACCTCATTGCCTCACTGGGTCAGCAAGCGGTGGAACTGCGCTTGAGTGAGCAGGCGCTGAACGGTAAAACGCCGTCGCCCGGCCGCGTCGCGGCGCCCATCGTACGCCGGCTTGATCAAGCTTATGCCGAGACATTGCACGGGGTGCACGGGAATCAGTTCTATCGTTTGCGGGTCGCCAGCGGATTACTGCTGTTGGAGGCCGGGCTGCTGTTGTTACAAGGCAGGCGGGATGACAAGGACCGACGCTTCTGGAGCGAAGTGACTGCAGCTGCATTTACAAGTGCGGCTGCGGGGATGGAGCTGCTTGCGGTGGGGACTGAACTGACGATTAGAGGCGTTGGTGGGAACAGCGCCACTGCGCGAGGCGCGCACGTTAGCCTGGGTCGGTATCGATTGTGGGGAGCGGGGTTGGCGGCGGCGGGCGCGGTTATAAGTATTAAGTGGAACTTTTCCGATGCCATTGATGCACAAGCAAGATCTAAACATATGTTAGTAGCGGCTCACAGCGTTAGAGCAAGCGCCATCATCACCTTACTTGTGGGGCAAGGGGGTATAGCATTTTCACAGGCGAGTGCGTTCTTCCATTGGCTAGCAATTCTTGATCCTACTGCACGCATAAGCAACTCATACGCAATGTTATCAAGATTATCTGCAAGACTTGCGGCGAACAGGCCTGCTATGCTCTGGCTCAGCCGTTTGGGCTTGATCGGCGGCACCGTCGTGGTAGTCAGTACTGTTGCCTTACTGATACTCGATGAAAGCGCGTTAGAGAAGTGGTGCAGTAAATGCTGCTTCCGCATTAAAAAAACCACCGAAGGTTACGAAAAAGACACGGAAGAACTTGAAGCTTTATTTAGCGCAATCAGAGAGATAGCGTAATGTATTTTTTTGAATGGCTCACATGGCTCTCCTATATTGACCCCAAGGAAGAACGCGATGCTTTTGAGAAAAAGCATAAAAAGATAAAACTCAAGACAGTCTATGAAAACGACGATCAGGAGATGATCACAGCCGCTAAAAATCCAGCCAGCAGCTCACCCAAGAGCCGAGGACCAGTTTATGCTTGCAACGAGCATATACTGGAAATGCGCTACGGCATGTGGGAAAACAAGCGCGGACTCATCAGCATCATCTCGGCCACCATAGTAGCTACGATTACATCATTCGCATACATGTCAGCAACGTCTCTAATTCGACTAGTAGACATAGTTAGAAACGATCAAGGGGAGCCGTATGGAGCCCATATCTTCATAGCAACTCTTACCAGCAGCTTAATGATATTGATCTCCATAATTTATATAAAGTATGGGTTATGTATCACGCGCTTGGAAATGTTTACGTCGCGCCACTTGCTGATTCGATTCAATCGTAGTACCCAACAGGTTCACCTGCACCGTCCTACTTACTGTGGTGGCATCGTCACACTTCCTTGGCACGGAGTCACGTCCAACGGCTCGAATATAAATTACGCTGCTGCCGGTGGTGTAGGCCTACCTTTGGTGCTTATGTGGCCACCGTCGTTCGCCGGCGCCCTCCATCCAGAACTCGCCCACGTAGGCAAAGCCGCCAACAACTTCACGGAGCTGCAATCCGAGTGGGAGTTCATCCGCCGCTTCATGGACGAGGGCCCGGAGGACCTGCCCCGCCCACCTATGACCTCGCACTTCCCCTGGCCCTGGCAAGCCTTTACCCCTCAATTCGAAGGCCTGACCCACTACTTTCGAAAATCCTCTCGAATCATCAAACTCGGCCTGGTCTTGATCTCGCCCGCCTTCCTGATCATCGGCACCGGCCATTGGCTAAGCCTGATGCTGTGCTGGAAACCGCGCTGGCCCAAGATCATTCGTGAAGCCGGTTTGCCCGGGAAACCCGTTCCGCCATTGACCACCGTCAATGACTATCCACCGGCCATTCAAGAGCGGTTACGCGAAAACGCTTACCTCTGGGCCGTTCGCCCAGGTAAACGCCCGGAGAGGAAGAAACGCACCTCGACTCGGCGGCTAAAGACCGAAGTAGAAACTTCGACTGCCCAAATGAGTAGGCCCCGTGAAGCCCCCGTGATGATCAGCCATGACGATGCAGTGAAGAGCAGAAGCGCGGACTCAAAAAACATCGGCTCCCCATGAAATTCTCTTTAGGGCTGCTGTGCAGCCCATCGAGGTCGGTCCGGCGCTCCGGCAAGACCGCTCCTACTGGGCTCCGGTATTTAGCAAAACACCGGTCACGCAACCCAAATCAAACTCAATGCCCGCCCCCCGGCCCCGCCTTGGCCGTAAACGGCGGCTTCGCGAACCAGACCAACAAAATCAGCCCTGCGAACACCCACGTCATCATCATGAAGTAGTCCACCGTCGACATCATGTAAGCCTGCCCGTTGAGCACCTGCTCCAACTGCGCGTAGTTGTGCAGGTTCGCCCCGCCCATCTGCTCAAGCGTATGCCGTGTCGCCGGCTCGTACTGGCTGATGTGCTCACTCAAGTAAGCATGGTGCTGGTCAGCCCGGCGGATCCAGATCCACGTCGTCAGCGAAGCCGCAAAGCTACCCCCCAATGTGCGCAGGAACGTCGCCAAGCCTGATCCATCGGCGATTTGCTGGGGCGGCAGGTCGGACAACAAGATGCTCAATGTGGGCATGAAGAACAGCGCAACCCCGATGCCCATGAACAACTGCACCAATGCCACATGCTGGAAATCCACCTGGCTGGTGAACCCTGCACGCATGTAGCAACTGCTACCGATCGCCAGAAACGCCAGCCCCGCCAGAATCCGCAAGTCAAAGCGATGCGCGTACTTGCCCACGAATGGCGACATGATTACCGGCAATATCCCGATAGGCGCCACGGCCAAGCCTGCCCAGGTGGCGGTATAGCCCATCTGCGTCTGCAGCCACTGGGGCAGGATCAGGTTGATGCCGAAGAAGCCTGCGTAGCCACCCACCAGGACGATGGTTCCCACGCGGAAATTGCGGTGGGCGAACAACCGCAGGTTCACCACCGGGTGCCGGTCGGTCAGCTCCCAGATGACGAATACAGCCAGGAACACGACGGATATCAGCGTACCGGTGATGATGAACGAGGACTCGAACCAATCAAGGTCGTTGCCTTTGTCCAGCACGACCTGCAAGGCCCCTACCCCAACGATCAACGTCAGCAGCCCTATGTAGTCCATCGGCTGTCGGCTGGTGACCACCGGACGATCGCGCATTTGCTGGCGCACCACCGCAGCGGCGAACAGGCCGATGGGCACGTTGATGAAGAAAATCCACGGCCAGCTGTAACTGTCCGTGATCCACCCACCCAGGATGGGCCCGGCGATAGGGGCCACGACCGTCACCATGGCCAGGAGTGCGAGCGCCATCCCCCGCTTGGCAGGGGGATAGACCGCAATCAGCAAGGTCTGGGTCATGGGATACAACGGACCGGCTACCACCCCCTGCAATACCCGAAAGCCCACAAGCTCCGGCATCGACTGGGCGATGCCGCACAAGAACGATGCCAGCACGAACAACAAGGTCGCCCACAGGAACAACTTCACCTCGCCAAAGCGTCGGCTCAACCAGCCTGTTAGCGGCAAGGCGATGGCATTGCTCACGGCGAACGAGGTGATCACCCAAGTCCCTTGCTCGTAACTGACCCCCAGGTTGCCCGAGATGGTCGGCAAGGCCACGTTGGCAATGGTGGTGTCCAGCACCTGCATGAACGTGGCAAGCGACAGGCCGATGGTGGTCAGCAGCAGGCTAGGCGGCGTGAACTGGGCGGCGGCGTTATTGCTCATCGCTGTGCCGTCTTGCCAGGCGCGCTGTTGTCACGGATCAGTTGCTCGATCAGCTTGTCCGCCTCGACCAACTGGCGATCGTAGACGTCGGTGGTGTAGCTCGCCTGTTGCGCAGGTTGCTGAGCCAGGGCCGGGCCACTCTGGTCGTGCAAGTCCACATCCACAACCGTGGACAGGCCGATACGCAAGGGATGGTCCTTCAACTGGTCGGGGTTCAAGTGAATGCGCACAGGCACCCGCTGCACGATCTTGATCCAGTTGCCGGTCGCGTTCTGCGCAGGCAGCAAGGCGAACGCGCTGCCGGTGCCGGCACCCAGGCTGTCCACCGTGCCACTGTAGGAGACATCGCTGCCATACAGGTCGGCAGTGATCTCAACCGGTTGGCCGATGCGCATCTGGCGCAGCTGGGTTTCCTTGAAGTTGGCGTCGATCCACACCTGGTCAAGCGGAATCACTGCCATGGTGGCAGTACCGGGTTGCAGGCGCTGCCCGAGCTGCACGCTGCGCTTGGCAACGTAGCCGGTCACTGGCGCTACCAGCGTGGTGCGCGCATGAGCCAGGTAGGCCTGACGCAGATCGGCCGCCGCGGCCATGACCTCTGGGTGCGAAGCCACCACGGTGTCATCGACCAAAGCAGCACTGGTACTCAGTTGCTGGCGGGCACTGTTAACCGCCGCCTGGGCAACACTCAGGTCATCGCGCGCATGGGAAAGCTCTTCGCCGGCGATAGCGCCGCTTTCGGCCAGCACCTTGCGCCGGTTGAAGTCCTGCTGGGCCTTGCGCAATTCAGCCTGACGCGTCTGCAACTGAGCCTTGAGCGAATCGACGTTGCTGTACAGACCGCGCACCTGCCTTACCGTACGCGCAAGGTTGGCCTGAGCCGATTGCAGGGCCACTTGGCTGTCGGCCGGGTCGAACTGCAGCAAGACCTGGCCGGCATGCACCAGGTCGCCATCGTCGGCGCCAATGCTGGTCACCGTCCCGGTCACCAACGGCGTGATTTCGACCACGTTGCCGTTGACGTAGGCGTCATCAGTGCTCTCGTACCAACGCCCAACCAGGCTGTACCAGGCCCAAGTGCCTAGCCCACCGAGGATCAGCAGCACCAACAGGCCAATCAGCCAGAGCTTGCGCTTGCGCGAGGAGGTGGGTGCCTCGGTAGGTGCAGGGGTGTCTGAGGAAGTAGCCATGACAATACCTTGGAATAAAGGAAACGGGGTTCAACGATCACCGAAGCGACGGATCGTCAGCGGATCGCCAGCGCCAAGCAGTACCTTGGCCAACAGACGCTCCAAGTCTTTGAGCTCATCGGCCGCCAGGGCGCCACACAGCTCGTTCATGGCGGCAGCTCCGATCTCGGGCAAACGGTCGGCCAGCCGCTGGCCATCGGCCGTCAACGCCAGGCGCACCACGCGGCGGTCCGTCGGGCAACGGGTACGCACCAGCAGGTCCTTTTGCTCAAGGCGATCGAGCATGCGCGTCATCGATCCGCTGTCCAGGCCCAGGTAGCGGCAGACCTCCGCCGGGGTATCGACCTGGTACTGCGTCACGATGATCAACACCTTGAACTGCGCGGCAGTAACGCCCTCGGACTCCAGGTGCCAGTCGAGGATCCGATCCTTCAGAAGCGCCGCGCGGCCCAACAGCATGCCGATGGCGCACGTCTCGAAATTGTCTGGCGAGAAATGGGGCATGAATGATTGCTCGAACAAGTGTGTGTAAATATTACTGCCTAGGCAGTGAATGTCAAAGACTTAATTAGCTTGCTATGTACGTGACACGAGCGCCTTTATTCATGGCGCGAAGCGTTCTCAAAAGCGAAAAATCTGAAGGCTTTTGCCGGAAAAGGCCGGGAAATGAAAGGGTTTGGCGGCTTTCCGTGTTTCTCGACGCGGTGGTGGAACGTTAGAATGCGCAAAACCTGGAGCCGCGATGAACCAAGACCGCCCGACTATCCACACCGATGACAGCATGGCCGACGCCGCTGCGCACTGGTGCATGCGCCTGCATGAAGGCGATTGCACCACTGCCGAGCGTGAGGCTTTTGCCCAGTGGCTGGCAGCCGATCCGCGTCATGCCGAGGAATACCAGGCCATGCTGGATATCTGGTACACGGCCGACTTGCTGCCGCGTCCCGTTCAAGCGAATGGGCACCCTGCCCCCGTGCGGCGCAGCGGTCGCAGGTGGCGCGCTCAGGCTTACGCTGCCGTCATCGCGTTGGCGGCTCTGCCGCTGGTGGGGTGGATCGGCTGGGAGCAAGGCTGGGTTCCCAACCGCTACCAGCACGTCGAGACGACGGACCACATGCAGACCGTGCAGTTGAGTGACGGCAGTACGGTGCAGCTCAACCTGAACACCGACCTGACCTACCTCAACTTCAAGCACCAGCGCCGTGTCACGCTCAAGCGTGGCGAAGCCTTCTTCACGGTCCACCACGACAGCTCGCACCCCTTCGTGGTCCGCGCAGGCAATGGCCAGACCCGCGTGACAGGTACCCGCTTCAATGTCTGGAAATACCAGGACAGGGTCAAAGTGACCCTGGTCGAAGGATCGGTGCTGGTATCCAGCGAGGGCAATGCGGGCTATCGGCTTGGCCCCGGTATGCAGGCCACCTACCGCAAGGGCGACTATGAGCCCCAGTTGCTGGAAAACAGCAACTTCGCCGACGCCCTGGCCTGGCGCAGCGGCAAACTGGTGCTCGACAACTTGACCCTCGAACAGGCACTGCCGGCCATAAACCGCTACCTCGACAAGCCACTGAGGCTTGCCGATGTCGGTACCGGTCAGATTCGTATCAGCGGCATCTACAACACCCGGGAAGTAGGCCAGTTGGTGAACAACCTGCCCAAGGTGCTGCCGGTCTACCTGACCCGCAGCAACGACGGCAGCACGGTGCTCAACCGTATTTCGCCGCCGCCCGCCAAGCGCTGAGTGCCCTGCTGTTAGAGCGTCATCGCCGCCAACCACCCGAAGGCCAACAGCGGCAGGTTGTAGTGGATGAACGTCGGCACCACCGTGTCCCAGATGTGATGGTGCTGCCCGTCCACATTGAGCCCGGAAGTCGGACCCAGGGTGGAATCCGATGCTGGCGAGCCTGCGTCACCCAACGCGCCTGCCGTACCGACGATACACACGGTCGCCAAAGGGTCGAAGCCGAGCTGGACGCACAGCGGTACGAAAATCGCAGCCAGAATCGGTACGGTGGAAAACGACGAGCCAATGCCCATGGTGACCAGCAGGCCCACCAGCAGCATCAGCAAGGCACCTATCCCTTTGCTGTGGTTGATCCAATGCGCCGAGGTTTCGACCAGGCTTTGCACATCACCCGTGGCTTTCATGACGTCTGCAAAGCCAGAGGCGGTGATCATGATGAAACCAATCATGGCCATCATCTTCATACCTTCGGTGAACAGATCATCGGTGTCGCGCCACTTGACGATGCCTGAGAGCGAGAAAATCAAGAAGCCGACCATCGCGCCGATGATCATCGAGTCCACCAGCAGCTGAACGACGAACGCGGCGACGATTGCAATGCCGGCCACCAGTAGCGTCATCGGGTTGTAACGCACGCTCACCTGTTCGACCTGCTCGATACGCGCTAGGTCGTAGTCGCGTTTTTTTCGGTAGCTGACGAACATCGCCACTATCAAGCCCACCAACATACCAGCGGCGGGAATGGCCATGGCGTGGGTAACGTTGACACCCGTGATGTCGACCCCTGCACGCGCCACGTTGGCCAGCAGAATCTGATTGAGGAAAATGTTGCCGAAACCCACAGGCAGGAAAATGTAGGGCGTGATCAGGCCGAATGTAATGACGCAGGCGATCAGGCGCCGGTCGATACGCAGGCGGGTCAGCACATAGAGCAGCGGCGGCACCAATAATGGAATGAAGGCGATATGGATGGGCAGAATGTTTTGCGACGAGACGGCCACCACCAGCATCAAACCGATCATCAACCATTTGACCCTGCCACCTTGGTCGTGGCCTTGCCGGTCGATCATGGCCAATGCCCGGTCGGCCAACGCATGCGCCAGGCCGGATTTGGCGATGGCCACGGCAAAGGCACCCAGCAACGCATAGGACAGTGCCACGGTAGCCCCCCCGCCGAGCCCACCATTGAAAGCTTCAAGTGTGCCTTGCACACCCAGGCCGCCGACCAGCCCACCTGCCAGGGCACCGACGATCAGGGCGATGACCACGTGCACGCGGGACAGGCTCAGTATCAGCATGATGCCGACCGCGGCAATCACTGCATTCATGGGGGGCTTACCTCACTGGGAACAAAAAAGCGCGCACTCTGACGCAGTGCACGGCAGATGTCAAAACTGCCAGGCAACGGCGGATTGCCCGCAACCGGCGGATTAAATTGAATGTTTGAATAAAGAAAAGTCTGTAGGAGCCGATACCCACCTGGGGCTGGAAACCGCCTCGCCCGTGCCCTAACCCTTACTTGTCATAAAAAGGGATCTGCCCCATGCCTCTGCGACAACTTTCCATCCAATGGAAAATCACATTGCTGGCCGGCCTGTGCCTGGCCGGCATCGTCACCCTGCTCATCGGTTTGTCCCTGTACCGGATGGACCACAGCTCGGACCTGGTCAAGGCCAGCAGCATGCAGATGCTGACCGAATCGGCCCAGTCGCGCATCGAATCCCAGGGCGAGGTGCAGGCCCTGAACATCCGCCGCCAATTCATGGATGCTTACCAGTACGGTGCGGGCTTTTCCAGGCAGGTACTGTTCCTGCGCGAACAGGCCGAAAAGCGCTTTCTCGATGCGTTCGACCTGCGCGAGGACATGACCCGGCAGGTGCGCGCCGCGCTCCAGGCCAACCCCGATCTGCTGGGCCTGTCACTGGTGTTCGAGCCCAATGCGCTGGACAGCAAGGACAGCCTGTTCGCCGGCCAGGCTGAGCTCGGCAGCAACGAAACCGGGCGCTTCGCCCTGTACTGGTCGCAACCGCACGTGGGCCAGCTCACCTCGATGGCCCTGCCCGAGCGCGACATGGCCGACACGTCCATCGGGCCCAGCGGCCAACCTGCCAACACCTGGTGGGTATGCCCGCGTACATCGGGCAAGGTCTGCGTGGTCGAACCCTACTTCTATGCCATCGATGGCCAGCAGGTGCTGATGACCAGCATCGTCTTCCCGCTGGTGGTGGACGGCAAGGCGATCGCAACCCTGTCGGTGGACATCAACCTCAACAGCCTGCAGGCCCTGAGCGAACAGGCCAGCCGCAGTCTCTACGAAGGCCGCACCACCGTCGGCATCCTCAGCCCGGTGGGCTTGCTGGCAGGCTACAGTGCCGATGCCAGCAAGCTCTCCCAGCGTTTCGATCAGATCGACACGACCAAAGGTGCGGAGCTTGTGGCCAAGATGGCCGACGGCAAGATGACCATCATCAATGACCGCCAACGCCTGAAAGTGCTCGCGGCCTTCCGCCCGATCCCGGACGCCAAGCCATGGGGCGTGTTGCTGGACGTCCCCGAAAACGCCCTGACCGGGCCCGCCGAGGCCCTGAAGCAGGAACTGGACGCCCTCAACACCAGCGGTACCCTGCTCGAACTGGGCCTAGGCCTGGCAGCAGCCATTTTTGGCCTGCTGATGGTGTGGCTGATGGCCCGGGGCGTTACTCGCCCGATACTGGGCGTGGCGGCCATGCTCAAGGACATCGCCAGTGGCGAAGGTGACCTGACCCGCCGCTTGACCTACGACAAGCAAGATGAACTGGGTGAACTCGCGGGCTGGTTCAACCGCTTCCTGGACAAACTCCAGCCCACCATCGCCGAGGTGAAACAGTCGGTACAGGCCGCCCGCTCGACGGCCGATCAGTCCTCGGCCATCGCCACCCAGACCAGCGCCGGCATGGAGCAGCAATACCGCCAGGTGGACCAGGTAGCCACCGCCTCGCACGAGATGAGCGCGACCGCCCAGGATGTCGCCCGCAGCGCAGCGCAAGCCGCGCAGGCGGCCCGCGACGCCGACCAGGCAACGCGCGAAGGGTTGGCGGTGATCGATCGCACTACCCACAGCATCGATTCGCTGGCCGCCGACATGAGCACGGCCATGGCCGAGGTGCAGGGCCTGTCGCAGAACAGCGAAAAAATCGGCTCCGTACTGGAAGTCATCCGCTCGATTGCCGAGCAGACTAACTTGCTGGCGCTCAACGCCGCCATCGAGGCAGCCCGAGCCGGTGAGGCCGGGCGCGGCTTTGCGGTGGTCGCCGATGAGGTTCGCAACCTGGCCCAGCGCACCCAGGAGTCGGTCGAAGAAACCCGCCAGGTCATCGAGGCCTTGCAGGACGGTACCCGTGAAGTGGTGGGCGCAATGGACAACAGCCATCGTCAGGCCCAAAGCGGCGTGCAGCAGGTCGGCCAGGCCGTGACCGCCTTGCAGCGCATTGGCCAGGCGGTGACGGTCATCACCGACATGAACCTGCAGATCGCCTCGGCAGCCGAGGAGCAAAGCGCGGTGGCCGAGGAGATCAACAGTAACGTGGCGACCATTCGCGATGTCACCGAGTCGCTGTCAGGCCAGGCCAACGAATCGGCGCGGGTCAGTCAGTCGCTCAATGCCTTGGCCAACCAGCAGCAGGCATTGATGGACCAGTTCCGCGTCTGAGTCTGCCCCCTGTGCTGCGTCGTCTACACTTGCCCCATTCCCGAAGGGCCGTAGACGACGAGGTCAGGCATGAAAAGAGGTTCATCGCTGCTGCTCGGGGTGCTGTTCGCCCTGGGCCTGGCCGCTGCCGACAGCGCTAGCGCTGCCGATCAGAAGCCACCCATCCGCTTTGGCGCCCTTACCTGGGAAAGCGGTGCCTTCACCACCGAACTCCTGCGCGTGATCGTCGAGCGTGGGTACGGCTACGCCACCGAGACATTGCCTGGTAGCACGGTCAGCCTGGAAGTCGCCCTGGCCCGCAACGACCTGCAAGTGATCGCCGAAGAATGGGCCGGTCGCAGCCCTGCCTGGGTCAAGGCCGAGCAGGCAGGTCAGGTGTTTGCGCTGGGCGACACGGTCAAGCATGCCGAAGAAGGCTGGTGGGTGCCGGCGTATGTCATCGAAGGCGATGCGTCGCGCAAGCTCAAGGCCTTGGCGCCTGAACTGCGCAGCGTCGAGGATCTCAAGCGCTACGCTGCGGTGTTTCGCGACCCCGAATCACCCGACAAAGGCCGTTTCCTGAACAGCCCCAGTGGCTGGACGTCCGAGACCGTGAACAGCCAAAAGCTCAAGGCCTATGGGCTGGACCAACTGTACACCAACTTCCGCACAGGTTCCGGGGCCGCGATGGATGCGGAGATCGGGTCGGCCATTCGCCGGGGCCAACCGGTGCTTTTCTACTACTGGAACCCTACCCCGCTCATGGGCCGCTACAAGCTCGTGCGGCTACAGGAACCTGCATTCGATGCCCAGGCCTGGGCGACCTTGACCGACCCTGCCAACCCAGCCCCAAAAGGCAGCAGTTCGCTGCCGGCGAAACTCTCGGTTGGCGTGTCCAAAGCCTTTCGTGAGCAATACCCGGACGTGGTCCAGGTATTCGAACGGGTGGATCTGCCTATCGACACGCTCAACCAGGCATTGGCGCAGATGAGCGAAAAACGTACCCCACCCCGTGACGCCGCCTTGGCGTTCATGCGCCAGCACCCGCACGTGTGGAAGGCTTGGCTTCCCGAGCAGGTGGCCACCAAGGTCGAGGGCGGTCTGTGAGCAATGGTTTCCCCCAGGCTTTGCAGTTTTCCTTCGCCGATCAGGTCAACCGCATGGTCGACTGGTTGGTACTCCATTATGGGGACCACCTGCGCAGCGTCTCCGACCAGTTGCTGCAAGTGCTCGTTGGCCTTGAAAACCTGCTGCGGCTCATGCCGTGGTGGCTACTGCTGGCGGCGGTCGGTGCGCTGGCCTGGCATGCTTGCCGAAGCCTGCTGCGCAGCTGTGTCCTGGTAGGGCTGCTGGCGGTCATCGGTATGCTGGGGTTATGGGACAAACTGCTGCAGACCCTGGCGCTGGTGCTGGTCAGTACCGGGTTGTGCGTGCTGGTTGGCATACCGTTGGGCGTCGTGCTGGCCGCTCGACCGTTGGCAAGGCGCCTGGTAATGCCAGTGCTCGACGTGATGCAGACCCTACCCGCTTTCGTCTACCTGATTCCCGTGTTGATGCTCTTCGGTCTGGGCAAGGTGCCTGCGGTTTTCGCGACCTTGATCTATGCCCTGCCACCGTTGGTGCGACTCACTGAACTTGGGTTGAGTCAGATAGACCCGTCGTTGCTCAAAGCCGCCCAAGGCCTTGGCGCGACCCGTGCCCAGCGGCTCAGGCGCATCGCACTGCCCCTGGCGCTGCCCAGCATCATGGCCGGGCTCAACCAGTCGGTCATGATGGCCCTGTCGATGGTCGTGGTCGCCTCGATGATTGGGGCGCGAGGGCTTGGCGAAGATGTGCTTGCAGGCATCCAGACGCTGAACGTTGGTCAAGGCGTCGAGGCCGGGCTGGCCATCGTGGCACTGGCCATGGTCATCGACCGTATCAGCCAGGCGTATGGGCGTGGACGGCGTTGAAAGGCCATAGCCAGGGCGGTAGGACGGGCATGGCAAAGCAAGTGTCCGGCCGGTACTCTGTGCAACGTACCCGGCCACGGATCTGCCTCCATGCTGCATGTGCTGTTGACCACCCTGCTCCCCATCATCCTGTTGATCGCCCTGGGCACACTGCTGCGGGTGCGTGGCTTCGTCTCGGACAGCTTCTGGCCGGGAGCCGAGCGCCTGAGCTACTACGTGCTGCTGCCCTCGTTGTTCCTCCATGGCCTGGCCACTGCCAACCTGGACGGGGTGCCGGTGCTGGCCATGGTCGCGGTGCTGATGCTTTCGACCCTGTCCGGGGCGTTGCTGTTGGTGCTTTATCAGGGCATGCGCCAGCACGACGGCACCGACTTCACGTCGCTGTTTCAGGGTGGCATCCGGTTCAACAACTACATCGGCGCGACCTTGGCCGCGGGCATCTACGGCAGCGCGGGCATCGCATTGGCAGCAGTGGCCAACGCAGCCATCGTGCCACTGGTCAATCTGCTCTGCGTGCTGGTGTTCGCGCGCTTCAGCGCCCGGCACAGCTCGCCGCTGACGGTGCTGCGGGCGATCCTTGCCAACCCACTGATTCTAGGGTGTGCGGGGGGCATGCTGTTACGGGTGACGGGGCTGGGCCTGCCGGCTGGCATCGAGCCTACCCTTGGCGCGCTAGGGCATGCCGCGTTGCCGCTGGGGTTGCTGTGCGTCGGTGCGGCCCTGGGTGGTGCACGTCTCGGTGATCAGGCCCAGCCATTGATAGCGGCCTGTGTCTTCAAGTTCCTGGTGATGCCGGTGACGACATGGGGGCTCTGCCGCCTGCTCGGCCTCAGTGGCCAGGCCGCTGTAGTGGCGGTGATTTTCCAGGCGCTGCCAACGGCATCGTCGTCCTACGTCATGGCCAGGCAAATGGGCGGCAACGCGCCTCTGATGGCGACCATCATTGCGGTACAGACGGTGGCGGCGGCGGCCACGCTTCCTCTGGTCCTTTCACTGTTGTTGGGCTGACAGCTGCACAACATCATGCATGGCCGATATCATGCCGAGTGCAAGTCCGGTCCACGCACACCCAGCATTGCCCACTACACCTGGCCTGCACGCCGCCGCACTTTTTGCCCAGCCTGCGGTCTACTCTCCCTTACGACCGACAATGACTGCAGGCGTTTTCAATGCGTTGCACAGCTCGGGTCAAAACCATCGGGCTTGTGTAGGATAGGCAGCGCCTACTCGCCGCTGCCAGCCTCAGGGAGAACCATATGCGCGTCCTGTCATCTGTCGCTGCCTTCACGCTTGGGCTGATCGTTTCCTCCCAGGCACTGGCTGTCACGGGCGAAGAAGCACAGTTGATAGCGGCCATCAACGTCTACCGCAGCCAGGCGCAGCCCTGTGGCGAGCAAGGCTCGCTCGAACTGCCGCCGCTCAACAGCGACACACGCCTGGCACTGTCTCCCGAAGGCACTCGTGACCTTCAGCAGGCCATGACCCGCGCCGGTTACCCCATGGTCAACGTACAGGCGATCAGCCTGTCTGGCCCCCGAGATGCACCCGCTGCCATGCACGCCATTGAAGAAAGCTTCTGCCAGGTGGTGCTCGATCCTCAGTTCGTCGACATCGGCGTCAGCCAGGAAGGTCGGGATTGGCGCATTGTGCTGGCGCGCCCCCTGCTCTCTGGTCGCTTGGGCGACTGGCAGGCGGAAGGGCAAAAGATGCTCCAGGAAATCAACGCCGCGCGTCAGCAGCCCCGCCAGTGCGGCGGCCAACCCTACGCCGCCGCACCTGCACTTGGCTGGAACACCGTGCTGGCCGGAGTGGCAGCCGGCCACACGCGGGCCATGGCCAACCAGAACTTCTTCGATCACATCGACAAAGAAGGCCGCACCCCAGGTGATCGGGCCGAGCTTGCCGGTTATCTGTACCAGCAGATTGGCGAGAACATCGCCGCCGGGCGCGACACGCCGCACAAGGTGGTTCAAGGCTGGCTGGACAGCCCAGGCCACTGCGCAGTCCTGATGAGCGCCGACTTCCGGGACCTCGGCGCAGCCTATGCCGTAGACCCGAAGAGCGATGCCGGCATCTATTGGACGGCCCTGTTCGGCTCGCCGCAATAGCGCCTGGTTGAACCGGCGACACCCGACACCCGCAGTGTTGGCCCCGGGCTTCAGGCTGGCCGGATCAGAAACCCAGCGTGGCAGACAGCAGGTAAGTGCGTGGCGTCGACAAGGTAAGCCCCGGTTCGGCGTCATCCGGCGCGCCTGCTGAGCTCCAGTAACGGTCGTCGAGCACGTTTTCGACGCTGGCGCGCAGGGTCACCTGCGTGTCGTCCAGCTTGAAGGCGTACCGTGCCCCCAGGTCATAGCGTTCCCAGCCGTCGATCTTCTTGCTGTTGTTCTGGTCCAGGTACTGGGAGCTCGAGTGCGTCCCGCGCGCCGTCAGGGTCAGCCCCTGGACCACCGGCACATCCCATTCGGCCCCCAGGTTGACGTTGTACGCGGGCGTTGCGGGCGCACGGTTGCCATCGTAGGCCCCCCTCACGGTATCGGTCAGCTCACTGTCGATGTACATCACCCCGCCCAGCACACGCACCCCTTTCGTGGGTTCACCGAACACGGTCAGCTCCACACCCCGGTTGTTGCGCTTGCCATTGGCGCCGAAGACCCGGGAGCCGGGGTTGGTTTCATAGGCAGGCTGACGGATTCTGAAGGCGCTGGCCGTGAACGCCACGTTGCCCAGGTCATACTTGGCACCCACTTCCACCTGGCGGCTGGTGAAAGGCGGGAAAATCTGATCCTCGTTGATCGAGGTGGACGGTGCGATCTTGCCTTGGCTCAAGCCTTCCATGTAGTTGGCATACACCGACAGCTCCTCCGTTACCTTGTACAGCACACCACCGGAGGGCGACACCTTCTTCTCGTCATACGCCGTGTCGCCTTTGACCCCATCACTCCAATCGTCCACCTGCACCCGCTGCCAGCGCAGCCCCAGGGTCAACAGCAATCGGTCATCAAAGAAGCCGAGGGTGTCGGACAACGCCAGCCCAGAGAAACGGTTCTCGGTGTAATCCTTCGAATCGAGCCGCGTCGGGGTACCTGGCGTGGGCGTCGCCGTCGGATGATAGAGGTTGCCGGGTGAGGCGGCGTAACGGGCACCCCCATTGGTGAAGTCCATGTAGTAGTACGTGGCAGCCAGGTTGATCTCGTGGCTGACGGGCCCGGTGTGCAACCAGGTCCTCAAGCCCGCCAAGGCAGTGCGTACCGATTCATCCCTGCTGAAATCGCGGGGCTGGATGGTGAAGTCGCCAGCATTGTTGATCACAGAGACGTTATGGCGCAGGAAATCGTGTCGGCTCTCCCGGGCACCCACTGCGCCATAGGCCAGCACAGAATCGCTGAGGTCATATTCGGCATGCACTGCCCCGAAGGTATCGTTGGTGCGCGCCTTGCTCCACGCCTGGGCGTAGTTGCGGTGCACATCGCCAGCACGCGGTACCTGGGCGCTTGCCCCTACCAGCACACGCTCCTGAGGGGCATCGGTGTCACGCTCGGTATGCCCAAGGTCGGTCGAAAGCCGCAGGCGCTCGCCGCGAAAATCCAGCCCCAGTACGGCCATTTCGCGGTCCACTTGCTGGTGGTCCCATTCGGTATCGCCAGACTGTTTCACCGCGTTCAGACGCATGCCGAACTGCTGCTGTTCACCGAACCTTCGCCCTACGTCAACGGCCCCGCCTACCTGGCCCGCCGAGGCGTAGCTGCCGGTGAACTCGGTGATCGGCGTGTCGCCAGCGCGTTTGGGTTGGACGTTGATGCCGCCGCCGACGCTACCCCGTGGCGCAATGCCGTTGATCAACTGGCTGGGGCCCTTGATGATGTCGACCCGTTCGGCCATCTCCATATCGATCGAATAGGTAGGTAGCAAGCCATAGAGGCCGTTGTAGGACACATCACTGTTATACAAGCTGAAACCGCGAATGGTGAACTGCTCGAAACGCCCACCGGCCGGGTTGGTGGCACGAACCGAAGGGTCGCTGGCGACCAGTTCGCTCAGGGTGCGGGCCTGTTGGTTCTTCACGAGGTCGCTGGTGTAACTGGTGATGCTGAACGGCGTTTCCATGAAATCGCGCGCACCCAGCAAGCCCTGCGCGCCTTGGCGGGCGACCTGCCCGCCTGCATAAGGGGGTGCCTCGTCGGTCGCCGGTAGGCCACCGACGATGCTGGTAGGGGCTATTTCCAGCGGGCCACTTTGCTGGGGCGACGGCACGAGAGTGAAAGCATCTTGGCCCACGGCTACCCATTGCAGACCGCTGCCGCGCAGTAACTGCGTGAAGCCTTCATCGACGCTGTATTGCCCGGTCAGCCCTTCGCTGCGCAGGCCCTTGACCAGCGCTGGGTCCAGCGACAAGCTGACCCCTGCTTGATCGGCGAAGCGGGTCAATGCCGCCCCCAGGCTCGCCGCTGGCACTTGGTAGGTGCGCCGGGCTGGCTCATCGGCCCAAGCGGGCGTGCCGAGCAGCAGGCTGATGGCGAACAATGGGCGTGCTGCCCGCACCCATGGGCGCAGGTGGATGGACTTTACTGCAGGCATCTATAAAGCTCCCCTTTATGGTGTTCTAGGGGTAATGACAGGCGAGTCCGGAAAAGGGGACAGCTTCTCGTTGATATCACGTGCAATGCGTCGCAACGCAGCGTTCGGGGTGAACTTGGCGGGTTCGAGCTTCAGGCAGTCGTTGCTCGCGGCACCAGCGTGATCCAGTAGCGGGTACGGGCTACCACCTGCACCGGCAGGCTTGCCGCGAGCAGCGTCAATACCTGGTCGGTGTCATCCAGTCGGAAGGTGCCGGTCACCCGCAGCCTGTCCAACGCCGGATCCCAGCGCAGCACACCTGGGCGATAGCGGCTCAACTCCACCAGCAGGTCGGCTAGCCGCTGATCGTCCAGGCGCAACACGCCATCACGCCATCCCAGTCGCCATGCCTCGAAGATACCGACATTTCGAATACCTGACGCCACAAGGTCGGCCTGCTGACCGGCGTTGAGGCGCAGGCGATTACCCCCTGAGGGCTGCACGTCTGCCCTGCCCTGGACTACTGCAACCTGACACCCTGATTCGATCAGGCGGACGCACACCTGTCCAGGGCCAAGGGTCGCACCACCCAGCGACACCTGGCCTGAAGGCACCTGGATGGTCAGGGGTTGAAGGCCAGGCGTGGTGACTGAAATTTCGCCGCGTCGCAACCACACCTTGTGATTTACGGTGTCCAGGTCGACAGCGCTGTCGGTGTTCAATTGCACCGTGGTGCCGTCATTGAACGTCACCACTCGACGCTCACCTACATCCGTGCGCAGGTCGGCAGTCCAGGCCTCAAGGGGCAGTTCGTGGCTCATCCACCAAGCCATGGGCATCAGCGCTGCCAAACCGAGCATTTGCCCAAGGGCGGTACGCCGGCTCTGGTCCGGACGGTCCAGCGTGGCCATGGCCAGACTGGCAGGCAAACCGGTGAAGCGCTCGCGCAAGCGCAGCGCCTGCTGCCAGGCAGTCTCATGCACAGCGCTTTGGCTGCGCCACTGCTCAAGCCCGGCCAGGTCCGTCTCACGGGTATCGCCTGAATCGATGAGCGCCAACCATTGCGCGGCCTCGCGCAAAGCTTCCCGCAGGTGCTCAGGCGCGCTCACAGGAGTTCGGCCAGCAGGCAGTGCTCGTAAGCGTGCGCCATGTAGCGCTTGACCGACCGCTCGCAAACACCAAGCCGGCTGGCGATGTCGGCGTAGCTCAGTCCTTCGAGCTGGCTCAGCAGAAAAGCCTTGCGCACGACTGGCTTCAAACCGCCCAGCAATTCATCGAGTGCCTGCAGCGTTTCGAGCAACAACCAGCGCTGCTCGGGCGAAGGTGCGTGCTGTTCGGGCAGGTGGGCCAGGGCCTCAAGGTAGGCTTTTTCAAGGCTGCGGCGTTGGTGCAGGTTGCTCAGCAGTCGCTTGCCAACTGTCAACAGGTAGGCGCGTGGTTCGCGGATGTCGGTCAACGGCTGGGCGCTGGCCATCACGCGAAGGAAGGTATCCTGACTCAGGTCGGCCGCATCCCAGGCATTGCCCATGCGCCGTCGTAGCCAGCCCTCGAGCCAGCCACGGTGCTCCCGGTAGAGGTCGGGGAAGCTTTGCGAGGGCGGCGGCGCGGCTTCGAACATGGACAAGTCCCTGCGATGATGTAAATAGGATTAATTCTAATTTACATCTCACCACAGGGCCAAGCCCTTTATCACTGCTTACGCAATGGCCGCATCCACCAGTACCTGGGCTTCCTGTACCAGACGTTGCAAGTGGGCTTCGTCGACGAAACTCTCCGCGTAGATCTTGTAGATGTCCTCGGTGCCGGATGGCCGGGCTGCGAACCAGCCATTGGCGGTGATGACCTTCAGACCACCGATGGCCTGCCCATTCCCTGGCGCGTGGCTCAGGATCTGCAGGATTGGCTCTCCAGCAAGCTCGGTGGAGGTCACTTGCTCGGGCGCAAGCTTGCTCAACAACCCTTTCTGGCGGGCATCGGCCTTGGCTTCCACGCGGGTAGCGAACGGCTTGCCCAGGGCCTGGGTCAGCTCGGCATACGCCTGGCTTGGGTT
This sequence comes from Pseudomonas sp. URMO17WK12:I9, assembly GCF_900230165.1. Taxonomy (NCBI): domain Bacteria; kingdom Pseudomonadati; phylum Pseudomonadota; class Gammaproteobacteria; order Pseudomonadales; family Pseudomonadaceae; genus Pseudomonas; species Pseudomonas sp. URMO17WK12:I9. The sequence goes on along the minus strand of NZ_OCMQ01000007.1, from coordinate 108,812 downwards.
ACGTCCCGTCCGGGCGGTCATTTCCGCAGCCAGCAAGGCCGGGATGAGGCCATCTTTGTCGGTTGCCCATACCGAGCCGTCGCGGCGCAGGAACGAGGCGCCCGCACTTTCTTCGCCACCAAAGCCCAGCGTGCCATCGAACAGGCCTTGGGCGAAGAACTTGAAGCCTACGGGTACTTCGTACAGCTCGCGGCCCAGCCGTTGGGTTACGCGATCGATCAGGCCGCTGGACACGACCGTCTTGCCGACGGCTGCGTCGCTACGCCACTGGGGACGGTTGCGGTACAGGTAGTCGATGGCCACGGCCAGGTAGTTGTTAGGTTGCAGCAAGCCGTCGGGGGTGACGATGCCATGGCGATCATGGTCCGGATCGCAGGCAAAGGCCACGTCGAAACGCTCGCGCAGGCCGATCAAGCCCTGCATGGCGTAGGGTGACGAAGGGTCCATGCGAATCTGGCCATCCCAGTCGACGCTCATGAAACGGAACGTCGGGTCGACCTCGGTGTTTACCACTTCCAGGTCCAGTTGATAATGCTGGGCAATGGCCGACCAGTAGCGCACCCCTGCCCCACCCAGCGGGTCCACACCCAAGCGCAGCTTGGCCGCACGGATGATCTCGAAGTCGATGACGTTTTCCAGGTCTGCCACGTAGTGGCTGACGTAGTCGTGACGATGGGTGGTAGGGGCCTGCAGCGCCTGGGCGTGGTCGATACGCTTGACCCCCGCCAGCCCGGCCGCCAGCAACTCGTTGGCCTTGGCTTCGATCCACTTGGTGACGTCGCTGTCGGCCGGGCCGCCGTTGGGCGGGTTGTACTTGAAGCCGCCACTTTGCGGCGGGTTGTGCGAGGGCGTGATGACAACCCCGTCGGCCAGGCCGTCCTGGCGCCCACGGTTGTAGCAGAGGATGGCATGAGACACTGCCGGTGTCGGGGTGTACTCGTCGTCCTTGGACAACATCACCTGCACGCCGTTGGCAGCCAGCACTTCCAACGCACTCGCTGCTGCAGGTGCTGACAGCGCGTGGGTGTCGGCACCGACGAACAGGGGGCCATCGATGCCCTTTTCCTGGCGGTACAGGCAGATGGCCTGGGTGATGGCCAGTACATGGTATTCGTTGAAGCTCAACTCAAGCGAAGTACCCCGGTGCCCCGATGTGCCGAAGGCGACCCGCTGGCTCGCCACGCCAGCGTCCGGCCGGCCGGTATAGTAGGCCGTGAGCAGGCGGGGAATATCGACCAGCACGCTGGCTGGAGCCGGCTTGCCTGCCAAAGGACTGAGCGTCATGCATTAACCTCGAGTTCAGCGAAATGTGGGGGGTTAGAGCGTGCAGTGTACTGAGAGTTGCAAGTGCGCGCGATGCAGGGCACGAAAGAAACCCCGGGTATCGCTCGATGATAATTTGATGCAGACCCCCCGTCCCTGCCACGGGATGATATCGAGCCCCTGCCTTATGTGGATCTTGGCTCAAGCCATGCGGTCAGAAGCCTTGTCGAGCACACCATTGCTGTGAGGCACCATGGCTTTCTATCGTCTGACGCGCACTCACCCTCGATTGAGCCTGGCCACAGGCGCAGGGTTGCTGAGCGCCTGGCTGATCCCTGTCAGCGACCCTGTGCAACGCCTGCTGGCAGGCTGGAACATTGGCGTCTGGTTGTACCTGATGCTGGTACTCTGGCTCAGCTGCACCGCAAGCCCTGCAAAGGTTCGCAAGGTGGCCCACAGCGAAGACGAAAACGCGGGCCTGGTGCTGCTGACCGTCTGCGTCGCAGCGATCGCCAGCCTGGTCGCCGTGACGCTGCAACTGGTGTCCAGCCGCGGGCTGCAGGGCAGTGCATTGACGGCTCACTACCTGTACACCGGGTTCACCGTCGCAGGCTCCTGGCTGCTGATTGGCTGCATCTTCAGCCTTCACTATGCACGGCTGTTCTATGCAGTGAAGGCCACGGCGCCGCCTTTACGCTTCGCCGATGGCGAAACCCAGCCAGACTACTGGGACTTTCACTACGTCTCGTTCACCATCAGCGTGGCCGTCCAGACATCCGACGTGGGGGTAGCCGGTAGCGCGATGCGGCGCGTGGTATTGGCCCACTCGCTGGTGGGGTTCGTGTTCAACACCGCCATTCTTGGCTTTACCATCAATATCGCGGCTGGGTTGCTTGGGTGAATCACCCGTCGGTCAGGTTTCATGAACTCACGCCATGCTCGGCTTTATACGTTCTATAGGCTTATCTCGTATCCCCACCCTGAACCCGGCTTCCGAGGTTCAGCGTTTGGATTGGCTCGATGCGGTGGGCGTGTGCCCGCCGGACGGGCAAAATCATGAGGATGCGCCTTAACCGGCTTCAGATTCCCATAGCGCTGTGATGCAGGTCATGCCCTGCAACATTTGTCACATTTGCAAGCGAGAATCACGTCAGCCAGATGCTATGGTTACATTCCCGGCAGCCACGGTGCGCGGCCGCCCTTCACCAGCTTTCAGTCACGTACAAGGAGGCTCGGATGAACAAGATGACCTTCCCCAACGCCTGTCAAGTCATGCGCTGGCACTTCCATCCGTTGGGTTTCGAAGCCAACATGGATGCACCGCGCAGCATGGTGGCGCGGCTGTTCGATCGAAGCACGGGCGAAACCTTGCTGGCCATAGCAGGCATCCCCTGCACAGCCATCATGGCTGCCAGCGATGTAGAGCGCATCATCGAAGCGGTCGAAACCGAACTCGATGCCTTCCAACCCCCTCCTTTGCTGCGCAACGCCAGTTAACCCAGGGTCGAGTTCGACCCCCGCAACTGCTCGGCCGGCACGGGTCGACCGAGCAAGTAGCCCTGAAGCGAATCGCAGCCTAACCGCGTCAGGAAGGCTTGCTGACTGGAGGTCTCGACGCCTTCTGCGACGATTCGCAACCCCAGTGCGCGGCCCAGGGCAACGATGGCCGACACGATGGCCGCATCCTCGCCCTCATCTTCCAGCTCGCGCACGAACCCTCGGTCGATCTTCAGCTCGTTGGCTGGCAAGCGCTTGAGGTACATCAGGCTGGAATAACCTGTACCAAAGTCGTCAATCGATAGGTCCACGCCCATGTCCGAGAGCTGCTGGAGTACGGTCAGGCTCACCTCCACGTCGGACATCGCCGTGGTTTCGGTGATTTCTAACGTCAGGCAGTTGGCGGGCAGTGCGTGACGTTCGAGGGCACGCGCCACGCTATCGAGCAGGCCCGCGTGGCAAAACTGGATGGCCGACAGATTGACCGCGATCCGCCAGCCCTCGATACCCTCATCCAGCCACAGGCGCATCTGGCGACACGCCTCGTCCAATACCCAGTCACCGATGGGGATGATCAGGCCGGTCTTTTCCGCCAGGCCGATGAAACGGTCTGGGGCCAAAAGCCCGTGCTGAGGATGCTCCCAACGCAGCAACGCCTCGGCGCCGATCGGTTGACACCGCTTGGCGTCGAACTTGGGTTGGTAATGCAGACGGAATTGACCGGCTGCCACTGCCAGGCGCAAGTCCTGCAACAACTGCAGCTGCTGACGGGCGTTGCTGTTCATCGAGGCGTCGAAGAAGCTGTAGCCATTCTTGCCGACCCGCTTGGCGTGATACATGGCAGCGTCGGCGTTGCGCAGCAGCTCGTGCTGATCCTGGCCGTTGCCGGGATACAGGACGATACCCAGGCTCGCTGAAAGCTGCAGATCATGCTCGGCCACTCTGAAAGGCCGCGAGACCAGATTCACCTGTTTGATGGCAACGTTCATGGCATCGCTCGGGTCCTGTAACTCGACCAACAGCACGAACTCGTCCCCGCCGATGCGCGCCAGCGTGTCCTGACTGTGCAGGTGACCCCGCAATCGCGTCGCCACAGCCTTGAGCAGCAGGTCCCCAGCATGATGGCCAAAGGCGTCGTTGACCGGCTTGAACCCATCCAGATCAATGAACATCAGCGCAAAGCACCCCCCCTGCTCAGCGACCTTCGAGATGGCCAGTTCTATGCGGTCAGCCAGCAGACTGCGATTGGGCAACCCTGTAAGCGTGTCGTGCAATGCCAGCTGAGTCAGCTCCTGGTTGGCCAGGGTCAAAGACCTGGCCAACGCCGCCGTGCGAGCTTCGAGGCGCGCGTCCAGTACGGAGGTCAGCAAGGCCACGAGCAACACGGCAAAGGTCGTGATCAGGACAAGCGATACCAGGCCGTCCCCTTCCAGGCCATCGGGCAGCGCGCCACAGAAACTGCCCTGGGGAAAACCAGCGGCCGCCATACCGGTGTAGTGCATGCCAACGATGGCGATCCCCATGAGCACCGCTGCCAGCCCACGTATCTGACGCACGTAGGGGGTCTGCCGGCGCAGCCGGAACGCGGTCCACAGCGCCGCAGCCGAGGCGCCCACCGCGATCAGCAGCGAGGCCATGAACAGGCTCGGGTCATAGTCGATCCCGAGTGTCATGCGCAGCGCTGCCATGCCGGTGTAATGCATGCTGGCGATTCCGGCTCCCATGATGAGCGCGCCGAGGGCAAGCTGCAGGAAGGGCAAGCTGGGCTGGCTGACCAGCCACAGGGCGAAGCCCGAGGACAGCACCGCGATCAACAGCGAACATGCCGTCAACGTGAGGTCATAGCCCAGCTCGACAGGCAGCTGCAAGGCGAGCATGCCGACAAAATGCATCGACCATATGCCGGTCCCCATGGCCAGCGCCCCGCCGATCATCCATAGCGAGGCGGCATACCCTCTGGCGGTGGCAATGCGCCCGGCAAGGTCCAGCGCCGTGTAGGACGCAAGGATGGCCACGCACAGGGAAATCAGCACCAGCGAAGAGGAGTAGCTAGCGGTCAGCATTTTGCGAAGTACCAGGGGCTGGCAGAGGTAGGCACGAAAGGCCGACCATTGTACTCAAGCTTTGGTAAAACGCACGGTGTTTCGACATGTCAAATGGCCATGTCGACAGCAGGTAGGTGCGTCGACATGTGCCATGGGCTGCACATCAATCCTGGTCGGCGAAAGCCCCACGGGCATCCCAGCCACCGCCCAGCGCTGCCACCAATTGGACACTGGCGACCAAGCGTCCCTGCAACAGGTTGAGCACACTGCGTTCGTTGCTCAGGGCGGTGGCTTGCACATTGACCACATCCAGATAGCCGATCAAGCCGGCCTTGTACTGATTTTCCGTAAGCCGCAGCGATTCGCGGGCTGCCTCCAGGGCTTCCTGGCGCACCACGGCTTCGTCCCCGTACACCTTCAGTTGCACCAGCAGGTTCTCGACTTCCTTGAACCCATCGAGCACGGTCTGGCGGTACTGGGCGACCGTCTGGTCGTATACGGCAACGGTACGGTCCACCTCGGCGCTGCGCCTGCCGGCATCGAACAGGGTGAGCGCAAGCTGTGGGCCAACCGACCAGTAGCGGTTGGGCAACTCGATCCAGTTGTTGAAGCTGCTGCTCGAATAACCGCCATTAAGGCTCAGGCTGAGATCTGGGAAATAAGCCGCACGTGACACGCCGATATTGGCGTTGGCGGCCATCACGTTGCGCTCGGCAGCGGCGATGTCGGGTCGGCGCTCGAGCAGTTGCGACGGCAGAGCCACCGGGATTTGTGGCAATGCAGGAATAGCCTGGCTGTCGGCCAGGGCAAATTGCGCAGGCGTCTTGCCCAGCAACACGGCAATGGCGTTCTCGAATTGAGCGCGCTGCCAGATCAGGTCGATCAGGTCAGCCTCGGTGCTTTTGAGCTGGGTGCGCGCTTGGGCCACGGCATCGGGGCCGGCGATGCCCGCGCGGTATTGATTCTGGTTCATCCGCAGCGATCGCTCGTACGCGGCCACGGTGGCTTGCAGCAAGCGTTTCTGCTCATCGATGACGCGCAGTTGCAGGTAGTTCTGCACCAGCTCCGACTGCTGGCTCAAGCGCATGGCGGCAAGGTCGGCCAGGCTGGCCTGGGCACTGGCCTGGTTGGCATTGAGCGTCTCGCGCAACTTGCCCCACAAGTCGATTTCCCAGCTCACGCCCAACTGGGCGTTGTAGGTGTCACGAATGCCGCTGCTGTTATTGGACAGGCTTGAGCTGGAACTGCCGGTGCCCTGGGCTGACCTGTTCTTGGCCACGCTCAGGTCAAGGCTTGGAAACAGCCCGGCGCGGCTACTGCGCACCAGCGCCTGGGCCTGACGATACTGAGCCTCGGCTTGCGCCACACTCTGGTTGTTGCGGTTGAGCTCCTCGACCAGTGCGTTGAGTTGCGCGTCGCCGTAGATCTCCCACCAGGCACCGCGGGCGATGGCGTCAGAAGGCGTGGCCTGCGTCCAGCCTTCGGCATGCTTGAATTGCGCCGTGCCGGCCATTTCCGGGCGGTGGTAATCCGGGGCCAGTGTACAGGCGCTGAGCAAGGCGGCCCCCAAGGCAGCCCCCAGCAAACGCGAGCCGCGAACACGGCTGAGCACTTGCAGGGCACGATGAAGCGGAGTCTGGGCAAAAGTCATAGCGGGTTTTCCAAGGCCGCGTCGGTGCGCACGCCGCGCCAACGGTTGTAGCGGTGACGCAAGCGGTCCAGATACAGGTAGACCACAGGCGTTGTGTAGAGGGTCAGGACCTGGCTGAAAACCAGGCCGCCGATGATGGTCAGCCCCAGCGGCTGACGCATCTCCGCCCCTTCTGCCTGGCTCAGCAGCAGGGGCAAGGCGCCGAGAATGGCCGCCAGCGTCGTCATCAGGATCGGGCGCAAGCGCAGCAGGCACGCGCGCCGAATGGATTCCTCGGGCGAGAGCCCCTGGTGGCGTTCAAGTTGCAGGGCCAGGTCGATCATCAAGATGGCGTTTTTCTTCACGACCCCGATCAACAGGAATAGCCCCAGCAGGGAAATCAGGCTGAATTCGCCACCGGTCACATACAGCGCCAACAAGGCACCAACGCCGGCCGAGGGCAGCGTGGACAAGATGGTCAGGGGGTGGATGTAGCTCTCGTACAGGATCCCGAGTACCAGGTACACAAGCACCAGTGCGCCCAGAATCATGAAAGGCTGCCCCTGCGCGGTCTTGGTGAAGGCATCGGCGGTGCCGCCCAGCTTGGCGATCACCCCTTCCGGTAGGCCGAGCTTGGCCACGGCACGCTCGACCGCCGCCAGCGCCTGGTCGGTGCTGTAGCCTTCGGCGACGTCGAAGGCGATGTCCTCGGAGGCGAACTGGTCTTCGTGGCTGACCCGGTCGTTGGCCAGGCTATTCTCGTAGTGCGCGATGGTCGACAGCGGCACCCGCGCGCCCTCGGCGGTAATCACCTGCACCTGCTCCAGCGTACTGGGGTCCCAGGCGTATTTCGGGTTGATCTCCAGCACGACCTGATATTGGTTGAGGCTGTCGTAGATGGTGGAGATCTGCCGTTGGCTGTAGGCGTTGTTCAGCACGGTGGTGACCATCTGCATGTCGATGCCCAGACGCTTGGCCTGATCACGGTCCACCACCAGTGTCACCTGCTGGGTGCCCGCCCCGTCGCGTGCGTCGATGGCGGTCAGCTCGGGCAAGGCGCGCATGGCCGCGACGACTTTGGGGAACCATTGGCGCAAAGCTGCCAGGTCGCCGCTCTGCAAAGTATACAGGTACTGCGAGGACGACTGATCGCGCCCGCCGCCGCCTAGCTGCAGGTCCTGATCGGCCATCAGGAACAGCCGCCCGCCTGGCACCTTGGGCATTTCCTTGCGCAGGCGTTCGATGACCTTCTGGGCATCGAGCTTGCGTTCGCCGATGGGCTTGAGCCTGACCAGAACCATGGCGTTGTTGGTGCCGCTGTTGCCGCCGATGAAGCCTGCAACGCTCTGCACGGCAGGGTCTGCCAGCAAGGCGCGCCGGTAGATTTCCATCTTCGGCTGCATCACGCTGAACGACAGGCCGTCGTCACCGCGAATGAAACCCATGAGCTGGCCGGTATCCTGCTGGGGCATCAGCGTTTTGGGCACCACGATGTATAGCGCCACGTTGACTGCAATGGTCACCAGCAGGCTGATCAGGGTCAGGCGCCGATGCCGCAGCGCCCAACCCAGGCTGCGGTCATACGCGGCAACCATGCGCCGGTGCACGGCATCGCTCCAGCGTTGCAGGCGAGTCTGCTCGGCCTGGTGCGCAGTCAGCCAGCGGGCGCACAGCATGGGGGTGAGGGTCAGCGACACCAGCAGCGAAACCATGATGGCGGCCGCCAGGGTGATGGAAAATTCCTGGAACAAACTGCGCACGATGCCGCCCATGAACAGGATCGACACGAACACGGCCACCAGTGACACGTTCATCGACAAGAGGGTAAAGCCGACTTCCTTGGCGCCCAGGAACGCCGCTTTCATGGGTGGCTGCCCGTCCTCGATATGCCGGGAGATGTTCTCCAGCACAACGATGGCATCGTCCACCACCAGTCCCGTCGCCAGGATCAGCGCCATCAGCGACAGGTTGTTGAGCGAGAAGCCGCACAGATACATGACCGCGAACGTGCCGACCAGCGACACCGGCACCGCAAGGCTTGGAATCAGTGAAGCACGCAGGCTGCCGAGGAACAGGTAGACCACCAGGATCACCAGTACCACGGCGATCAGCAGGGTATGCTCTGCCTCCTTTAGCGTGGCCTTGATCACCGGCGAACGGTCCATGGCCACGTTTAGCTCGACGCTTGCCGGGAGCAGCGATTGCAGTGCAGGCAACTGCGCCTTGATCTGGTCCACCGTGGCAATGATGTTGGCACCTGCCTGCCGGTTCACGACCAGCAACACCGCGCTCTGGTCATTGAAAAAACCACTGTTGTAGCGGTTTTCGACCCCATCGGTGATGGTTGCCACGTCCGATAACCGAAGAATCGTGCCATTCTCCTGGCGAATCACGATCGGCCCGTAGTCCTTGGCGCTTTCCAACTGATCGTTGGCCCGCACCTGCCAATTGCGCTCGGCATCCTCGACAAAGCCCATGGGCCGGCGCTGGTTGGCGTTGGCCACGGCGGTACGCACCTCATCCAGCGCCAGGCCGTACTGGTTCAACAATTGCGGCTCGACCGAAATGCGCACGGCCGGCAGCGAACTGCCCCCGATCTGCACCTCACCCACGCCAGGCACCTGGGCCAGGCTTTGGGACAGGATGGTGTCGGCCAAATCGTACAGCTGCCCTTTCTGCAGCACACTTGAGGTCAGCGACAGGACCATGACCGGTGCCTGCGACGGGTTGATCTTCTTGTAGGTCGGCATGCTGCGCATGCCGCTGGGCAGCAGGTTGCGGGTGGCATTGATTGCGGCCTGCACCTCGCGCGCAGCGCCGTCGATGTCGCGGCCAAGCTCAAAACCAATGATGACCCGCGTGGAGCCCTGGTTGGAGCTGCTGGTCAATGTGGTGACGCCGGCGATGCTGCCCAGCTTGCGCTCGAGCGGCGTTGCCACGGTCGAGGCCATGACCTCGGGGCTTGCGCCCGGCAGGTTGGCCGACACCACGATCACCGGGAAATCCATCTGCGGCAGCGGCGAGACCGGCAACAGACCGAAGCTGACCGCGCCCAGCAGCATGATCGCCAAGCTCAACAGCATGGTTGCCACGGGCCTGCGGATGAATGGCGCCGACAGGTTCATCGGGCCGCCCTTAGGAACGCGCTGCACGTACTCATACCGGCTCCTGCGCCAGGTCGCGCTTGCCGAAGCGACGGCCCAACCGGTCGAAATACAGGTATATGACCGGCGTGGTGAACAGTGTCAGCACCTGGCTCACCAGCAGCCCGCCCACCATCACCAGGCCCAGGGGTTGGCGCAGTTCGGCGCCGGACCCGGTGGCCAGCATCAACGGCACTGCACCGAACAGGGCCGCCAGCGTGGTCATGAGGATCGGTCGGAATCGCAGCAGCGCGGCCTGGTAGATGGCATCGCGCGGACTCATGCCTTGGTGACGCTCGGCTTCGAGCGCGAAGTCGATCATCATGATGGCGTTTTTCTTGACGATGCCGATCAACAGGATGATGCCGATGATGGCGATCATGCCCAGGTCATTGCCACTGATCAGTAGCGCCAGCAACGCACCCACGGCAGCCGAAGGCAGCGTCGAGAGGATGGTTACCGGATGGATATAGCTCTCATAGAGCACACCCAGCACGATGTACATGGTCACCACCGCCGCGAGAATCAGCAGCAAGGTGCTGGACAGCGATGCCTGGAACGCCTGCGCCGCGCCCTGGAAACGGGTCTGGATACCCAACGGCATGCCGATGTCCTGCTGAACCTGCTCAATCACTTGCACGGCCTTGCCCAGCGACGCGCCCTGCCCCAAGTTGAATGACAAGGTGACCGCCGGGAACTGACCGATGTGGGAAATGGCCAGCTGCGCCTGGCGCTGCTCGATGCGCGCCAGCGCGGACAGTCGCACTTGCCCGCCATCACTGGCCTTGACGTGGATCGACTCCAGTGCCTGGGGCCCGATCACGGCCGCGTCTCGCGATTGCAGCACCACCCGGTATTGGCTGGCCTGGGTATAGATGGTCGATATCTGCCTTTGGCCGAAGGCATCGTAAAGCGCGTTGGTGATCTGCGATACGCTGATGCCTAGCCGACTGGCCATGTCCCGGTCGATCACCAGGTACACCTGCAAGCCATTCTCCTGCAGGTCACTGGCCACATCGGCAAGCTCGGGGCGCAGGTTCAGGGCCTGGACCAGCTTGCCACTCCACTGCCCCAGCAGCTCGGCATCGGGCGATGACAGCGTGAACTGGTACTGCGTGCGGCTGACCCGGTCCTCGATGCTCAAATCCTGCACCGGCTGCATGAACAGGCGGATGCCCACCAGCTTGTCGAGCTGGGGTTGCAGGCGCTTGATGACATCGGTTGCAGTGACATCGCGCTCGCCATGAGGCTTGAGGTTGATGAGCATGCGGCCGCTGTTGAGCGTGGCGTTGTCGCCGTCCACGCCAATGTAGGATGAGAGGCTCTGCACGGCAGGGTCTTGCAGAATAACGCGGCTCAGGGCCTGCTGGCGCTCGCTCATGGCCGCAAACGAGGTGGACTGGGGCGCTTCGGAGATACCCTGAATGACGCCCGTGTCCTGGACCGGGAAGAACCCCTTGGGCACCACCATGTACAGCAGTACCGTCAACGCCAGGCTAGCCACCGCCACCAGCAGGGTCAGGGGCTGGCGCTTGAGTACCCATTGCAGGGCGCTGGCGTAGTGCTTGATCAGCCAGTCGATCCAGGCGCCGCTGGCGCGGTAGAAGCGGCCTTGCTCGTCAGGGGTGGGTTCACGCTTTAGCAGGCGGGCACACATCATCGGCGTGAGGGTCAGCGAGACCACCAGGGAAATCAGGATGGCCACCGCCAGGGTGATGGCGAACTCCCGGAACAGGCGCCCTACCACATCGGCCATGAACAACAGCGGGATCAGCACGGCGATCAGCGAGAAGGTCAGCGAGATCAAGGTAAAGCCAATCTGCCTGGCGCCTTTGAGCGCCGCCTGCATAGGCGTTTCGCCCTCCTCGATGTGCCGGGAAATGTTCTCCAGCATCACGATCGCATCGTCCACCACGAAACCGGTGGCGATGGTCAGCGCCATCAGGGTGAGGTTGTTGATGGAAAACCCTGCCAGGTACATGACGGCGAAGGTACCGACCAATGACAGCGGCACGGCAATCGAAGGAATGATCGTGGCGCTGAACCGCCGCAGGAACAGGAAGGTGACCATCACCACCAGGGCGATGGCGATCAGCAGTTCATGCTGAACGTCGCGCACGGCGGCACGGATGGTCTGGGTACGGTCAGTGAGCACGGACACGTCCAGGCCCGCGGGCAGGTTGTCGGTGATCGAGGGCAGCATGTCCTTGATGCGGTCCACCACCTCGATGACGTTGGCACCTGGCTGACGCTGGATGTTCAGGAGCACGGCATGGTTCTGGTTGGCCCAGGCCGCCAGCCGCTCGTTTTCCGCGCCGTCGACGATTTCCGCCACATCCTTCAAACGCAGCGGAGCGCCGTTGTTGTAGGCCAGGATGAGGTTGGCGTATTCCTCGGGCGAGCGCAGCTGGTCATTGGCGTCGAGCATCGAGACGCGGGTAGGACCATCGAAATTGCCTTTTGGCTGATTGACGTTGGAGGCCCCGATGAGTGTGCGGACATCCTCCAGGTTGAGCCCGTTGGCTGCCAGCGCATCCACGTTGACCTTGATGCGCACGGCCTGGCGCTGGCCCCCGGCGATGCTGACCATGCCCACCCCGCTGGTCTGCGCCAGCTTCTGTGCCACGCGGGTGTCGACCAGGTCGTTGAGCTTGGGCAGCGGCATGGTCTTGCTGGAGATGGCGAGCGTCAGCACTGGCGTATCGGCCGGGTTGACCTTGTTGTAGACAGGAGGCGCCGGAAGATCGCTGGGCAGCAGGTTGCTGGCGGCGTTGATTGCAGCCTGCACCTGCTGCTCGGCCACATCCATGTTCATGTCCAGGTTGAAGCGCAGGGTCAGCACCGACGCGCCACCGGAACTGGTCGACGCCATCTGTTCAAGGCCGGGCATCTGGCCGAACTGACGTTCGAGTGGCGCGGTAACGGCACTGGTCATGACCTGGGGGCTTGCACCGGGATACAGGGTCATGACCCGAATCGTGGGGTAATCCACCTGCGGCAGCGCGGCGACAGGCAGCATGCGGTAGGCAATCAGACCGGCCAGTACCAAGGCCAGCATGGTCAAGGTCGTTGCGACTGGCCGCAGGATGAACAGGCGCGAGAGGTTCATGCGCCCGCCTTGCCTGCGGTGCTGTCGGCCTGGCCCGGGGCACTGCTTTCTTGGCCCTGCAAATGCTGGCCGGGCGTGGTGGGCACCTGGGAGCTGTCATCGACCACGTCCACCTTGGTGCCTTCGCGCAGACGGTCGGTGCCTTCGAGCACCAGGCGATCACCGGCCGCCAGGCCTTCGAGGATCACGCTGTTCTCACCGTCGCTGGGGCCGACTTTCAGCTTGCGCACGTTGACGGTATTTTCGCCGTTGACCACGTAGGCGAACGTCCCGTCGTTCCCGAACTGGATGGCGGCGGCTGGCGCCAGCACCACCTGCTTGAGCGTATCGGCAAGCAGGCGCACGTTTACGAACTGGTTGGGGAACAGGGCCAGGTCCTTGTTCTCGAAGCGGCCCTTGAACTTGAGGGTGCCAGTGGCAGTGTCGATCTGGTTGTCGATACTGCCCAGCACGCCAGTGGCCTGCAGCTTGCTGTCGCCTCGATCCCACGCCTCCACGGGCAGGCTGGCCCCGGTGCGATAGCGCTCAAGAACGGTGCCCAGTTCGGTTTCTGGCAGTGTGAACGCCACGTTGATCGGCTCTGTCTGGGTGATCACCACCAGGGCGGTGGTGTCGTTGGCGGCCACCAAATTGCCCAGGTCGAGCTGGCGCAGGCCGACACGGCCGCTGATGGGCGCGCGAATCTGGGTGAATTCGAGGTTCAGGCGCGCATCGTTGACCTGCGCCTGGTTGGTCTTGACCAGCCCCTGGAATTGCGCCACCTGCGCCTGCGCAGTGTCCAGGGTTTGCTTGGCGATACTGTCCTCGGCGTACAGCCCTTTGTAGCGAGCGACGTCGACCTGGGCATTCTTCAGTTGCGCCTGGTTCTGGGCCAGGGTGCCCTCGGCCTGCTGCAGGGCAATACGGTAGGCACGTGGGTCGATTTCAGCAAGCAGGTCACCGGCCTTTACTTGCTGGCCTTCCTTGAAGTGCACCTTGACCAACTCCCCCCCTACACGGCTGCGCACATTCACGGTATTGGTCGCGGTCACGGTGCCAAGCGCCTTGTAGTAAAGCGGGAAGTCGCCCACCCGTGCAGGTTCCACCCTGACCGGGACAGGGTCGGTAGACCCTCCGAAACCGGGCCGCCCGCTCTTGCCACCCTGCCCCCCAGCAGCCTGGTCGGTGGCTGGCGTGGCAGGCCATAGCCACCAGGCCAGCACTGCAACCAGCAGCACGATCAGCAGCATAACGAGCCAGCGACGGGGAGAACGGGATGTAGGCGCTTGCATGGGTTGAACGAACCTTGTTCGGATTGACGATTCAGGAGGGTGAACGATAAGCACTGTCGACAGCCAAGCAAAGCGCCTTTACCAGAGGTTTACCTTTGCCTGACGTTGCCAAGACCCTGAACTTTAAACGAAAACGGCCCGGAAAAGCGTTCCGGGCCGTTACAGGGTATAGCTTGGAGCAATGGGCAGGAGGAAGGTTCGATCCCTGCCCGGCGCCGTCACTTCAACGCGGCAAGGGCGGCGTCGTAGTTGGGCTCGTCGGCGATTTCAGCGACCAGCTCGCTGTGCAGCACCTTGTCGTGCTCGTCCAGTACCACGACGGCGCGGGCAGCCAGGCCTGCCAATGGGCCGTCGGCGATGGCAACACCGTACTGCTCAAGGAACTCACGGCCACGCAAGGTGGAGAGGTTCTTGACGTTTTCCAGGCCTTCGGCACCGCAGAAGCGAGCCTGGGCGAATGGCAGGTCGGCGGAAACGCACAGTACGACGGTGTTGGCCAGCTCGTTGGCCTGGGCATTGAACTTGCGCACAGACGTGGCGCAGGTAGGCGTATCGACACTTGGGAAGATGTTCAGCACCTTGCGCTTGCCGGCGAAGTCATTGAGCGACTTGTCGGCCAGCCCCTCGCCTACCAGGGAGAACGCCGGCGCCTGAGCACCGACCTGTGGCAGCGAGCCATTGACTTGGACGGGGTTGCCTTTGAGAGTCACTTGAGCCATGACAAAATCCTTGATCTTGGGTTGGGAAAAGGATCAAGAGTTAACCATGAAGGCCAGCATGTGCCTATGGGGCAACGTGAATTTGTTGGCGGTGAAGCATTGGCCCGCCCCGGCGCACGTACCGAGCACCGGGGCGGGCCTGCAGCTGGGCGCTTAAGCCAACAGGCCGTAGACGACCGAAGTCAGGGCGACCAGGCCGATCACGGTGACGAACACGTTCGACAGCGCCCCGCTGTACTTGCGCATTGCCGGCACGCGGCGGATGGCATACATGGGCATCAGGAACAGCAATACCGCGATGATCGGGCCGCCGAGAGACTCGATCATGCCCAGGATGCTGGGGTTGAGCGTGGCAACGATCCAGCACACCACCAGCATCAGCGCCGCCACCACGCGGTCCAGGGCCTTGGCACCCGGGCGCGCGCCGGTCTTGGCGATGATGCCCTTGAGACCCTCGCTGGCGCCGATGTAGTGGCCCAGGAATGACTTGGCGATGGCGACGAAGGCGATCAAGGGCGCGGCGAAGGCGATGGTCGGGTTGCTGAAATGGTTGGCCAGGTACGACAGGATCGACAGGTTCTGCGCCTTGGCTTCGGCCAACTGCGTGCTGTCGAGGGTCAGCACGCAACTGAAGACGAAGAACAGCACCATGGCCACCATCAGCAGGTGCGCACGCGCCAGAATCTGGCCGCTGCGGGCGTCTGCATGATCGCCATAGCGGCGTTTCTGGTCGACCGCGAAGGCCGAGATGATGGGTGAATGGTTGAACGAGAACACCATCACCGGGATGGCCAGCCATACCGTGTGCAGGAAGGCCGAACCGCTGGGCACGGTGTGGACGCTGTCGAGAATGCCGCCGGTCCAGTGCGGAACCAGGTACAGGCCCAGCAGCGCCAGGGCCACGATGAACGGATAGACCAACAGGCTCATGACCTTGACGGTGGCCTGTTCGCCGCAGCGTACGATTGCAAGCAGGCCCAGGATCAGCACGAACGACAGCAGTGCACGGGGTGGAGGCGCCATGTGCAACTGGTGCTCCATGAAACTGCTGACCGTATTAGTCAGGGCCACGCTGTAAATGAGCAGGATGGGGAAGATGGCGAAGAAGTACAGGACCGTGATCACGGCGCCTGCCTTGATGCCGAAGTGTTGTTCGACCACGTCGGTGATGTCTGCCCCTTCGCGCCCCGAGAGCACGAACCGGGTCAACCCGCGGTGGGCGTAGTACGTCATCGGGAAAGCCAGCGCCGCCAGCACCAGCAATGGCCAGAACCCGCCAAGCCCGGCATTGATCGGCAGGAAAAGCGTACCTGCGCCAATGGCGGTGCCAAACAGGCCGAGCATCCAGGTGGTGTCCTGACGGGACCATTTGCCGAGGGTACCGGCGGTCGTTTCTTCGTAACGCTGTTCTACGCTTGAGGCCTGCTCATTCATCCGGGTGACGCTCCACTCGCAAGACTGCAACAGGCTGAGAATGACGAAGCGTTGGCTGCGCCCTACTCAACCGGAAAAAGAGGGGCGCGATTGTGCACGGAAAGGTTGCACTTGCGAAGCCTTTTTCGGAGGGGCGGTTGCACTTGTCTGTACAAGCGGTAGGTGCAGCCGGGCTGCTCAGCACGCTCGGCGTGCAGAAGGTCTTGACTGGCACAGGCGTCCTTGCGGGCAGGACACGAATAAAGAATGACGATGGCCGAAGCCGCAGGGCGGCCTCGGCCATCGTCGTTGCATAACGTTAAGCGTGGGCGCTTACTGATGCACAGCCGCGAATGCCTCGGCAACACGCTGCAGGTTTGCCGGCCGCAGGCCTGACATGCACACGCGCCCACTGTCGATCAGGTAGACGCCAAACTCATCTCGCAAGCGGCGCACCTGCTCCACGCTGAAGCCTGTGTAACTGAACATGCCCCGCTGACGCAGCAGGAACTGGAAATCACGCCCCGGCAGCAACACGCCCAGCGCATCGACTAGCGCTTGGCGCATGTCCAGAATGCGAGTGCGCATGACTTCCACTTCCGCAGCCCACTGGGCATTGAGGACGGGATCGTTGAGCACGCCTGCGACCAGTTGGGCACCGAAGTTGGGTGGGCTGGAATAGTTACGGCGCACGGTGGCCTTGAGTTGGCCAAGCACGCTCTGCGCCGTGGCCGCATCGTCGCAGACCACCGACAGGCCGCCCACACGCTCCCCATACAGGGAGAAGATCTTGGAGAACGAGTTGCTGACCAGGCACGGCACGCCTGCGCTGGCCATTTCGCGGATGGCGAACACGTCTTCGACCAGCCCTTGAGCAAAGCCTTGGTAGGCGATGTCCAGGAAGGCGATCAACTGACGGGCCTTGACCACCTCCACCACCTGCTGCCACTGGCCCTGGTCCAGATCGGCACCTGTCGGGTTGTGGCAGCAGGGGTGCAGCAGCACTACACTGTTGGCAGGCAAGGTGTGCAACGTGGCAAGCATACCTTCGAAGTCCACGCCACGGGTGGCCTGGTCGAAGTACGGGTAGGTGTTCACCGTGAAGCCCGCACCCTCGAAGATGGCGCGATGGTTGTCCCAGGTGGGGTTGCTGACCCAGACTTGCGCCTGCGGGAAATAACGTTTCAGGAAGTCGGCACCGACCTTCAGGGCTCCGGAACCACCGACGGTCTGCACCGTTGCCACGCGACCGTCGGCAACCGCCGGGTGGTCGGCCCCGAACAGCAAGGCCTGGATGGCCTGACGGTAGCTGGCAAGGCCTTCCATGGGCAGGTACAGCGAAGCATCGTGATCCTGACCTGCGATGCGCTTTTCCACTGCATCCACTGCAGCGAGCTGCGGCACTACTCCGGCTTCGTCGTAGTAAAGGCCGATGCTCAGGTTGACCTTGTCGGCGCGTGGATCGGCCTTGAAGGTTTCCATCAACGAGAGGATCGGGTCGCCGGCGTAGGCTTCGACATGTTTGAACACAGCGTGCAGCTCCTTGGGATCAGGACGAGTCAAAAAGGCAGCCAAGAGCATACCCGTACTGGCTGAGAATGGGCACCAACTATCGTGCAAGGGGTATATGCAACCCTGCATGATCGGGTAAGGGCCGCCTACCCTGCCCTGCGGCGATCAGATGAGCAGATCGCGCAGCGCCTGCAGGGTACTGATGCCGATTGCCACCCCTTCGCGCTGCGCCCGTTCACGCTCCAGGTGCCGCCGGGCACCTGGCATGCGACTGACGCCGGCCGCCTCCATCTGCTCGAGTAGCAGGCGGCTGCGCTGGGCGAACCGTTGCCCTTGTGCGATCTGTGGATCGATGACGATCAGCAACTGCCCGGTCCACGGCGTCTTGGCCCCGGGATGGCCAGACCAGTCGAACTCCCACGAAAAATGCCCACCCGTGAGTGCTGCCGCCAACAATTCCACCATCATCGACAAGGCTGAGCCCTTGTGCTCGCCGAACGGAAGCAGAGCACCGCCGTCCAGGATCTTGGCCGGGTCCTGAGTCACCTGGCCCTGACCGTCCACGCCCACCCCCAGGGCCACGGGCTCCCCGGCACGGGCAGCCAGTTGCACATCGCCATGTGCCATCGCACTGGTGGCCATGTCGAACACGATGGGTGGATGCCCTTCGCAAGGCGCAGCGAAGGCGATCGGGTTGGTCCCGAACACCGGCTTGCGCGCACCGTGCGGTACGACGCATGTCATGCTGTTGACCACGCTCAGGGCAACCAGGCCCTGTTCGGCGAACGGCTCCACATCCGGCCACAATGCGGCGAAATGATGGGAATTGTGGATGGCCAGCACTGCGATCCCAGCGGCGCGTGCCTTGGCCACCAACACGTCCCGGGCAGCCGCCAATGCGGGCTGCGCAAAACCACCCCGTGCATCGACACTGATATAACCGGCCGCCAGATCACTGACCTCGGGAGTAGCCTTGCCATCCACCCAACCGCTGGCCAAGGTCGACACGTAGCCAGGCATGCGGAACACGCCATGGCTATGCGCGCCATCACGCTCGGCGCTGGCACAGTTGGCGGCCAGTACCCGAGCAACTGCCGGCGTACAGCCATGACGTTCGAAGATCGACTCAAGCAGGGCTTTGAGCTCAGCAAAGGGAACATGGGTGACGGGCTCGCTGCTAGGGATGGCCATCAAAATATCCTTCTTCTGATCATGGAGGGATGTGCTGCACCGCAACAGCTCGGAAGACTAACCCACGCCTGCTGGCAGGGCCACGTGATACGGTCAAGTCACCTGCCAAACATCAACACGTAACCCCTGGAACCGCTGGAACATTGCGCCGCTGCAATGAGTCGACTGCGTCGTTAAGTATTATTGACCATCGCCCCAGCCAAACCCGCGCCGCCACTGCCTTGCAGCCCGCCAGGCCCCATGATTGGGGGCCAGGGGCCTGCTGCGGTCGTTTGACATATCGAACGGCTCTGGCAATCTAACACCAAGTCCCGACCGGCATCGTCGACGCCGACGAGTCGGCAGTGCTCGGGGCCTCAGGTTGCACCAGCGCCGCGCGCCGTGCACCTGCACAACAACGACAGGTTCAACCTGTCCCAAGGTGACATATGTCCAACAGCAACATTGGCAACAAGCAACCTTCCCTGCGCAAACCCATCGTTCTGATGACCATGGGCACCCAAGAGCGCAAAGGCCATGACTACCAGGTCATGACCCACAAATACATCACCCCGCTGGTCGATTTCGCCGATTGCGTCCCGGTCCTGGTGCCCACCTGCTGTGGCATCGAGGCACTGGAGACCTACTTGGACATGGCCGACGGCGTGTACCTGACGGGCGCGGGCAGCAACATCGACCCAGCGCTGTACGGCCAGGAGAACGAAACCCCAGGCAAAGGCCAGGACAGGAACCGTGACCTGTTCGACATTCCGCTGGTCAAGGCGGCGATCAAGCGCGGCCTGCCCATCTTCGGCGTGTGTCGGGGCATGCAGGAAATCAACGTGGCGCTGGGCGGGGACATCTACCAGAAGGTGTACGCCGAGCCTGGTTTCAATGATCACCGTGAAAACCCCGAAGACCCTGTCGAGGTGCAGTACGCTCAGGCTCACAGCGTGAAGATCAAGCCCGGCAGCTGGCTGCGCGACACCCTTGGCACGGACGAAATTCGCGTCAACTCCCTGCATGGCCAAGGCTTGCGCAACCTGGGCAAGGGCATCGAAGCCATTGCCCACGCCGAAGACGGGTTGGTCGAGGCCATCCATGCCCCGGGCCTTTCGTCTTTCCTGTTTGCCGTTCAATGGCACCCGGAGTGGCAAGCTGCCAAGAATCCTGACTCGATCAAGCTCTTCCAGGCCTTTGGCGATGCGTGCCGAGCGCAGGTTCGCAAGGCACAGGGCAAGCCTCAACAGGCGGCCTGATCACCCGCACACAGGCGAGTAATTAAGCATGGGGCGGCGCAAGGCCGCCTCATTCGTTTGTAAAGCGACTGCCCATCCCAGAGATACGATGACCCGACAGCAGACACAACTGTCTAAGGCCGCTTTCTGCGCTTCACCATCCATCCATAGCGCGCCATCAATGCAATCCCTCATCACCCAGACCGAAAAAAAATCCAGAGGGGACTGTTCTTGAGCTAGGTTGTACGATAACTTACCTCATACAAACCGCACCGCTCCCACCCAAGTGTCTGGATGCCTATAACAATGAACCCACAAGAACTGAAATCCATCCTCTCCCACGGCTTGCTGTCATTTCCTGTCACCGACTTCACTGCGCAGGGCGATTTCAATCAGGCTGGCTACATCAAACGCCTGGAATGGTTGGCCCCATACGGCGCGAGTGCGCTGTTCGCCGCCGGGGGTACGGGCGAGTTCTTCTCCCTGGCTGCCAGCGAATACAGCCAGGTCATCAAGACAGCGGTGGACACATGCGCCACGTCGGTACCTATCCTGGCGGGCGTAGGGGGTGCAACCCGCCAGGCCATCGAGTATGCGCAGCAAGCCGAGCGCCTGGGGGCCAAGGGCCTTCTGTTGCTACCGCACTACCTCACCGAAGCCAGCCAGGATGGCGTCGCTGCCCATGTAGAGGCCGTGTGCAAGTCGGTCAACATCGGCGTAGTGGTCTATAACCGCAACGTCTGTCGCCTCAATGCCACCTTGCTCGAACAGCTGGCCGAGCGTTGCCCGAACCTGATCGGCTACAAGGACGGTCTGGGTGACATTGAACTGATGGTGTCGATCCGTCGCCGCCTGGGTGAGCGTTTCAGTTACCTGGGCGGGCTGCCGACTGCCGAAGTCTATGCTGCAGCGTACAAAGCGCTGGGTGTGCCGGTGTATTCATCGGCGGTATTCAACTTCATCCCCAAGACGGCCATGGACTTCTACCACGCCATTGCCCGGGACGATCACGCCACCGTAGCCAAGTTGATCGACGACTTCTTCCTGCCCTACCTAGAAATTCGTAACCGCAAGGCCGGTTACGCCGTCAGCATCGTCAAGGCGGGTGCCCGCATTGCCGGCCATGACGCAGGCCCGGTTCGTGCACCGCTGACCGACCTGAACCCCGAGGAGTATGAAATGCTTGCCGCCCTGATGGACAAGATGGGGCCGCAGTAAACCCTCGCGGCGCCTGCCAGCGCCGCCCCCGGAGTGGGCCCGCCCTACTCCGGCACAATTCGAAGACCCCGCACAACAATAACTAGTGGGAGTACTACCAGCATGCAAGCGACGAAGAAAACGCATGTGCGCTACCTGATCCTGTTCATGCTGTTCGTGGTGACCACGATCAACTACGCCGACCGCGCAACCATCGCCATCGCAGGGTCGAGCCTGCAAAAAGACCTGGGGATCGACGCCGTCACCCTGGGCTACATCTTCTCGGCCTTCGGCTGGGCCTATGTGGCCGGACAGATTCCCGGCGGATGGTTGCTGGATCGCTTCGGCTCAAAAAACGTCTATGCATTCAGCATCTTCACCTGGTCACTGTTCACCTTGCTGCAAGGCTTCGTCGGCGGCCTGCCGGTGGCCTGGGCAGTCGTCACTTTGTTCACCCTGCGTTTTCTGGTCGGCTTTGCCGAAGCGCCGTCGTTCCCCGGCAACGCCCGGATCGTCGCCGCCTGGTTTCCGACCCAGGAGCGAGGCACGGCCTCGGCGATCTTCAACTCGGCGCAGTATTTCGCCACCGCCCTGTTCGCGCCCCTGATGGGCTGGATCGTGTTCAGTTTCGGTTGGGAGCATGTGTTCGTGGTCATGGGCGTGCTGGGCATCCTCTTTTCGATGGTATGGCTCAAGACCATCTACAACCCCCGCCAGCACCCGCGGATCAGCCCCGCCGAGCTTGAACACATCGAGCAAAACGGCGGCTTGGTGGACATGGACCACAAGCGCGGCAACGACGGGCCCAAGTGGGGCTACATCAAGCAATTGCTGACCAGCCGCATGCTCCTGGGTGTGTACCTTGGCCAGTACTGCATCAACGCCATCACCTACTTCTTCCTGACCTGGTTCCCGGTGTACCTGGTGCAGGAACGGGGCATGACCATCCTCAAGGCAGGGTTCATCGCTTCGCTGCCGGCTATCTGTGGCTTCATCGGTGGGGTACTGGGCGGCGTGATCTCGGACTGGTTGCTGCGCCGCGGCAATTCGCTGACCTTCTCGCGCAAACTGCCAATCGTGTGCGGCCTGATGTTGTCCACCACCATGGTGTTCTGCAACTACGTCGATGCCGAATGGATGGTAGTAGGCTTCATGACCCTCGCGTTCTTCGGCAAAGGCATTGGTGCGTTGGGCTGGGCAGTGGTGGCCGACACCTCGCCCAAGCAGATCGCAGGCCTGTCCGGCGGGTTGTTCAATACCTTCGGCAACATCGCCTCGATCACAACCCCTATCGTGATCGGCTACATCATCAGCGCCACCGGCTCGTTCAAGTGGGCGCTGGTCTATGTGGGCGCCAATGCGCTGGTGGCAGTACTGAGCTATCTGGTGATCGTCGGTCCGATCAAGCGCATCGAGCTGCGCGATGAGACGCCTGAGCCCAAACCAGCGCCTGTGGCGGATGCCCAGCTTGCCAGCCCGCGTCATTGAATGAGCACGTGCGCACTGCCCGCCAGTGCGCACGCACGTAAAAAAAGCCTGAGAACCTGAACAATAGGGCCCGAACATGCAGCTGATCGAACATTCCGAATCGCCGCGCTATATCCGTCTTCACGATGATGACAATGTGGTGGTAGTGGTCAACGACGGCGGCCTGGGCGAAGGGGCCCGGTTCGCCGATGGGCTTACCTTGGTAGAAGACGTGCCCCAGAGCCACAAGGTGGCCACCGTGCCCATCGCCAAGGGCCAAGCGGTACGGCGCTATGGACAGGTGATCGGCTATGCCCTGGAGGACCTGCGCCAAGGCAGCTGGGTGCAGGAGGGTCAGCTGGCCATGCCCGCCCCACCCGAGCTGGACGATTTGCCACGCTGCGATGCAGTTCCCCAGCCGAAACCGCCGCTGCTGGGTCATACCTTCGAAGGCTACCGCAATGCCGACGGTACGGTCGGCACCCGCAACATCCTGGGTATCACTACCACCGTGCAATGCGTCACCGGGGTGCTGGAGCATGCCGTCAAGCGCATTCGCAATGAGCTGCTGCCGCGCTATCCGAATGTTGACGATGTGGTGGCCCTCACTCACAGCTACGGCTGCGGCGTGGCCATCAATGCCTGCGATGCCTATATCCCCATCCGTACCGTGCGCAACCTGGCGCGCAACCCTAACCTGGGTGGCGAAGCGCTGGTCATCAGCCTGGGCTGTGAAAAGCTGCAGGCCAGCCAAGTGATGCACGAAGACGACCTGTCGGTCGACCTCAGCGAGCCCTGGCTGTACCGTCTGCAGGACGCAAGCCTGGGCTTCACGGAAATGATCGAGCAGATCATGGCCCTGGCCGAAACCCGCCTGAAAAAACTCGACAAGCGCAGGCGCGAGACTGTGCCGGCCAGTGAGCTGATCCTGGGCATGCAGTGCGGCGGCAGCGATGCCTTCTCCGGCATCACCGCCAACCCGGCGCTTGGCTACGCGGCAGACTTGCTCGTGCGGGCCGGTGCAACAGTGCTGTTCTCGGAAGTGACCGAGGTACGCGACGCCATCTACATGCTCACCTCCCGCGCACAGGATCCGCAGGTGGCCGATGCGCTGGTACGCGAAATGGACTGGTACGACCGCTACCTGCACCAGGGCGCTGCCGACCGCAGCGCCAACACCACCCCAGGCAACAAGAAAGGCGGTTTGTCGAACATTGTCGAGAAAGCATTGGGCTCAATCGTCAAGTCCGGCAGCGGCGCCATTCAAGGTGTGCTCGGGCCGGGGGAACGGGTGAATGGCAAGGGGCTCATCTTCTGTGCCACACCTGCCAGCGACTTCGTCTGCGGCACCCTGCAACTGGCCGCCGGGATGAACCTGCATGTGTTCACCACCGGCCGAGGTACGCCATACGGCCTGGCAATGGCGCCGGTGGTGAAGGTATGCACCCGCACCGAGCTGGCGCAGCGCTGGCCGGACCTGATCGACATCGACGCCGGGCGCATCGCCACGGGCCGCAGCACCATCGAAGCGCTGGGCTGGGAGCTGTTCCATTATTACCTGGACGTGGCCAGCGGGCGCAAGCACACCTGGGCTGAGCAACACCGCCTGCACAACGACATCACCCTGTTCAATCCCGCACCCATTACCTGATCCTTTTTTCTGAGGAGTTCCAGATGCCAGAGATTCTTGGCCACAACTTCATCGCCGGCCAGCGCAGCGCCGCCGGCACCCAGCGCCTGCAAAGCTTGGATGCCACTACCGGTGAGCCCCTGCCCTATGGCTTCGTACAAGCCACCGAGGGCGAAGTGGACGAGGCGGCCGAAGCCGCACAGGCCGCTTTCGCAGCGTTTCGTCAGTTGGCACCGGCACGACGCGCCGAATTTCTGGAGGCCATTGCCGCAGAGCTCGATGCGCTCGACGATGACTTCGTGGCGATCGTCTGCCGTGAAACCGCATTACCAGCAGCCAGGATCCAGGGTGAGCGCGGCAGGACCAGCGGTCAGATGCGCCTGTTTGCACAGGTGCTGCGCCGAGGCGACTATCTGGGTGCGCGTATCGACCTGGCGCAGCCAGACCGTCAGCCGCTGCCGCGCGTGGACCTGCGGCAGATGCGCATCGGCGTTGGACCTGTAGCGGTGTTCGGCGCGAGCAACTTCCCCCTGGCCTTCTCTACCGCCGGTGGTGACACCGCCGCTGCACTGGCTGCCGGTTGCCCGGTGGTATTCAAAGCGCACAGCGGCCACATGGCTACCGCCGACCTGGTCGGTTGTGCCATCGAACGTGCGGCCGCCCGTACCGGCATGCCCAAAGGCGTGTTCAACATGGTGTTCGGGGCAGGCGTGGGTGAGCCATTGGTCAAGCATCCGGCCATCCAGGCGGTGGGCTTCACCGGCTCGCTCAAAGGTGGCGATGCCCTGTGCCGCATGGCCGCCGAGCGCCCCCAGCCGATCCCGGTGTTTGCCGAAATGTCGAGCATCAACCCGGTGATCGTCCTGCCTGGGGCGCTGGCCAAGCGCGGCGAAGCGATTGCGCGTGAACTGGCAGGCTCCGTATGCCTGGGGGCTGGACAGTTCTGCACCAACCCGGGGTTGGTGATAGGGCTGCAATCGCCCGCTTACACCCAACTGCTCAAGAACCTGGGCAGCCATCTTGATCAACAGGCTGGCCAGACCATGCTCAATGCAGGTGGCCTGCGAAGCTACGCCAGTGGGCTGGATCATCTTCACGCCCATGACGGTATCGTGCACCTGGCCGGCCAGCCGCAGACAGGCCCGCAGGCACGTGCACAGCTGTTCGAGGCCGAGGCCCGCCTGCTGGTGGAGTCTGACCCGCTTTTGCAGGAAGAAGTCTTCGGCCCGACGACGGTAGCGGTGCAAGCGCGCGACGAGGTACAACTGCGCAGCGCCCTGCAGGGCCTGAGAGGCCAACTGACCGCGACGCTGATCGGCGAGCCTGAAGACTTTGCTGCGTTCGCCTGGTTGGTACCGCTGCTGGAGGAAAAGGTCGGCCGCATCCTGGTGAACGGCTACCCCACCGGGGTGGAGGTATGCGATGCCATGGTCCACGGCGGCCCGTACCCCGCCACTTCGGACGCTCGGGGCACGTCTGTCGGCACGTTGGCCATCGACCGATTCCTACGGCCGGTGTGCTATCAGAACTACCCGCAGGCGCTGCTGCCAGAGCCGCTGCGCGACAGCAACCCGCTGGGGTTGCGCCGGCTGGTGAATGGCCAGTGGAGTGATAAAGCGATCGAAGGACAATCTTGAGTCATTAGCCGTGATGAGGGACACCAGGAGGCTGGGGCGATGGTGTCACGCCCCGCTCACCTGTGCCCGCTCATGCGCCTGGCGCAGCCGTTCCCGGCTGTTGCTCAGGTGCATGCGCATGGCCATTTTCGCCCCTTCGCTGTCCTGACGTGCAATGGCCTCATAGATCGCTTCGTGCTCATGCATCAGCCTGCTCATGTAATGGGGCTGGTCGTCGTGGGCCAAGCGGGCAGAATTGAGGCGGGTTCGAGGGATGATGCTGGTGCCCAGGTGGTTGATGATGTCGGCGAAATAGTGATTACCGCTGGCCTGGGCGATGCGCAGGTGGAATTGAAAGTCCGCGGACACTGCATCGGTAGCATGAGCTGCCCCTTCATTGAGCTCATCGAGGGCCGCGCGCATCCCAGCCAGCTCTTCATCGCTGCGTCGCTGTGCGGCAAGGCTGGCCGACTCGATCTCAAGGGCGATGCGCAGCTCCAGTACCGCGAGTACTTCGCGCAGCGTCACCACCGTGGCCGGGTCGATGCGCAGCCCCCCAACCGGTGGAGCGTCCAGCACGAAGGTACCGATACCATGACGGGTTTCCACCTGCCCGGCGGCTTGCAAGCGCGAGATCGCCTCTCGCACGACCGTGCGGCTGACCCCTTCCTCGGCCATGATCTGCGATTCGGTCGGCAGCTTGTCACCGCGCTTGAGTTGACCACTGCGAATGCGTTCGGTCAGCACCGTGACCAGTTCCTGGGCCAGGCTGCGCGGCTTGCGCCTGGCCCGAGCCGGTGGTTGTAGATCTGACATGCCCTGTGCTTCACCTTGAAAGACAGCTGTCATGATAGCAGGCAGTTGTACGATCACATACGGCTGCCACGTTATTGGTGCTGGTGCTATCACGACACCGTTTGTTAAGGTCCGGGCTTTCCATGGAAGGATGTCTGCATGAAACTGCTGGACCGATCACTCCTGAGCTGTGGCTTGCTCATTCCATTTTGGCTGGCTCTGGGCGTTTCGCTGACCGCCATGGCCTACCCCGGCTACGATCATCTGCAATTGGCAATGAGCCAGCTTGGCGCCGTCGGCGCCCCAACCCATGGCCTCTCCCCGCTGGTGAACAATTTCCCACTAGCGCTCTTGTTCGCCTTGTTCGCCTGGGGCATTGCGCGGCGCTGGCGCGGCTCCCGGCTGGCCATGGTCAGTGCGGTACTGTTGCTACTGCACGCCGTTGGCAGCTTGGGCACGGGTTGGTTCGCCTGCGACCAGGGCTGCGCGCCTGACCAGCCTTCCACGTCGCAGCAGTTGCACAACCTGTCAGGGCTGTTGATGTTCTTGTCCTTGACCCTCGCCAGTGGCCTGTGGGTCTGGCTCGGCGCTCGCGTCGCGGACTCGCGCGCCCTGGCGGTCACCTCGCTGGTATGTACCCTTGGCGCAATCATCACCGTCGGGTTCATGGGCCAAGCCATGCAGAGCGGGGAACTGTTCGGGCTTTACCAGCGGCTTAATTATGGCGTGGGGGTGGTTTGGGTAGCGGCTATCGCCGGGTACAGCCTGCGTGAACAGGCCAGCACAGGCGCCAAGGCTGCGCTGGCCTGAAGGCAAACTGCTGGCCCCTGGCTACGGAGGGAGGAGGCAAACTTCTTTCTCCTTCAAGCGCTTAGGACAGGAACATGCGAGTCATTCTAGCAATTACAACGGGCTGCCTGCTGGCGACGGTAGGTCTCAGCGCCAGCGCGCGATCGTTGACTCAGAACGATCGCCAAGCCTGCACGTGGGGTGCCCAGATTGCAGCCCAGGCCCAACAAGCCAAGTTGTCTGGCGTGACGCTCTATACCGCGCGCAAGAAGCTGCAGGCCCGCAAGTTTGCCAAGCCGTGGATGCGCATGACAGCCTTCGGCATCACCGAGCAAACCTATAACAGCCGCTCGCGGCTCTCACCGGCTGCCATCGGCAAAACCTACCATGAACAATGTGTACAGCATGCTGTGGCACGTAGATAGCTAGTTAAATCAGATAGTTACGAACTATATTTGATGTTAACTATCAGTCCAGCAGCCCCCAACCTAACGTTGATTGGCCGAGTCGTTAACCACCCGGCCAGCCCCTTGCCTTAACAGCCGGTCAAGGTCGTCGCGCGGCGCTCCCCTGCAAAGAACGCAGGGCGTAGCCGTACCCCGACCACGTTGCCCATGTAGGCGGCGATCAGCCATAGCCAGCCGTGCAGGCTCCCCGATGCGATACCGCTGAAATAAGCGCCAATATTGCAGCCGTAGGCCAGGCGAGAACCGTAGCCCAGTAACAGGCCGCCAATGACAGCAGCGATCAGTGACGGCAGCGGGATCTTCAGGCTCGGCGCAAAGCGCCCGGCAAGACCTGCGGCCAGCAGCGCCCCCAGCACGATGCCCAGGTCCATGACGGTGGTTACATCCTGCCAGACTGGCGAGGCCAAGGCCTTGGCATTGGCCGGCGCCTGCCAGAACACCCAGCTGCTTACCTGAACGCCAAGGCTGTCCAGCACCTTTGCGCCCCACAAGGCGAAGGCCGAGGTGATGCCCCAGGGCCGCCCAGCCAGCGCCAGGGTGGCATAGTTGAGCACGGCCAACGCGACGGCACCCCAGACCAACGGCCAGGGGCCCCGTACAAAGCGTTGCAGACCTGCCCGGCCATGCTGCTCAGGCTGTTCAAGCCCACCGTGGCGGCGCTTTTCCAGGTGCACCGTGACCCAGGCGATCAGGCCGAACACGCCCAGGCTCACCAGCAGGGCGGGCACGAGGCCCCATGCCTGCACGATCGAGGTCGCAGGCAATGATGGCAAAGCAAACCACCAGTCGGCGTGGTGCGTGGCGGTCACGGAACCGATGATGAAGAACAGCAGGGTCACCAGCATTCGGGCATTGCCGCCACCAACGGTGAACAAGGTGCCCGACGCGCAGCCGCCCCCCAGCTGCATGCCGATGCCGAAGATGAAAGCCCCGAACACGACGGACACCCCGGCCGGTGCCACAAGCCCTGTCACGGGGTTGCCGAACAGGTTGCCGGCCGCAAGCGCCGGGAAGAACAGCAGTACGGCCAGTGCCAGCATGACCATCTGTGCGCGCAAGCCGGCGCCACGCCGCTCATTGATGAACACGCGCCACGCGGAAGTGAAACCGAAGGCGGCGTGATACAACGTCAGGCCCAGCGCAGCCCCCAGCAGCAGAAGCAGCACCTGCTTGAAGCCTGCGTTGACATCCAGGAACCAGGCGCCAGCCATCAGTAGGCCCAAGGCGACTAGGGGTGCGCCCAGGCGGCGCGGTTCAGGTGAAGCGGTAGCGGAAAGACCCATCGAAATACTCGGAAAAAATCGAACAGGTGCGCAGTATAACGGCAACCGCCGGCAAGGTCGTGTTGTGCCGCCAGCGGCACAGGCGCGCATTTGTTAGGCTTGGCCCTGCCCCCTTACGGATCAGACGCCCGGACCATGGATCAATTGCGCAGAATCGACCTGAACCTGCTTCTGGCCCTGCACGCCCTGCTCACCGAGCGGCATGTGACACGCGCTGCCATTCGCCTGCACCGCAGCCAGCCGGCGGTCAGCCATGCGCTGGCACAGCTGCGCGAGCATTTCGATGATCCTTTGCTGGTACGTCAGGGTGGCAAGATGATGCTCACCCCGCGGGCTCAGGCCTTGGCACAGCCGCTGGAACACGCATTGGCGGATCTGGAAGGGCTGCTGAGCACGCCGCAATTCGATGCCACGCAGGCCCGGCGATGCTTTCGGCTCTCGCTGTCGGACTACGCCGCACGGATCATCCTCCCACCTCTGCTACGCCATGTGCGGCGCGCTGCCCCGGGCATCGACCTGGCGGTCAGCCAGGCCAGTCGCGAGGCGATGGTGGCCCAATTGCTCGACGGCGAACTGGATCTGGCACTGGGGGTCTTTCCGGAGCTGCCTCAAGGCATCATCGCCCAGTCATTGTTTGACGATCGCTTCGTAAGCGTGGCTGACCAGCAGACGCTGCCGGCCACGGGCGAACTGAGCCTGAGCCAGTGGTTGGCGCGCCCCCATGTGCTGGTGGCTACGCGCCCCGACGCCTTCGATGAGATTGACCGTGCCCTGGCCTCCCAAGGTCATCGCCGTCACATTGCCCTTGCACTGCCCCATTGGAGCGCAGCCGTGCAAGTGTTGAAAGATACCGACCTGATTCTTACCGTGGCGCGACGGGCCGTTGCCCCGCTGCCTGCCCATGCAGGGGTTCGCGAGTTCATCCCGCCGGTGCCTCTGGACTGCATCGATTACCGGCAAGCCTGGCACAGCCGCAAAGACGGTGACGCAGGGCATCGCTGGCTGCGCGAGACGGTGCTGACGTGCTGTCAGCCGGAGGTCTGATCGTGGCTTGAAGACTGTACTGCGGGCTCGCTTTTGCTGGATGTACTGGTCGCCCATTGACTCTGCACCAGCCACACGCCCGCCAGAATCATAACTAGCCCAAGTACTCGCGCCAGTCCCAGGGGCCTGCCAGGCAGGTTCATGATGGCAAAATGATCAGCAACAACCGCCGTAACGATCTGCCCTGCCACCACCAGCACCAGAAAGCCTGCCGCCCCAAGCCTGGGCGTCAGCGCCGCCGCCCCTGCCACATAAAGGGCGCCCAACACACCGCCGATCCAGAGCCACCAAGGCCCTTGCAAGGCTTTGCCGATGTCCGGCGCAGGGATCCGCATCACCAGCAGCGCTGTGATAACGACCACCGCGCTGACGGCAAGTGACGCAAAAGCGCCCCACAGCCAGTGACCGAGTGCCTTCCCCGCAGCGGCATTGCCAGCTGCTTGAAACGGCAGGACAGCGCCAGCAATCAACGCTAAAACAATGGGTAACAGCACAAATATAAGGGATTTACTGAACATGACCGTTCTCGCTACCAGGACGGAGTTCAGCATGAGGCTATTGATGCCTCGCATGGAAATCGAAAACTGAGATGGAAACTATTCGTATGGCGAATAGCAACCTGGCGCGTCTTCGCCCAGGCACCGCGTGACTCTCACATTGAGTGTCGGCTACAGGGGCAATGTGTCCTGCCCCCGTAGCCGATTCATCAGTTGCGCGTCACCCGCCAGATGGTGTTGGCCAGATCGTCCGCAATGATCAGTGCCCCACGCGGGTCGACGGTCACACCCACCGGCCGCCCACGCGTCTTGCCATCTTCGCCTCTGAAACCGGTGGCGAAATCGATGGGTTCTCCCGCCGGCTTGCCGTTGCTGAATGGCACGAAGATGACCTTGTAGCCGACCGGGTTCGGCCTGTTCCAGCTTCCGTGCTCACCCACGAATACCCCTTCAGCAAAGCCTTGCCCCATGGCGGCCGTGGAGAAGTCGACACCGAGCGCTGCGACATGCGACCCCAGGCTGTAGTCGGGCTTGATCGCGGCAGCCACCTTGTCAGGGTTCTGCGGGCGCACCCGGTCATCGACATTCTGCCCCCAGTAACTGTAAGGCCAGCCGTAGAAGCCGCCTTCACGCACTGAAGTCAGGTAATCGGGAACCAGGTCCGGGCCGAGTTCATCGCGCTCGTTGACCACTGTCCAGAGCTGCCCGGTACCCGGCTGGACGGCCAGTGCAGTGGGGTTGCGCAGCCCAGTGGCGTAGGGGCGATGCGCGCCAGTCTGGGCATCGACTTCCCACACCATCGCACGGTCGATCTCGACCTCAAGCCCCCGCTCGGTGATGTTGCTGTTCGAACCGATGCCCACATAGAGGAAGCGGCCGTCCGGGCTGATGGTCAGTGCCTTGGTCCAGTGATGGTTGATCTCGGCTGGCAGGTCGGTGAGTTTGACCGGTGGGCCGTCGGCCTTGGTCTGGCCGTCGCGGTAGTCGAAGCGCACCAGCGCATCCTGATTGGCCACGTACAACTTGCCATCGGCAAATGCCAGGCCATAGGGCGCATTCAGGTTTTCGGCAAAGACGGTCTGCAGCTCATACTTGCCGTCACCGTCGGCATCGCGCAACAGGGTTAAGCGGTTGCCGCCCTTCACCTGGGTATTGCCCTTGGCCTTGATCTGGCTGGCGATCACATCCTTGGGCTTGAGTTTGGCAGCGCTGCCGCCGCGCCCCTCTGCCACCAGGATGTCGCCGTTGGGCAACACCAGGCTCTGACGCGGGATTTTCAAATCGGTGGCGATGGCGGTGACGCTGAAACCGTCGGGTACGGTCGGCTTTTGCTGACCCCAAGCCACCGGCTCGGCGATCTTCATGCTGGGCAGCAGACCGCGCTGGGGCTCGGGCAGTTTCGGGTCGGGCCCACGGGCCTGGGTAGGGTCACCCTCACCGCCGCAAGCGGCCAGCAACAGCGAAAGGGACAACAAGCTCACAGCGTGCAGCGCTCTCATGCTTCACCTCCCGAACGCAGGTTGCTCAAGCCAAGCCACGCCGTTACCACCGCGAGCACCGTCACGATTACCGACAGTACCAGCCCGGACGGCATCACAGCCCAGGCGTCCTTGGCGTGCTCGAAGGCGTTGACCAACCCAAGCACCCACGTCACCAGCAGCAACAAGAAATAAAGGGTCGGCCGCCCGGCCTTGCGCCGAGCGCTGATCAAGTTGGCCAGGGCGAACAGCAGGGCCAGCCCGCAGAACACCAGGCCCCCTGCGATCAGCCAGGCGGCAAAGTTGCTCCATTGAATCTGGTAGCTGTTGTAGTAGGCAATGTCACTGATCATTGCCCCCAGGAACAGCGGCACGGTGCCCGCCAACAACAACGCATGCAGTGGGCCAGGTCTGCAGCGGTACAGGGTAGGGTCGGATACGGTCACGGTGCCTCCTTTTCGTTCAGTGACCAGGGCCGGCGAGAGACGGCCCACGGGGATACGCAGGGTGCGCCTAGCAAATGAGCACCCTGGCGAGCCGATAGTTCAGCCACGCACCACTGAAATATCCTGCAAGAAATCCCGAACCGCCTCCCTGTGTGGCATGCGCGGCCTATCCAGGCCCGCATGCCTGCAGGACGTCAAGCCAGCCGCGCCCGAGCGGCGTGCAGCTTCTTGTAGCTGTCGATCAGGCGCAAATGGCGATCCAGCCCTTCGAGCTTCATGCTGGTCGGGGTCAGGCCGTAGAAGCGCACGCTACCTTCGATCGAGCCCAGTACCGCATCCATCCGTGGGTTGCCGAACATGCGGCGGAAATTGACTTCGTAGTCGGCCATGTCCAGCTCATCGTCCAACTGCACTTCCAATGCCACGTTAAGCGCCTGGTAGAACAACCCCCGCTCCACGGTATTGTCGTTGAACTGCAAAAACGCCTCGACCAGTTCCTTGGCCTCCTCGAAGCGCTGCACGGCCAGGCAAATGAGCAGTTTGAGCTCGAGGATAGTCAGTTGCCCCCAGACCGTGTTGTCGTCGAATTCGACGCCAATCAGCGTGGTGATGGTGGTGTAGTCGTCGACATCGCAGTTGTCCAGGCGCTTGAGCAGCAGCTTGAGCGAGCGGTTGTCCAGGCGGTGCAGGTTGAGGATGTCGGCGCGGAAGGACAGCGCCCGGTTGGTGTTGTCCCAGATCAGGTCCTCGACCGGGTAGATTTCCGAATAGCCTGGCACCAGAATTCGGCAGGCGATCGCCCCGAGGTTGTCGTACACGGCCATGTAGACTTCTTTGCCAAGGTCTTCGAGGATGCCGAACAAGGTGGCTGCCTCCTGCGCATTGGCACCTTCGCCCTGGGCAGTGAAATCCCAATCGACGAACTCGAAATCAGGCTTAGCGCTGAAGAAGCGCCACGACACAACGCCGCTGGAGTCGATGAAGTGCTCGACGAAATTGTTCGGCTCGGTCAGGGCGTGGCTTTCGAACGTGGGCTGCGGCAGGTCGTTCAAACCTTCGAAGCTGCGGCCCTGCAGCAGTTCCGTCAGGCTGCGTTCCAAAGCCACCTCAAGGCTTGGGTGCGCACCGAACGAGGCGAACACACCACCGGTGCGCGGGTTCATCAGGGTCACGCACATCACCGGGAATTCACCGCCCAGCGAGGCATCCTTGACCAGCACCGGGAAGCCCTGTTCTTCCAGCCCCTGGATACCCGCGACGATGGACGGATAGCGCGCCAGCACCTCGTCCGGCACATCTGGCAGGCACAGCTCGCCTTCCAGGATTTCACGCTTGACCGCTCGCTCGAAGATTTCGGACAGGCACTGCACCTGCGCTTCGGCCAGCGTATTGCCCGCGCTCATGCCGTTGCTCAGGAACAGGTTCTCGATCAGGTTCGATGGGAAGTACACCACTTGCTGGTCCGACTGGCGCACGAACGGCAGTGAGCAGATGCCCCGGGCCGTGTTGCCCGAGTTGGTGTCGTACAGGTGCGAGCCGCGCAGTTCGCCATCGGGGTTGTAGATGGCCAGGCAATGCGCGTCGAGGATTTCGCTGGGCAGGGCATCACGGGGGCCGGGCTTGAACCACTGCTCGTCCGGGTAGTGCACGAACGCCGCATTGGCCAGCTCCTCTCCCCAGAACTGGTCGTTGTAGAAGAAATTGCAGTTCAGCCGCTCGATGAATTCGCCCAATGCTGACGCCAGGGCAGCTTCCTTGGTAGCGCCTTTGCCATTGGTGAAGCACATGGGCGACTGCGCATCGCGCACGTGCAGCGACCAGACGTTAGGCACGATATTGCGCCAGGAGGCAATTTCGATCTTCATGCCAAGGTCGGCCAGGATGCCGGACATGTTGGCAATCGTCTGTTCCAGTGGCAGGTCCTTGCCCGGGATGCGCGTGCTGGTTTCGGCCACCGGCATCAGCAGACCCTGGGCATCGGCGTCGAGGTTGTCGACGACCTCGATCACGAATTGCGGACCGGTCTGCACCACCTTCTTGACCGTGCAGCGCTCGATTGAACGCAAGATGCCCTGGCGGTCCTTGTCAGTGATGTCTTCGGGCAATTCGACCTGGATCTTGAACACCTGGTTGTAGCGGTTCTCAGGGTCGACGATGTTGTTCTGCGACAGGCGAATGTTTTCGGTCGCAATACCGCGTGTCTGGCAGTAGAGCTTGACGAAGTAAGCCGCGCACAGCGCCGAAGACGCCAGGAAATAGTCGAACGGCCCAGGGGCCGAACCATCGCCCTTGTAGCGGATCGGTTGATCGGCGATCACCGTGAAGTCGTCGAACTTGGCTTCGAGACGGAGATTGTCGAGAAAATTGACCTTGATTTCCATGCGGGTTTACCGTGACTTTAAGCGTGCAAAACACAATGGTCGGCATTATCCGGTTTTTCACCGCGGAAATCCTCCCCGAAGGTCGTACGCGGCAGCTACAGGCGCACGCTTGCGCATTCCGGGGAAATCCTTGCCTGATCCTCTGCATCTGCACAGCCTGCCGCAGGCAACGGTTCAGCGGTGTGCTAGCGTTTCTGCACGGGGCAACGCACCCCCAACCATTACGACAAGAACAGCGCAGACCGATCACTGGCAGGTGAACCATGGAATTACACATCAACGGCACGACCCACCAGGTCGATGCAGATGCCGACACGCCCTTGCTGTGGGTGATCCGCGACGATCTGGGCATGACCGGCACCAAGTATGGCTGCGGCCTGGCCCAATGCGGGGCCTGCTCGGTGCTGGTCGACGGCGTTGTGGTGCGCGCCTGCGTTACCCCGGTGTCCGGCGTGGTTGGCAGACAGGTATCGACCATCGAGGCGATCGAAGCGGACCCTGTGGGCAAGCGGGTGGTAGCGGCCTGGGTGGAACACCAGGTCGCGCAATGCGGGTATTGCCAGTCCGGTCAGGTGATGGCGGCGACCGCACTGCTCAAGCATACCCCTGCACCCAGCGCCGAGCAGATCGATGCGGCCATGATCAACCTGTGCCGTTGCGGCACTTACAACGCTATCCATGCAGCCATGCATGACTTGGCGCAGGGAGTCAAAGCCTGATGAGCGCTCCTGATCCCGTTGCCGAACTGCATAGGTTGCAAGCTGGCGAAACCGTCAATCTTTCGCGCCGCCGTTTCCTCGTGGGCACGGCCGCAGGCGCATTGGTCCTGGGCTTCGGCCTGCCGACGGGCGTTGCGCGTGTGCAAGCCGCTGCCGATGCGCAGCGAGGCACCCAGGTACCGGCGTTCCTGGAAATCCGACCGAATGGCACGGTTCGTCTGCTCAGTCCGTTCATGGAAGGCGGCCAAGGACCGTTTACCGCCATGGCGCAGATCGTTGGCGAGGAGCTGGATGTGGATCCCGCTCATTTCGTCGTGGACAGCGCCCCACCCGGCCAAGCCTATGTCGTGATGGAAAACGGCATGCGCATCACCGGCGGCAGCATGTCCGTACGCATGAGCTACCCCACCATGCGCCGTCTGGGCGCACTGGCGCGGGCGATGTTGCTGCAGGCCGCCGCGCAGCAACTCGGGGTCGAGATGAGCGAGCTCACCACGACGCCGGGTACCGTAGTACATACCACGTCAGGGCGCACACTCGGTTATGGCGAGCTCGCCAAGCGCGCCATGGACTTGCCGGTCCCCGACCCTGCCACCGTCAAGCTACGAGATCCTGCCCAGTTTCGCTGGATCGGCAAACCGGTTCGGCGGTTGGATGCGTACGACAAGTCCACCGGCAAGGCCTTGTACTGCATCGATATCAGCGTGCCAGGCATGCTTCACGCAGCCGTGCAGCATGCCCCTCGCCTGGGCATGACGGTGGGCCAAGTGCGCAATGAGGCACAGGTGTCTGCCATGAAGGGCGTGCATTCGGTACATCGCCTGCCCGGGGCTGTTGCCGTGGTTGCGCCGCGGTGGTGGCACGCCAAGCGTGCTGTCGAGGCGCTGCAAGTGGAGTGGCTGGAGCCGGCCGCAGACTCCACCGTACGGGCCATGCCGGCTGATTTCTCCAGCGACGGCTGGCTCCAGCACCTGGCCGATGCTACAGGTCCGGCCCGTGATGAGGAAACGGCCGGAGATGTGGCAAGCGCGCTGGACAACGCCGTGACCACTGTAGAAGCCAGCTACCACAACCAGTACCTGAACCATGCCCAGTTGGAACCCCCTTCTGCCCTTGCCCGCTTCAATCCCGACGGCACACTGGAGGTCTGGCTGCCCAACCAGGCGCCCGACATGTTCCGCGATGACATTGCCAAGCGCACCGGACTGCCACCCGACCAGATCACGCTGCATTCGCCACTGCTGGGGGGCTTCTTCGGTCGGCATTTCCTGTATGAGTCGGCCAACCCCTACCCGCAGGCCATCGCGCTGGCCAAGGCGGTAGGCCAACCCGTCAAGCTGATCTGGAGCCGCGAGGAAGAGTTCTTGCGCGATGTGCTACGCCCAGTCGCCGCGGTCAAGTTCCGGGCCGGGCTCGATGCCGAAGGCTTGCCGGTGGTCCTGGAAGCGGTCAGCGCCACGGAGGGCCCCACTGAAGCCCTGGCCGGCAAACAAGGTGAAAAGGTAGACCCCACGGCATTGGAGGGGCTATCGGGCAAAGCCTATGCCATTGCCAACAAGCGCATTGCACAGGTGTACGTCAAGGGCCCGGCCATGCTCGGCTATTGGCGGTCGGTGGGTAACTCGCTCAACGATTTCTTCTATGAGTCCTTCCTGGATGAGCTGGCGGACAAAGGGGGCCAGGACCCTCTGGCCCTGCGTCAACACCTGCTGCGAGACAACCCGCGCCTGACCCAGTTACTGCAAGCGGTCGTCGAGCTTTCAGGTGGCTGGAAACGCGGGCCTTTCACTGCCGAGGATGGCACGCGGCGGGCCCGGGGCTTGGCGATGGCGTCCCCTTTCGGGTCCGAAGCGGCCGTGATCGCCGAGGTCTCCATCGAAAATGGCCACGTGAAGGTCCACGACATCTGGCAGGCGATCGATCCGGGTAGCATCGTCAACCCGGCCATCATCGAGCACCAGGTCAATGGCGCGGTTGCCTTGGGGTTGTCGCAGACGCTGGTCGAGGAAGCGGTATACGTCGATGGCATGCCGCGTGCGCGCAACTATGACCTGTACCCAATCCTGCCGCCTGCGCGCATGGCCCGGGTGCATGTACGCATCGTTGAAAGCGGCGCGAAGATGGGCGGTATCGGCGAGCCACCTTTGCCCGCGGTAGCACCGGCAGTGGCCAATGCCGTGGCCCAGCTGACCGGACAGCGGGTTCGCAGCCTGCCCATGAGCCGTCATACCTTCAGCTGACCGACAAGGACGCCGCCATGAACCCTCGTACTGCTAGAACCCTCGGCTGGCTGTTGCTGCCCTGCGCGGTCGTCGCTGGCTTGACCGGTTGGTACGTCACCCGAGAACCTGCCTCGCCGTTCGCTGATGAGCAGGCACGCGCCACCGACGACCCGGCATTGATCCGACGCGGGGAATACGTCGCACGGCTGGGCGATTGCGTCGCCTGCCACAGCGTGCCTGATAACCCGCCCATGACAGGTGGGCTCGAAATGGCAACGCCGCTTGGCACGATCCACGCCACCAACATCACCCCTGACAAAGAAACAGGCATCGGCGCCTACTCGCTGGCCGATTTCGACCGGGCCGTGCGCCACGGTGTGGCGCCTGGTGGCCGCCGCCTTTACCCCGCCATGCCCTACCCCTCCTATGCCAAACTCAGCGACGATGACGTACGAGCGCTGTACGCATTCTTCATGCGCAGTGTTCAGCCAGCACGGCAGCCGAACAAGCCTGTCGACATACCCTGGCCATTGAACCTGCGCTGGCCCATTGCCCTGTGGAACGGAGCCTTCGCCCCTGCCAGCCCGTACTTGGCGAAGAACGACAAGAACACACTGTGGAATCGCGGCGCCTACATCGTGCAGGGACCGGGGCACTGCGGCAGTTGCCATACCCCCCGCGGCCTGGCCTTCAATGAAAAAGCCTTTGATGACTCGGGCACGGCGTACCTCGCAGGCGCCTTGCTCGATGGCTGGTACGCGCCAAGTTTGCGCAATGATCCCAACACCGGCCTCGGGCGCTGGAACGAGACTGAGGTGGTGCAGTTTCTCAAGACCGGTCGCAATCGACATGCCGTGGTCTTCGGCTCGATGACCGAGGCATTCAACAACTCTACGCAGTTCATGACCGATGGCGATCTACAGGCCATCGCCCATTACCTCAAGGCGCTGCCCGGCGACCCATCCCGTGATGGCAAACCCTGGCAGTATCAGCCCGAGCCCACACTCGCGCAGCTGGAGCGCCCAGGCGTACGCACTTACATGGCACGCTGCGCCACCTGCCACGGCATGGATGGCAAGGGCCAGGGCGAGTGGATGCCGCCCCTGGCTGGTGCCACTTCCTTGCTCGCCAAGGAGGCTGCCTCGGCCATCAACATCACCCTGAACGGGTCGCAGCGGGCCGTGGCCGATGGCAGGCCCGATGCCTACCGCATGCCCGCCATGCGTGCACAATTGAGCGATCAGGAAATAGCA
This sequence comes from Pseudomonas sp. URMO17WK12:I9, assembly GCF_900230165.1. Classification (NCBI taxonomy): domain Bacteria; kingdom Pseudomonadati; phylum Pseudomonadota; class Gammaproteobacteria; order Pseudomonadales; family Pseudomonadaceae; genus Pseudomonas; species Pseudomonas sp. URMO17WK12:I9. The sequence continues at coordinate 69,518 of NZ_OCMQ01000007.1, read as the reverse complement.
GAGGTGTTGAGCTATACCCGAAGTGCCTGGGGTAACCACGGCAACGCCGTGAAAGCGGCGGCCGTGGCCAAGCTGCGCAACGATACCGACCCTGCCAGCCCCAGCCCGATCATCCTGCAAATGCGCTGAGGCATGCCACGCCGTCGAGCATGGGAAGGCCTTAGCGGCTGCGTTGCAGGTTGAGTCTGAGCAACTGCTGCGGTACATCCTGCGCGTTGAGCTGCTGCATCGCCCGGCCCAAGGCTTCGCGCAGCGCCGGCTGGTTGCACGGCGAAGCCTTTGACAGGGCCAGGTACAGGCCTTCGCTGGAGACAGGCGGCTGCAGGATCAGCACCTGCTGGTCGATGCCCAAGGTGCGCGCCAGGGCCATGCCCGGGTACTGCTCATAGATCACATAGTCACTGCGCCCGTGCATCAGCTTTTCGAAAGCCTGCCTGGCGCTGGGCACCGCTTCGAGCATCAGGTGCTGCCTGGCATAGGCATCGAACTGTTGACCGTGACTGTTATTGACCAGCGTTCCGCCCTTGAGGCCCTGCAGATCCGACCATTGCCCGTAGACGAAGCCATGCCCCTGACGAGCCCAGATCACGCTCGGCGTGTAGAGAAATGCGGGCAGAATGTAGTCCATCTGCTGCCGGCGAGCGTCGGTGATGAAGTAGCCGGCCATCAAGTCGATCCTGCCGGTGCGAACCTCTTCCTGGGCTCTGGACCAAGGGCCTACATAGAGGACGTCGATTTCCAGGCCAAGGCTGTTGGCCAGGTGGGTGACCAGATCGGCATTGGCCCCAACCAGGTGTTGCGGGTCGAGGGGGTCATGCCAAAGGTAAGGTGGGTATTCCGGATTTCCGGTAGCGGTCAGGCGTTTACACGGCTCGGCAGCCATTGCCAACGATGGCAACAGCCCGAGGCACAACAGGCCAACCAAACCCTTGATCATGCAAGAACTCCGGCAGACGACGCTGTGATTCCTCGTTCCCTGCGCTGGGCACTGGAAGTAAAACCTGCTTCAGGCGGTCAGCTCTACCCGCGCGCGCTCACCGGCCCGCTGGAACACCTCGCGCACCTCGTCGGCTTTGGCCTTGGTAACCGACTTGCCGCTCAGCAGTTCGTCGACCACACGCAGGCCTTGCTCGACGGCAGTGGCTAATTGGTCCGCATCGGAGGCGTCGGCGATATCACCCAGATAAGGCGCGATGAGGTAGACATAGCGATCCTGCAGTTTCAGTGTCTCCAGGGCGTCGAGTGCCTGCTGGAAGCGATCGGCAGCGGCGGGGCTCATGCTCAATTTATCGAAATGAATCAGGCTCACACGATCAGTGGCCATGTTGACGAATCTCCGTTTCCTGATGCGGCCCAGGCCACGAGCAGCAGCGTGTCCACGCTACTCGGACAAGCAGGCCCGGGTGATGTCGATCAGGTTAACAGAACACGACACAGAAAGGGTCATCCGCCCAGGAACTAAAAGTGACCAGCAGGTCGCGCAATGGAAGCCCCAGGGCGCAACCGGGACAGGCAGCGGGATTTGGTGCGCAGGATAATCGCCCGGCAAACCACCCTGCCGAGAACGCCACCACGCGCTCCCCCCTACAACAACAAGCCTGTTTCAGCAGGCACGTCACACAGGGCTTCAACTTCATGGCAAAGGAACACTTCGCAGAGACACCCGATCTTGGCGTGACCGATCCCTCCAAAACGGACGAAGCCCGACAGGACAGGCGCCTGGAGGGCAAGCTCGACTGGGTCGTGTTCGGTTTCACCAGCCTGCTGGCCATCGCGTTCGTGCTGTGGGGTTTCCTCAACCAAGTCAATTTGGCTAGCAGCGCGTCCAGTGCGCAGTCGTGGGTCATTCTCAACTTCGGCTGGTTCTTCGTGCTGACCTCGACTGTGTTCGTCGTGTTCGTACTGTGGTTGGCTGCCAGTCGTTATGGTCGTGTGCCGCTGGGCAGGGACGGGGAACTGCCCGAATTTCGAACGGTGTCGTGGGTGGCGATGATGTTCAGCGCCGGCATGGGCATCGGCCTGATGTTCTTCGGCGTGGCCGAGCCGTTGTCGCACTACGTTTCCCCGCCGCCGGGCTCGACCACTGGTCAGTCGAGCGAAGCGATGCAGGTGGCCATGGCCACCACCCTGTTTCACTGGACGCTGCACCCTTGGGCAATGTATGCCATCGTCGGGCTCGCCATCGCCTATGGCACTTTTCGGCGCGGCCGCTCCCAACTGATATCCGCAGCCTTCAGGCCCTTGATCGGCAAGCACGCCAATGGCCCGCTCGGCCGGCTGATCGACATGATGGCAATCTTTGCCACGCTGTTCGGCTCGGCCGCATCGCTGGGGCTTGGGGCGCTGCAAATTGCAGGTGGCCTTGAATACAACGGCTGGATCGAGCACCCCGGCAAGCTGTTCTACATCGCACTGATCACCGTGCTGACCATCGCCTTCGTCACCTCAGCCGTGTCGGGCATCGGCAAGGGTATCCAGTGGCTGTCCAATACCAACATGGTGCTTGCACTTGTGCTCGCCGTGTTCGTGTTTCTGGTCGGGCCTACCCTGCTGATGCTCAATCTGCTGCCGACATCGATCGGTATCTACATCAAGATGCTGCCGGAAATGATGGCGCGCACCAATGCCAGCGGCGGCGAACCGATGAACGCCTGGCTGGCCGGCTGGACGGTGTTCTACTGGGCATGGTGGATCTCCTGGACGCCTTTCGTCGGCATGTTCATCGCCCGTATCAGCCGTGGCCGCACCATTCGCCAATTCGTCACCGGGGTACTGCTGGTGCCAAGCCTGGTCAGCCTGGCGTGGTTCACCATCTTCGGCGGCGCGGCCATCGACGCCTTGCGCGAAGGCGCCTTCGTGCTGGCTAACGGTGCCGTCAACAGCAACCATGCGCTGTACCAATTGCTCGCCAGTTACCCTTTGGCCTCCGCCACTTCGGTGCTGGTGATGATCCTGGTCGGTATCTTCTTCGTTTCCGGTGCCGACGCAGCATCACTGGTCATGGGGACGCTGTCCGAACATGGCACCACCTCCCCTTCACGACGCACGGTGATTTTCTGGGGAGCGCTCACCGGCACGGTCGCAGCCATCATGCTGGCCATCGGTGATCCCAGCGCGCCGGACAAAGCCCTGACCGGGCTGCAAAACCTGACCATCGTGGTGGCCCTGCCCTTCGTACTGGTCATGGTGCTGCTGTGTCTGGCGCTTTATCGCGACCTGCGCAAGGACCCCATGATGCTGCGCCACCTTCGCGGTACCGAGCTGATCGAAAAAGCTGTGTTGTATGGCGCCGTCAAGCATGGCGAAGAGTTCTACATCGTCGTTCAGGAAAAGAAAGCCTCGGTGAAAGCTGTTGCAACCAAAGAGCTGACCGAATCATGAGGTCGCCAGATCGGGCGCTCTGATGCCTACCCGCGAAACTGGTAAAAGTGCCAGTTTCGCAGCCCCAGCGACCGACGCAATATCGTCAACGCCTTCCAGCCGAATGAGCGCAGCGCTCATGAATGACCTTCAGCAAGGTAGAGTCGCCTGGTTCGATGCCGGCCAGGGTTGGGCTGCAGCCAGGGAACGAACGGCATCAGTTTTCCATTCCAGGGGCGACGCCTGCTAGACCCAGGCAGGCCCCATTGCCGCGGTCAGGTTTACCAATCGAACCGGTGTACAGAAAGAATGCCTGGTTGACCCTGCTCCGCACCTCATCCATTTGCGCAACATGTTGAAGACTTTTCGCGACGCCAACGGTGAACCAGCTTACAAAAAAACGGTCTTTGGCTGACGGTTCACTACCCGACCGGTTCGCGGCCCATTCATCGGCCTACATTTGTCCAGCTTCAGCGAAGACCCCAAAATGCCCGACTCCCGCCTAACTGCCTTTGCCCTCCCTGCCCTGCGCGGCGGTCTGCTTGCCAGCGCCCTGGCGCTCGTCACGCCCGCGCACGCCGAGACGCCAGCCAGCGATGCCCGCTGGGTCAGTGACAGCCTCAGCACCTACGTACGCAGTGGTCCGACAGACGGCCACCGTATCGTCGGTACGCTGAAGTCCGGGCAGCCGCTGACGCTGATCGGTACCCAGGGCAACTACAGCCAGGTCCGTGGACAAAACGGTGATGTGGTGTGGATCCTCTCCAGTGATCTGCAGTCAGTGCCTGGCCAGAATGAGCGCTTGCCTGAGCTCGATGCCAAGGTGGCCGAATTGACAGGGCAATTGAAGACCATCGATGACAGCTGGAAGAACCGGGTGCAGGGCATGCAGGAAACCCTGGATTCGCGCAAGCAACTGGTCGACGAACTCCAGGCGCGCAACAAGGACTTGAACGAGCAACTGGACCAGAGCCAGTCGAACCTTCGCGATGCCCAGGCGCGCCTGGGTGACGAGAACAAGCAGGTGATGATGCGCTACATGGTGTATGGCGGCAGCATCGCAGGGGCGGGCTTGTTGGTCGGTCTCATTCTACCGGCCTTGACCCGTGGGCGGAAAAAGAGCGATCGCTGGTTCTAAGGCTTGTATTGACGATTCGGGCTGAACGCCTGGGGCTGCGGCGCAGCCCATCGCGGCCCCGCCTGCTTAGCCCATGGCGCAGATACTTGCGCCCTGCCCGTTTTCGGCATTGCTCAACCCGTCATCCCCAGCATTGACCGCTGCTGCGCCTGCCCACGCTACTGACTCAGCCGCTCCAATGCCTGAAGCACATAGTGAGTACCCTTATCCTGCCTGGCGTCCCGGCAGGCGATCCCCAACTGCCGCCACAACCCAGGCCTCAAGGGTCGACAGACCAGACGTGGGTCTGCCTCCGTTACCTCACCCTCCTGCGGCAGCAACGTGGCACCGTACCCGGCACTCACCAGGCGCTTGATGGCGTCGTTGTAGTTCAGTTCGATGCGTGGCTGTGGGTGCAGCCCGGCCGCTGCGAACCATTCGGAGCAGACCCGCGACAACTGCGTGCTGCTGTCATTGAGGATCAAAGGGCGCTCGGCCAACCACTGAGGCGTGACAGCTGCCGGCGGCTGCCAGTCAGCCGGCATGTAAGCCAGGATGGGGTCTCGGCGCCAAGCAGTGACCGCCAGGCCCTTGCCCGCCACTTGTGGCAAGGCCACCAGGCCGATGTCCAGCAGCCCTTCACGCAACTGCACCAGGGACGCCTGGGAAGTGAGGACCTGCACCTGCACATCGATGCCCGGGTGATCAATGCGCAGGTGCTCAAGCGCCTCGGGCAGCAGGTGCGCGATGGCCCCTGTCGATGCGCCAAGCCGCACACGCCCTGTCAGGCCTTGCACTTGATTGCGCACCTCATCCAGGGCCAGTTCGGCATCGGCAAGCAGGCGCCTGGCGCGCACCAGAAGGGTTTCGCCAATGGCTGTCGGCCGAACCTGGCCGCGTGTGCGGGTCAGCAGCGAAGCGCCCACCCGCGACTCCAGCTCGGCCACGTGCAGGCTGATGGTGGGGGGTGCCAGATTGAGCTGACGGGCTGCCGCCGCAAAAGACCCTAGCTGACTGATCACCACCAGCGTCCGCAGGCGGTCAAGGCTTATTTCACGCACAGTGCCACGGTTTCCTTGAGCTAAACGTCGAAAGGTTCAGAATAGCTGAACGTCCCGGTCATGAAATGTAAATTTTCTTTACGTCTGGCTTGAGCGACGCTGGTGTCCGACCTACTGGCTTGGACACGTGAACATGCATCTACCTCTTGTCTTCATCGATGGCGATCAAGGCACCACCGGGCTGCAAATCCATGCCCGCCTGCACGATCGCAAGGACCTGCGCCTGCTGACACTTGCCGACGCCCAGCGCAAGGACCTCAAGTGCCGCAGCGAGGCCATCAACCGTGCCGACATCGCCATCCTCTGTTTGCCCGATGACGCTGCACGCGAAGCGGTGAGCGTGATCGACAATCCCGGGGTGCGGGTGATCGATGCCAGCTCAGCCCACCGTACCGCGCCAGGTTGGACCTACGGTTTCGCCGAACTGAATCGTGACCAGGCTACGCATATCGGCCAAAGTACCCGGGTCAGCAACCCTGGCTGCTACCCGACGGGCGCGATCGCACTGCTCGGCCCCTTGATCGCGGCAGGCTTGGTACCTGCCGACTACCCGCTGGCCATCCATGCCATTTCGGGCTATTCCGGCGGCGGGCGCGCAGCGGTGCAGCAGCATGAGCAGCAGGACAATAGCGACGCCTCGGCCGTGCTCATGTACGGGCTGGACCTGGCGCACAAGCATGTGCCCGAGATCCAGGTCCACGCCGGCCTATCGGCCCGTCCCATGTTCATGCCCGCCTATGGCGCCTATCGCCAGGGCATCGTCCTCAGCATCGCCCTGCACCTGCGCATGCTGCCCGGCCGGGTCAGCGCGCAGCAGTTGCAGGCGTGTCTGGAGCAGCACTACCAGGGCGCCCGCCACGTGAAGGTGATGCCGCTGCAAACCCAGGGCACAGCCGAGCGGCTCGACCCCCAGGCGCTCAACGGGACCGATGATCTGCGCCTGGCCCTGTACGCCAACCCCTCGCACGGCCAGGTGCTGTTGACCGCCGTCTTCGACAACTTGGGCAAAGGGGCTGCCGGGGCTGCCGTGCAGAACCTGGACTTGATGCTCGACGCCCTGCGCGCCGAAGGCGATAACGGCAAAAACGGGTAGACTGTACAGCCCGCGCACTCATGCTGCGGGCTGTATTCCATTCGCCGGAGCCTGTTTGCCGATGTACATCCTGAGCCGCCTGTCCAGCGTGCCACCCGAGTCGTTCCAGAACCAGATCCGGGAACTGGTCATCCACGAGGTGGGTGAGCTGAGTAGTGTCGCCATCACGCCTGACAACCCGTTGTACCCGTTGTACCAGTACGGTGTAGGCATGGAGGTACACCAGTACCTGCAAGCACTCGATGGCACCCGCGGGCTGCGCGTTGCCCTGACGCTGGCGCTCGATGCCGATGCCCCGGATCAGTTACTGGGCTTCGCTCTGGCATTGCCAGCCGACAACGACGACCAGGCCTGCGCCCTGGCTTTTCTCGCTGTAGCGCCCACGTACCGCCGCAAGGGGGTCGCGCGCGCCTTGCTGGCCGACCTGCAGGCTCAGTACAGGTACATCGAGTTGAATGCCTTTGCCCATCAGGTGCCGTGGTTCGAAGTCATGGGCATGCAAGCCGTCTCGGCCAACGGCCCACAGGTACTGATGAGCAGTACCGGTCAGGGCGGTGATGCGCTGATCGGGCGCCTGGACATCGCGCCCATCTACCAGACGACCGAAGTCATGCAAATCCACACCTATCTGCTGAACCAGCACGGCGAGGACGCCATGATCGAGGCCGAACAGCGTCGGGACGAGCGTCTGGATGAGCTAGCCCTTCAGGCTCAAGCCTGTGTGCAGCAACGCCTGACGGTACATTGATCCCCCTGCTCCTGCGCCTGTGACACGGCGCAGGTTGCCCACACTCAGGCATGCACCCAACGGCGATGCAGACCACGGGCCAGCGCATCCAGGGCAAAGCCCAACACCCCGATCAGCAGCACCATGGCCATCAGCTCTGAATAGGCCAGACGGTCGCGTGTATCGAGAATGAAGTATCCCAGGCCTGCGCTCACCCCGAGCATCTCGCAGGGCACCAGCACGATCCACAGAATGCCGATGGCCAGCCGTACGCCTGTGAGCACGTGCCCGATCACACCAGGGACGATCACCTTGCACAAGGTTTCCCAGCGGGTGGCGCTCAGGCTTCGGCTCAGCTGCAGCCAGCGCGGGTCCAGTTGCCTTACACCGGCAGCGGTATTGAGCAGGATCGGCCACAGCGCTGCGAACGCCAGCAGGAAGTAGATAGGCTGGTCGCCCACCCCCATCAGCATCACCACGACCGGCATCCACGACAGCGGCGAGATCATGCGCAGAAACTGAAAAGCAGGTGTAGTCGCCGCCTCCAGGTGCCGGTAGCTGCCCACCAACAGCCCAAGGGGCACGCCTATCAGCAGTGCCAGCACTAACCCGATCAGGATTCGTTTGAGGCTGACCCAGATGTGACCGTACACCTCGCCTTGCCCAAGCAGCTCGATCAGGCTGGTAAAGGTGGCTGAGGGCGAGAAGCGTGCAGACAGACCATCGGGCTGGCCGAAGGCTGCCACCCCCGCCCACCAGACCAGCAGCAACCCCAGCAATCCGGCCAGCCCCAGGCTGGCATGTACCACGTGCTTGCGCATCAGACCGCGAACTCCTCGCTTCGCTCGAAGCTGTCGCCAATACCGAAGACCGAAGGGCCACCGACGCTGGCGATGGCGTTGCGCACAAAACGGTCGTCGACCAGGTCACCGGCCACGTGGGCCGGGTCCAGGTCGGCGAGGAACGCGTTGTTGCCTTCGATCAGGGTGCGCTTGAGCCGCGTAACGAGCTCTTGGGTGTAGCTGGGGTACGGGTACGGCTGGAAATCGATGCGTTTCTCATCCCACTGCTGGTGCTGTATGGCGCCAGTGGCAATGTAGTCGGCACGGTCGCTGGCAGCGGGTGCCAACACCTTGGTCAACACCGCGGGATCGTGCGGGGTGTACTTGTTAGGGCCTGACTTGGACAGCAAGGCAGCCGCCTCTGCCCGGTGTTCGCGGGTCCATTGCTGGGCCTTGACGATGGCGTTGACCACCTTCTGCGACCAGTCCGGCCGGTTGTTCAGGTCGTGCTCGTGCATGAACACCACGCAGCAGGCATGGTTGCGCCAGACGTCTGCGGTGAAGCGCTGCACGCGACCGACCTTGAGGTTTTCGGCCAAGGCGTTGAACGGCTCGGCGACGATGTAGCCGGCGATGCGCTTGCTGGCCAGCGCTGGGGGCATGTCAGAGGGAGGCAGCACCAGCAGGTTGACTTCGTTGGCGGCGAGCGCTGCTGTGGCAGGCTTGGACACGGCGGTCAGGCCGCTGTCGGCGAGCATCTGTTGCAGCACCACGTTATGGATCGAGTACCAGAACGGAATGGCCACGGTCTTGCCACCGAGCTGTTTCATGTCGGTGATGTCCGGCGCTACCGTCAGCCCCGAACCGCCCACGTGGTTCCAGGCCACCACTTTGGCCGGCACCTTGCTTGCGTAACGCGCCCAAACCGTCATCGGTGACAACAGGTGAATGACGTTGACCTGCCCAGAAATGAACGCTTCGATCACCTGTGCCCAGCTGCGCAGCAACACGGGCCGTTCGGCCTTGATGCCTTCGGCTTCGAACAGGCCATTGTTATGCGCCACCAGCAACGGGGTGGCATCGGTGATAGGTAGATAACCGATGCGCACAGGCGCATCGGGTTCTGCGGCGGCGCGCGCCTGCAGGCTGGACAGCAGCGGCAAGGCGCCAGCTGCGGTCAGCAGTGCGCTCATCTTGAGAAAATCGCGACGCGAAGAAGCGCCGCAGCAGTCATCCATGCACATGGACAGCCTCCGAGGGCAACGGGGTGGGTTGAGGTTCGTTTGTGCGGCTTGCCCGCCGAAGGGTTTTGAGAATCTCGATGCGCAAGGCGCCCAATGCCTCGACCTGCTGCGTCCGGGGTTGCAGCAGGTCGACGCGCCATTGCCCGAGCGTGTGCGCTGGGTGGTCGCCCAGTAGCAATACGCGGTCGGACAACAGCAGGGCTTCGTCGATGTCGTGCGTGATCAGGACCGCCGCGGTGTTGTGCGTGGCGATCAATTGCAGCAGCAGTTGCTGCATGTCGGCGCGGGTCACCTCGTCCAGCGCGCCGAATGGCTCGTCGAGCAGCAGCACTTCAGGTTGGCGCGCCAGGCAACGGGCCAATGCCGTGCGCTGGGCCATGCCGCCGGAGAGCTGGGCCGGGTACTGGTTGCGCGCATGCTCCAGGCCCACGGCGGCAATGGCATGGTCGACGCGTGCCCGACGCTCGTCTGCGGCAAGCGCTGGCTGGCGAGCGAAGTCCAGGCCGAAGGCAACGTTCTTTTCCAGGCTCAGCCAAGGCAGCAGGCTTGGATCCTGAAAGGCCACTGCCAGGCGCGGATGCGGACCCTGCAGTGGCTGGCCGTGCAACATCACATGCCCACCCTGGGGTTGCTGAAGGCCGGCCAGCACGCGCAGCAGGCTGGACTTGCCGACCCCGCTGGGGCCCAGGATGCTCACCACCTCGCCTGGGGCCAGTTGCAGATCGAACTGCGCCAGTACCTGCTGCCAGCCATCGGCACGGGGGTAACCCAGGCTGATGCCCTGGGCTTGTAGCACCACGCGGGTCATGCCGATGCTGCCTGGCGGTGAAGTTCAGCGCGCAGTTGCACCAGGCTGGGGGTGACGATGGGCACGAAGGCCGACTCACGCCAGCGCCGAGCGAAGCCTTCGCCGTACTCGCACAGGTAAGCTTTGCCGCCGCTTGCCTGAAGCTCAAGCTGCACGGCATCGGCAGCGCACTCGGCCAGGGTGATGCGCAATTTGAACAGCGCTGCCGGTTGCTCCTTGAAGCGCTCATCGAGCAGCCCCTGCTTGAGCTCGCTCACGGTGTTCTCCAGGCGAGCACCGAGTACCTGCCTGGCTTCATCCAGGAACGAAGCGCGCCCGTGCAGGTGACCCTGGACTTCCTCCAGCGCCCTGCGCGCCAGGCCGATGGCCATGCCGCACTGCAGCCCCAGGAAAGCCGGCCGCACCCGGGGTAGGAATTCACGTGCGTTATCGTGCAGCAACCAGTCACGCGGCAGCTGCACCTGGTGAAAGGCCAGCGCAGCGGTGTTACTCGACTGCAAGCCCATCAGTTGCAGGTCATCTGAGCGCTCAAGACCTTGAGCATCGGACGGAATGGCCAGCACGAAGGGGGCGCCACCGCCTTCATCTTCGATAGCCGCGGCGACAACGAAGCCGCTCTTGCGCAGGTTGGTCACCCAGTGCAACCGCCCTTCCAGGTCCCAGCCATCCTCCAGAGGCCTACCGCGCACCTGCAGTGTCTCGATACCCGAAAGAAACTTCATGGCGTTGGACAAACCCGTAGCGCCGGCCAGTTCACCGCTCAGCAGTGCAGGCAGTAGCCGTTGGCGCAGCCCGGCATTGGGGCTCTGTAGCAGGTACTCGATGAAGGCCCGCTGCCCCCAGCAAACGAAGGCCGTCGCCAGTGAACGGCTGGCAATGGCTGCGATGGCCTCCACGGCATCGGTGATCTGACCACCTGAACCACCCAGGGCAGGGTCAATGCCAACGCGCAGCAGCTGCGACTGGGCGATCTGCGACAGCACCCGTTGCGGCTCGCACTGGCCTCGGTCGATGGCTTCGGCATTGGCATCCAGCCACTGTCCAAATGCGCACTCTTGCATGTGTTCTTGCTCCTTTTGAAACGCCGCGGCCGCCTGGCGACCCGTTCACGGCCAATGGCCGCTCCTGCACCGACCGCCGTGCGGCGGGTTGCCTGCGCCTTATGCAGACGGCTGTTGCCAGCGGTACTTACCCAACTCATCGTTGAGCGGCGTCTGGGCGAACACATTAGCAAAGTTGCACAGGGTTGCGAGGCTGACGCCCAGAATCACTTCCAGCGCATTGCCCTCGGTGAAGCCGGCGTCACGAAAAGCCTGGTAGGTTGCCGGGCTCACGTCGCCGCGGGTAGCGATGACTTCGCGGGCAAACGCCGCCAGGGTTTCATAACGCGCGTCGGGAAGCTCACCGCGCGCGCGCAGGGCGTCGACCACTTCATGGGGCAGCTTGGCTTTATTCAGGGCCACTGCGGTATGGCCCGCCACGCAGAAGTCGCAACCGTGCTGGGTGGCGGCGATCAACTGCACCACTTCGCGCTCGGCCAAGGTCAGCTCCGACTTACCGTTCAACGCCGAAACGGTGACATAGGTCTCCAGCGCTGCTGGCGCATTGGCCAAGACACGCAGCAGGTTGGGGATGAAGCCCGAGTTCTTCTGGGCGTTTTCAAGAAACGGCTTGGCCGCCTCTGGTGCGGTCTGCAGGTCGTGTAGGGTAATGCGCGAGGACATGGGGTAATCTCCTTTGCCGTGTATCAGTACAGTCTGTTGGTTATAAGAAGTACGCTCCATATTCATCAGTCGTTTTTACTTGCTTCTGAGTGTTTGCCTTAGATGATTTCGTCCAGCCATCTCGTCGAGCGGTTATTAGAAAACCTCGAGCTAGACGCCAGCCTGTTCCATGTCGGCCGTTACTGCGGGGGTTGGCACGCCAGCACTCACGGCATGGGTCACGCCAGTTTTCACCTGGTCGTGCAAGGCGGCTGCTGGCTGCACGCCGATACCCTCGAACAGCCAGTGCGCCTTGAGCGCGGCGACGCCGTGTTCCTGCTGCGTGACGTAAGTTATCGGCTTGCCAGCGAAGCCGATGCAGCGCAGGCCTGCGCCCAACCACGCCAAACCATGCAGCCCCTGGATACCCAAGCCAGCGATGGGGTGGGCCTGGTCTGTGGATTCTTCCATTTCAGCAGCGGCCTCTCGGCACTGATCATCGACGCAATGGCCGACCTGATCATCCTGCGCGCCGAGGATCCCGCTGGCAGCGCTGCACGGGCGTTGTTCGATCTGATCCTGGAAGAATGCCGGCGCGCCAACGGGCCGTCTCAAGTCTTGCTGGAGCGGCTGACGCACCTGCTGTTCCTTTATGCCTTGCGCCAACAGGTGCATGGCGCTCAGCCGCTGGGAGGGCTGATCGCCCTTGCCCGCCAGCCGGCGTTTGCCGACTTGCTCGAACAGTTGATCAAGGCCCCTGGGGCCATCTGGACGCTGGAGCGCATGGCGGCGTGCACGGGCTTGTCGCGCTCGGCGTTCTTCAAGCGTTTCAGCGAGCTGGCCGGGCAGTCACCCGGCCAAGTGCTTTTGGCACTGCGCATGCGCCATGCCAGCCAGCTGCTGCGCGCTGGCCATACGGTCGAGCAGGTTGGCGTCCAGGCGGGGTATCAATCTGTGGCGGCGTTCACGCGTGCCTTCGCCAAGGCAGTGGGTGTTCAGCCGGGGGCGTATCGGCGTCAGCAAGGGCGAAGGTGAAGCCGCTTCCAGCGCCTGCGTGCAGGGCATTGGCGCTAGCATCTCGTTACATTGCATGACTGTCCTACAATAATGGCTTTATGTCATCATCCGCGCGTTTAAGTTCATCGCACTCCCCCTCCCGCCCCATAGCCTCTCCAGAGCCTGGCGCCGTCCCGAACGGCTTGCGCCAACGCGCCTCGCCCCTGCACGCCTTTCCTAGGAGCCTTCAATGCATTTCAGGAACATGAAGATCGGCATTCGCGCAGCCTGCGTGTTTGCCTTGTTGGGCATGCTGATCCTGACCATGGGGCTGGTCGCCCTGTATGAAACACAGCAGATGGATGAGTCCACGGATGAGATTCGCCTGACCTGGATGCCCACCGTCATGTCGCTCAGTGCAATCAACAGCAACCTGGGCCGTACGCGCGCCCTCACCCTGCGCGGTGCATTGGAAGAAGACGCCAGCGAGCGCACCCGCTACCTGAATACGATCCAGAACATCGAACGCGAATTGGATGAAGGCTTCGAGGCCTACGTGGCAACCATCGTGTCCAGTGAAGACCGCGCGCTTTTCGAAACGGCCCGCAGCGCCTACCAGCACTACCACGAGCTTCAGGAGACGGTCTTGGCCGAGCTTTCGGCCGGGCGCATGGACACTGCTCGCCAGCTGATCAACGGCCCGCTGACGGCGCGTGCCGAAACGATGATGCAAGCCATGTCCACGCTCATCGCCTTCAACGCCAAAGGCGCAGAAGCTGCCTCCCAGCTGAGCAGTGACGTGGCCGATGAGGCATTCGTGGCCATTATCACGGCATTGGTGGTGATCCTGCTGGCACTGGTGATGATCGCCTACCTGCTCACACGCAGCATCATCGTGCCGCTGGCCGAGGCCGTCACCGCCGCAGAGCGCGTGGCGGCCAGTGACCTGACCCAACCGATCAAGGCCCAGGGCCGCGATGAGCCCGCCTTGCTGCTGCAAGCCTTGGCCCGCATGCAAGCCAACCTGCGCCAGACCATTGCCCGCATCGCGGCCTCCTCGGACCAACTGGCGTCGGCGTCCGAAGAGCTGCACACCGTGACGGAAGACACCAGCCGCGGCCTGCACCAGCAAAGCGCAGAAATCGACCAGGCTGCCACGGCTGTCAACCAGATGACCGTCGCCGTGGAAGAGGTCGCCAGCAATGCCGTGAGCACGGCGGACGCGTCCAAAGGCGCAGACCGCACGACCCGTGACGGCCGCGATCAGGTCAACCAGGCATTGCAGTCTATCGAGCAGTTGGTCGCCGATGTCACCGGCACTTCGGCACAGGTGCAGCAGCTGGCCAGCAGCGCCAATGAAATCACCCGGGTGCTGGACGTGATTGGCGCTATCGCCGGGCAGACCAACCTATTGGCACTCAACGCCGCCATTGAGGCGGCGCGAGCAGGTGAAGCAGGCCGAGGGTTTGCTGTAGTGGCCGACGAGGTGCGCGCCCTCGCCCACCGTACTCAACAATCGACTGCGGAAATCGAACACATGATCGCGGGCATCCAGAACGGCACCGAACGCGCCGTGACGGCGATGTCCAGCAGTCAGGGTCGAGCGGCCGGTACGTTGGAGGTAGCGCAAGGTGCAGGGCGGGCGCTTGAGGTCATCGCCCAAGTCATCGCCTCGATCAACCAGCGTAACCTGGTGATCGCAAGCGCCTCGGAGGAGCAGGCTCAGGTAGCCAGAGAAGTGGATCGCAACCTGGTCAACATCCGTGATCTGTCCATGCAGACTTCGGCCGGGGCCAACCAGACCAGCGCAGCAGCGCAGGATCTGTCACGCCTGGCGGTAGACCTCAATGCCATGGTTGCGCAATTCAAGGTGTAATCCTCAGAAAGGGGCCGTCCAGCGGCCCCTCCACGTGGAGCCCTAGGCTCACTTGCTGACGCTGACCACGCGCCCCACGTTCTGCGCTGCCTTGCCACGGGTCGCCAGGCAGTAGTACAGCGGCACCGTCACGAGCAAACCGAACAGCCACGACAGGTCGGCCCCTTCGACGATGTTCGAGTAGGGGCCGACATACAGCGCAGTGTTGGCGAATGGCAACTGCACCAGAATGCCGCAGGCGTAGGCAATGATCGCGTGGTGGTTGAAGCGGCCATAGATGCCACCGTCGGCGCTGAAGATCGAGGCGATGTCGTACTGGCCTTTCTTGATCAGGTAGAAGTCGACCAGGTTGATCGATGCCCAGGGCACCAGCACCAGCAGAAGCGCCAGGATCAGACCGATGAACTGGCCGATGAAGTCGGCCGATGCATTGAGCGCGACCAGTGCGCAGGCCACCAGGATGACGCTGGCCAGGGCCACACGCACCTTGATGCTCGGCGTCCACTGGGCGAAGAACGTCTGAATTGCCGTCACGATCGAAAGCACGGCGCCGTACAGGTTCAGGGCGTTATGGCTGATGATGTTGAGCAGAAACAGCACCATCAGGATCGGCCCGAGCCAGCCGGTCGCCTGCTTGACGGCATCCATTGCATCGGTGCCTTCGGGCACGCATAGCACGGCGACTGCACCGAAGCTGAAGCACAGGATGGTGCCCAGGGTGGCGCCGAAGTAGGTCGCCCAGAATGGACGCGCGATGCCCACTTCACGCGGCAGATAGCGCGAATAGTCGGAGGTGTACGGCGAGAAGCTGATCTGCCAGATCGTACCCAGCGACACGGTGGCGATGAACCCGGACAGGTTGAAGGCGCCACGGCTGAAGAAGTCGCCCGGCAGTACCTGTGTGAACATCATGATGAAACCAGCCAGCAACGCCGAGCCCATGACCCAGGTGCCGATACGGTTCAGGATGTGGATGAAGCGATAGCCAACGATGCCAATGGCGGTGGCACTCAAGGCGCCGATCACGATCGCGCCGGGCATAGGGACCATGGGTGCGATGCCGTGGATCGTCTTGCCTGCCAGTACGATGTTGGAGATGAAGAAGCCCACGTAGATCAGCGCGGTGAAGAAAACGATCAGCAGCGCGCCGTAGCGTCCGAACTGCCCCCGGCTCTGTACCATCTGCGGGATGCCCAACTGCGGCCCTTGTGCAGAGGCCAGGGCAATCACCACGCCTCCGAGCAAGTGCCCCAGGACGATAGCGATCAGTCCCCATAGCAGGTTCAGGTTGAACACCTGGATCACCATGGCGCCGGTGACGATGGGCAGTGGCGCAATGTTGGTGCTGAACCAGAGGGTAAACAGGTCGCGCGCCTTCCCATGGCGCTCGGCAGGTGGAACGTAATCGACCGTGTGATTCTCGACAAACTGATGTTGCGACGACGGTTGGGACATGATTTTTAGCTCGAAAGGTCGTTTTTATCGTTGTAAGGAAACCGCATCTAGGCGGCCTCTCAGCTGAAGACCATATTATGGTATTCCAAGGTTTTGACAATACTGATCCGTATTTCAAATTGTCAGCTGATACGATTTAGCGAATACCGCAATTCGTTCGTTTACGCGTATACCCCTTGAACTGCGCGGCTTTGAACCATTCATCGCAGTGTTAGCCAAGCCGAAAAATGTGCTTGCAAAAAAGGTATTACGGTATACCATCAGACACATCAACGATAAAAACCGCGGCCCACCGCAGCTTTAAGAGGTACATCAGATGATCGACGCAACCGTCTACAAGAACGTCCTGGGTTCCTTCCCTTCTGGCGTTACCGTCATCACCACCCTGGACGACGACGGCTCGGTTGTTGGCTTGACCGCCAGCGCCTTCTCATCCCTGTCGATGGACCCTCCCCTGGTGCTGTTCTGCCCCAATTACACGTCCGACTCCTACCCGGTGCTGATCAAGCACAAGCGCTTTGCCATTCATTTGTTGTCCGGTAACCAGCAGGCCGAAGCCTATGCTTTCGCCAAGAAGGGCAAGGACAAGGCGGCCGGCATCGAGTGGTCGTTGAGCACGCTGGGCAACCCCATCCTCGCCGGCGCTACCGCCGTGATCGAATGCGAGCTTTGGCGCGAGTACGAAGGGGGTGACCACGCGATCATGGTCGGCAAGGTCCACAACCTGATCGTGCCGGAGCAAGCGCCGCTGCCGATGGTGTACTGCCGCGGAAAAATGGCCAGCTTGCCCGCGCTCGCCTGATCTCTGCACCGCTGAACGCACTTGGCGGGAAGCAATGTTCTGCTCGCCGCGATACCCGGCTTTACGCCGGGTGACACAACCAGTCCGAGGAATGCCCCCATGAAATTTTCGTTGTTCGTGCACATGGAACGTTGGGATGAACAGGTCAGCCACCGCCAGTTGTTCGAAGACCTCACCGAACTGACCTTGATGGCCGAAGACGGCGGTTTCAGCACCGTGTGGATCGGCGAACACCACGCCATGGAATACACCATTTCGCCAAGCCCCATGCCATTGCTGGCTTATCTGGCGGCGCGTACCGAGAAGATCCGCCTGGGCGCCGGCACCATCATCGCCCCGTTCTGGAACCCGATCCGCGTCGCCGGCGAATGCGCTTTGCTCGATGTGATCAGCAACGGGCGCATGGAAGTGGGCCTGGCCCGGGGTGCCTATCAATTCGAATTCGATCGCATGGCCAATGGCATGCCAGCCACCGATGGCGGCAAGGCACTGCGCGAGATGGTCCCGGTGGTACGCAAACTGTGGGAGGGTGACTACGCCCATGAAGGCGAGGTGTATAAGTTCCCGACCTCCACCAGCGTACCCAAGCCGTTCAATGCTACGCCGCCCATGTGGATCGCGGCCCGCGACCCTGACTCGCATAACTTCGCCGTGGCCAATGGCTGCAACGTGATGGTCACGCCGCTGATGAAGGGCGACGAGGAAGTGCTGGACCTTCGCAACAAGTTCCAGGCCGCCCTGGACAATAACCCCGACGTGCCTCGCCCACAATTGATGGTGCTGCGCCACACCCACGTGCACAGCCCGGCAGAGCCGGACGGCTGGAAGGTAGGGGCCAGCGCGATCTCTCGTTTCTACCGCACCTTCGACGCCTGGTTCGGCAACAAGACCACGCCGGTCAATGGGTTCCTGGAGCCCAGCCCGGAAGCGAAGTTTGCCGAAGTCCCTGCCTTCGAACTTGAGAACATCCGCAAGAACACCATGATCGGCACCCCGGAAGAAATCATCGCGCGCATCAAGTACTACCAGGAGCTGGGCGTCGACGAATTCAGCTTCTGGTGTGACAACAGCCTGCCCCACGCTGAGAAGAAAAAATCGCTGGAGCTGTTCATCAAGGAAGTGATCCCGGCGTTCACCTGAATCCCATTACCTGATTTCTTGCGGGACATGCCCGCTCGCGTGGGCCAATTGGCACCGCGCGAGCGGGTTTTTTTCAGCCCAACGTTAAGTGCTGCGCCGCTTGCTTGATACAGATGCGATGCAGACCTGCACATCAGCTCACCTTTCGTCCCGGCTGGATGAGAAAACACCACGCAGTGCTTGCAGAACAAATATTATGGTATACCATCAGACAACAAGATCTGATCACACCGTACAGGAGCCCCCCATGAGTTTTGAAATTCGCAA
Source organism: Pseudomonas sp. URMO17WK12:I9 (assembly GCF_900230165.1). Taxonomy (NCBI): domain Bacteria; kingdom Pseudomonadati; phylum Pseudomonadota; class Gammaproteobacteria; order Pseudomonadales; family Pseudomonadaceae; genus Pseudomonas; species Pseudomonas sp. URMO17WK12:I9. The sequence goes on along the minus strand of NZ_OCMQ01000007.1, from coordinate 51,087 downwards.
GATCGTCACCTACTCCGAAGAGACGCGTATCGAAGGTGGCAAGGCCACTGACAAGCCGGTCACCATGGTGGGCCTGGCGGTGGTCATCAAAAACCCTTGGGCTGGCCGTGGCTTCGTCGACGACCTTAAGCCCGAAATCCGCGCGCATTGCTCGGAACTGGGCGCGCTGATGGTCGAGCGTCTGACCGCCGCCATCGGTGGTGCCGACAAGATCGAGGCCTACGGCAAGGCTGCAGTGGTGGGCGCCGACGGTGAAATCGAACACGCTTCGGCCGTCATCCATACCCTGCGCTTCGGCAATCACTATCGCGAAGCCGTGCAGGCCAAAAGCTACCTGAGCTTCACCAACAAGCGTGGTGGCCCTGGCACGTCGATCCAGATTCCGATGATGCAAAAAGACGACGAAGGCCTGCGCTCGCACTACATCACCCTGGAAATGCAGATCGAGGACGCACCTCGCGCCGATGAAATCGTGGTAGTTCTTGGCGCTGCCGATGGCGGCCGCCTGCACCCGCGCATTGGCAACCGCTACATCGACCTGGAAGAACTGGCGGCCGAAAAGGCCAACGCTCAATAACAACAATCAAGCCGGGCCTGGGCGTGGCGATTCTTCCACCACGCCCGACCTCAAAGGAGCGCCCTCCATGATTCAGCCCGTCGCTGAACATACCCCCGCCGGCACCAGTTACCTGTCCGTCGGTCAGGGTCAACCCGTGGTACTCATTCACGGCGTGGGCCTGAACAAGGAAATGTGGGGCGGTCAGATCGTTGGCCTGGCCAACGACTACCGCGTCATCGCCTATGACATGCTCGGCCACGGCCAGAGCGCCTTGCCCCCGGCCGACGTCGGCCTAGAAGGTTATGCCGCCCAGTTGGCCGAGGTGCTCGATCACCTGCAACTGAGCCAAGCCATCGTCATCGGTTTCTCCATGGGCGGCCTGGTCGCACGTGCCTTCGCCCTGCACTACCCCCAGCGCATCGCTGCCCTGGTGGTGCTCAACAGCGTCTTCAACCGCAGCCCCGAACAGAGCGCCGGGGTCATCGCCCGTGCCGCTCAGGCAGCAGAGCTGGGCCCGGACGCCAATGTCGAGGCGGCACTGGACCGCTGGTTCAGCCGCGAGTACAAGGCGGCCAACCCGGCCCAGGTCGCTGCCATCCGTCAGGTGCTGGCCAGCAACGACCCACAGGGTTATCACACCACCTATTCGCTGTTTGCCACCCAGGACATGTACCGCGCAGGTGATCTGGGCAGCATTCAGGTGCCGACGCTGATCGCCACAGGTGAGCTCGATACCGGCTCTACGCCGGCCATGGCCCGCCAGCTTGCCGCCCGTATCCCGGGTGCGCACAGTGTGGTGCTGACCGAGCAGCGGCATATGATGCCGGTGGAGGCGCCGCGCGAAGTGAACAAGATGCTGCTGGACTTTCTCGCCAAAGCCCGCAGCCTGACCGAATCAGCCAAGGGGATTGTGGCATGACCCTCGTTCGTTTTCAGATGTGCATCGACGGCCAGTGGTGCGATGCACAAAGCGCCAAGACTTTCGACAGCCTGAACCCGGCCACCGCACAGCCCTGGGCACAGCTGCCGGACGCAGGCGAAGCCGATGTGGAGCTGGCGGTACAAGCCGCCCAGCGGGCATTCGAAAGCCAGGCCTGGCGGGGCATCACTGCCACGGCTCGTGGCAAGCTGCTGCGCCGTCTTGGGGACCTGATCGCCGAGAACAAGGAACACCTCGCCCAGCTGGAAAGCCGTGACAACGGCAAGCTGATCCGCGAGACCCGTGGGCAGGTAGGTTACTTGCCAGAGTTCTTCCATTACACCGCAGGCCTGGCCGACAAGCTCGAAGGCGGCACGCTGCCGTTGGACAAGCCGGACCTGTTCGCCTACACCGTGCATGAGCCTATCGGTGTGGTCGCCGGGATCATCCCATGGAACAGCCCGCTGTACCTGACGGCGATCAAACTGGCGCCGGCACTGGCCGCGGGCAATACCATCGTACTCAAGCCCTCCGAGCATGCCTCGGCGACGATTCTGGAGCTGGCGCGCCTGGCGTTGGAAGCCGGGTTTCCGTCTGGCGTTGTCAACGTGGTCACCGGCTACGGCCCGAGCACCGGCGCGGCGCTTACCCGTCACCCGCTGGTGCGCAAGATCGCCTTCACAGGCGGTGCGGCAACCGCTCGCCACGTGGTGCGCAGCAGCGCCGAGAACTTCGCCAAGCTGTCGCTGGAGCTGGGCGGCAAGTCGCCGAACATCATTTTTGCAGACGCCGACTTGGACAGCGCCATCAATGGTGCCGTGGCGGGGATCTATGCCGCGTCTGGACAGAGCTGCGTGGCCGGCTCGCGCCTGCTGGTGCAGGACGAAATCTTCGATGAATTCGTCAAGCGTCTGATCGAGCGTGCCCAGCGCATTCGCATTGGCAACCCCCAGGACGATGCCAGCGAGATGGGCCCTATGGCCACCGCTCAGCAATTGGCCGTGGTCGAGCAGCTGGTCGCCGCGGCCAAGGCCGAAGGCGCCAAGCTGCACCTGGGCGGTAAACGGGCCGAGGTCGATGGCGATGGCTGGTTCTACGAGCCGACGCTGTTCGAATGCGACAGCAATTCGATGAGCATCATGCAGGAAGAGGTGTTTGGCCCGGTGGCGGCTGTCATCCGTTTCAAGACCGAGCAAGAGGCGCTGGCGATTGCCAACGATTCACAGTTCGGCCTGGCCGCTGGTATCTGGACCCGCGACCTGGGACGTGCCCACCGCCTGGCGCGCGACGTGCGCTCGGGGATCATCTGGGTCAATACCTACCGCGCCGTGTCTGCCATGGCGCCCATCGGTGGGTTCAAGAACAGCGGCTACGGACGCGAAAGTGGCATCGACTCCGTGCTGGCCTACACCGAGCTGAAAACCGTGTGGATCAACCTGTCCACCGCCCCCATGCCCGACCCCTTCGTGATGCGCTAGGAGGTAATACCGATGATCGAACCCGGCATCTACAAAGACGTGATGGGCTCCTTCCCCTCCGGAGTGACGGTCGTCACCACCCTGGACGCCGAGGGTGGCATTGTCGGCATCACCGCCAGTGCCTTCAGCGCACTGTCGATCGACCCGGCGCTGGTGCTGTTCTGCCCTAACTACGCCTCCGACACCTACCCGATCCTGCGCGACAGCAAGCAGTTCGCCATTCACCTGCTGTCGGCAGGCCAGACGGCTGAAGCTTATGCCTTCGCCGGTAAAGGCAAGGACAAGGCCAAGGGCGTACAGTGGCACCTGAGCGCCTTGGGCAACCCGCTGCTGGACAATGCCACGGCGATCATTGAGTGCGAGCTGTGGCGAGAGTACGACGGCGGCGACCATGCCATCATTGTCGGTGCCGTGAAAAACCTGGTACTGCCCGCCGAGCCGATGACGCCCATGGTGTACCACAAAGGCAAGCTGGGCGCCCTGCCCCCATTGGGCTAAGGCCCGCCTTTTCCAGGGGCCGCGCTGGCGTCTCACCCTCGTTTGCGCCCCCTGTTCTATTTCGGAGTAGCGTGCATGAGCAATGAAAAGTACGAAAAAGGCCTGCAGATACGCACCCAGGTCCTGGGCGAAGACTATGTGAACCGGTCAATCCAGAATGCCGACGCATTCACCCAGCCGTTGCAGGAACTGGTGACCGAGTACTGCTGGGGCCATGTCTGGGGCCGCGAAGGCTTGTCGCTCAAGGAGCGCAGCATGATAAACTTGGCCATGATTTCGGCACTCAACCGGCCACACGAGCTCAAGCTGCACATCCGCGGCGCCTTGCGCAACGGCCTGAGCCGCGAGCAAATACGCGAGATTCTGCTCCAGGTCGGCATTTATTGCGGCGTCCCGGCGGCGGTGGACAGTTTCCGCCTGGCCCGGGAAGCGTTCGCCGAGGCCGACGCGGAGTCCACCCGTTAACACCGGGCTGTTCGTACCCACGCAAGGAGCACCCAGGGCCGTGGTGCCCCGTTTCGGTCGTGGCCGGGCAGCCTTATTCAGAGCGCACTCGATGAAACGCCAGCCACTGGACGACAGCTTCAAGGTCAATCGCAACCCCGTTACCCTGCGCGAAATCGTGCTCGACAAACTGCGCGGCGCGATCATGAACTTCCACCTGCTCCCAGGCGATCGCCTGGTCGAGCGCGACCTGTGCGACCGCCTCGGCGTCAGCCGCACGTCCGTGCGTGAAGCCCTGCGCCACCTGGAATCCGAGGGCCTGGTGGAGTTCGCCGATGCCAAGGGCCCGCGTGTTGCGATCATCACCCTTGAAGATGCGCGCGACATCTATGAGTTGCGGTGCGTACTCGAGGGCCTGATCGTGCAGCTGTTCACGCTCAATGCCAAGGCCAAGGACATCCGCGCGCTGGAACGAGCCCTGGCCGTCAACCGTGAGGCGTTGGAGGAAGGTGAGCTGCAGCAGGTGCTCGAGTCGGTGCAAGGATTCTATGACGTGCTGCTGGAAGGTTCAGGCAACCAGGTTGCGGCGCAGCAGCTTCGTCAGTTGCAGGCGCGCATCAGCTACCTGCGTGCCACATCGGTATCCCAGGCCAACCGCCGCGGAGCCAGCAACCTGGAAATGGAAAAGATGGTCGAGGCCATCAAGAGCGGCGACCCGCTGGTAGCCCACCAGGCCTCGGTGGATCACGTGCGTGCCGCGGCCAAGGTTGCCCTGGATTACCTGCGCCAGAAACAAGACGACAATGCCAAGGTTCGCGATATCGTCGCCCCCCTGGCCCTCAAGGAACCTCGCATAGGCCGCTGATCATGCCCATTGCTCCCCGCTACTGCCCTCATTGCACCACGACGCTGGCCCAGGGCACGCCTGCGGGAGACACCCATGAGCGGCTGCACTGCGCCAGCTGCGGCTACATCCATTACATCAACCCCAAGATCATTGCCGGTTGTATCATCGAGCGCGACGGTAAATACCTGCTGTGCCAGCGCGCCATCCCCCCTCGCCCCGGCACCTGGACGCTGCCGGCAGGCTTCATGGAAGCGGGCGAAACCACCGAGCAGGCGGCGCTGCGCGAGGTGTGGGAAGAAAGCGGCGTACGGGCAGAAATCGTCTGCCCCTACTCCATTTTCAGCGTGCCGAAGATCAGCGAGGTCTACATCATCTTCCGCGCCTTCGTCACCGAGGAAACGGGCCAGTTTGGCCCGGAAACCCTGGCCTATCGGTTTTTCGAGCCAGAGCAGATCCCGTGGGATGACATCTATTACCCCGCTATCCGGCAGATTCTCGAGCGATACATTCTCGAGCGTCAGGCCGGTGTCTACGGGATCTACACGGGCAACGATGACGTCGGCAAGGTGCATTTCATTCGCTGACTGGCCAAGCGCCATAAAACGCTCGCCAATCTTGCCTCAAGGGTGCACCCTAGAGCCCCCTGTTTCAATGATCGGCAGAGTAGATGGCGAAGTGGCTAGCAGGCGGCGGCGCGATGGCCGACCGTATTCTTGGGCATGACTGGGCGTGCACCTCGTTAGGTCCGCTGGAAAACTGGCCCGATACCCTCAAGACCACCTTGGCGCTGTGCCTGGGCTCGCACTTTCCACAGGCTGTGCTGTGGGGGCCCGATCTGCTGACCTTTCACAACGATGCCTTTCTTCCGATTCTAGGGCGCAAGCCGGTGGCGCTGGGAGTGCCGTTTGCAGAGGTCTGGCAGGAGGCATGGGACGATATCCGCTGCATGGCCGACAGGGCCTTCAAGGGCGAAGCGGTCTACATCCAAGACTTCCCCCTGGTCATCGACCGTAATAGCGGACCGGAGCGTGCCTACTTCACGTTCTGCTACAGCCCTATCCGTGACTTGCAGGGCAATGTGCTTGGAATGCTCGATACCGTTACCGAAACCACGGCGACCGTGCTCGCCAACCAACGGTTGGCATTTCTGGACGAGCTCGGCCGGGCAGTGGCCCAAGCGGTTGATCCTCAGGAGATCATGGCGACGACCACACGCCTGCTCGCCAATCACCTGGGGCTATCAGGTTGTACTTACGCGGTCATGCAATCCGACGATGATACCTTTACGGTCTGTGGCGAAGCGCTGACCGACGCAAGCCCCTCATTGATCGGAGAGCATCGCCTGCGAGATTTCGGCAAGCAGGCGAATGAACGACTGCGCAGCGGTCTGGCATTGACGCTCGATGATTGCAGGCAGGAACTTCCCGATTCTGAGGCGGCTGTGTTTGCAGCCCTCGGGATCGCCGCCACGTGCTGTGTGCCGCTGATAAAAGGCGGGCGGCTTACCGCCTTGATGGCGCTCAACAGCACGTCGGCGCACGCGTGGACCGAATATGAGCGGGCGTTGCTCGGTGATGTGACCGAACGCAGTTGGGCACATATCCAGCATGCCCAATCCACGGGCGAAACGCAGGCCGCCCTGCTGGCGCTCGAGGCGCTCAATACGAGCCTGGAGCAACACGTACGGACCCGCACTACGCAACTGCTGCACACCGAAGCGGAGCTGCGCCAGGCCCAGAAGCTTGAGGCCATCGGCCAGCTTACAGGTGGTGTGGCGCACGATTTCAACAACATATTGACCATCATTCATGCCTCGCTGCACTTCTTGCAGCGTCCAGGCCTGGACGACGACCGACGCATGCGCTATCTACGCACCATGGTCGAGACGGTCGAGCGCGGCTCCAAACTGACCGGCCAGCTGCTGGCATTTGCACGGCGCCAGGCCTTGAACCCGCAGGTGTTCGACGCAGCGGCGCGGCTGGCAGCCATGGCCGACCTGTTCGACACCGCAGCAGGCGCCAGCATTGACGTCGAGCTGGACTTGCCCGCTTCGCCGTGCCATGTGCGCGCCGACGTTAGCCAATTGGAAACGGCGGTCATCAACCTGATGCTCAACGCCCGCGATGCCATGGCTGCGGTGGGCGTCGTGCGCATACGTCTCGAAGCCCACCAGCACTTACCGGTAGGCCGCGATGAGGTCCCCGATCCGTGCGCGTATGCTGCCATTTCTGTAACCGACACGGGCGTTGGCATCAGTACGGAGCTCTTCGAGCGTATATTCGACCCCTTTTTCACCACCAAGCCTGCCGGGCAAGGCACTGGTCTGGGCTTGTCCCAGGTATTCGGTTTCGCTAAACAGTCCGGCGGGGATATCAAGGTCAGCAGTGTTCAGGGCCAGGGGACTACCTTCACCCTCTACCTGCCGCAACAGTCGCCCGCCGCCTTGCTGGAGCAAGAGCAGATGTGCAGCCTGCAAAAAGGCTGATGCTGGCGTGTCAGCGTCGACTGAGGAAAGCCCCCGCCAGCAGGCGCGCCACACTCTGAGCGAGTTCGGCGCGTCGATAAGGCTTGCGCAGTACTTCGAAACCGCTTAGCTGGCGCGGCGTCAGGTTCGCATAGCCCGTAATGATCAGCACCGGCAGCTCGCTGTGATGCTGGCGCATTTGCTGGGCAAAGCGTACGCCAGTCATCTCGGGCATGACATGGTCGGTCACCAATACATCAGGCAGCCACCCCTTTTCCACCAGGCGCAGGGCGGCCACTGCACTTGGCGCCTCGGTCACCTCGTAGCCCAGGTCGCGCAATTGCAAGGCCGTTGCGTGACGCACGATTTCTTCGTCGTCCACCAGCAGTATCCGGCTCGGACGCTCGGCCACAGGCCCGTCGCAGGGCTCGATGTCACGGTGGGTGGGCAATGCGTCGCTGGCCGGCAACCACAGCGTCGCCTGAGTCCCTTGGCCTGGTATGGAATGAATCTCGAACCCACCGCCGGATTGAACCGCCAATCCTTGGACCATTGGTAAGCCCAAGCCAGTCCCCTTGCCCACCTCCTTGGTAGAAAAGAAAGGTTCGATGCACCGCCTGAGTTGTTCATCGTCCATGCCGCAGCCGTTGTCCCTGACCTGAATCCATACCAAACGTTTGCCCGCAAGGTCCTCGGGCGGCGCCAGGCAGTGAGTGTCATCACCGGCGATGATTTGCAGCTGGCCGGCGCCGCCGATGGCGTCGCGGGCATTGACCGCCAGATTCAACAGGGCCAACTCCAGTTGGTGCGGGTCGACCACGACGCAGGGTAATGACGGATCGATATTCACGTGCACGGCAATGGTGGGCCCGAGCGAGCGCGCCATCAACTCGTGCATGTCCTCGACCAGGGCTGCCAAGGACACAGGTTGCGGTTTGAGTGTCTGGCGGCGTGCGAAGCTGAGCAGGCGAGCGACCAGGTTGCGCGCACGTTCAGCTGCCTGCAGGCCACCGTCGATCAGCCGGGGCGCGCGATCGGTCTGCGGATGGCGGCGCAACAGCTCGAACGACCCAATGATCGGCGTGAGCATGTTATTCAGGTCGTGGGCGATACCACCGGTCAATTGCCCGATCATTTCCATCTTGTGGGCTTCGTGCAGTTGCATCATCACCGACTCGCGCTGGGCCAGCGCCGTGGCAACTCGCTCCTCAAGGCTCTGGTTGAGCAGATGCAACGCCTGTTCGGCGCGGGCGTGCAGGATTGCAGCCCACACTTGCTTGGCGGTCTCTTCCACAAGCTGGCAGTCCTCCTCGAAGCATCCTCGCGCATCACTGAAATGAACGGCCAACACGGCCTCCAGTCGCCCCCCGCGCAGCACAGGGGCATGCAAGGTGGTGCTTATGCCCGCCAGACAAGGCTCGGGCTGTTCGTAGCTATGTTGAACGGTCCTGCCGTCGCTCAATTGCTCATACAAGTCGGTACCGAACGTCAGGTACGAATGCGTGCCCACCAACGACGTCACGCCCTCGGTCCAGTCGTGACTGACCTTGAAGCCGACACCGTCGCCTTTGTCTTCACCGAAGCAGACCCTGGCCGCCCCCAACTCCTGCGCCAGGCGTTGAACCGCATAGGACTCGATGCGCGCAGCATCACCCAGCCCAGGCAATGTGCGGCTCAATTCCAGAAGAAACGCCTGGCGCTGGTGGAAGCGCACGCGGTCAGTGGTCTCTGTGACCAGGCACAAGACACCGCCAACGCTTGCATCAGCCTCGCGCACGGCAGAATACGACACATCGAAATACACCGTCTCACCGTGCCCACGGCGCTCGATATAAAAAGCGCGGTCCTTGGCCGAAAACGTCTGCCCGGTGTCACGCACACCGCGCAGCAACGGTTCGAGGTCATCCCACAGCTCGGCCCAATTCTCACGCGCCGGGCGCCCGAGGGCTTGCGGGTGCTTGTTGCCGATAGTGGGCGCATAGGCATCGTTGTACAGCGCGACATAGTCCGGGCCCCAGAACAGCACGACCTGGGTCTGCGCTGGCAGGAGCGTGGCCATCGCGGCCTGAAGGTGCGGGGACCAGCCATGTGGCGTCCCAAGTGGAGAATCCTGCCAGTTCATCGTTTGAAGCAGACGGCCGATCTCACCGCCATTGAGCAGGAAGCTCAGCGGTGTGGAGGTGTCATCGATCAGAGAGGTTTGGAGCGATCTCATGTCAGGGGAATCCGCGGCACAGGCCATCCATCTCTGGATAAGAGGCATTGACTCGCGGTTCGTTCCACTGAGATTGATCAGTCGTTCAATGTCGGCACTGGCCCTACCTCGCGCGGCCAGTCTGCCGGGTCGATGCTCAACTGCCCTCCGGCAGCAAGCTACGGTCGAACATGAACGGCCCCTGCCCTTGCGCGGTGTACTGGTACAGTTGCTGCGGGCGCCCCATGGGTGGTTGATTCTTTTCGCCTGTGTCCTTGACCCAGCCCAGCACGCGCAAGCGCTCCAGGCGCTTGCGCAGCGATGTCGCGTTCACAGGCTGGCCCAGGCAGGCTTGCATGGCCCCCAGCGCATCGAGGACGGTGAACCGGGTGTCGAGCAGGTACAACGGCAAACTGCTGTAGACGGACTTGGCCGCGAGCCGCTCATGGGCTCGGCGCGCCAGCAGGTTGTGATCGAATGGCAGCAGCACCCTGCGTTCCACCACGTCGGCGAGGTCGAAAAAGGCCAGCTGCTCATTCTCGACTTCCTGGCAGGCGGGCAACAGCGCCAGGTAACAGGTGCTCAACGACCAGCCCCGTGGATCGCGAAAGGCATTGCCTTCGGTAACGACTTGCTCCAGATAGTGCGGCTGGACGCGCGCTTTCTCGCTCAAGGCGCGGTGGGCAGCGCTCTCAAGGCTGGTATCAGGGGTGCGCCCATTGATGATCACACCGGGTAGTGCCCATTGACCATGGTGCGGTTCTCGCTCACGGCGATGCAGAAGCACCTGCAGGTGCTCACTGCCAGGCGGCAGGCGCAGCGCGACGATGTCGACGCTTGCCAGGACTTCAGCTGTACTCACTCGTAACTCCTTGACTGAAGCCTTTTATAGTTCACTAGAGCGAATAAGTAAATCTGCATCATGCAGCCTATTTACGGACACTTGACATATATAGTTCACCAGGTGGACTATGTAGCCATTCCAGCGAGGAGAGCCACCATGAAAATCGCCAGCTTCGATGTCGACGCACAACTAGGCTTCACGTGCCATGCGCCTCAGGAACTCCCAGTCCCCGACGGTCACGAAATCGCACCAGACCTCAACGCCATGGCACAGCGGGCCGACCTGCGGCTGGGCAGCAAGGACGCGCATCCCGCCAATGCCGCGTGGGTGGTGGCCGACGCCACGCAGATGCTGCAGCCGCTGACACTTGCCAATGCGGACCTCACCTGGGTCAGCCACTGCATCCCTGGTACCCCCGGTTTCGAGCTGCTGCCGGGCCTCCCTGCCCCCATCGAGTACGACTACTTCGTGTGGAAAGGCGTGGAGCCCGACCTGCATCCCTATGGCGCCTGCTATCACGACCTGGCCGAACGCCGCTCCACGGGTGTTATCGAATACCTCAAGGTGCATCAGGTGGGTGCCGTGATCGTAGGCGGCCTGGCGCTCGACTACTGCGTGCGCACCACTGCCCGGCAACTGCGTCAGGCCGGGTTCGAGGTGCTGCTGTACCTACCGGCTTGCCGTGCCCTGACCCAGGCCGGCGCGATAGAGGCCTGCGGCGCCCTGGCTGGCGAAGGTGTGAAGCTGTGCGGCGACGAGTCGGCCCTCGACCATCAACTGGCCCTGATCAAGGAGCAAGCAGCATGAGTGACAGCGTATTTGGCCCACGGATCGTTCAGAACCTGCTGGACACCGACTTCTACAAGATCACCATGATGCAGGCGGTGCTGCACAACTATCCCAATGCGGAGGTGGAGTGGGAGTTTCGCTGCCGCAACGGTGAGAACCTGGCCCCGTATCTTGCAGAAATCCGCTACCAGGTCGAGCAACTCGCCGAAGTCACGGTCACCCAGGACCAGCTTGCTTACCTTGAGAAGATCGCCTTCATCAAGCCTGACTTCATCCGCTTCCTGAGCCTGTTCCGCTTCAACCTGCGCTACGTGCATGTTGGCCTCGACGACGCCGGCCAGTTGGCGATACGCGTGCGCGGCCCCTGGCTGCACGTCATTCTGTACGAAATCCCGTTGCTGGCGATCATCAGCGAGGTTCGCAACCGCTACCGCTACCGTGAAGTGGTGATCGAACAGGTACGCGAACAGTTGTACCGCAACCTCGACTGGCTCAGGGCCGAGGCCAGCAGTGAAGAATTGGCAGGCTTTCAGCTAGCGGATTTCGGCACTCGCCGACGCTTCTCCTACCGGGTGCAGGAAGAGGTGGTGCACATCCTCAAGCGCGACTTCCCAGGCCGCTTCGTCGGCACCAGCAACGTGCACCTGGCGCGGGAGTACGAGCTGCGGCCGATTGGTACCATGGCGCACGAGTGGTTCATGGCCCACCAGCAGCTGGGCCCTCGCCTCGTGGACAGCCAGGCGGCAGCCCTGGAGTGCTGGGTGCGCGAGTACCGCGGCCTGCTGGGTATCGCCCTTACCGACTGCATCACCATGGATGCCTTCCTTGGCGACTTCGACCTCTATTTCGCCAAGCTCTTCGATGGCCTGCGCCATGACTCGGGCGACCCGCTTGCCTGGGCGGAGAAAGCCATCGCGCACTACCACCGGCTGGGCGTCGACCCTAAGACCAAGACCCTGATCTTCTCCGACGGCCTGGACATGCCGAAAGCGCTTGAGCTTTACCGCGCATTGCATGAGCGCATCAACGTGAGCTTTGGCATCGGGACGCGACTGACCTGCGACATCCCAGGGGTCGAGCCGATGAACATGGTGATCAAGATGACAGCCTGCAACGGTGCGCCGGTAGCCAAGATTTCGGACAGCCCTGGGAAAACACAGTGCCGGGATGAAAATTTCGTGGCCTATTTGAAGCATGTGTTCAACGTAGGCGCGTGACTTTCTGCAGGTGGCATTGCAAGGCCTGGGTCCGTATCATGCCTTCCGGTTCAACACTCAACTCCACTTTCAGCGCACCAGGAGAACGATCGCGATATGGACATCAAATTGGCAAAGCTGGTCACGGCAATGGGCTTGGCAGCCTTGCTCGCAGGCTGCAGCGAGGAAACGGTGCCCGAGCCTACCGCTGACAACTGTACCCCGCAGATGCAGGAGAAAATTCTGGCGGATTTGTCCAAAGAGGCCAATCGCAATACCTTTACCGCCAACTGCAACAGCTTCCTCCAAGCGCGCAAGCACACCGACTGGACCTTCAAGAAGAGCCCGAAAGACGATTTCTGATGAAGTACTGGCGGCCCTGGCAGCACACGTGCGGCGTGGCCGCCGGGCCGCTGGCCCTGATCACCGGCGAGTTATTGCCTGGCTTCGCTCTACGCCAGCGAGCACGGTCAGCCTCAGTTCAACGGCCAGTATCGTCGTAACTCGCCGCGTCGCTAGGCCGAAGCGCCGAGGAAAGCCACACACAGATCGTGAAAGCGGGCAGCCGCTCGAGAGGGTGAGCCTGCGTGGGGCAGCACTATCGAGAACCGACGAGTCAGTGAACGCGGCCCCACCCGGACCTTGCGCAAGACCGTATTTTCATGACGAATCGACAGGGCGGACACGAAGCCTACGCCCATACCTGCGCGCACTGCTTCCTTCACCCCCTCTACGCCAGCAATCTCCAGGCCGATCTTCATCGGCAGTTGATTGTTGGCAAATGCTTGCTCGACGACCTGGCGCACGCCCGAACCCTGCTCACGGAGCACTAATGGGAAGCCTGCCACGTCCTTCAAGGAGCGAGGTTCGGCGCCAGCCAAGGGGTGTGCGACCGGGACGATGGCGACGATTTCGTCCTCAAGCCACTCCGTCACGCCAGTGCCCACGGGCAGGTCTCGCCCCGGTGGCCCTTCTATCAACGCCAAATCCACGCTACCCAGAGCACCGACGATTTCGGCGGTGTTGCCCTGTACGGTGGTAATCGCTACCTGCGGGTAGAGTGTCTTGAACTGGGCGATCAGGTACGGGAGCAGGTAGCTTGCAGGCGTAGTGCTGGCACCGATCCGCAATGTGCCTCGTTGAAGGCCGCGCATTGCTTCGCGAAGTAACCGGGCCTGATCGAATGTATCGCGCAGCCGAGTCGCATGCGCCAGGAGCTGTTCGCCTGCTGCCGTGAGGCGCACCCCGCGCCCGGCCCGATGATAAAGAGGCTCACCGAACGCTTCCTGCAGGAGTTTGAGTTGACCAGACACCGCCGGCTGCGACAGATGCAGGGCCACTGCTGCATGGCTGATGTTGCCATGTTCGGCGACGACGGCGAAGGTTATAAGCTGTTCAGGGGTCATTCCGCAAAACTATCAGCTAAATGGATACTCTGCATTCCAGATTACGATTTTTCATAAGCTTATAACCAAATTATTGTGGTGCTCATTGATTCCGCTCGCTGGAGAATCCCATGACACCCGCCCCTAGTACGCCCCCTGACGCACCTGTCGCGCACCGCTGCGCAGTGCTCAAGGGCGTGATTTTCGTTACGGTTCTCGCCCTTGGCGTCAGCCAGGTGGCTGCCCTGCCCCTTTTTGTCCAACTTGGCCTCAGCCCGTTGATCCTTGGCATTATTGCCGGGGCGTTCTGCGGCAATGTGCTGGAAGATCGCCTGCCGGCCGGCTATGGCCCGGGCATACACTTCTGCGCCCGGGCCCTGCTCCGTGTAGCCGTGGCCTTGTTCGGCCTGCGGATCAGCCTGCAGGAAATTGCACACGTTGGCTGGCCTGGCTTGGTGATCTCGCTGCTGGTGATCAGCAGCACATTGGCGATAGGCGTGTGGTGCGGCATGAAACTGCTCGGGCTTGACCGGGAGACGGCCCTGCTTACGGCTGCGGGCAGCGCCATCTGCGGGGCTGCGGCCGTTTTGGCTTTTGAATCGACGCTGCGCAGCGCGCCGCATAAAAGTGCGGTGGCCGTGGGCAGCGTGGTGCTGTTCGGCACGGCGTCGATGTTTTTCTATCCCTTTTTGATTCAGGCCGGCTGGCTGCACCTGGATGCCCAGACCGCTGGGCTTTGGCTGGGTGGCACGCTCCATGAAGTGGCTCAAGTAGTAGGCGCCGCCAGTACCCTTGGCCCTGACGCCAGCCATGTAGCAACCATCGTGAAAATGACGCGCGTGATGCTGCTGGTGCCCGTCCTGTTACTGGTTGGCTTGTGGATCAGCCGTACCCCACGGGCTGGCGTGGTGCCCGGCAAGGGTCGGCTCTCGGTGCCTTGGTTTGCTTTTGGGTTTCTGGCACTGGTGGCGATCAATTCCCTTCAGATTCTACCTTCCAACCTGCGCGAGGCCGTCAACGGCCTGGACACCTTCGCATTGACCATGGCCATGACGGCACTGGGCATGGAAACTCGGTTCGAGCAGATACGCCATGCTGGGCCTCGCGTGCTGGCGACTGGGGCGATTCTGAACATGTGGTTATTTGGGGGTGGCTTGGCCATTACCCTCGCCGTGCAACGGCTGGTGGGCTGATTGTTTGCCAATGCGCGCAGCTGGAGCGGCCATGAAGTACCGGGCTTTTTTTGCAGGCCTCTCGTTGCCGCTTCCATTTCTCGGTATGGTGTGGTGAAAGAAGGATGTTTTACCCGCACAGGAAAGACTTAGATGCCCCAACGCCATGTCATCAATGCATCCGTCAGCCCCAAGGGCAGCCTAGAAACGCTGTCCCAACGTGAAGTACAGCAACTGAGCGAAGCCGGCTCCGGCAGTCTCTACACCCTATTCCGCCAGTGCGCCCTGGCCATCCTCAACACCGGCGCCCATGTCGACAATGCCAAGACCATCCTCGAGGCCTATCAGGATTTCGAAGTACGCATCCATCAGCAGGACCGAGGCGTTCGCCTTGAACTGCTCAACGCCCCAGCGGACGCCTTCGTCGATGGCGAAATGATCGCCAGCACCCGGGAGATGCTGTTCAGCGCCTTGCGCGATATCGTGTATACCGAAAGCGAGCTGGCCAGCCAGCGCATCGATCTGGAAAGCTCTCAAGGCATCACCGACTACGTGTTCCACTTGCTGCGCAACGCCCGCACCTTGCGCCCTGGCGTCGAGCCGAAGATGGTGGTGTGCTGGGGCGGTCACTCGATCAGCACCGAGGAATACCAGTATACCAAGAAGGTGGGCCATGAACTGGGCCTGCGTAAACTGGACGTGTGCACCGGTTGCGGCCCGGGCGTCATGAAAGGCCCGATGAAAGGTGCCACCATTGCCCATGCCAAACAGCGCATGCAAGGCAGCCGCTACCTGGGCCTGACGGAGCCAGGCATCATCGCTGCCGAGGCGCCCAACCCGATCGTCAACGAACTGGTGATCCTCCCAGACATCGAGAAGCGCCTGGAGGCGTTCGTGCGGGTCGGCCACGGCATCATCATCTTCCCGGGTGGTGCAGGCACGGCAGAAGAGTTTCTGTACCTGCTGGGGATCCTGATGCATCCGGATAACCAGGATGTGCCCTTCCCGGTCGTGCTGACGGGCCCGCGCAGTGCAGAGCCCTACTTGCAGCAGTTGCATGCATTCGTCGGCGCGACGCTCGGCGAGGCAGCGCATCGGTTGTACGAGATCATCATTGACGACCCGGCTGAAGTGGCGCGCCACATGGTCGAGGGGCTCAAACAGGTCAAGCAGTTCCGTCGCGAGCGCAACGATGCGTTTCATTTCAACTGGTTGCTGCGGATCGAAGAGAGCTTCCAGCGCCCCTTCGACCCCACCCACCAGGCCATGGCTGACCTGGATTTGCGTCGCGAGTTGCCACCCCATGAGCTGGCAGCCAATTTGCGCAGGGCGTTTTCCGGCATTGTGGCGGGTAACGTGAAGGACAAGGGCATCCGCCTGATCGAAGAGCATGGGCCCTATCAGATTCGCGGTGACAGTGCTGTGTTGGATCCGCTGGGGCGTTTGTTGCAAGCCTTCGTTGACCAGCATCGGATGAAGTTGCCGGGCGGGGCGGCTTATGTGCCTTGCTATCAGGTGGTGACGTGACCCACGGTTCGCAGCGAGGCACCTAACGATCTCCGTTGAGCGGCCTTGCCGGGGCCGCTCTGCGGCCCATCACGCGGGCAGCGAGACCTACAGGGCTGTACCGGTACGCCCACGGCGCACTTAGTTCAGGCCGGCAACGCTAATACGTCACTCAAGAAAACCCACCACTGGCGACCTGCCGTTCTACGAATCGAATGCTATTCCGCCCTGCACGCTTGGACGCGTACAGCGCCGCATCCCCTTGCTCGATCAACGCCGCCAGACTCGCTGGCGCCTGGTCAAACACATTCACCCCAATGCTCAACGTCACCGCTGCAGGTGTCGGTACCGCCCCGCCGGCGTAGGCCTGAAACTGCTCCCGCAAACCCTTGGCCAACCCCAGGACGCCTTCACGGCTCGCCCCACTGAGCAAAATCACGAACTCATCCCCGCCTAACCGCGCGGCCAAAGAGCGCTCTGGTAACACCGTACGAATCATTTCACTCAACGCCACCAGCAACCTGTCCCCTGCCGCATGCCCATGCAGGTCATTGACCAGCTTGAAGTTGTCGATATCGATCAACAACAACGCCGCAGGCCGTACATTGCTGACCTCCTTGAAGAAAGGCCCCGCACGCACTTCCAGGGCACGCCGGTTGTACAGCGCAGTCAGCGGATCCCGTGCTGCCAGCCGAGCGATACGTTCTTCGCGACGGTAACGAACCGTGCCTGTCATCGACAAGGCGATCATCATGATCGCCATGGCGCCTTCCACCAGGGAGACCTGGATGATCAACCCTCCGAAACTGGCCAGGTCAATCAACGTGCCCGGCGCAATCGCAATGATCGCCTTGATCACGTAGAACAACCCATGCACCAGAAGCACATACCGCAACTGGACTGCACCTACGCTCAGCGATTGCCCATGGGGCTGGAGCAGGCTACTGGCCTTGAGGGTCAGGGCGGCAACCAGCAGCGAGTTGGCCATCAGCATGACTTTCGACCACTCCGGGCCTGCAGGCAGCAATAACAGCGCGAACCAGATCAGCACGATCACCAGCCAGGAGCGCGAAATTCGGTCTTGGGTGAAGCGCAGCACGCCTAGCAGGAAAAGCCCATGGGCCACGACCAGCAGGCCATTCGCAAACCAGATGCCGATGAATAAAAGGCCAACGCCTCGCAGCAGCGCCAGCGTGCAACCGACGGTGATGGTCGCAAAACCGGCGCTCCAGTAAAGCAGCGACGACTCGCGGACACTGCGCCACTCTATCGCCAGGTAAAGCGCAGCCGCTGCCGCCAGGGCTATGGAAATGGTGAGCATGGTAGGTGGGTCTAGCGCCATGGCGGGTGTAGCCTATCGAAGTGGTTCGTAAAGGCGGCGATTGTATGCGCTCGCGCAGGATTTTCAGAGCAGTTGACGACCGCGTGCGCCAGACTTTCCTGCTGCTGTGACCGGGTGTGCATGAAACCTGAATCTTGCCGGTCCGGCGCCCCGGCAAGGCCCCTCCAGGCCTGTTCAATCCGAGGTATATGACGGAGTGGCCGCCGAGGTCATCAACTTGATCAGCGCCTGATTGTTCACCGGCCGGCTCAAAAAGTATCCCTGGACCTCATGGCACTGGTCATCACCGAGCAAGGCGAGCTGCTCAGCTGTTTCCACCCCCTCGGCCGTGACCGTCATGCCCATTGCGTTCCCCAGGCTGATGATCGCCTGCACCACGCTGCGGTCACTGCTGCTCTTGCCCAGCGACTGAACGAACCGACGATCGATCTTGATGCTGTCGAACGGGTAGGTACGCAGGTAGCCCAGTGATGAATAGCCTGTCCCGAAGTCGTCCATGTTCAAGCGCACGCCAAGTTCCTTCAACGCGTTCATCGTCTGCAGCGCGCCTTCGACATCGTTGAGCATCACGTTCTCGGTGATCTCCAACTCCAGCCGGTGTGCAGGTAGCCCGGTGGTGCGCAGAGCCTCGGCCACATCGCGCACCACGTCGCTACGGCTGAACTGGGCAGGCGACATGTTCACGGACACGATCACTTCGAGCGGCCAAGCGCCCGCCTCACTGCACGCTTGCTGCAGCACCCAATTGCCCAGCAACACGATCACATCGCTTTGTTCGGCCAAGCCGACAAAATCATCCGGCATCAACAACCCAAGGCGGGGGTGCTCCCAGCGCACCAGCGCTTCGGCGGAGGCGATCGTTACGCCATCCACCTTGAACCGCGGTTGGAAATGCAAACGTAATTCCCCACGGGGGATGCCCTCGCGCAGCTCCTGTTCGAGTACACGCTTCTCAAGCAGCGCAGCGCTCATCTGCGTGGAGAAATACCGCCATGTGTTCTTGCCCGATTGCTTGGCCCCGTACAGCGCCACGTCGGCATAACGGATCAGGTCGCTGGGGCCACCCGGGTAATCGTCGGACATGACCACACCCAGGCTGGCGCCTACCTGGACCTTATGGTGCTCCACCGCCATTGGCTGCTTGAGGATGTCGATGAGCCGGGCGCAGAACCGGTCGAGTTCATCACGCGCGCCCGGTGCGATCAGGACAATCACGAACTCATCGCCACCCAGGCGCGCGACCAGATCGCTGGAACGGGTCATTTGACCGAGCCGCATCGCCACCTCCATCAACACCGCATCACCGGCCGGGTGGCCGAGGCTGTCATTGATCGGCTTGAAGTTGTCCAGGTCGAGCATCAGCACGGCCCGCGACACCTTGGCACTGTCCTCGAGGAAGCGGAACAGCTTGTTGCGGTTGGGCAGCCCGGTCAGGGCATCATGTTGGGACAAGTGCTGAATTCGGGCATGGGCTGCCACCTCATCGGTGATGTCGGTACAGGTTCCGCGGAATCCCTTGCAGATGTTGTGCTCGATGATGGCTCTGGCCGCAATTCGGCATTCGCGTCGCTGCCCGGCCTTGTCCAGGTACTGGCAGCGCAGCGTGCCGGTAGACTCGCTGGCGCCCAGGCCGTGCAGCCAGGTTTCGACATGACCGGTTTCACAATCGAACAAGGTGCAGATCGGCTGATTCAGCCAGTTCTGGGCGTCGTGCCCGGTCAATTCGGCAAAGCGTGGTGAAAGATAGATCAGCTGCTGCTGCGCATCGGTCTCCCAGATCCAGTCGGAGGCCGCCTCGGCCACGGCTTTGAAGCGCGTTTCGCTGGCCTCCAGTGCCCGCTTGGAAATAGCCAGCTGATGGTAGCTGCGGTCAATGTCGGCGCTGGTGCGCATGGCATAGCGTGCGAGCAGTACCATCAGCGCCAGGATGATGAGCAGCGCCACAGCCAGCGGTGCGAACACCGCTTGCAGCAAATCGCTACCGGGCTGGTCCATGCGCCAGGTCAAACGATAGGGAACCTCCTGAAGTGGCAAATGCCCCATGTCTTGCGCAGCATAGTCGCTCGCGGTGATAGCCAGGTCCGTGAGGCCGGCCGTCTTACCCATCTGACTCAGCAAGTCGGCTTCGATCATCCGAATGAAGACCATCACCGAGTTATGCTCCGCCAGGCTGTCGGCGAGCGCAGGAGGACGTATCACGGCAGAGGTGAAGACCGCAGGCTGGCCAGCAAACATGACGTAGCCCGATGCCGGTTGTTGTTGCGCCATGGCCTGGCGGGCCTGTTGCAGGACGCGATGGCCTTCGGGGCTGAAGTGATCGAAACCCAGGTCGGTCAAACGCCCTTGCACGACCGCATAGAGCGTACCCTGATCGTCAAGGACGAACACGCCTGCATAGCCATCATCGCTGTAGAGCGTGGCACCCACGTTACCTTCATCGAACGCCCATTGCCGGTCTGCTGGACGCGCCAGATGATCGTAGGCAGCCTGCCAGGAAGCATGGGTCCACAGGTAGCTGCGCTCGGTCTTGTGCAACTGTGCCAGGGCCGCGCCCGCATGAAATCGGCTTTGTTCCAGCTCCCGCTCATCGAGCGAAACGGCGATGCGGTACAGCGACACCAGCCCCAGCGTCATCGCCAACAAAAGCAGGCTCGAAAAGGCAAATACAAGATGGCGCATCACACGGCTGCGCGGCGAATCAGTGCCAAAAGCTGCTTCCATTCCTTGAGCGCCTATTGTCTGGGATGCACTGGGTGGACCAACAGCGTGCCTGGCCGATCAACGCAATCGACCATCGAGCAGGCCAACTACCCGTCCCTGCCCTACAACACCCGCTTGATCAACGGCTCCAACCGACTATAGCGTAGCCTGCGCAGCAGCTTGCGCACGGGCTTGGGGTGTTCGGCCTTGACGCCCAATGCGCGGGCAGAATCGATAGCCGGGGCGTGCTCACGCAATGCGCTGAGTTCCTTCTCGCACGGCCCCCGCCATTGCCCAAGGGGGTCATCGATAAGCAGGCCGTTTTCCAGGTCCAGGTTGAAGCCGCGTGGGTTCAGGTTGTTGCCGGTCAGCAGGCAATAACGCTCATCGACCCACACGCCTTTGGCGTGAAAGGTGTGTCCTGGGTCGTTCCACAGCCTGATCTTCAGCTGACCGCTGGCCAGCAAAGGCTCGCGACGCCGCGCAAAGGCCCGCAGGTTGTCCTCGTACAGATAAGGCAATGCCCCGCTGGCATGGAATGGCTCTCCCGGAGGGACGTAGAAGTCATTGGCGGTACGATGGCCGACGATGAACTCTACCCGCACGCCTCGTGCCAACGCATCGTCAATCTCGCGCATCACGACGCGAGGCGGATTGAAATACGGTGTGCTGATGACGATACGTTCCCGGGCCACGGCCAGTAGCGCGCACACGGTCTTGTTCAAGGCATTGCGCCTGCCAACGCCGATCAGCGGAATGACCCGCAGGTGCCCCGGCTCGGTTGCAGGGCCCGGTGCGTACGTAAGCCGGCGCATCCGTGCCCGCAGGCGGCGGATGTCACTGCGAAGATCGGCGGTGGAAGGCGCTGGAAGGTCCAGGCGCGGCGTGGCCTGCGGGTGGAGCAGCCGCTGCACCAGGTCGACCATGCAGTCGGCCAGGGCCTTGCTGTGGAACAGGTGGTAGCGATCAAGCCGGTAACGGTCGAACCGATGAAGGTAGACGTTGTTAAGGCTGGCGCCGGTGTAGATGACGCAGTCATCGATGATGCTGCCCTTGAGGTGCAGCACTCCGAAGAGCTCGCGGGTCTGCACAGGCACGCCATGGATCGCAATGTCCAATTGGCGGCTCTGGCGTTCGGCCTGGTACCAGGCTGCATTGCCAGGCTGCCTGCCCGCCCCCAGCAGGCCACGCCGGGCCCGGAACCAGTCCACCACGACAGTTATTTCAAGCGCTGGACGCGCCGCCTTGGCCTGATAGAGTGCGTCCAGCACCTCCTGGCCGGCCTCGTCATGTTGCAGGTAAAGCGCCACGATGACGATACGCCGGGTGGCTGCGCCGATACGCTCGAGCAAGCAGGCCCGGTAGGCCTGGGCATCCGGAAGCACTTCGATCGCATCGGCAGCCAACGGGTAGCCGGGCAACTGGGCCAACAGGTTTTCTGGGTTCACTTGCAGCCACCTTCTGGGCAAACTATGCCCCAGCTTGCACAGGAATCGCCCAATGGTCCACCCCGCTTCGGTAAATCCGCAGTCCGGCACGGTCAAGACATTCGGTTTTCTGATCATGCCCAACTTCACCACCATCGGCCTGGCGTCGGCGGTCGAAACCCTGCGCATGGCCAACCTGGCGGCATGCCGGCCTGTTTTTCGCAGCGTACTGATCGCGGCACAAGGGGCGCCGGTCACCGCCAGCAACGGCATGCGCGTGCTGCCCGATTGCACGCTCGATGACGCGCCAGCGCTGGACGTACTGTTGGTAGTGGGCCCTAATCCCATCGAGCGCGGCCCTGCCACCGGGGCTTACCTGCGCTGGCTGCGCGAACGGGCCAACCAACGCCTGCCGATTGGGGGCATCTGCACCGGCAGTTACCTGCTCGCCAAGGCGGGGTTGCTCGACGGCTACCGCTGTACCATTCATTGGGAGGACCTGCCAACGCTGCGAGCACGCTTCCCGAACATCATATGCTCGCAGCAGCTGGTCGAACTGGACCGCGACCGTTACACCTGCTCAGGCGGTGTCGCCGCCATCGACATGATGCTGCAACTGGTGGCTCGCGAGCCGAGCGGCCAGGGCATTGCCGCCAAGGCCGCCGAACTGTTGCTGTGCGACCGTGTGCGTAGCGAGCGCGAACGTCAGCGCGTTTCGCTAAGGACCTTGCTGGGCACTGCGCAACCGCGGCTAAGCCAAGTCGTTGCAATCATGGAAGCCAACCTTGAGGAGCCTTTGGCGCCCAGCGAGCTGGCCAACCTGAACGGCATCACCGTGCGCCAGCTCGAGCGCCTGTTCAAGCACCAGCTGCAACGCACGCCCACACGCTATTACCAGGAACTGCGGTTGTCCCACGCCAGGCAGTTGCTGCTGCAAGGCGACGCGCCAGTTGGCGACGTCGCGCTGGCCTGCGGCTTCGGCTCGGCGGCGCACTTTTCCAAGGCGTACAGCCGACTGTTCGGTGTTTCGCCTTCTGCGCAGCGCCGCCTGGCAGCTTTGCGATGACAGCGCGCTTGTCGCTTATTGGCAGATGACGTTGTGCTGCGGCCCACAGGGGAACTGGGTAATGTTGTCTGCCCCCTGCTCGGTCACCACCAGGATGTCATGCTCGCGATAGCCGCCTGCCCCTGGCAGGCCCTGGGGCAGCATGATCATGGGCTCGATCGACACCACCATGCCCGGCTCCAGTACGGTGTCGATGTCCTCGCGCAACTCCAAGCCGGCCTCACGCCCGTAGTAGTGGCAAAGCACGCCGAAGGAATGGCCGTAGCCGAAGGTGCGGTATTGAAGCAGGTCGTGCTGGCGGTAGATTTCATTGAGCTCAGCGGCAATGTCGCAACAACGTACGCCTGGACGGACGAGGCTTTGGCCTGCCTCGTGCACCTGGACGTTCACCTGCCACAGGCGCAGGTACTCGTCCGGGCAATGATCGAGGAAAAGTGTGCGTTCCAATGCGGTGTAGTAGCCGCTGATCATGGGGAAGCAGTTGAGGCTGAGGATTTCACCCTTGCTCACACGACGGCTGGTCACTGGGTTGTGGGCGCCATCGGTGTTGGGCCCGGATTGGAACAGCGTCCAGGTGTCCATCAACTGGCTGTCGGGAAAGCGCCTGGCAATGTCCCGGACCATGGCCTGGGTGGCATGCATGGCTACCTCGAACTCCGGCGCCTGGTCAGCCAGCGCCTCGATCACCGCCGCGCCGCCAACATTGGCGACCTGTGCCCCCTGGCGGATCAGGGCCTGCTCTTCAGCCGACTTGATCAGGCGCAAGCGCATGCAGGCGGTGCTGATATCGACCAGCTCGGCAAGCGGGTAGCACGCCGCGAGCGCGGCATGGGTGTGTAGCGTCAGGTGGTCGCCCTCCACGCCGATGCGTCCTGCCCGCGGTAGCGCCTGGCGCAGGGCGGTGAAAAAACTGCCCTGCCGCCAGTCGGTGTAGACGATGTTGTCGGTGCCGACCGACCGGCGCCACGGCTGACCGCCGTCGATGTTGGCGCTGATCAGGACGACCTGATCAGGGGTGATCACCACGGCATAGGCGCGTCCGAACGCGCAATAGAGGTAGTCACTGTAGTAGTTGACGTTGTGATAGGAGGTCAAGACGAGTGCTTCGAGCTGCTGAGCGCTCATCAGGGCGCGCACCTCGGCATGCCGGCGGGCATATTCTTGAGCCGAGAACGTCGCCACGGCCTTCTGGCCATTGCGAATTCTGAGGGTATCGGGCATGTGCATGAGCGTGATTCCTTGGGGTTGTGAGCACGCAAATCAGGCCGGCCGCCTGAAATCATTGCAGCACGCAACCGGCAAGCACGTTTGTACCCAAGCGACTTCGAATTGGCAGCAGCACTGCCTTTCACATCTGCAGTGTCAATGGCCAGTGGCTAACGCCGCCGTTGCATCCAGGCTGCCCCCAGCCCGCTAAGGCAGATCACGCAAATCCCGATCAGGCTGAGCGTATCGGGGGTCTGACCATAGAACACCAGGCCCAGCAGGCCCGCAAAGATGATCTGGCAGTAGCTGAAGGGCGCCAACAGCGCAGGCGCTGCCAAACGGAAGGCCTGGGTCAGCAGCAAATGAGCGGTCATGCCGAAACCACCCAGCGCCAGCATCAGCAAGGCATGGTCCCAGCGCGGCGTTTCCCAGAAAAACGGCACCAGCGCACTCATGGCCAGGGTGTTGCACAGCCCTGCATAGAAGTTGCTGGTGGTCGGGCTGTCGTGCGCCGCCAGAATGCGGGTCAGCAGTTGGTAGAAGGAAAAGCCCAGCGCCGAGCCGAACGGGTACAGGATGGCGGGCGTGAACAGGGCCCCGCCTGGGTGCACGACGATCAGCACCCCGAGAAAGCCCAATACCACTGCCACCCACTGCGCTACCGTGACCCGTTCCTTGAGCAGTGGCACGGACAAGGCAGTGACCAGTACAGGTGCAAGGAAGTTGACCGCAGTTGCTTCGGCCAACGGCAGGTACTGCAACCCGGACGTGAACAGCAGGCTGGTGCTGAGCAGGCTCAAAGCGCGCAAGGTTTGCAGCAGCGGGCGCCGGGTGCGCAACACGTTGAGGCCAGAGCGAGGCAGGAAAATGCCAGCCATCAACAGCGTGTGCACCACGTACCGCGCCCACACCACCATCACGATGGGGTACAGCCCCCCCAGGAACTTGGACAAAGCGTCGTGGCTGGCGAACATGAACGTGGCGCACACCACCAACACGATGCCACGAAGCGGTTGGTTGACGCCGGAAAGCGGGGTACTGGAACTCATGGCTCTCTCGAAGTGGACGCAAAACCGCGCTGCGCCATTATGAAGCCGCGCGCACGCCCCGATTGGGCGTGGCAGCAGGATTCTAGAAGAGATACCGGGAGCGCGGAAGTTCAATCATCACCGCAGTCTCTTTTTTCTCGTGGCAACGGTTACCTGCGCCGCAGTTGTCAGCCCTGCACCACGTGCTGCAGCCTGGCCCAGAGGCGTTGCACGTCCTCCCTCTCAGTGTCCAGGGCGCCGATCGATACACGTACCATCCAGCACCCGTCTAGTACGGCGGGGGTTACATAGGCGTCACCTGATGCATTCAGGCGCTCGGCCCAGGCTCGGGTGTGAGCGTCCAGCGCCTGGCCGGCCATCCCTTCAGGGCAATGCCGAAGGCACAGCGTCTGCAACGGCACTGGGGCGAGCAACTGCCAGTCGCTGGCCGCGCGCACCTGCTCGGCCAGCCACCTGGCATTGTCCATGTCCCTGCGCAGCCGGGCTTGCAAGGCCTCGACACCTTCTGCGCGCAACATGAACCATAGTTTCAACGCGCGGAACCTGCGCCCCAAGGGTATGCCCCAGTCGCGCAGGTTCTTGACCTGCCCATCGACCGAAGACTGCAAGTAACTGGGGTTGGTGCTCATCACGCGCACAAGGTGCTGGGGATCGCGCACATAATAGACCGAGCAGTCGAACGCGACCCCTAGCCATTTGTGCGCATTGACGACGACCGAATCGGCGAGCTCTATCCCATCCCACATCCAGCGGCACTCGGGCACTATCATCGCCGAGCCGGCCATGGCCGAGTCCACATGCAGCCACAGGCCATGTTGCTGGGCCAGGGCGCCGATGGCGCGCAGCGGATCGAGGGCCGTCGTGGCGGTGGTGCCACAGGTGGCGACGACCGCACACGGCCGATTGCCAGCCGCCAGGTCCTGTTCGATGGCCTGCTCCAGCGCAGTCGGACACAGCGCATAGGCTTCATCGGTCGCGATCAGGCGGATATTGTCGCGACCGAAGCCTGCCAGCAACGCCGCCTTGTCCACCGAACTATGGGCATGGGCGCTGACGTACACGATCAGGGGCTTGTCCTGGCCCTGAAGCCCGTGACGGACCAAGGCGTAATCACTCGAGCGCTCACGGGCACAGATGAGCGCGACCAGGGTGCTGGTCGAGGCGGTGTCCTGGATCACCCCGCTCCACTGCGGCGACAGGCCGAGCATCTGGCGCAGCCAGTCCAGGGTCGTTTCTTCCAGTTCGCTCAATGCTGGGCTCGATTGCCACGACAACCCCAGTACGCCAAGCCCGGTACTCAGGAAGTCCCCCAGCACGGAGGACAACGTCCCGTTCGAGGGAAAATAACCGTAGAAATCCGGGTGCTGCCAATGGGACAGGCCCGGCATGATCAACTCATCCACGTCCTTGATAATCGCGTCGAAGGGCTCGCCCTGTTGCGGCGCGGCCGGCGGCAGGGCCGCCTTCAGGTAACCGGGCTCGACCTGGGCCATGACCGGACGCTGATGCACGGTCTGGCGGTAATCGGCGATCAGGTCGATCAGTTGATGGCCATACTGGCGAAACTCTTCGGGGGTCATGCACGTGCTCCTGTGGTGGGCGCCTCACCGCCTGATGGCGGTCAATGCGCGCCGGCGGCTGGCAGAGAGCAGTGTAGAGCGCGTCGCCTGCGCGAAGAACCGCGCCTTGCGCATAGCTGCTATGGCAAATGCGCAAGGCCGCCCTGTACACCGAATTGCGATTGGCGCCACAGCTCGAACACCCGGTTTCGAAACCAGCGATGCTCGGCCGATGCCTGCAGGCGTTGGTGCCACACCACCCAATAACGCTGACTGTGCTCGACGAACCCCAACGGTCGCCAGGCCAGCGGATGCAGGCGGCACAATTGGCGGGCGATGTGTTCGGGTACGGTAGCCACTGCCTGGCTGGTGGCGACCACCTTTACCGTGGCGCAAAAAAACGGCACTTGCAGGCTGATGCGCCGTTGCAGGCCCTGTGCACGCAGGTGCTGGTCAATGAAGCTGTCCTTGTCCCCGCCCCCGGAGATCCGTACATGCCTGCACGCCAGGTAATCGCTTTGCGAAACCCACCCATGGACAGTCAAGGGGTGGTCCTGCGCCATCAGGCACACCGCCCGATCCTCGCCGAGCAGACGCCCGTGCACATTGGGCGGCGATTCGTCGAACAGGGTGGTGGCAAGGTCGATCTCGCCACTGGCGAGCAAGTCATACTGCCCGGCTTGCCAGGTGCGGTACTCCAGGCTGATGCCTGGCGCTTCCTGCTCCAGCGTCGTCACCAGCAAAGGCAGCATATGCTCGGCGACATAATCGGAAGCAGCCAGGCAAAAGCGGCGTTGGCAGCGGGCAGGCTCGAATACGGCAGGCTGACGAAGTGCCTGCACCTCGTCCAACACCTGGCGCAAGGGCTCGCGTAGCGTCTGGGCATGCTCGCTCAGTACGTAGCCCCGGCCTTGGCGGACCAGCAGCGGATCGTCGAAGGCCTCGCGAAGTTGAGCCAGTTGACGGCTCAAGGCCGACTGGCTCATGCCCAGGCGCTCAGCCGCCCGACTGAGGTTCTTCACCTGCAGCAGGTGGTCGAGCGCACGCAGGTGCGCAAGGCTGAGCGTGGCAAAGGCAGGATTCACGGCAGCTCCAGCTCGGGGCACGCCCCGGTGCAGCGCTGCCCCGCCATCACCTGTACAACACGCCTGGCAATGGGCAGCATCGGCAAAGGGGGCTCGAGCTTACTGCGTCAAGCCAACGTAGACGTTCTGGACGTCATCGTTTTCGTCGATGGCTTCAAGAAACGCCTCGACTTCGGCCAGGGCTTCGGCGCTCAGGCTCGAAGCGCTCACCGGGTTTTTCGGGGTGTAGCCGATCTTGGCCGACGTGACGGTGAAACCGTGCACCGGCAGGGCCTTCTGCACAGCGTCCAGGTCGGTGGTATCAGTGATGAACAGGGTAGACCCCTCCTCTTCTCCTTCTTCGAAGTCCTGAGCCCCGGCTTCGATTGCAGCCATCTCAGGATCAGCGTCACCGTTGGGGGTGGCTTCGATCAGGCCGACATGATTGAAGTCCCAGGAGACCGAGCCGCTGGCCCCTAGCTGACCCTTGCGGAACAACACGCGAATTTGCGCCACTGTGCGGTTGACGTTGTCAGTCAGGCATTCAACGATCAGCGGAACCTGATGCGGGGCAAAGCCTTCGTAGCTGACAGCCGCATACTGCACGGCATCGCCATCCAGGCCGGCACCCTTGCGAATGGCTCGCTCCAGGGTTTCGCGAGTCATCGAGGCCTTCTTGGCCTGTTCGATGGCCAGGCGCAAGCGCGGGTTCATGTCCGGGTCGGCGCCGGATTTGGCGGCAATCTGGATTTCCTTGGACAGCTTGCCCATGACCTTGCCCTTGGCATTGGCCGCGGCTTCTTTATGTTTGGCTTTCCACTGTGCGCCCATGTCGACTCTCTTGTTTCAACGGCCGGTTCAGGAAGCGACCGGCACAAAAAGTGGGAGCAGTTTATACGCCTATGGGGAAGGATCGACAACCGTCTGCGCTGCACCGACACCTCACCCGACGACTTAACGGGTGGCAACCACGAATAAGCGCGGAAACGCCAGCAGCACCTTGCCGTCGGACGCTGGCGGGTAGGCGCTTTGCATGGCCTGCAGGTACATCTGCAGGAAGTCTTCCTGCTCCTGCGGCTGCAGCCGCGCCAGGTAAGGCCGCAAGGCCGAACCCTTGAACCACTGCACCACGCCCTCAGCGCCGTCGACCAACGGGTGGTGGTAGGTGGTGCGCCACACCTCGACGCGGGCGCACAGCGGGCTCAACAGGTCGTAGTAGAACGCCGCGCCATGGCGCGGCGGCAACGTGAAGTCGTCGAATTTGGCCGCCCACGGGCCCCGGCGGGCGATCTCGCGCAACGCGGTGTGCGCGGGCTCCTCCAGGTTATCGGGCGTCTGCACCGCAAGGCTCGCCCCTTCGCTGAGCTGACGCACCAGGTGCGGGTAGAGCTGCCCGTGGTCGGGCACCCACTGCAACGAGGCGTTGGCCAGGATCAGGTCCTGGGGCTCAGGGGCGGACCAGCCTGCGATGTCCGCCGTGACCATGTGCACGCGCGGGATGCACAGCCGCTTGCGCGCTCGGGCCTTCTCGATCATGTCTGGGTCGCTGTCCAGCGCGGTCACCTGCGCGTCGGGACAACGTTGCAGCAGGACCTCGGTGGAATTGCCCGGCCCGCAGCCCAGGTCGGTCGCGTGTCGCACCGGGCGCGGCGGCACGGCCCCCAGCAGATCGCGCACCGCCCGGGTGCGTTCGTCTTCGAACAAGGAATACTGGGTTGCAGACCAGGACATGGCGACGTTCTCCGATGAGCGATGCTCTGAAGCATATGCCATCTGTCGCCCAAAACGCGAAGCGGCCGGCCCCTTTGAGGGAGCCGGCCGCTTCGCAAAACCAATGAGCCTTAGTGTCGAGGCGCGCTGCGCATCTGGTGCACAACCCCCATCGCCACCACCAGCGCCGCCGCGATGCCGGTGGAGATCACCAGGATCTGGTAGTCAGGCATGAACGCCATGGTCACCAGGGCTGCCACGATGAAGGCGATCACCAGGTAGGTCAGCCACGGGAACAGCCACATCTTCAGGCGCACTTCCTTGCCTTCGGCAATCAGCTTGCGGCGCATGCGCAGCTGGGAGAACGCGATCACCAGGTACACCAGCAGGGCAATCATGCCCGTGGTGTTCATCAGCGTGTCGAGTACGTCCTTGGGGCGCAGGGTCTCGCTGAAGTTGATCAGCGCACACACCACCGCCACCGCGCACGAGCCCATTATCGCGTACACCGGCACGCCAGTGCCGGCACGGGTGATCTTGAAGAACGACGGCGCGTCGCCACGCTGAGCCAGGGAGAACAGCATGCGCGAGGCGGTGTAGTGGCCGGAGATCAGGCAACTGCTCACCGAGGTCAGCACCACGAAGTTCATCAGCAACTCGGCGTAAGGCACGCCCAGCAGCTCAAGGGTACGACGATAGGCGCCGTAGCCGGAGACGCCCAGGTGCGGGTCATTCCACGGCACCAGGCAAACGATCAGGAAGATCGAGCCTACGTAGAACAGGCACACGCGCCATACCACCGAGTTGGTGGCCTTGACGATCTGCGCAGCCGGGTCCTTGGCCTCGGAGGCCGCAATGGTCACGATCTCGGCGCCAAGGAATGCGAACATCACCCCCAGCAAGGCTCCGATGACCGTGGTGATGCCATTGGGCATGAACCCTTCGGCGGTGAGGTGGGTAATGCCCCGCACCTCGCCGAATTGCCAGATGTTGAGCACCGCTGCGGTACAGACGATCAGGAAGCAGACGATCGCGATGACCTTGATCAGCGCGAACCAGAACTCGAACTCCCCGTAATGCTTGACGTTGAAGAAGTTGACCGTGATCAGCAGCAACGTCGTGGCCAGCACGAACACGTTGACACTGACGTCCGGGAAGAACCCGTGCAGGATCTTGCCGGCTACGTAGGCTTCCCAGGCCATGAGAATGACCCAGTACCACCAGTACAGCCAGCCGATGGTGAAGCCAGCCCAGCGCCCAATGGCGCGGTCGGCATAGGTGGAAAACGAGCCCGTGTCGGGTGAAGACGTTGCCATTTCGCCAAGCATGCGCATGATCAGCACCACGAGGATGCCGCCTGCCAGGTAGGCCAGCACCGCGGCCGGCCCGGCGCTGTGGATCACGCTGCCGGATCCTACGAACAAGGCGCCGCCGATGACCCCGGCGATGGACATCATCGTCAGGTGGCGCGACTTCAGCGAGGCACTGAGCTTGCTCTCGTGCCCGCCGTTCGCGGTGGTGGTTGTGGATGTTGCGTCCATCAGTTGTGTACCCCGTGCTTCTTTTTATCCAAGGAAAACCGTGAAACCCCGATGGCTGGCGGTTTCACCTGTACATCAGTGCTAATGCGCGCAGGAGGTGTGAACGAACACACGCAGGCCATCCATGGCGGCCTGCTGACGCGCCCCAGGGCTGAGGCCTGGAGCGAACTGAACATGCTTTGTGTGGCGATATCCGACACCTAATGTAAAAATGTCCATCGCAGAGAGCCATGCACAGTGGCATGAAACTCGCACTGCACTGTACAGGTCGCCAACCCTATACACCGGGCCAGCACCTGGCGTTACACACCTGAAGGTCCCCCATGCTGCAATTGAATCCAGACGCTTCCACACCGTTGGTCAACCAGATCATCGACGGCCTGCGCACCCTGATCGACACCCAGACGCTCAAGCCTGGCGCCAAGGTGCCGTCGATCCGCGCCTTCGCCGCCACCTACTCGGTCAGCACGTTCACCGTGGTGGAAGCCTACGATCGCCTGGTCGCCCAAGGGCTGCTGGTGAGCCGCGGCAACGCTGGCTTTTTCGTCAATCGGGCTGCCGCTGAGCTGTTGGACACGCACACGGCAGACCCTGACGCAAGCCGACCAACGTTCAACACCGAGTGGTACCTGCAGCAGATCTTCGAAACCCGGCAGTTGCCGTTCAAGCCAGGCTGCGGTTGGCTGCCCAACGACTGGATGTACGAAGACGGCTTGCGCCGAGGGCTGCGGCAGGTGGCTGGCAGCCCGCTGGAACTGTCCGGTTACGGCGATCCCATGGGGTTGCCAGAGCTGCGCGCGTTGACGGCGCAGAACCTGCAGCAGGATCTGTCGATCGTCGCCAATCCCGCTCAGCTGATGTTGACCCACGGCGCCAGCCAGGCCCTGGACCTGGCCGTGCGTACGCTGGTCCGCCCCGGTGACGTGGTGCTGGTGGACGACCCTGGCTACCCCAACCTGATGAGCATCCTGCGTACCCAAGGCGCAACGCTGCTGGGGGTGGCGCGCACGCCCAATGGCTACGACCTCAATCAGCTGGAGCAGTTGCTGGCGCAACACCGGCCCACGGCCTTCTTCACCCAGCCTCACCTGCACAGCCCAACGTGCTCGCGCACACCGCTGCCGCAGTTGCACCGCCTGCTGCAACTGGCCAGCCAGCATGGCTTGCGGCTGGTCGAAAACAACCTGTACGCCGACATGATCGCCGAACCGCAACCCTGCCTCGCCAGCCTTGACCACTTGCAGCAGGTGGTCTACGTGGGCAGTTACTCGAAAAGCATCTCACCCAATGTGCGGGTGGGCTACCTGCTGGCCAATCCGGAACTGGCGCAACAATTGGTACACCTGAAAATGCGCTCGGGCCTGACCACCTCGCAGGTCATGGAGCGGGTCGTCTACGCCGCCATCATCGACGGTCGCTGGCGCAAGCACCTCAAGCGCCTGCGTCAACGCCTGGCCGAGGCGCATCAACGGGTGGGTGCGCATCTGCACCGACTAGGCTTCGAGCTGTTCACGGAATCGGACGAGGGGATGTACATCTGGACCCGCCATCCCTCGATCCCCGACAGCGCGCTGTTGCTCGATGACGCGCTCGAAAAAGGCATCATGCTCGGCCCTGGTCAGCTGTTCATGGTGGACGCCAGGGCAACGGGCTGGATGCGTTTCAACGTGGCGTTCAGCCTTGACCCGGTCATGTGGGAACTGCTGGAAAAGGTATTTGCCAGGCATGCCAGGCGATTGGATCAGTGAGTTTGGAATTTCTGGGGCGCCCTAGGTTCGCCTCTGCAGGATCCGCGGCCCCGTGTAGGAGCGACCGCGCCGGGCCTCCGGCGAGCTGAAAAACTTGGGGCCGCTGCGCGGCCCATCGCGGCCGGTCCTACACGAGACCGCGTAGACCCTCGGATTCGCGCTGTGGCACGTCGTCCTGCGTCTTACACGTGATGCACGACTGCCCCACCCACCGCAAGCCCGCTCAGGCCTTGACGCCATACGGTGCTGCCGCCAGCCGGCACACCCTTCGAAGCGAACACCTTGCGCAAGACCCCGCCAATCGGTGAGGCCTGAAGGCCCAGGCTGGTCAGGCACTGTTCGACGCTCTGCAAATGGGCTTCCAACCGCTGGCGCACCTGCGTCTCGCCACACATGGCCAGCAGGGTCGACTTGCCTTGGTCCAACCCCATGCTCTTGCCGCTTTCAGGGTCACGGTCATGCAAATCATCGTGCAATTGAAACGCTTGCCCCAATTCCCCCGCCAACTGCTGCAAGGTGCCCTGCTGGGTTTCGCCAGCCCCCGCCAACCGGCCGGCCATACCCAGCAAGGCCGAGAACAAGGCCCCGGTCTTGAGTTGATTGGTCTGGGCAATTTCAGCCGCCGTGCGCGGCCGTGCACCGTCGCGCAGATCCTGCAACTGCCCCTTGACCAGCCCATCGGCACCGATTGCCGAGGTGAGGGTCACGACCAGGTCGCTGCGCACATCCGGCCCGACCGTCTGCAACCCCGCCACAACCCCGAACGCACGGGAGAGCAAGGCAATGGCCGTCAACACTGCCACATCTTCCCCAAACGCCAGGTGCAAGGTAGGGCGACCGCGGCGCAAGGCGGCGTTGTCCATACAGGGGAGGTCGTCCAGTACAAGGGAGGCTGCATGCACCATCTCCACGGCGCAGCCAAGGTCGAGCGCTGCGTGTGGGCACGCGCCCAGACCTTGTGCCGTGAACAGTAACAGCAGGGGCCGCAAGCGCTTGCCTGGCGCCAGGGTGCAGTCGCGCATGGCCGCAACCACTAGGTCACGCTCGTGACCTGCCGATGGCAGCAAGGCCGCCAGCCGGGCTTCTACGGCCGCATGTGCGACGGCCAGTGGCTGATCGTGATCAGCGCCAGCGCTGTGCGGGGGGGCGATGGTCGTCATCCTTGCCTCTCGATGTGGGCGGCCCATTGACCGTAGATGAAAAAGGAACGACTGATAGGCGCCGTTGCCTGATGCTTTGCTTTTTATGAGCTTAGCTATACAAAACGGGTAGTGTTGTACAACTTGTCTGTCCTAAGCACACAGACCGCACGTACCTCAGGATGATTCCCTGGCAGTGGAGCCGGCATGAACAAAAGCCCGTTGAGTCAACGCAAGGATGATCACCTCGATATCGTTCTGGCCGCCGGCACCACCTCGCATGGGGTCGATGCTGGCTGGTCGGCGCTGCGTTTCGAACATTGTGCACTGCCTGAGATGGCCCTGGAAGACGTCAACCTGGGTACCGAGCTGTTCGGCATGGCACTGCGCGCACCGCTGCTGATCAGTTCGATGACCGGCGGTGCTGAGCGGGCACGGTTTATCAACCAGCACCTGGCCGAAGCTGCGCAGGCTTTGGGCCTGGCCATGGGCGTGGGTTCGCAGCGAGTTAGCTTGCGCAGCGGGCAGGACCAGGGGCTGACCACGGAGCTGAGAAGGCTCGCACCCGACGTCCCGCTCCTGGCAAACCTGGGCGCCGCCCAGTTACGCGAGGCTGATGGTGTAGACCTTGCCCGCCGTGCGGTCGATACACTCGATGCCAGCGCCCTGATCATTCATCTCAACCCCTTGCAGGAAGCCGTTCAGCCCGAAGGCGACCGCAACTGGAACGGGGTGCTCGCCTGCATCGAGCACGTCGCCGGGCAGCTTCACGCGCCCATCATCGTCAAGGAAGTAGGCGCCGGTATCTCCCCAGGCGTGGCCCGGCAATTGTACGACGCTGGCGTGTCCATGATCGATGTGGCCGGCGCCGGCGGCACGAGCTGGGCCGCTGTCGAGGCGGAGCGCGCCAATGACCCTGCCGAGCGTGCGGTGGCAATGGCCTTCAGCGGCTGGGGCATTCCGACCGCCCAGAGCCTGCTTGCCGTGCGCCGCGCCGTGCCCACGGTTGGCCTGATCGCCTCGGGTGGGGTGCGCGATGGGGTGGACGCGGCCAAGGCCATCCGCCTGGGGGCGGACTTGGTGGGCCAGGCTGCCGGCGTGCTGACCTCTGCGATGACGTCTACCGAAGCGGTGGTCTCACATTTCGACGTGATCATCCGGCAACTGCGTATCGCCTGCTTCTGCACCGGCTCCGCCACGCTGGCGCACTTGCGCCGGGCCCGACTGGTCAATGCCCAGCTCGACCTCAAATGAGCCACTTCGCCCTGGTCGCCCCACCCTACCCCAGCCATTTTGCAGCCATGCAGGCGCTGGGCGGCGAGTTGGTCGAACGCGGCCATCAGGTCAGTTTCTTTCACCAGCCCGAAGCCGAACGCTGGCTGAGTGACTCGCGGCTGGGCTTCGTCGCCATTGGCCATGCCGAGTGCCCGCCGGGCAGCCTTGACCTCGCCATGCGCCGCGTGGCCGACCCCGCCGGGCCGCTGCGTCTGCGTCGCTTGATCAAGCAGTTGGCGCACACCACCGGCATGCTGATCAGCAACCTGCCGCAGGCCCTTAGGGACCATCGGGTCGACGCGATGATCTGCGACCAGATGGAACCCGCAGGCGGCTTGGTGGCCGAGGCTTGCAACCTGCCGTTCTTTTCGGTGGCCTGCGCGTTGCCGATCAATCGCGAACCGGGCTTGCCATTGCCCGTGATGCCCTTCGGGCTCGGCTTGGATGCGCGCCTCTACGAAGGCAGTGCTCAAGTCCATGACTGGCTCATGCGCCCGCTGCACGACACCTTAGTGCAGGCGTGTCATCGCCACGGGCTGCCACCGCGCAGCGGTGCCCATGAGTTTCTCTCGCCGCTGGCCCAGTTGAGCCAGACACCTCTGCATCTGGATTTCCCAAGAGCGGATCTACCCAAGCACTTTCACGCCGTCGGCCCTTTACGCAGCACGCCCTCCCAGGCGAGCCCCAACTGGTCTTTCGAATCCGGCAAGCCTTTGGTATTCGCAAGCCTGGGAACGCTGCAGGGCCACCGGTTCGATCTGTTTGCACGGATTGCCAAGGCTTGCCGGGGCCTGGATGCCCAGTTGCTGGTGGCTCACTGCGGCGGGTTGGACGCGCATCAGCAGGCACGGCTACGCCAGATCGGTGCTACCGTCGTGACCGACTTCGCCCCCCAGCACTGGGCTGTGCGACGAGCCAATGTGGTGATCAGCCATGGCGGCTTGAACACG
This sequence comes from Pseudomonas sp. URMO17WK12:I9, assembly GCF_900230165.1. NCBI lineage: Bacteria > Pseudomonadati > Pseudomonadota > Gammaproteobacteria > Pseudomonadales > Pseudomonadaceae > Pseudomonas > Pseudomonas sp. URMO17WK12:I9. The sequence continues at coordinate 15,016 of NZ_OCMQ01000007.1, read as the reverse complement.
GTGCTCGATACCGTGTGCGCCGGCACACCGCTGCTGGTCATGCCCATTGCATTCGATCAGCCCGGCGTGGCCGCACGGGTGCGCCATCACCGCTTGGGCCGGGTGCTCTCCAAACGTGCCAGTGCATCGGCCATTGGCCAAGCGTTGCGTCAGCTGCTTGATGAGGCTGCACCACGTGATGCGGCGCTTGAAGCCGAGCTTGCCACCTGCGGTGGCGTACAGCGCGCTGCCAGCCTCATCGAAGCCGCTCTGCGCAGTGGCCAGCCCAGCATTTCGGAGAATGTACCGTGCCCTATGACCTGATCCTGGTAGGTGGGGGGTTGGCCAACGGCCTGATCGCCTGGCGACTGCAGCAGCTGCGCCCGCAATGGCGCGTGTTGTGCCTGGAGCAAGGGCCGGTCCTGGGCGGCAACCATACGTGGTCCTTCCACGACGCCGACCTTACTGCCGAGCAACTGCGCTGGCTCGCCCCGCTGGTGGAGCAGCGCTGGCCTGCGTACCACGTGCACTTCCCGGCTTTTTCCAGGCGCATGGAAGGCGGCTATGCGAGCATTACCAGCGAGCGTTTCGCGCAGGTGATCACCCCAGCCCTCGGCCCGAGCTTGCGCACCGACTGCGCGGTCGCCGAAGTGGGTGCCAGCCATGTCACGCTCGCCAGTGGCGAAACCTTGCACGCCGCGGTGGTGATCGATGGCCGGGGCATGCAGCACAGCCCTCACCGGGTCCTCGGCCAGCAGGCGTTCCTCGGGCAGGTCGTACGTCTGACGGCCCCCCATGGCTTGGTCGCACCGATTCTGATGGACGCACGCGTACCTCAAGGCGAGGGCTATCGCTTCGTCTATGTCCTGCCGTTCACGGCTGACACCTTGCTGGTGGAGGACACCCATTACGTCGACAGCCAGGCGCCCGCCGCGCAGCAGCTGCGCCAGCACATCGAGTGCTACCTGCAGCAGCGCGGCTGGCACGTCGCCGAGTGCCTGCGTGAAGAACAGGGCGTATTGCCGATTACCCTGGTCGACGACTTTCCTGCCTGGTGGAACGAACAGCACGGGCCGCTCGCCGTTGGCCTGCGGGCCGGATTGTTTCACTGCACCACGGGTTATTCCCTGCCCGATGCCGTGCGCCTGGCCGACTGGTTGTCAACGCAAGCGCTGGAGGACACGGCGTCGCTCAAGCCCGCGTTGGGCGCCTACCTGCATCGTCGCTGGCGTGAGCAAGGGTTCTATCGCCTGCTCAACCGAATGCTGTTTCTGGCCGGCCGGCCGAACCGTCGCTGGCAGGTGATGCAGCGCTTTTATCGATTGCCTGAGGGGCTGATCGCCCGTTTCTACGCAGGCCAGAGTACGCTGCGTGATCGCCTGCGGATCCTGTGCGGCAAACCGCCTGTGCCCGTCGGCGAGGCCATGAAGGCTGCCTTGCGACACTCCCCTGCCCATTTCAAGGATTATCCATGAGCAACGAACGATCCGCCCTGGTCATCGGCGCAGGCCTTGGCGGCCTGGCCCTGGCCATCCGCCTGCAGGCCGCGGGTATCCCCACGACCTTGCTCGAGGCGCGCGACAAACCAGGTGGCCGCGCTTACGTCTATCACGACCAAGGCTTTACCTTCGACGCAGGCCCCACGGTGATCACCGACCCGAGCGCCATCGAAGCCCTGTTCACCCTCGCCGGCCGGCCCATGCATGAGTATGTGGAATTGCTGCCGGTAACGCCTTTCTACCGCCTGTGCTGGGAGGATGGCCGGGCATTCGACTATGGCAATGACCAAGCCGACCTGGAGCGCCAGATCGAGGCCTTCGAGCCCAAGGACGTGGAAGGCTATCGACAGTTCCTGGCCTATTCCAAGGCCGTGTTGCAGGAAGGCTATATCAAGCTTGGCGCAGTGCCCTTCCTGTCTTTTCGCGACATGCTGCATGCCGGCCCGCAGTTGGCTCGCCTGCAAGCCTGGCGCAGCGTCTACAGCATGGTGGCGCGGTTCATCAAAGATGACCAACTGCGCCAGGCGTTCTCGTTCCACGCCTTGCTGGTCGGGGGTAATCCCTTCGCCACGTCCTCAATCTACACGCTGATCCATGCGCTGGAGCGCACCTGGGGTGTCTGGTTCCCCAAAGGCGGCACGGGCGCGCTGGTGCAGGGCATGGCCAAGTTGTTCACCGACCTGGGCGGCACCCTGGAGCTCAATGCCGAGGTGGCCGCGTTCGAAACCCAAGGCAGCCGCGTGACCGGCGTGCGCACCCAGGACGGGCGACGCTGGCGGGCAGACGCAGTCGCCTCGAATGCCGATGTGGTGCACACCTACTCCGACCTGCTGGCCGAACACCCTCGCGGTGAACAGGAAGGCAAGCGGCTCAAGGGCAAGCGCTTTAGCAACTCGCTGTTCGTGGTGCACTTCGGGCTCAAGCGCACGCAGCCGCAACTGCGTCATCACACGGTGTGCTTTGGCCCGCGCTACCGGGAGCTGATTGACGAAATCTTCAACGGTCACGAGCTTGCCGAAGACTTTTCACTCTACCTGCATACCCCCTGCGCCACCGACCCTAGCCTGGCCCCGGAAGGATGCTCGAGCCACTACGTATTGGCGCCCGTACCGCACATGGGCAACGCGGCCATCGACTGGGAAGTGGAAGGGCCACGGTTCCGGGACAAGATTCTCGACTACCTGGAACGTCACTACATTCCAGGCCTGCGCGAGGACTTGGTCACCTACCGCACCTTCACGCCGCTGGACTTCCGCGAAGAACTTAATGCCCACCTGGGGTCGGCGTTCTCTCTGGAACCCATCCTGACCCAGAGCGCCTGGTTCCGCCCGCACAACCGTGACAGCGAAGTGAGCAATCTGTACCTGGTGGGGGCAGGCACGCACCCAGGGGCCGGTGTGCCAGGCGTGATCGCCTCGGCCAAGGCCACCGCAGGCCTGATGCTCGAGGACCTGGGCGCATGACCGCACCGAACCACGACCAGTTACTTGCCCATGCCGAACACAGCATTGCCGTGGGTTCGAAAAGCTTTGCCGCAGCAGCCCGGCTGTTCGATGCCCACACCCGGCGCAGCGCTGTGCTGTTGTATGCCTGGTGCCGCCATTGCGATGACGTGATCGATGGTCAGCAAGCCGGGCATGATGCGGTGGTCATCAGCCAGGAAGAAGCGCAGGTGCGCCTGTTGGATCTGCAGCGTCAGACGGAGGCCGCCTGCGCGGACTTGCCCGTGAACCAGCCGGCCTTCGCCGCACTGCGCGAAGTGGCCAGGCGCCACGGCATTCCCCGCGCCGAAGCCTTCGACTTGCTCGAAGGCTTCGCCCAGGACGTGTCCGCCTGCCGCTACCAGACCCTGGATGAGGTCATGGTCTACTGCTATCACGTAGCAGGTGTGGTGGGCCTGATGATGGCCAGGGTCATGGGTGTTCAAGATGCCCGCGTGCTGGACCGGGCCTGCGACCTGGGCCTGGCCATGCAGCTGACTAACATCGCCCGGGACATCGTCGATGATGCCAAGGTCGGGCGCTGCTACTTGCCTCAGGCTTGGCTGTCGGAATTCGACCTCAGTGCAGACGACCTGGCCGATGTGCGTCATCGCGCAGCCGTCGCTACCTTGGCCAGGCGCCTGGTCGCCCACGCCGAACCCTACTACGCCAGCGCCCAGGCCGGGCTGCAGGCCTTGCCGCTTCGCTCGGCGTGGGCAGTGGCCACGGCAGGCCAGGTTTACCGGCGCATCGGCCTGAAGGTCGACAGCGCCGGGGTCGACGCCTGGGACGGCCGGCTGTCTACGTCAAAACTCGAAAAGGTCGGTGCCTTGGTCACAGGGTTTTGGCAGGCGCTGAGCTGTCGGCTGCATCGCCACCCTCAGCGCCCAGCTCGCCTGTGGCAGCGCCCTTCGCCCGCAGCGGCCCCCCATGCAGCGCCCGAAGTTGCCGACGCAGCCGTTCGATAGTGGGTACGTACAGAAAACCGAACGACACACAGCCTTCGCGGCCCTGCACGGCATGATGAAGCCGATGTGCCTGGTACAGGCGCTTGAAGTAACCTTTGCGCGGGACCACTTTGAAAGGCCAGCGCCGGTGGACCAGGCCGTCGTGGGCAACGAAATACAGGACACCGTAGGCCGTCATGCCTGCGCCTACCCATTGCAACGGGTACCAGCCGGCATTGCCCAGGGCGATGAGAATGATCGCCAGCACGGCGAACACCGCGGCGTAGAGATCGTTCTTCTCGAAGATCCCGGTGCGTGGCTCATGGTGCGAGCGGTGCCAGCCCCAGCCGAAGCCGTGCATGATGTACTTGTGAGCAAACCAGGCCACGCCTTCCATGGCGGCCAGGGTGCCGAAAAAGGTGAGTAACGTCAGGGTCATGCGCAGGCTATCCAGGCAAGAGGGAACATGGGGGCAGTCCTTTGGTGCGTCGGGGCCGGGTGGGTACAGCATGATCTACCCAAGGCGCTGGCGCAAAGCCTATGAGTGTGCAAGATGGGCTGGTGTTCCGTTGGCAACGCGCTATCCAGCCCTGCCCGATGCTTTAACCCTGAAACGCCATCTCAGGATCCCTTATGCTGCCGGGGTCTGCACCACGAACCCATGTAAAGGCCGGCCATGCACTCCTCAGAACGACTCAAAGGGATCGACGTCTTCGTCGCGGTCGCCGACCTTGGCAGCTTCACGGCAGCGGCCGGGCGACTGAGCCTTACCAGCTCGGCGGTCAGCAAAAGTATTGCGCGCCTTGAGGCGCGCATGGGCGTTCGCCTGTTCGAGCGCACCACACGCCGGTTGTCGCTGAGCGAGGCCGGCGTGGTTTTCTACCGCACCTGCACGTCGGTGCTGGCCGATCTGGAAGAAGTCGAACACACCCTCGCCACGACGGGTAATGAACCTCACGGACGGGTACGCATTGACCTGCCCGCCTCCTACGGTCGCCTGCATGTGCTGCCGCTGATCCTGGCGTTCACCCGGCAGCATCCGCTGTTACAGCCGCACGTATCGTTTTCCGACCGTTTCGTCGATCCGGTGCAGGAAGGCATCGACATCGTGGTACGCATCGGCGGCCCCGATACATGGCCCGCCGCCCTGGGCCATCAGTACTTTGGCGCCCAGCGCCTGATGTTCTGTGCAGCCCCCGACTACCTCGACACCTATGGTACGCCGCAAAGCGAGGAGGACCTGGAGCACCACCACTGCGTGGGCTATGGGCACACCGACGGTTTGGTCAGCCCGTGGTTCTTCAAAGGGCGCCAGCCTGGCGAGATGGAGCGTCGCACGGTACAGCCGCGCATCGCCGTAGGTGATGGCGAAGGCGAGGTCGCGGCGGTGCTGGCCGGCCACGGTATAGGGCAGCTACCCACCTGGTTGACCCAGCAGCACCTCGATCAAGGACGGATGATCGAGGTGCTGCCGGAGCTGGCGACCGATGGCCTGCCGATGAACCTGGTCTGGCTCAAGCGTCGCGAGCACCTACCCAAGGTGCGTGCCTTGCTCGATTACCTGTTGCCCAGGCTCGCGCCTCACGGCACGCGTGCCGCCGAACCCGTCTGAGGTGCCAGCCTGGCTACCACGGGCACTGTCAGCAGCGCCAGCACCGCGACTGCGGCGGCCACATAACCGAGGTAGGCAATCCCCAGACCGTCGATGGTCATGCCACCGAGCACCGCACCCAGGCCGATGCCGGCGTTGGCAGCCGACACGTTGGCAGTACCAGCCAGTGCCTTGGCGTGGCTCACCGACGCCATGACGCGCACCTGGCAAACCGGGTAGAGCGCCGTGTTGGCGACACCCCACAAGGCCAGCGCCAGGCAGAAAACCAGGCCTGCATGGGCCAAGGGCACCAGCGCGGCCATGCCGATCGCCAGCAGCACCAGAAAGCCCGCGGTAGCCTTGAGAACGGAGTGGTCGACGGCACGCCCCCCGATCCAGTTACCCAGCAGGCCAACGGCACCGAAGCCCATCAGCCACCAACCGGTGTGAGCCGGGGCCACACCCGCCACACGCTCGAGCAGGTCGGCCAAGTAGGTGTAGCCGGTGAACATCGCGGTGAACACCAGAATCGACAGCAGCACGTTCGCCACGAAGAAGCGTTCGGTGAAGATCCGCGCCTGGCGGGCAAAATCCACCTTGGCGGTACGGGCCACGTGGGGCATCCAGACGCTCATCGCCACGGCCATCACCAGCGAAAGCACCGCCAGCGCCCAGAACGCGCCACGCCAGCCCAACGCGTCAGCGGCCAACGTGCCCAGCGGGATGCCCAACAGCATGGCGGCAGAGATGCCGAGGTAAACCTTAGACACCGCGCGCCCTGCATGCTCGGGCCCCGCGAGGTGCCCTGCTGTCTCGCTGGCGGTCCCCCAGAACACCGGTAATGCCAATGCCGGTATGACACGTGCAACGGCCAGTACCCAGAAATTGTCGGCCACGGCCGCCAGGGCATTGGCCGCGGCAAAGACCAGCAAGATGGTGATGAACAGCCGTTTACGGTCCAGGTGCGCCAGCATGGCCGTGAGGAACGGCCCTGCCAACATGACCGTGAAGGCGAACAGCGTTACCAGTTGTCCCGCCATGGAGATGGACACCCCCAGGTCGCGACTCAGGGCAGGCAAAAGGCCCACAATGAGAAACTCGGTGGTGACGATCAGGAAAGCGGAAAACGCAAGGATGGCAATACTGATGGCTGCCCGTGGAGCTTCGTCGACGGGTGAAGCGGTGGAAGATGCGGCAGGCATGGAAAAACTCTCAAGACGTTGGCCGCCAGTCTATTCGATCGCGCAGGTCTTATTTTTGGCCGATTTTCACATATGGGATGACGCAAATTCACCAATCAGCTCAATGTATACAACTTCCCCGTTTCCTGATTACATAGCCGCGTCGCCTACGACGCTGGCCATCGCCGGCGCGTATTGCAACAGGCATCAACCATGTCATCTGCACACACTTCAAGAACGCTACTGATCAAAAATGCCCAACTGCTCGTCACCATGGATGGCGAGCGTCGCGAAATCCGCGGCGGTGGGCTGTACATCGAAGACAACCTGATCAAGCAGGTTGGCCCCAGCGAAACCCTTCCCCAACAGGCGGACGAGGTGCTGGACATGTCCGGCAAGGTGGTCATCCCTGGGCTGGTCAACACGCACCACCACATGTACCAGAGCCTGACCCGGGTAGTGCCAGCCGCCCAGGACGGCGAACTGTTCAACTGGCTCGCCCAGCTGTACCCGATCTGGGCACGGCTCACGCCCGAGATGATTTCAGTCTCGACCCAGACGGCCATGGCTGAGCTGATCCTTTCCGGTTGCACCACCTCGAGCGATCACCTGTACATCTACCCCAACGGATGCAAGCTCGACGACAGCATCCATGCGGCTGCCGAAATTGGCATGCGTTTTCATGCTGCTCGCGGCAGCATGAGCGTGGGTCAGAGCCAGGGCGGGCTGCCGCCGGACTCGGTGGTGGAAAAGGAAGCGGATATCCTCAAGGAGTCCCAGCGCCTGATCGAGGACTACCACGATGCCAGCCATGGCTCGATGCGCCGGATCGTGGTCGCGCCCTGCTCGCCCTTCTCGGTCAGCCGCGACCTGATGCGCGAAGCGGCTGTTCTGGCTCGCCAACATGGTGTATCGCTGCACACGCACCTGGCCGAAAACGTCAATGACATTGCCTACAGCCGGGAAAAATTCGGCATGACCCCTGCCGAGTACGCCGAGGACCTGGGGTGGGTCGGGCCCGACGTGTGGCACGCTCACTGCGTGCAACTGGACCAGCATGGCATCGAACTGTTCGCCCGCACCGGTACCGGGGTCGCCCATTGCCCATGCTCGAACATGCGTCTGGCTTCCGGTATCGCTCCGGTACGCGCCATGCGCGATCATGGCGTTCCGGTCGGGCTCGGGGTGGACGGATCGGCGTCCAACGACGGTGCCAGCATGATCGGCGAGGTTCGCCAGGCCCTGCTGCTGCAACGCGTAGGGTTTGGCCCGGACGCGATGACGGCCCGTGAAGCACTGGAAATCGCTACCTTGGGCGGTGCCAAGGTGCTCAACCGCGATGACATCGGCGCATTGGCACCGGGCATGGTCGCCGATTTCGTCGCCTTCGACCTGGGCCATGTAGCCTACGCCGGCGGCCATCATGACCCGCTTGCAGCGCTGGTGTTCTGCACCCCGACCCAGGTGCATACCAGCGTCATCAACGGCAAGGTGGTGGTCAGGGAAGGTCAGTTGGTGACTGTCGACCTGCCACGGGTACTCGAGCGCCACAACCGCCTGGCCTATCAGTTGGTCGCGGGCTGATAGAGGCGGTGCCTTAAGGTGCTGGCTGCCAAGTGCCTGCGGGGCTGCATCGCAGCCCATTGCCGGCAAGCCAGCCCCCGTCTGACGGCAAGCTCACCCTGTAGGCACCGCACGGCAACAGGCTTACAGCACCATCACCATCTCGTGCCACGCCATGCCGCCGTGGTCGGAAGGTGACGGCTGGACGTACTTGTAGCCCAGCTTGCGGTACAGCGGCACGTGCTGTTCCTTGCACATCAAGTGGATGGTCTGCTTAGAGCAGGCTTTCATCCGCAGAATGAACGCTTCCATCAACCGCTTTGCATGACCTTGGCCCTGGTAAGCCGGGTCGACCACCACCGACATGATCACCACGTTGGGGGCATCGGGGTCATGCCCGACCAGCTCCTTGAACGCTTCGTCCGACATCACGACCTGATGGGCGCAACCACTGTTGATGAAGCCCACGATGGCCCCGTCGCTTTCAAGCACTAGAAAACCTTGTGGATACTGACTGATGCGCGTCTGGATCTTTTCCAGCGTGGCCGCTTCGTCTCCCTCGTAAGCACCGATCTCGATGGCGTGGCAGCGGCTGGCGTCCTCCAGGGACGGCGTACGGAACTGAAGCGAAGGCATGACCGGCTTTTCCTTTGGGTCTGAACGATACGGCGACCATGATAACCGTGCCTGACGCTTGCTGCGATGCTCACCGCCACGCATCATGGAGGCCTTTCTGCCCGCGACGGACTCACCGAATGATCGCAGTACCCGTGCCACCCCTGGAGACGAGCCGTTGCAAACGCCTCAAAGCGGCCACCCACCGCGAACATGACGGTGTCGATCAGTTGGTCATGGCCGCCCACCCTTTTCAGCACAGGGCGCGCTATGCGCGCTTCCTGCTGGTACAGCATCATTTTCACGGCAGCCTCTTGGGACTTTACGAAGACCCCCACCTCAATACGTGGCTGCCGGGCCTCTCGTCGCTGTCGCGGTTTGCAGCGGTCGAGCAGGACATTCGCGACGTGGGACAACTGCCACCTGCCTTGCCGACGAGCGTGAAGGTAGACCCGGCCCATGCACTGGGCTGGCTGTATTGCAGCGAAGGATCGAACCTGGGCGCCGCTTTCTTGTTCAAGCACACCCAGCGCCTTGGCCTGGACGAGGGCCTGGGTGCGCGGCACCTGGCAGCGCACCCGCAAGGACGGGCGCTGCATTGGAAGGCGTTCGTGAGCGCAATCGACGGCCTTGAACTCGACAAACAACAGGAAGCTGGCGTGATCGCCGGCGCCATCGCAGCCTTTGAAGCCTATCGGACGAAGGTCACCGAGGTATTCGCCGCTGACCTGCAAGCCGCTGCGCACACCTGCGAAGGCTGAACGCTTGTGCTGCATTGGCCAGTCGCCAGCTTGCGGCCCGGATACGCCGATGGCATGAACAAAATAGCGATTTGATGCTGGGCTGGATTGCCAAACGCCATGGGCCGTCTTTACTGGTACTTAACGACCCCGGCATAGGTGTGCGCCCATGAAGATCATGCTCACCCGTATTCTTGTCGACGACCAGGCCAAAGCGCTTGCCTTCTATCATTACGTATTGGGCTTCGAACCCAAACAAGACCTCGCCATGGGCCAGCACCGCTGGCTGACCCTGACCTCGCCCAACGACCCCAACGGCGTGCAATTGCAACTGGAGCCAGAGGTGCATCCCGCGGCGAAAGCGTACAAGGCTGCGCTCAAGGAAGACGGTACCCCCACCGCGATCTTCGCGGTGCGTGACATTCAAGGCGAATATGCCCGGCTATCCGCTGCCGGTGTCAAGTTCCACCAGGCTCCCGCCGAGGTCGATAACGTCTTGACTGCAATCTTCGACGACACCTGCGGCAACCTCATCCAGATTACCCAGTTACACTGACCGCCCCTTGCAAACCGCCTGCGCCAGTTCAACTGGCGCGGCCCTACCGATCGTTGCCCAAGGACATGCGATGCGTCATGAGTTCGACGAAGTGCTCAACGACCTGGTCGACTACTTTCTGCTAGGTGACATTCAACTGCTTGAGCGCTTCAAGCAGGAGCATGGCCTGCCTGACGACCTGGCCCACGAATTCACCCATCATGACAGCGGCGACATGGCCGTGCGCGACGGCGTGGTGCTGCCTGTGGCCGGCGTCGACAACCTCCCCTATCACGTGGTGTTCACGCTCGATGGGCAAATGCCCAAATTGCGCGAGCCGGGCAGCCGGCTCAAGCACCAGCGCGGTGGTTATTCGCTGAACGTCGAGCATGGCGCTGTGATGCTGTACACCTGGCGCATCCTCCAGTACTTCACCCCCAAGACACTGGGCGACTTGATGGCGCGCTACCGTGAGCCCGGCCGCCCGGTGATCGAACTGGACAACGGTTGGTATGAGGTCGAAGTCCTGGCCGGTGCGTGCGTGCGCGATGGGCTGTACGAGCCCACCTTCGAGTTCGTCCTGAGCAAGCGTAGCGGGCGTGTGGCGAACACCACCGCGGACACGGGGTACAGCTTCAGCCTGCGAGGCTACTTTGACTAAAGCCAGTGTGTCTGAACGAATGGCGCAACCTTACCTGGGCGCTACTCGTTGACCAGCCGCTGCAACACGGCGCCTTCATGGCGCGCGAGGATACGTAGCAGTTGATCAACCAAGGCACGGTCCGGCGCATCGAGGTGGAAATGGTGGCCGCCTGGGTGCCAGGACACTTTCGCCTGGGGCGGCAATGCCGCTTCACGGCGGTCGAAAGCCTCGCCAGTGAAAGCGCCCTGCCGGCCGAACATCAGGTACAGCGGGCAGCGAATCTGGCTGAGCAGCGCGCAAGCTTCAGGCTCGGTGAGCGGCATGGGCTCTGGGAGCACCAACCGCGGGTCGTGTCGCCAGCAATAACCGTCGTTGAGCTGGAGCAAGTCGCGCAGCGCTAGTAACCTTGCCGCTTCTTGGGACAGGTCGGTGTCGAGCCGTTCGCGGCGCTGCGCCAGCGCGCTGTCCAGATCGTCGAAGCGTTGCACGTCCCGCTCGTTGAAGCCCTGCATCTGCGTACGCTGGACCATGCGCTTGAGGCGATAGGCCCGTGCCAGGTGCTGCACGCGGTCATGCTCGGCTACGGTGAATGGTGCTCCCATACCGTCGAGGAAGGTCATGCTCGCGATCCCGCTGGTCATGGCGGCCAGCAGCGAAGCCACACCGGTGCCCATGCCGTGCGCCAGCACATGGAATTGCCGCATGCCAAGGCTTTCGGTGACCGACAGCATGTCCTCGGCGTGCTCCCACAAGTAGTAGCCGCTGTCATGACGACGATGGTCGGAACGTCCGTGGCCGACCAGGTCGGGGGCTACCACGAAACAGCCATCGAGCAGGGGTGCCAGGCGCTCGAACGAGGCGGCGTTGTCCAACCAGCCATGCAAGGCCAGTACGGGAATGCCATCCTCCGGGCCCCAGCAGCGCACCGCCACTTCGATGCCATTGATGTCCAGCGGGTGATCCTTGGGTGTGGTGGTTGATCGCATGGGTATGCTTCCTGATCGGCAGCCTGATGCACGTACACCAGACCGAACACGCCACCGCATTCCACGACGCCTGTCGTCTGCGGCAACCCTTGCGCCGGAGCGCGCATGGCGCCGACAGGTCACCTTGGCGCAAGCCAGTGGCCACCACTGGCCCCTTACCGACGGTGACTTAACCGTCACCGACCCCGGCAGTCTTCGAAACAGTCCTGGCGGCCATCGACGCGGCTGGAAGCGCGAGCGGCCACGGCGGCGTCGCCATTGGCCGGTTCCACGTGCCAGTAGCAATGCTGAACTGCTCGGGTCACGGCCACATAGGCCAAGCGCTGCACCTCCTCTTTCTGGGCGGTGTCGAACGGCTGCGGGTCGCCCGCCTTGCCCAGGCCCGCCTGGCGGTACACCTGGTTCTTGTAGGGCGAGCTGGTCAGGTACTGGCAGTCGCCCAGCATGAACACCGCATCGGCCTGCAAGCCCTTGGCGCTGTGGTAGGTGAGTTGGCGAAGACGCCGCTGCTCGGCGGGCACTGCTGCCTCGGCCTGAAGCACAGGTTCCAGGTGTTCGCTCATCGCTGCCCGGTCATTGCCCTTGCGGTAGAGCATCAGCACCGACTCGCCGCGCTGGTAATGCTCGATGAGGGTCTGGCCCAGGGCGGCCTCGTCACGCTCGAAGACCTTGACCGGTGAACCGGCAAGTTCAGCGGCAGGGCCAGCGGCTCGGGCCTTCTTGCCGGCGATGGTGGGTGTGCCCTTGACCAGGTGCTCAGCGGCATCGATGACCTGCTGCTGGCAGCGATAGTTTTCCACCATCATCACTCGAGTGCTGGCGGGCGTCGGAAACGCCTTGGTGAATTCGGTGAAGTACTTGGGCGAGCTGCCTCGCCAGCCATAGATCGACTGCCAGTCATCGCCCACGCACAACAGGGACGAGTGCTGAGCATGGCGGCCGACATTCATCCCGGGCCCGCGCCTGCGGATTTCGCGCAGGGAAGCCCGCAGCCAGCTGACGATTTGCGGCGAGACGTCCTGGAATTCATCGATCATCAGATGCGCCAGCGGCCGTAGCAGCGGGTCGGGCAACAGCTGCAGGTTTTCCGGGTTGTTTTCCCCGAACAGCGCGAACATGCGGTTGTAGCTCATGACCGGAGGGACCTGATCAAGCAGATGCGCTTCGAACGCCTTCCAGTAAAGGGCTAACGCTTCGAAGAACAGCGCGTCGCTGTCGCCTGGCACGAAGCGCATGTCGGCAATCGCCGTGTTCACTTCGAGCCCGAGGTTTTCGATAAAGCCCGCGGCACTGACGAATGCGTCGAGCAGCGGCGCGGCGGACAGCTCGCCCTTGACCTTGTATTCAAACCCCGGCCCCGTCACGGCGTCGCCCGCCAGCGAAGCGGCCAGGCGCCGGGCCATGGCGTAGTTGTCCAGCCAGATCAACGGCTGGTCGCAGAATGCCTGCAACAGGGTTCGTTTGACTGCCCACTCCCCGCGTACGGCCAGCTTGGCGCCGGGTCGTTGGTACTGGGCACTCTCGGAGGGGTCGAAGCCCAATACCACCAAGGGCCCTGTGGCACCCAACCGGCCGTGTACATGAAAACGGCATCCACGGATCTCCACGGTGTCGCGCGTCGGCTCAATGCCCTGGATCGGCCAAGCGCCTGCTGCGAACCACAGGTCCTCGATCACATCGCACAGCTCTTCGTCGCGTTGCGCAGCCAGCTGCGTCACCTGGGCGCGTTTCTGCACCTCGGGGTTATCCGGATCCACTGGCTTGAGTTGCAAGGCTTCGTTGCGCAAGTGGCCAATCAGCTCGGCAAAGCGCGGGCTGTCCGCCAGCAGGGTGCTGTAGCAATGATTGAGCTGTTGGCGCTGGGCATCGTTCAGGCGCAGGTCGAACGGGTTGCTATCGGCCTCGGCCTCGCGCCCGGCGGGCATCTCGTTGCCCAGGGCCTCGAACGCACGCACGTGCTCGAACCCAGGCAGGCTGCGCACCAGGGGCAGGATGCGGGAGTGGAAGGTGCGGACCAGTTCGCGCGCCTGTGCCGGTTGCAGGTGAACATCCCACAGCGCGAACACCTGCACCAAGCGCTTGATGAAGTCCTTGCGCGACTCGCGGGTGAAGGTGACGACCGTCATCGCGTCGAGTTCGTAGCCCAGGTAGTGACGCAGCAGCAAGATTCGCAGCACCAGGGAGGTGGATTTGCCCGCCCCTGCCCCGGCCACCACGCAGGTGGAGGGTGTGTCGCTGAAGATCAGTTTCCATTGCGCGGCGCTGGGTTGCGCGTGGCTGGGCAGGCGCTGGGCGACGTCGGCCTTGAAGCGTTTCTTCAGGTCGGCGGTCAAGGCCAGTCGCCAATCCTCGAACAGGTGATCGTCCTGGCCGGGCACGGCCGGGGTGTCGGGGCGATGGTCACGGATGACCAGCACTTGCTGGCCTGCCTCGTACCCTTGCGCATGGCCACGTTCGTACCCTGCGCGCTGGCCTTCGTCACGGCCCTGGTGCTGGCCATCGGCATGGCCCAGCCACCAGGAATGAGGGTGTTGCGCCTGAATGCGGGTCAGGCCACGCCCAAGGCACTGGGCGATGAGCCGTTTAAGCCAGGGTAGCCGTGTGGGTGGGGTCAGTTCGGCGAGGGCCTTGGGTTGCTCGTTGGCCACAGTCACTCCGTTGGCAGCAAAATCAGCCGGCAATGTTCGCCGCAATGGCGCAAAAGCGCCAGCGAATGCGTGGGAAAACATCGGGGGTCACGGCTGGGGCAAGGGGGAGTAGGCTTGCGCGGTCTTGACCGAGGATGACGTACGCTGGGTTAGCGGCCCACCGCGCTCGGTTCGGCGCCCGGCAAGGCCGCTTCCGCAGGGGAAAGAGTGTATCGTTGAGCCATATGCGAGGCTCAAGCCATTCAATCAAGTCAAGTTTGAAACTTTTAATTCCAATATCGTAGTTAAGACTATTGCTATTATTGCTGTTACTGCTGTTACTGCTGTTGCAGTTGATCTTGATCTTGATCTTGATCTTGATCTTGATCTTGATCTTGATCTTGATCTTGCTTTTGATCTTCGCGACTTCAGAAGGCCGAACGCAGGTCTTGCGGAGGGAGGTGACAGGCATGGATGCCTGTCAAGCGCTGGGCCCCAGGATGGGGCCTGCAGCGCGGTCCTCCCGGGAGCAAGACCGGAGTGAGGGAACCCCGAAGCGCAGCGTAGGGGCCGTATGAACGGAGCGCAGCCTTTTTTGGTTACTTTTTGTGGCGTTTGACAAAAAGTAA
>NZ_OCMQ01000009.1:0-148234 GCF_900230165.1 Pseudomonas sp. URMO17WK12:I9 | reverse complement strand
CAACAGCAACAGCAACAGCAACAGCAACAGCAACAGCAACAGCAACAGCAACAGCAACAGCAACAGCAACACGCATCGAGCATTTCATTCTCGCCGATATCATGAGCTGTAATGTCAGGGCCGTGATCTATCAAAAGAAGGAGTTGAGTGAACGGGTAATGCCATACAACATGCATCTTATAAACTTCGGCAACTGTCCCATTATGCATGGGGTGTCCGCCTTGCACCGTACTCCAAAGCCAACGAATCCTGCGTGGGAGCGGCCTCGTGCCGCGATGGGGCGCGCAGCGGCCCTGGCAATATCAGGTGCGAAGCTGAACGCTTGAGGCCACCGCGCCCCCCTCAAGCCCGGTCAGGCGCCCCTGAACCGGCGGGTGCCCCGACAGCCCCACTTGGCCCGCGTCCCTAGAATGCGCCACAATACCCATCATTTGCGGAGCCCTTCATGACCGACCTCACCCCCGATGCCACCCTCGACGCCACCGGCCTCAACTGCCCGGAGCCGGTGATGATGCTGCACCAACACGTGCGTGACCTCGCCGCCGGCGGACTGTTGAAAGTCATCGCCACCGACCCCTCGACCCGACGCGACATCCCCAAGTTCTGTAACTTCCTGGGCCACCAACTGCTGGAACAACAGGAAGACGCCGGCACCTTCCTCTACTGGATCCGCAAGAAAGCCGACTGAGCCGCTCTGGAACACGCTCGGCGTTGAGCCTACACTGCGTTCCCCAGACAGGAGAGCGCCATGCTGATAGTTGCCGACGAAAACATCCCTTTGCTCGATGCCTTCTTCCAAGGGTTTGGCGAGATTCGTCGCTATCCTGGGCGTAGCCTCGACGCCGCTAGCGTCCGGGAGGCCGACATCCTGCTGGTCCGCTCCGTGACCAAGGTCGATCGGCACCTGCTCGAAGGCAGTCGCGTGCAGTTCGTTGGCACCTGCACCATCGGCACCGATCACCTTGACCTCGACTACTTCGACCAAGTGGGTATCCGCTGGAGCAGTGCCCCCGGTTGCAACGCCCGGGGTGTGGTGGACTATGTGCTGGGTAGCCTGCTGACCCTCGCTGACCTTGAGGGTGCATCGCTGCCCGAGCGCGTCTACGGTGTGGTGGGTGCAGGCCAAGTAGGCGGGCGGTTGGTGAGCGTGCTGCGCGCCTTGGGGTGGAAGGTGATGGTCTGCGATCCACTGCGCCAGGCCGCTGAAGGCGGTGATTACGTCGAACTCGATACGCTCCTGCAAGCCTGCGACGTCATCAGCCTGCACACGCCCCTCGAACGCGGTGGCCAGTACCCGACCTGGCACCTGTTAGGCCCTGCGGAACTGGCGAAACTGCGCCCCGGCGCCTGGCTCATCAACGCCAGTCGAGGGGCGGTGGTGGACAATGGCGCGTTACGAGCGCTCCTGCAGCAGCGCGATGACCTGCACGCGGTGCTGGACGTGTGGGAAGGCGAGCCCCAGGTCGACTTGCAGTTGGCAGACCTGTGTACCGTTGCCACCCCCCACATCGCCGGCTATAGCCTCGATGGCCGTCAGCGTGGCACCGCCCAGATCTACCGCGCGCTGTGTCAACATCTGGGCGTGAATGAGGTCATTCAGCTTGCCGACCTGTTACCGCGTCCACCCGTGGCGCAGATTGAATTGGATGCCGAGGTCGATCTGCAATGGGCACTGGCGATGCTGTGCCGCGCCGTCTACGATCCGCGCCGCGATGATGCCGATTTCCGCCGTAGCCTGAGCGAAGACGTGCAGCATCAACGTGCCGCTTTCGACGCGTTGCGCAAACATTATCCGCCGCGCCGTGAGATCGAAGGACTGTCCGTGCGCATCCGTGGGAGCTCGCCCGAGCTCGCGCGGCTGATTAGCGCCCTGGGAGCCAAGAGGGTCTGACGCTCGGATGCAGCCCCAGGGCAGAGCAGCATGCATAAAAAACCCGGCGCGAGCGCCGGGTCAGGAATAGGGTGATCAGTTTTTCTGCGAGCGCTCGACCCGGCTTTCTTCCAGGGCCTTGCAGGCCTGCTGGATCATTTGCTCGGTGATCGGCACCTCCCGCCCTTGGGCGTCGATCAGGGCGCCGCTTGCCTGGGGCGACGGTGCGTGACGGGGCGTGTGGTGTTCGCGGTCATGGTGCAAGCTCATGCAGGGTCTCCTCTTCAAATGACGACTGGGGTCAACCTTGCGCCTGGCAGATCGTCGACGCGGGTGCGGCGCAACCTGGGGCAGGGCCTTAGTCCACCAGAGATGGCGAAAAAGTGCCAGAGCGCGGTTAGAACAATAGGCTATAGCAGCACCGGACAGTTCCGTTCTGCGGCATGAATGGTAGGCTGCACGTTCCGCCTTCGTGAGCAGATCCATGGCCTCTACAACTCCGCGCCCTAGCCGCGCTTTGCGCCTTGGCTGGCATTTTGTTCGTCCGTATTGGCGGCGCCTGGTGATGGCCTTGCTGGCACTGGTGGTGACCGCCGGCATTACCTTGTCCATGGGGCAGGGCATCCGCCTGCTGGTGGATCAGGGGTTCATGACCGGTTCTGTCCATCAGCTCAACCAGACACTTGGGCTCTTCCTGCTGCTGGTGTTGGCCCTGGCGGCAGGGACCTTCAGCCGGTTCTACCTCGTCTCCTGGATAGGTGAGCGGTGCGTGGCGGACATTCGTCGCGCTGTTTTCGACCATCTGCTCGAGCTTCACCCTGGTTTTTTCGAAGACAACCGCAGCTCGGAAATTCAGTCTCGGTTGACGGCCGACACCACGTTGCTGCAATCGGTGATTGGCTCTTCCCTCTCCATGTTCCTGCGTAATGCGCTCATGGTGGTGGGCGGTGTGGCCTTGCTGTTCATCACCAACCCCAAGCTGACCAGCATCGTGGTCGTGGCATTGCCGGTGGTGCTGGCCCCGATCCTGCTGTTCGGTCGCCGTGTGCGCAGCCTCTCACGCCAGAGCCAGGACCGGGTGGCAGACGTGGGTAGCTACGTGGCCGAGACCCTGGGCCAGATCAAGACCGTGCAGGCCTATACCCATCAAGCCCATGACCGGGCACTGTTCGCCGATACGGTGGAGTCGGCATTTACAGTGGCCCGCCAGCGCATCGCGCAGCGGGCCTGGCTGATCACCGTGGTGATCGTGCTGGTACTGGGCGCTATCGGCACCATGCTGTGGGTCGGCGGCATGGACGTCATCGCCGGGCGCATGTCGGGGGGTGAGTTGGCGGCGTTCGTGTTCTACAGCCTGGTGGTGGGCAGTGCGTTCGGCACACTCAGCGAAGTGATTGGCGAGCTCCAGCGCGCTGCTGGGGCAGCAGAGCGTATAGCCGAATTACTGGCAGCGCAAAGCCAGATTCTGGCCCCGTCCAGTGGGCGGCAGCTGGCGGGAGGCCGTGCACGGGGCTGCCTGGCGTTTCAGCACGTGGTGTTTGCCTATCCGTCGCGACCCGAGCACAAGGCTATCGATGACCTGAGCCTGGTCATCCAGGCAGGCCAGACGCTTGCATTGGTCGGCCCTTCCGGTGCAGGTAAATCCACCCTGTTCGACTTGCTTCTGCGCTTCTATGACCCCCAGCACGGGCAGATTCTGCTCGATGATCAACCCATCGACCAGCTCGACCCCGACCACCTTCGCCAGCAGTTTGCACTGGTCGCACAGCAACCGGCACTGTTTCGGGGGACAGTGGCGGACAACATTAGCTATGGACGCCCTGACGCTTGCCTGGCCGACATCGAAGCTGCAGCGCGCGCAGCCCATGCCGACTCGTTCATACGCCAGTTGCCAGAGGGCTACCAGACTCGCCTGGGGGAGGGCGGGGTGGGTTTATCGGGTGGGCAGCGCCAACGGTTGGCGATCGCCCGTGCGTTGCTGGTGGATGCGCCGATCCTGCTGCTTGACGAGGCGACCAGCGCGCTCGACGCTCACAGTGAGCACCTGATCCAGCAAGCTTTGCCGCGCCTGATGGCAGGGCGGACGACAGTGGTGATTGCGCACCGTCTGGCCACGGTACAGCACGCCGACCGCATTGCCGTGGTCGACCAGGGCAAAGTGGTGGCCATTGGTACCCACAGTGAGCTGATAGAAACCAGCCCTTTGTATGCACGGCTGGCGGCGCTGCAATTCACGTCAGCCTGAAGGGCTAGCCGACTGATGCAGGTTGCAGGTACGAGCCTGAACCGTGAGTAACAAAAAACCCGCACAAGGCGGGTTTTCAAAAGGATTTGGTCGGAGAGACAGGATTCGAACCTGCGGCCTTCTCGTCCCGAACGAGACGCGCTACCTGGCTGCGCTACACTCCGATGAACAAAATCCTACTGCATCCGAAATTCGCCCGCAAGTCCTTGTAAAAGAACGAAGCTTTGGCCAGGTCGGATGGGCTATCAGAGTTCTTTGACGGTGCGAATCTGGTCTTTATTCAGACGCATGCGCTTGCCATCGAGCTGCTCGAACTCGTAGAAGCCGGAATCTTCATCATAGGACGGCTTGTCCACCGCCTGGATTTCGCGACCGTCGTTCAAGGTGATGACGGTTGGGGTCGAGCAGCCGGCCAGGGCAGCCAGGCCCAGGGCGAGCATGAAGGCGGGAAGGGTCCGTTTGATCATCGTGTTTCTCCAGTGCGATGGTGCAAGATGACTGTTAAGACGCGGGACGTTAGTGCAAGTTCCTTGCGCGTGCAGCATAACGGCATTCGCTTGACGCAATCCAGTGCAGGCAGCGCTCCCGCACGCCGGCGGGAGTGCCCTGTGATATAACTGCCGTCATTGCCATTACCAGTGACGGATACCTATGAAAGCCTCGGCAGACACCCCGTTCGTTCCCCTCAACATCGCAGTGCTCACGGTCAGCGACACGCGCACATTCGATAACGATTCGTCGGGCCAGGTCTTCGTTGACCGGCTGACAGCGGCAGGCCACCGGCTCGCCCAGCGCGTGCTGCTCAAGGATGATCTCTACAAAATCCGCGCCCAGGTCGCGACCTGGATCGCCGACGACAGCGTGCAGGTGGTGCTCATCACCGGCGGTACCGGTTTTACCGGACGTGACAGTACGCCCGAGGCGGTCACTTGCCTGCTCGACAAGCAGGTCGACGGCTTTGGCGAGCTGTTCAGACAGATCTCCGTGGCGGATATCGGTACCTCGACTGTGCAATCGCGGGCACTGGCAGGGCTGGCCAACGGTACCCTGGTGTGTTGCCTGCCTGGCTCGACCAATGCGGTGCGCACCGGTTGGGACGGTATCCTTGCCGAACAGCTCGATGCACGGCACCGTCCCTGCAACTTCGTCGCCCATCTGAAGCAGGCGGCGGCCTGTGAAAGCCGTGGCTGAGGCCGTGCAGCCCAGGCCACTGATGCCGGTGGAGCAGGCCCTTGAGCAATTGCTGGCTTTGGCCGATGCCGCGCCGATTCGCGAGACCGAGCACGTGCCGCTTGCCGAGGCACACGGCCGTGTGCTGGCCACTGCCCTAGTGGCTTCGCTCGACCTGCCGCCCTGGCCCAATAGCGCAATGGACGGCTATGCGCTGCGCCGGTCCGACTGGCAGGGGGCGCCGCTGCCCGTCAGTCAGAGAATCTTCGCCGGGCACGCACCTGAGCCACTGCAGCCTGGCACCTGTGCGCGGATCTTCACGGGTGCACCGGTTCCCGAAGGCGCCGACTGCGTGGAAATGCAGGAAAACACCCAGGTTCACGCCAATGGCCATGTGGCGTTTTTGCACCCCCTCAAGGCGCTGCAGAACATTCGTCCTCAAGGTCAGGAAACCCGCAAGGGCGAGCAGGTGCTCGACGCCGGTACGCGTCTTGGGCCAATCGAGTTGGGCTTGGCCGCCACCCTGGGTTATGGACAGCTCGATGTGGTACGCAAGGTGCGGGTGGCGGTGCTGTCGACCGGGGATGAGCTGGTCGAGCCAGGGCTGCCGTTGGGGCCTGGGCAAATCTACAACAGCAACCGTCGCTTGCTGGTCAGTTGGTTGCAGCGCCTGGGATGCGACGTCACCGACGCCGGTATCCTGCCTGATGACCTGGCTCGGACCCGCGCGAGTCTGGCTCAGTTGCAAGGCGTGGACCTGATCCTCTCGACAGGGGGCGTATCGGTGGGCGAGGCCGATTATCTGGGCGCGGCCCTGCGCGAGGCCGGTGAGCTGGCTTTGTGGAAACTGGCGATCAAACCCGGCAAACCGTTGACCTTCGGTCACTTCCAGGGCGTGCCAGTGATCGGCCTGCCCGGTAATCCGGCCTCTACACTGGTCACGTTCGGCCTGCTGACGCGCCCCTACTTGTTGCGCCGCCAGGGCGTGATCGATGTCACCCCCCTGCGCGTGTGCCTACCCGCCGGTTTCGATTGGCCCAAAGCCGGGTCACGGCGTGAGTACCTGCGGGCGCGCATCGAGCAGGGCAGGGTATGCCTGTACCCTAACCAGAGCTCCGGCGTGTTGCGCAGCGCGGTGTGGGCCGATGGGTTGGTCGAGGTGCAGGAGGGCACTACGCCCAGCAAGGGTGACCTTGTACCCTTCATCCCCTTCAGCGACATCCTCGGTTGACGCGCGCCAGTGGCGCAGGCTCGCTGCAGTGCGCGAGCCCTGCGCCGCAATATTTGAACGGCCGTGCAACAATTAGTAACGGCTGAGCGTCAAGATGCAAATGGTCAATTATGGAGACACCCACATGCAAGCGCGCAAGGCAATGCTGATTCTGCACGGCAAGCAAGCCATGAACGAAGACGTACGTACCGCCGTGCACGACCTGCGCGACACTGGCTGGGCATTGGACGTGCGTGTGACCTGGGAGGGCGGTGATGCCCAGCGCTTGGTCAAGGAGGCACTTGCCGCTGGATACAGCCACATCGTCGCCGGCGGTGGTGATGGCACCTTGCGGGACGTGGCCGAAGCCATGGGGCTCGCGGGCACCGAAGCCAGCCTCGTCTTGCTGCCGCTTGGAACCGCCAACGACTTCGCCAAGGCGGCCGGTATTGCGCTTGAGCCTGCCCAGGCGCTGGCGCTGCTCAATGAGCCGGCCCAGGAAGTCGATCTTGGGCAAGTGGGCGAGCAGCTGTTCCTGAACATGGCGACCGGCGGCTTTGGTAGCCAGGTCACAGCCAGCACATCCGAAGACCTGAAGAAGTTGATGGGTGCCGCCGCCTATGTGTTCACCGGCTTGTCACGCTTCAGCGAACTGGAGGCTGCCTCGGTCGAGTTGAAAGGCCCTGACTTCCATTGGCAAGGGGAGCTGCTGGCGCTGGGGATTGGCAACGGTCGCCAAGCCGGGGGAGGGCAGGAGCTTTGTCCGGATGCGGTGGTCAATGACGGGTTGCTGGATGTTGCGATCCTGCCCAAGCCGCAGGAAGTGGTCGGTGCATTACGCGATTTGCTGGCAGGCGATGGCCTGTTCATCCGGACGCGATTGCCGTGGGTGGAGATCAACAGTCAACAGGGCCTGGATATCAACCTCGACGGCGAACCGCTCAAGGCGGACAGCTTACGTTTCGAGGCGCGTCCCAAGGCCTTGCGCCTGCACCTGCCGCAAGGGTGCCCATTGCTCAGTCATCGAGGCTGATGATCTTCTCGCGCACGGCAAACAGTACCAGTCCGGCGACGTCGTGAATCTGCAAGCGTTTCATCACTTGCGAACGATGGGTTTCGACCGTCTTGATCGACAAGCCCAATCCATTGGCGATTTCGCGGGTAGACTTGCCGCGCACGATCAGGCGCAGAATCTCCAGCTGCCGGGCTGTCAGGTTGTGTCGCTCGCATGCCGGGCGTCTGGCTGGCCTGGTATGACGTAAAGCCTGATTGATGACGGTGTGGGCAATGGCTGGGCTCAGGTAGCGCTCCCCGTTGCGCACAGCGCGCAGCGCTTGCTCAAGCTCCGATGCGCTGGTGTCCTTGAGCAGATACCCATGGGCACCGCCCTCGAGGGCGCGCATGATCAGCTCAGGGTCGGTGTGCATGGAGAGGATCAGCACTTTGCAGGCGCTGCCGCTGGCATTGAGCTGGGTGAGGGCGTCCAGCCCGCTGGTTGATCGCATGGAGAGGTCCAGCAGGATGATGTCAGGCATCAAGGTTCGCGCCTGATCCAGCAACTGCCCGCCATCGTCGGCCTCGCCGATTACCTCGTACCCGGGTATGTCACTGACCAGGGCGCGGACGCCCGCTCTGATCAACGAATGGTCATCCACAAGCAACAATCTACAGTTCATGGGTATCCACTCGGTCCGCGCGTTGCCGGCTGCGGGGCGGCCAAGGGAAGACGGCCTCGATCCGGGTGCCCTGGCCAACATCGCTGGTGATCTGCAGGCTGCCGTTCAGGGCAGTGACCCGCTCCAGCATGCCAGCCAGCCCACGCTGACTGGCAAGGTGCGGGTGCCTGGCAGGCTTGAAGCCGCAGCCATCGTCCTCGATCGATAAAGCCAGGCCCAGCTCGGTACGCTGCAGGTGGATGACAAGGTTGCGCGCTCCGGCGTGACGCAACATATTGGTCACCGCCTCCTGGGTGATGCGAAACACTGCCATTGCGACATTTTCGCCAATGCCCCCAAGGCGTTGCTTGCAAGACAGGCTCCACTGCACGCCGCTGCCATCCAAAGTGCGCAGCAAGTGCGCGCGCAGGCTGGCCTCAAGGCCAAGGCTTGCCAACTGACGGGGGTTGAGCAGGGCAGAAACGTCGCGCACAGCGCTCAACGTATCGTCCAGCGTGGCATGCAAGGCATCGCAATGCCCCTGCACATCCCCGGGCATTCGTCGCTGCAGCCATTGCAACTGCAATTTCGCAGCGGTCAGCAGTTGGCCGATGTCGTCATGAAGCTCCCTGCTCAGGTGCTGGCGCTCCTCTTCTTGCACTTTTAGCAGGCGCTCGGCGAGTTCCGCAGGGCGCAAGCTGATCGAGCGCGCCTCCCTACGCAGTTGCACGGCAGCGACCAAGGCAGCGGTCAGTTGCAGCAACACCAGGCCGATGGGCACAGGTCGCTCGGCCAGGTGTAACGCCAGGCAGGCGAGGCAGGAGACCACGCTGATGCCTGCCGTGGCCCAGCACAGACTGGTGTACGGGGCGCTGCAACGAAAAGAGGTCATCAAGCGTGGGAACATAGGTAGGGGAGCCACTGAAGTATTGCTGATGGAGGCCTTGCACATTACTGCTCAGAGGCTTTTGCGCCGTACTTTCGATGTTTTTCGACCACGTGTTCATTCAACCTTGCGTCAAGTTGAAGCGTTTCGGTGGGGCATACTACCACCTCGAATTCCTGCGGTCGCCGCCGAATACGACTTCCTCAAGGCAAAGCTTATTTGTGGTGAACTAGTACGTAGCATCGACGGACTTGCTTGGTTGAGGCTATTTCCTACAACTTTGTAAATCGAAGCTACAACTTTCAGTTTCATCAAAGTTGCACTTCTGGCATGCAACTGCGCGATGGCAATTTGCCCTACGGCTTGTCGCTGAGATCGGGCTGCTGACAGTCATGCGCTGCGCCTTCATCTGTGACGCAGGCTAATGCCAGAGAAGGTCGAGCTGCATTGGCCAGTTCGCCGAGCAACACAAATTGTTCTCCAGCGTCCAGGTCCAGCCGCCCCGTGTGCGTGTCCAGCAGCTCGAGCTGCCAGGCCAGGAGCCTCAGGCACGCAGCCGTAATGCGCAGCGTTGCGCGATGCAGGCACGCGCCTTGGCAACAGGGGGCCAGTATCTGCTGAACGGAGGTCGTGAAGTGGGCTACTTCAAGCAGCCCCAAACGCTGTGCGTCGTGTGCCAAGTCGCTTAACGCGGCGTCCAGGCACCTGCAGGCATCAGGGTCATTTTCGATGAGCTCAAGATGCTGCAAGCAGTCCTCTGCTCTGTTGAGGCGCTTCTGGGCCCTCTCGCGAAAACCCCTAAGCGCCTCGCAGAAGGGTAAGGCACTGTCCATCATGGTGTCTCCATGGGCAGGACAGGCGGTAGAGACGGGCACGCCGTTACGATAGCTAGCAAAGCCTGACTCCATTCATGCAGTGAGAATGGCGTCACATTAATGGCTAAAGGATAGAGCGAACATCAGGTTGTACCTGATTGCCACTAGGGGTTTCCCTGATAGGCAAGAAAAAAACGGAACTTTTCAGCGTGTGCGAGTGGAATTAGGAAACCAGTTAAGCATGCTGTTAAAGTGATATCAAATTAGGCAAGGGTGTGGCGTTTCTTGGGGTCAAGATGCTACTCCGGCTGCCGATATACACACAATCGCGCACATTTTCGACATGAGCCTGGGGGCTTACCAATGGCTGGCATTCTCGACACAGTAGACCAACGCACACAACTGGTAGGGGAGAACCGGCTGGAAATCCTGATGTTCCGGCTGGCTGGGCGTCAGCTTTTCGCGATCAACGTCTTCAAGGTGCAGGAGGTGTTACAACTGCCCAAGCTGACACTGATGCCGCAACGTCACGCGTTCGTCTGCGGTGTGGTGAACCTGCGAGGCCAGACACTCCCGGTAATCGACCTGTCCCAGGCGATCGGCATGCGCCCCATT
This sequence comes from Pseudomonas sp. URMO17WK12:I9, assembly GCF_900230165.1. NCBI lineage: Bacteria > Pseudomonadati > Pseudomonadota > Gammaproteobacteria > Pseudomonadales > Pseudomonadaceae > Pseudomonas > Pseudomonas sp. URMO17WK12:I9. The sequence goes on along the minus strand of NZ_OCMQ01000009.1, from coordinate 137,768 downwards.
CAGCCAGGCCCCGACAGCACCATCATCGTCACCGAATACAACCGCTCGGTGCAGGCGTTTCTGGTGGGCGGGGTCGACCGCATCGTCAACCTCAATTGGGAATCCATCATGCCGCCACCGACCAGTGCCGGCCGTCAGCATTACCTGACTGCCATCACCAAGGTGGACGACAAGCTGGTGGAGGTGATCGATGTGGAAAAGGTGCTTGCCGAAATCGTGCCTTACAACGCCCGCGTTTCGGGTGAGAAATTGGCCGATCCGGTACTGGCGAGGGCGCGTGGTCGCGAGGTGCTGCTGGTGGACGATTCCAGTGTGGCCCTGGCCCAGTTGCGCGACACGCTCTCGCAGTTGGGGATGAAACTGCACGTTGCCAGCGACGGCCTCAAAGCCTTGCGCATGCTCAAGGCGTGGGCCGATGCCGGGGAGGACATGTGCGAAAAGCTATTGATGATCTTCACGGATGCCGAAATGCCGGAAATGGACGGTTATCGCCTGACGACCGAAATCCGCGAGGATGCGCGCCTGCGCAAACTGTACGTGGTGCTGCATACGTCGCTGTCCGGCAGCTTCAACGAATCCATGGTCAAGAAAGTGGGTTGCGACAATTTCCTGTCCAAGTTCCAGCCTGATCGGCTGGTCGATGTGGTCAAGCAGCGCCTGTTGCTGGACACCACCAACGCGTGATTGCGCGCCCTGCTGGGTATAAGCTGGCGGTTTGGCGATTTATGAGGCAGCAGGGATGTTTCTCAGTGAGCTCTACCGGTATCCGGTCAAGTCGGGGCGGGCGCAAGGCCTGCAGGTCTCTCCCGTTGGTGTGCTTGGGCTTGAAGGAGACCGCCGTTGGATGCTGGTCGAGGAACAGAACGGGCGCTTTCTGACCCAGCGCGTCTGGCCCCAGCTCGGGCAGCTCGAGGCAGTCGAGACAGGCGGAGTACTGTTGCTGCGGGCGCCTGGGCAAGTGCCGCTGAAGGTGGTGTCCCCGGCCGACGATGCCCCGCTGCGAGGGGTGACCTTATGGCGCGACACCTTTCGTATGCCGGATGCCGGTGATGAGGCCGCCGCTTGGCTCAGTGGCTGGCTAGGCAAAGCGGTGAGGTTGGTGTATTGCCCGCAGCAGCGGGCCAGGTATCTGCCCAATGGCTATGGCACCGACCGGGACCGTGCCGCCTTTCCCGACGGTTTCCCGTTGCTGCTCATTGGCCAGGCGTCGCTCGATGAGCTCGATCGCCGTGTCGGCCGGCCCATGGACATGCTGCGGTTCAGGCCAAACCTGGTGGTGCAGGGGGCCGAGGCTTTCGCAGAGGATGGCTGGAAGCGCATTCGCATCGGTACGGTGGAGTTCCGTGTTTTGAAGCCAAGCGTGCGCTGCATTTTCACCACCATCGACCCTGCCACGGGGCAGCGCAGCCCTGACCGCGAGCCCATGACCACGCTTCGGACGTTCCGGGAAAAGGAAGGGGACATATTGTTTGGGCAAAACCTGGCCGCCGATGGCGACGGGCACCTGGAGGTTGGCATGAAGGTCCAGGTGCTCTGAGTTGTCGGGCAGCCGGACGCCGGTGTGGTCGGCGCCCTGGCTTGATCAGCCGCTAATGGCCTCCTTACATGTCGTCGAAGTAGCGCTCGTGCCAGTCCACCAGGGGTTGTGGCATGTTGAGCTTTTGTCCGTAAATCACCGAATAGGACAGCACGTTCTGAACGTACTGACGGGTTTCATCGAATGGAATGGACTCGACCCACACGTCGAAGCTCAGGTGTTTGGCGCCTTTGAGCCATTGCCGTACGCGGCCTGGGCCTGCGTTGTAAGCGGCTGAGGCCAGTACTCGGTTGCCGTTGAACTGGCTGTGCACCTGGCTGAGGTAGGCAGCCCCCAGCTGGATGTTCTTGTCCGGGTTCAGGACCTGTGCGGGCGAAGCCAGTGGGATGCTGAACTTGCGCGCGGTTTCCTTGGCTGTAGCAGGCATCAACTGCATGAGCCCGCTGGCGCCCACTGGGGAACGGGCATCCTCCATGAAGGCGCTTTCCTGACGGGTGATTGCGAATACCCAGCTCGAGTGCAGGCCGCGCACCTTGGCTTCGCGTACCAGGGTGTCGCGGTGCGCCATGGGGAAGCGTACGTCCAGGTCATCCCAGTATTTGGCCTGGCTGATGGTGCGGATGGCCGGGAAATACCAGCGCAACTCGTAACCCAGGCGCGCCTGGGCGACCATTTCGTCCCGGGTGAAGTGACGGCTCACGTGATACCACTCGCGGCGACCTTCGACGATCTGACCGCGGGCATGGAATTCGAGGGCGCGTTGGATGCCAGGTGTATTGCGCACCTTCTTGACCAGCTGTGGGCTGAGCACCAGGGGCTTGTTGTTCAGTTGGTAGGGGGCTTGCGCACGGTCTGCAGCCAGGAAGCCATAGAAATCGCGCTCGCGGGCAACGGCCTTGTACAACTGCGGGACTTGCGGGTTCTTCGGCTGCGCCAGCTCCAGGCTCCGCGCCTGCCAGTACTTCCAGCGGCTGCTCTGGGCCAGGTCGCCGCTCAGGCGCTTGGTGAGGGCATAGGCATCTTCCCACCGGCCCAGGCGCAGCAACAGGCGCAAGCGCCATTCACTGACGGTATCGTCCCGCAGTTCGGGGTCGTAGCGGGTCATGAGGTCAAGCGCGCGCGGGTCATAGCGCCGGGCCAGGGTCAGGCCGATCTCGCGGGCAATGGCCACTTTTTCATCGCGGGAAAAGTGCATGCGCTGGGCATAGTCGTCAAGCAGCCCCATGGCGCGCTCCGGGTCCTGCCGTGCAAGGCGGCGCAGCCCGAGACTGACGACGTCCGAGGTCGCTTCGTCGGCCTGGGTGAAGCGTGATGGCTGGTTGAGCAATTCGGGTTTCTGCGCCACATCGATCAGCAGACGGCCTTGTGGCGCCAGCGTGGTCAGGGTCTTGACCAGGTTCTCGGCCAGGCCGTAGTTGCGTGCCTGGGCTGCAAGCTTGGCCCGCTCCCAGCGCTTGGCCTCCGTGAGCTGCCCCTCGGCAGCCCACATGGCGAACAACGGGTCGCAGGCAGCAGGCTGGGACTTGCCCACCGACCACAGCTTGTTTGCCGTGGCAAAGCCTTCGGTGCGCATCCCGTGGCTGAGCTGGTACTGGCCGTTCAGGCAATCGAGCTCGGTGAAGTTGAGCTTGGGATCGTAGTACTTGGCGAAGGTCTGCCACTCACCGCGTTCGGCCAGCCAGCGCAACCAGCGCAGTTTCATCCAGTTGGCCTGGGGCAGGTCGCCGTGCTTGGCCAGGAAACCCTCGATCTCCTGGTTGCTGGCAGATTTCAGGCGCGCGGTCAGTTCGTCATAGGCCAGATACGGTGTCAGCGGATAATCGTCGAGCGCCTGGGCATAGCGCAGGTACGGGCCCTTGTCGCCCTTGGCCAGCGCACGCTTGGCTTCATCATAGTATTGGCGTTGCACGGTAATGTCGGTGGCCTGGGCCGCGCCGGTGGCAGCGGTGAGCAACAGGCATGTAGCAATTTGTAACAGGCGGCTGCGCATGATACGTCCGGGCAGTTGAACCATGGGAAAGTGGCGGCGGGGCCAGCACTGTTGAAAACGATGGCCCTAGCTTAGCCGTTTGCGGATGACAGGTGAAAGCACTGTGCTTGTATCGGGATATTAAGTTCGACCGGGTGTCGCCGTGGGCGACGGGTGCAGGCCGTGCGGATGTCGGCGCAGGGCTAACTCAGGTAGAATGCGCGCCCGATTTATGGAGACGAACATGACCCTGCTCAAATTCAGCGATGTGTCCCTCGCATTCGGCGCCATGCCGCTGCTGGACAAGGTGTCCTGGCAGATCGCTCGTGGCGAGCGGGTGTGCATCATCGGCCGCAACGGCACTGGCAAGTCGAGCATGCTGCGCCTGGTCAAGGGCGAGCAGAAAGGCGATGACGGTGACATCTGGCGCGCCCCTGGGCTGAAAATCGGCGAGTTGCCCCAGGAACTGCCGCTGGCCGACGAGCGCACGGTGTTCGACGTCGTGGCGGCAGGGCTGGATGGCGTCGGCGAGCTGCTGGCACAGTTTCATCACCTGAGCCAGAACATCCAGGGCGATGAAGACCTGGAAAAACTGATGCACGTGCAGCACGAGCTGGAGGCCCGCGATGGCTGGCGCCTGCAGCAAGTGGTTGAAAGCACCCTGAGTCGTCTGCAGTTGCCGGCAGACAAGACCCTGGCGGAGTTGTCCGGCGGCTGGCGTCGTCGTGTACTGCTGGCCCAGGCGCTGGTGTCCGAGCCCGACTTGTTGCTGCTCGACGAGCCGACCAACCACCTGGATATCGGTGCCATCGCCTGGCTCGAGGAAGCACTGCGCGGGTTCAACGGCGCCGTGTTGTTCATCACCCACGACCGATCCTTCCTGCAGAACCTGGCCACCCGCATCCTCGAATTGGACCGCGGCGGCCTGATCGACTGGAATGGCGACTATGCCAGCTTCCTGGTGCACAAGGAGGCCGCGCTGGCCGCCGAGGAAACCGCCAACGCGCTGTTCGACAAGCGCCTGGCCCAGGAAGAGGTGTGGATTCGCCAGGGCATCAAGGCCCGTCGCACCCGTAACGAAGGCCGCGTGCGGGCGCTCAAGGCGCTGCGCGTGGAGCGCGGTGAGCGCCGTGAGCGGCAGGGCAAGGCCAACATTCAGATCGAGGCGGCCGACAAGTCGGGCAAGCAGGTCATGGTGCTCGAGCACGTCAGCTTCTCGCACCCGGACGGGCCGATGCTGGTGAAGGATTTTTCCATGGTGCTGCAGCGCCAGGACCGGATCGGCCTGCTGGGCGCCAACGGCACCGGCAAGACCACCTTGCTCAAGCTGATGCTGGATGATCTGGAGCCTACTTCGGGCAAGATCGAGCGCGGCACCAAGCTTGAGGTCGCCTATTTCGACCAGATGCGCCATCAGCTGGACTTGGAAAAGACCGTCATCGACAACCTCGCCGAGGGCCGAGACTTCATCGAGATCGAAGGGCAGAACCGGCATGTGCTGAGCTACCTGGGCGACTTCCTGTTCAGTCCGCAGCGGGCCCGCACCCCGGTCAAGGCATTGTCCGGCGGCGAACGTGCCCGCCTGCTGCTGGCCAAGCTGTTCAGCAAGCCGGCCAACCTGCTGGTGCTCGACGAACCCACCAACGACCTGGACGTGGAAACCCTCGAGCTGCTCGAAGAGGTGCTCTCCAACTACAAGGGTACCGTGCTGATGGTCAGCCACGACCGGGCGTTTCTCGACAACGTCGTGACCAGCACCCTGGTGTTCGAGGGCGATGGCTTGGTTCGCGAGTACGTGGGCGGTTACGAAGACTGGATTCGTCAGGGCGGTTCGCCAAAGCTGCTCGGCGTTACGGAGAGTAAAGGCGGCAAGTCGGCGCTCAACAGTGCGGTGGTGGAGAAGGTCGAGGCCAAGCCGCAAGCCGTCGCTGCGCCAGTGGCCGAGGAATCGAAGAAAAAGCTCAGCTACAAGCTTCAGCGTGAGCTGGAGATGCTGCCGGGGCAGATCGACGCGCTGGAACAGCGCATGGCCCAGGCTCAGGAAGAGGTGAGCGCGGTCGGTTTCTACCAGCGTCCGATCGCAGAGACGTCAGCGGTGCTGGCGAACATCGAGAAGCTGCAAGGTGAGCTCGATGCCCTGGTGGAGCGCTGGGCCGAGCTGGAAGGCTAAGCAGGCAGGGCGTTGATCGCCTGCGCGTAGCGGGCGAGCCCGCTGCCAGGTGCCAGAGGGAGGATGCAACCCCAAGGCACCTGGCGTGGCCGCTTAACCCCTGGCGGTAGACAGGCTCAGTCCTTTTTCTGCAGTCGCACTGCCAGCACATCGCAGGGTGCGCCGTGCAGCACGTCGTTGGCTGTGGAGCCCAGCAGCAGCGCCAGGCCGTGGCGACCGTGGCTGCCCACGACGATCAGGTCGCAGTGCTGTTCTTTGGCCAATTGATGGATTTCCTGGCGGGGCTGGCCGTAGGTCAAGTGCGAGTCGCCGCGCTGGATGCCCGGATACTTGCTGAACAGGCGATCCATGCGTTCCTTGGCCTGATCGAACTGCTGCTGTTGCAGTTGCGACAAGTCCATCGGCACGTCGCCGCCAAACGCCATGGCCATGGGTTCGACGATGTGCACCAGTGACACCTTGGCGTTGGTAGGCTGGGCCAGCGCCATGGCGCGCTTGATCACAGGGTCGCATTCTTCCGTCAGGTCGACGGCGACCAGCAGATGTTGGTAGGTCATGAGCTGTACTCCAGGCAATCGCTATAGAAGAAGTATGGTCGCTTTCGGGCGGGTCATGCGTGAAAAATGGCTAACCAGCTCATTTGCAACGGTTTATGGGAGCTACTGATATGACGGTATTGCTGGTGGTGTCAATCCTTGCGCTGATTCTCAGCCCGCTTTCCTGGCTGCGCAACTCGCGCAATCAGAGTGAGCAGATGCGCCTGCGCCTGGAGGCGCGGCGCATGGGCCTGGCCATGCAGCTGGCGCCTCAGCAGTGGCCGCACTGGCTGGAAAAACAGCCGCCGAGCCCTTGCCCGCAATATCACCGGGCACGCAAGCGGGGGCATGTCGACAGCTTCAGCTTCTGGCAGATCAGCCCTGGCGTATGGTGGAACCAGTGGCGCGAGCCGTGCGAAGACCCGCGCTTCTTGCAAGCCCTGGCCCGTCTGCCAGCAAGCGCCTACAAGGTCGAGGCCGATGCGCGGATGATAGCGCTCTACTGGACGGAGCGGGGGGACACGGCTGTATTGCAGGATGTTGCCTACGTGCTGGAGACACTGGCCTGACTCCAAGGGTGCTCGGCGGGCTGTCCATGGCCCCTGACACGCAGCGCAACGAGAAAGCGGCGATTCGGCGGTTCCTGACAGGAACCGGTCAATCGCCGCTTTCTCGTTCTACCACGCCAAAAGGCTGGGCAGGCCGTTGAATTCACTCCGTCAAGTAACGCCTGGCGCTTGTGCCTGGATCAGCCAGACTGCAAGGGGTGCCGAGGCTGGCAAGGTGTGAGGATTGCCAGCATGAATGGCCAGCGATCAGCGGCATGATCGGTCGTACCCGGCTTGTGGAAAGTGACCGCAAAGTCGGCTTTTCTCCCCGTGGGTGCAGCATTTGACAATGCAGATCTTTTCGGAGAATGTGTGCACACCCAAATCAAACGGGCGTATGAATTGAGCGTTTGCATTGCACGCCACTCATTCATGCGTACGACTCGCGCGCTGACGGGTGTGCCTGGAGCAGGTGGCCATGACGGCTGCGGTGCTGCAGTGATCGGCGTGTACAGTTCAGCTTCCATATCTTGGAGATCAGTTGATGATTTACGAAGGTAAAGCCATCACGGTTAAGGCTCTTGAAAGTGGCATCGTCGAGCTCAAGTTCGACCTCAAGGGTGAGTCCGTCAATAAGTTCAACCGCCTGACCCTGAGCGAGCTGCGCCAGGCTGTAGACGCCATCCAGACCGATGCTTCGGTCAAGGGTGTCATCGTTAGCAGCGGCAAGGACGTGTTCATCGTCGGTGCCGACATCACCGAGTTCGTCGACAACTTCAAGTTGCCCGAGGCCGAATTGGTCGCCGGCAGCCTGGAAGCCAACCATATCTTCAACGCCTTCGAAGACCTCCAGGTGCCTACGGTTGCAGCCATCAACGGTATCGCCCTGGGCGGTGGTCTGGAGATGTGCCTGGCAGCGGACTACCGCATCATGGCCACCACCGCGCGCATCGGCCTGCCCGAAGTGAAGCTGGGCATCTATCCAGGCTTTGGTGGCACAGTGCGTCTGCCGCGCCTGATCGGCTCGGACAACGCCGTCGAGTGGATTGCCGCGGGCAAGGAAAACAGTGCCGAAGACGCCCTGAAGGTCGGTGCCGTCGATGCCGTGGTAGTGCCTGAGTTGCTCATGGCCGGTGCCCTGGACCTGATCAAGCGCGCCATCAGTGGCGAGCTGGACTACAAGGCCAAGCGCCAGCCCAAGCTCGAGAAGCTCAAGCTCAATGCCATCGAGCAGATGATGGCCTTCGAAACCGCCAAAGGTTTCGTCGCTGGGCAGGCCGGCCCTAATTACCCAGCGCCTGTCGAGGCGATCAAGTCCATCCAGAAAGCGGCCAACTTCGGTCGCGACAAGGCACTTGAAATCGAAGCGGCAGGCTTTGCCAAGCTGGCCAAGACGTCGGTTGCACAGAGCCTCATCGGCTTGTTCCTGAACGATCAGGAACTCAAGCGCAAGGCCAAGGCCCACGACGAGATTGCCCGTGACGTCAAGCAGGCGGCCGTGCTGGGCGCCGGTATCATGGGCGGCGGCATCGCCTATCAGTCGGCGGTCAAGGGCACGCCGATTCTGATGAAGGATATTCGCGAAGAGGCCATCGAGCTTGGGTTGAACGAAGCGTCCAAGCTGCTGGGCAATCGGGTCGAGAAAGGTCGCCTGACGCCGGCCAAGATGGCCGAGGCGCTCAACGCGATTCGTCCGACCCTGTCGTACGGCGATTTCGCCCACGTGGACATCGTGGTCGAGGCGGTGGTTGAAAACCCCAAGGTCAAGCAGGCCGTGCTTGCCGAGGTGGAAGGGCAGGTGAGGGAGGATGCGATTCTGGCATCCAATACCTCGACCATTTCCATCAATCTGCTGGCACAAGCGCTGAAGCGCCCGGAAAACTTCGTGGGCATGCACTTCTTCAACCCGGTGCACATGATGCCGCTGGTGGAAGTGATCCGTGGCGAAAAATCCAGCGAAGTGGCAGTTGCTACCACCGTCGCTTACGCCAAGAAGATGGGCAAGAACCCAATCGTGGTCAACGACTGCCCAGGGTTCTTGGTCAACCGTGTCCTGTTCCCGTACTTCGGCGGCTTCGCCAGGCTGGTTAGCGCGGGGGTGGACTTCGTGCGCATCGACAAGGTCATGGAAAAATTCGGCTGGCCCATGGGCCCGGCGTACTTGATGGACGTGGTGGGCATCGACACCGGGCATCATGGCCGTGACGTCATGGCCGAGGGCTTCCCCGATCGCATGAAGGACGAGCGCCGCTCGGCCATCGACGCCTTGTACGATGCCAACCGCCTGGGCCAGAAGAACGGCAAGGGCTTCTACGCCTATGAAACCGACAAGCGTGGCAAGCCGAAGAAAGTCGCCGATGCCGGCGTGCTTGAGGTACTCAAGCCCATCGTGTACGAGCAGCGTGAAGTCAGTGACGAGGACATCGTCAACTGGATGATGATCCCGCTGTGCCTGGAAACCGTTCGCTGCCTCGAAGATGGCATCGTCGAGACGGCCGCCGAGGCGGACATGGGCCTGGTCTACGGCATTGGCTTCCCACCCTTCCGTGGCGGCGCGCTGCGCTACATCGATACCTTGGGTGTAGCCGAATTCGTCGCCCTGGCCGATCGCTATGCCGACCTGGGGCCGCTGTACCACCCGACCGCCAAGCTGCGTGAGATGGCCAAGACGGGCCAGCGCTTCTTCAACTGAGCGGTCAACGAGCTAGAGCGAGAGATTTGATATGAGCCTTAATCCAAGAGACGTGGTGATCGTCGACTTCGGTCGCACGCCAATGGGCCGCTCCAAGGGTGGCATGCACCGCAATACCCGTGCCGAAGACATGTCGGCGCACCTGATCAGCAAGTTGCTTGAGCGCAACGACAAGGTCGATCCCAAGGAAGTCGAGGATGTGATCTGGGGCTGTGTGAACCAGACCCTGGAGCAGGGCTGGAACATCGCCCGCATGGCCTCGTTGATGACCCAGATCCCGCACACCTCTGCGGCGCAGACCGTCAGCCGGCTGTGCGGCTCGTCGATGAGCGCACTGCACACCGCCGCCCAGGCGATCATGACTGGCAATGGCGACGTGTTCGTGATTGGCGGCGTCGAGCACATGGGGCACGTGAGCATGATGCATGGCGTAGACCCCAACCCACACCTGGCGCTGCATGCGGCCAAGGCCTCGGGCATGATGGGCCTGACGGCCGAGATGCTGGGCAAGATGCACGGCATCACGCGTGAACAGCAGGATCAGTTCGGCGTGCGCTCGCACCAGCTGGCGCACAAGGCCACCATCGAGGGCAAGTTCAAGGACGAGATCATCCCCATGCAGGGGTATGACGAGAACGGTTTCCTGAAAGTGTTCGACTTCGACGAAACCATTCGTCCGGAAACCACCCTCGAGGGCCTGGCGTCGCTCAAGCCGGCCTTCAACCCCAAAGGCGGAACCGTGACCGCAGGTACTTCTTCCCAGATCACCGACGGTGCCTCGTGCATGATCGTGATGTCAGGCCAGCGTGCGATGGACCTGGGTATCGAGCCTCTGGCGGTCATTCGGGCCATGGCAGTGGCGGGCGTCGACCCCGCGATCATGGGCTACGGCCCAGTACCGGCCACCCAGAAAGCCCTCAAGCGCGCGGGCTTGAGCATGGCCGACATCGACTTCATCGAACTCAACGAGGCGTTCGCCGCACAGGCGCTGCCTGTGTTGAAAGACTTGAAAGTGCTCGACAAGATGAATGAGAAGGTTAACCTGCACGGCGGCGCGATCGCCTTGGGTCACCCGTTTGGTTGCTCCGGGGCGCGTATTTCCGGCACCCTGCTCAACGTCATGAAGCAAAATGGCGGCACGCTGGGGGTTGCGACCATGTGCGTCGGCCTTGGCCAAGGTATCACCACTGTCTTTGAACGCGTCTAAGGCGCAGGAGAAGGACAGCAACCGGGGCCTCGTGCCCCGGTTTTGTTTTTTGGGTTTCGATGGCATCAGGAGGTAGACGACATGCAGATCCAGCCAGGTGTGTACCGGCATTACAAGGGCCCGGAGTACCGCGTGTTCAGTGTTGCGCGGCACTCCGAGAGCGAGGAGTGGATGGTGTTCTACCAATGCCTGTATGGTGATTACAGCTTCTGGGTGCGCCCGCTGTCGATGTTCCGCGAGTCGGTGGAAGTCGATGGCGAACAGGTGCCCCGCTTTGCGTTGATCAAGGCCGAAGAGGGGCTTTGCGGGATGTCGGACAAGTCGCAGGCGTGATGTTCTGAACTTGACCTCGCAGTTTTGCCACTATATATAGCGGTGCCGCGTCTGGTACCTGACGTGTTTTCAATCTTCAGATTCAGGAATACTCCGATCCATGGGCAAATCGCTGGTCATTGTGGAATCCCCGGCCAAGGCCAAGACCATCAACAAGTACCTGGGCAACCAGTACGTGGTGAAGTCGAGTATCGGCCATATCCGAGACCTTCCCACCAGCGGTTCGGCTAGCGCGAGCAAAGAGCCGGCCGCCAAGCGTGGCAAGGCGGCGGGTGAGGCACCGGCCCTTTCGCCCAAAGAAAAGGCGCGTCGCCAGCTGGTTGCACGCATGGGCGTCGACCCGGACCAGGGCTGGAAAGCCAAGTACGAGATCCTTCCCGGCAAGGAAAAGGTGATCGACGAGCTGCGCCGCCTGGCCAAGGACGCCGACACCATCTACCTCGCGACCGACTTGGACCGCGAAGGGGAGGCGATCGCCTGGCACCTGCGTGAGGCCATCGGTGGCGACGACACCCGCTATAAGCGCGTGGTGTTCAACGAAATCACCAAGAAAGCCATTCAGGAAGCGTTTTCGCAGCCCGGTGAGCTCGACATCGATCGGGTCAACGCGCAGCAGGCGCGCCGTTTTCTCGATCGCGTAGTGGGGTACATGGTGTCCCCGTTGCTGTGGTCCAAGATTGCCCGTGGCCTGTCGGCCGGGCGTGTGCAATCGGTAGCGGTCAAGCTGGTGGTCGAACGCGAACGCGAGATTCGTGCCTTCATTCCTCAGGAATACTGGGAAATCCATGCCGATCTCGGCACTGCCAAGAACGCCAAGGTTCGCTTCGAAGTCGCCCGTGAAAATGGCGAGGCCTTCAAGCCGCTGAACGAAACCCAGGCCATGGCCGCGCTGGAAAAGCTCAAGGCATCGAGCTATAGCGTCGTCAAGCGTGAAGACCGCCCGACCAGCAGCAAGCCTTCAGCGCCCTTCATCACCTCGACCCTGCAACAGGCGGCGAGCAATCGCCTGGGGTTCGGCGTGAAGAAAACCATGATGATGGCCCAGCGTCTGTACGAAGCGGGTTACATCACCTACATGCGTACCGATTCGACCAACCTGTCGAGCGATGCGCTGGAAATGGCCCGTAGTTACATCGAGCGGGAATTCGGCAAGCAGTACCTGCCCGAAACCCCGCAGGTCTACGGCAGCAAAGAGGGGGCTCAGGAGGCGCACGAAGCCATCCGGCCTTCGGACGTGAGCACCCACCCGACCAAGCTCAGCGGTATGGAGCGCGATGCCGAGCGGCTGTACGAGCTGATCTGGCGTCAGTTCCTGGCCTGCCAGATGCCGCCGGCCCAGTACCTGTCCACCAGCGTGACCGTGGCAGCAGGCAGCTTCGAGCTGCGTGCCAAGGGCCGTATCCTGAAGTTCGATGGCTACACCCGCGTGTTGCCGCAGCAGAGCAAGCCTGGTGAAGACGACGTGCTGCCCGAAATGGTCCAGGGTGAAGCGCTCAAGCTGATGCAGCTTGATCCTACCCAGCACTTCACCAAACCGCCTGCACGGTTCACCGAGGCCAGCCTGGTCAAGGAAATGGAAAAACGCGGTATCGGCCGTCCATCCACCTATGCGGCGATCATCTCGACCATCCAGGACCGTGGCTACGTGACGTTGCACAACCGTCGCTTCTACTCGGAGAAGATGGGCGATATCGTGACCGAGCGGCTTTCCGAGAGTTTCTCCAACTTGATGGATTACGGTTTCACCGCCGGCATGGAGGAGAACCTCGACGACGTCGCCCACGGCGAACGCGACTGGAAGAACGTGCTGGACGAGTTCTACGGCGACTTCAGCAAAAAGTTGCAGACGGCCGAATCCAGCGAAGGCGGCATGCGTGCCAACCAGCCGACGATGACCAACATTCCTTGCAAGGAGTGCGGCCGGCCGATGATGATCCGTACAGCGTCCACGGGCGTGTTCCTGGGCTGCTCTGGTTACAGCCTGCCACCCAAGGAGCGCTGCAAGTCCACGGTCAACCTCGTGCCTGGTGACGAGATTGCTGCAGACGACGAGGGTGAATCGGAGTCGCGCGTCTTGCTTGGCAAGCACCGCTGCCCGGTCTGTGCGACGGCGATGGACGCCTACCTGCTCGATGAAAAGCACAAGCTGCACATCTGTGGGAATAACCCCGATTGCCCGGGTTACGAGATCGAAGAGGGCAGCTATCGCATCAAAGGCTACGAAGGCCCAAGCCTTGAGTGCGACAAGTGCGGCAGCGAAATGCAGCTCAAGACCGGGCGCTTCGGCAAGTTCTTCGGGTGCACCAACCCTGCGTGCAAGAACACGCGCAAGCTGCTCAAAAGCGGTGAAGCGGCGCCGCCGAAGATGGACAAGGTCGACATGCCTGAGCTCAAGTGCGAGAAGGTGGACGACACCTATGTGCTGCGCGATGGTGCTTCGGGGCTGTTCCTGGCTGCCAGCCAGTTCCCGAAGAATCGCGAAACGCGTGCGCCCCTGGTGTGCGAGATTGTTCCGCACAAGCATGAGATCGATCCCAAGTACCATTTCCTGTGCGAAGCGCCCCAGAAGGATCCGGACGGTCGTCCTACCGTGATCCGCTACAGCCGCAAGACCAAGGAGCAATACGTCCAGTCCGAAGTGGACGGCAAGCCTACCGGTTGGAAGGCGTTCTACGATGGCAAGACCTGGAAAGTCGAAGACAAGCGCTGAGGTCTAGCGTTCAGGGATGGGGCCGCGCGGCGGCCTTTCGTGAGCTGATGCCACGAAAGGCCGCAGCACGGCCCCTTTCATTTATGATGCAGCAATCCGCTTAGCCACCTGATGGGAGGGCGACACATGGCCCAGGAGCTCTATACCCGTACCAATCAAAAACTGTTCTTTGCCGGGCTGGCACTGGAATCGATGGCCAAGACTGAACAGAGTCAGGCCATGAACGCCCAGGGGCTGGTGCAGGCTGAGCGGGAGTCGGCATTGTTTCATCTGCACGGTGCATTGCTTGGCTTGTGTCACGAAATCAGTGGGTACTATCGCTTGCCTGCGCTGGCAACCGTCGAGCAGGCCCTGGCCCATGACGCCTTTAACGGCATCGCCATACCAGAAGTTGCCGAGCTTCTGGAGCTTGCCCGGCAACGGGAGACCTGGCTGGCGCAGATGCTGGCTGCGTATGCTGACTTGTTCCGAGCGCCCGTGATGCGCAAACCACCCAAGACTGACGTCACCCAGCCGCTGATCCAGGCCGTCAGCCTCGATGAGCAGGTGCCTGCGCCGCTGTCCCGTGCCGAGCTTGAAGCGTGGCGCAGCAACCTCAAGGCGCTTGTCAGGCGTTTTCGTGATGCGTTGAGTGAGTGCTGACGGCCTCGAGCGCTGGTACAATGCTCGCCTTTCGTGGAGAACCGCCCTTTATGTCTACGTCTTTTCTGGAAATTGTCGAGTTGCCTGATGGCCGCATCGAACTGCGTCGCGCCGAGGATGAAGGCTCACTGGTAACCCTGGATTTCTCAGAGGATGCCAAAGTATTTCTGCAAGGTCAGCACGTCGAGGTGGCCAAAGCCATGCTCAGCGTGGGGGTACAGATGGCTGGACGGCTTGTGGATGGCGAGCTCGAACGTGACGAAGGGCCGCGCGTTCTGCACTGAAACGCGCAGTCGTGTGATCGCTGCCACCGGCCTGGCCGGTGATGGCGGCAAGCGTATCAGACGGATGAATGTGGGGCAGTCGGAAAGGCGTTGCGCTTTCCCGGCGATCTTTACTCGTCAGGGTGAGCATGACCTGGGAGCGGTCAGGCTGGTAGCACGAATGCCGCAGTGTTAGCCGAAACGAATGTTCAGGCTTTGCGCGTTACCCACGCTTGCTGCACGCAACAGCAACTGACGTGCATTGGCATTGACGCTCCCCAGCCAGCTGACCACGGTATGGCTACGGCCCAGGCGTAGGGCTTCACACGCCAACTGAAGGGGAGGCTGGTTGCCGCGCGGATGAAGCAGCAGAATGCGCTCGCGGTTTAGGCCAGCCCTGCGCAGCCAGGCCTGTGTCAGGCTCGACGGTGGCGCAATGAGGGTCAGCCAGCGCGTTTCGTCTTCTTCGCTGAGTTCACGTAGCACAGGTGCCAGCAAGGTATGACAGTGACTGGGGGCGCCGTGCAGTGACAATTCGCTGAACAGGTCGGGCAAGTCACTCTTGCGCGCCAGTTCGCTGGCCTTGAGGCCAGGCAGGACGGGCTGGGCGAGGAATGCTTCGAACAGCGGCAACTGGACTTGCTCGGTTGTATGGGTGAATGGCTGCATGACGCCTCCTGATTCAGCGGCGAATGACGCCGACGCTCAAGCCCTCGATCACCAGTTCCTGATCTTTCAGGTTGACTTCGATAGGGGCGAATTCCGGGTTTTCGGCCAGCAGCCAGACCTTGTTGCCTTCGCGCTTGAAGCGCTTGACGGTGACTTCGTCGCCGATGCGCGCCACGACGATCTGGCCGTTGCGGGCTTCACGGCAGGTATGCACCGCCAACAGGTCGCCATCGAGGATGCCCACGTTCTTCATGCTCATGCCGTGAACACGCAACAGATAGTCGGCCTGGGGGTGGAAAAAGGCGGGGTTGATGTTGCAGGATTGCTCGATGTGTTGCTCGGCAAGGATCGGGGCGCCGGCAGCAACGCGGCCGATGATCGGGAGCCCGGCCTCCTCGGCCTTGGCTTCGAGGCCGGGAATGCGAATGCCTCGGGAGGCGCCTGGCGTCATCTCGATAGCGCCTTTACGGGCCAGCGCCTTGAGATGCTCCTCGGCGGCATTAGGGGATTTGAAACCCAGCTCCTGGGCAATCTCGGCACGGGTCGGCGGAAAGCCGTTGTCCTCGAGGCTGCGCTTGATGAAGGCGAGGATTTCGGCTTGGCGTGGCGTCAGTTTCAACATGATCAGCGCTCTGTCTTTTTGTACAGTGACTGGGATTATATACAGTATTGGTCTAGCCGCAAGCTTTGGCAGCCCCTAGGTAAGCCGACTGGAGCAGATCACCTCGAGATCACCGCTTCACGACCTTACAATGGCTTGACTGACCGGCCGGTCACGAGCGCTTGACAGATGTGGGGTTGAAACGTATGTTTCAAACACCTGTTTGTATGGCGGAGTGCTCGGAGTAGTCATGGCCCAATCGGAAACCGTTGAACGCATCCTCGATGCTGCCGAGCAGCTGTTTGCCGAGCGCGGGTTTGCCGAAACCTCGTTGCGGCTGATCACCAGCAAGGCCGGGGTTAACCTGGCGGCGGTGAACTACCACTTCGGTTCCAAGAAAGCCCTGATCCAAGCGGTCTTCTCTCGTTTCCTGGGGCCCTTCTGCGCCAGTCTCGAGCGCGAGTTGGAACGGCGTCAGGCCCGCCCCGAGCATAAGCCCACCCTTGAAGAATTGCTGGAGATGCTGGTCGAGCAAGCCCTTGCCGTGCAGCCGCGCAGCAACAACGACCTGTCGATCTTCATGCGGCTGCTTGGCTTGGCGTTCAGCCAGAGCCAGGGCCATTTGCGCCGTTACCTCGAAGACATGTACGGCAAGGTCTTCCGCCGCTACATGTTGCTCGTCAACGAAGCCGCGCCACGCATTCCTGCGATCGAATTGTTCTGGCGTGTGCACTTCATGCTCGGGGCTGCTGCGTTCAGCATGTCGGGCATCAAGGCGCTGCGGGCCATCGCCGAGACTGACTTCGGCATCAACACCTCCATCGAGCAGGTGATGCGCCTGATGGTGCCGTTCCTGGCTGCCGGCATGCGTGCCGATACCGGCGTCACCGACGCGGCCATGGCCAGCGCCCAGTTGCGCCCGCGCAGCAAAACCGCCAGCGGTGCAGCCCCCGTCAAGGCATAACTTGGCCTGTTGCCAGCCGCAAGCGGGCTTTTCCCTGTCTCTATTGAAGGATTTCTCATGACCGTCAGCCTGCAAGGCTCCTTGATGGTGGATATCGCCGGCACCTGGCTGACCGCCGAAGACCGGCAGCTGTTGCGCCAGCCTGAAGTGGCGGGGTTGATCATCTTCGCCCGCAACATCGAAAGTCCGCGGCAGGTGCGCGCGTTATGCGCCTCCATTCGCGCACTGCGCCCTGACCTGATCCTGGCCGTCGATCAGGAGGGAGGCCGAGTGCAGCGTCTGCGCCAGGGGTTCGTGCGCTTGCCGGCCATGCGTGCCCTGGCCGACACTGCCAATGCCGAGTACCTGGCCGAACAATGTGGCTGGTTGATGGCGACCGAAGTGCTCGCCGTTGGCCTGGACCTGAGCTTCGCCCCGGTGCTGGACTTGGATCACCAGCGCAGCGCGGTGGTGGGCAGCCGAGCCTTCGAGGGCGATCCGCTTCGAGCTACGCAACTGGCGGGCGCATTCATCCGCGGCATGAACGCGGCAGGCATGGCGGCCTGTGGCAAACATTTCCCAGGCCATGGCTGGGCAGAAGCTGATTCCCACGTAGCGATACCCACTGACGAGCGTAGCCTGGAGCAGCTGCGAGCGGCGGACCTGGTGCCGTTCAGCCGGCTGAGCGGTCAATTGGCGGCAGTGATGCCTGCCCATGTGATCTATCCGCAGGTCGACAACCGCCCGGCAGGCTTTTCCCGCCGGTGGCTGCAAGATATTTTGCGCGGCGAGCTGGGTTTTGACGGGGTCATCTTCAGCGACGACCTGTCCATGGCCGGTGCTCATGTGGTGGGTGATGCGGCCAGCCGCATCGAAGCTGCGTTCACTGCCGGGTGTGATATGGGGCTGGTTTGCAACGACCGGGCTGCAGCCGAATTGGCGCTGGGCGCGGCTCAGCGCCTGCGGGTCACGCCGTCGCCTCGGATCGCCAGCATGCGCGGTCAAGGCACGGCCTGCACCGATTATCGCCAACATCCGCGTTGGCTGCAGGCGCTGGGTGCGCTCAAGGACGCGCAGTTGATCGACTAGCCGCTTATTGCCAAGCAGGCTGTCGGGACGCGTTCACCCAGCCAGTGCGCGTCCCGACAGGTTTTACCGACCCCGCTTGCCCGGCAAGGGCGCAAACAACGCTTCGATTTCCTCGTCCCCCAGTCGCCACTGCCCAGCCTTGCCTCCGTCAAGCAGGCTGGTGGCCAGCGCTGCTTTCTCCTGCTGCAACAGCTGGATCTTTTCCTCCACTGTGCCGCGGGTAATCAGCTTGAACACGAACACGGGCTTGTCCTGGCCGATGCGGTAGGCCCGGTCGGTCGCCTGGTTTTCGCTGGCCGGGTTCCACCACGGGTCGTAATGAATCACGGTGTCGGCTGCTGTCAGGTTCAAGCCCACCCCGCCTGCCTTGAGGCTGATCAGAAAGACCTGGCTATCCCCCGCCTGGAATTGCTGTACAGGGGTGCGACGGTCGCGGGTGTCTCCGGTCAACAGGCTGTAGGAAATGCTGCGTTTTTTCAGTTCCTGCTCGATCAACGCCAGCATCGAGGTGAACTGGGAGAACAGCAGCACGCGGCGGCCTTCGCTCATCAGCTCTTCGAGCATCTCCAGCAGCGCGCCCAGCTTGCCCTTGTCGCTCTGGTTGCCCTTGATATCCACGCCCTTGACCAGCCGCAGATCGCAACACACCTGGCGCAGCTTGAGCAGTGCATCGAGAATGACGATCTGGCTGCGTGCGGCACCATTACGGGCTACCTCGTCGCGAACCTTCTTGTCCATCGCCACCCGCACGGCCTCGTAGGTGTCACGCTGTGCGTCGCTCAGTTCGACCCAGTGCACCAGTTCCGTCTTGGCTGGCAGTTCGGTGGCGACCTGCTCCTTCGTGCGGCGCAGCAGGAAGGGTCGAATGCGCGTGATCAGGTGGGTCAGGCGCTCGGTGTTGCCCTGGCGCTCGATCGGCGTGCGGTAGTCCTGGTTGAAACGCTTGAGGTCACCCAGCCAGCCGGGCATCAGGAAGTGGAAGATCGACCACAGCTCGCCGAGGTTGTTTTCCATCGGTGTACCGGTCAGGCACAGGCGCTGGCTAGCCTGCAGTTGGCACACAGCCATGGCGGCCTTGCTGGTGCTGCTCTTGATGTTCTGCGCCTCGTCGAGCAACAGCAGGTGCCATGGCTGCGCACGCAAATGCGCGAGGTCGCGGGGCACCAGGGCATAGGTGGTCAGGATGAGGTCGTAATCCTGCAGACGGGTGAAATGCTTGCTGCGTGCTGGCCCGTGCAGGGCCAGTACCCGAAGGTCAGGTGCAAAACGCTGCGCCTCGTCCAGCCAATTGGGTAGCAGGCTGGTCGGCATGACCGCCAGTGCTGGCGTCGTCAAACGGCCCGCTTCTTTTTCCAGCAGCACATGGGCAAGGGCTTGTAAGGTTTTGCCCAGGCCCATGTCATCCCCAAGGATGCCACCGGTGCCCATCTCCCGCAGTGCTTGCAGCCAGTTGAGCCCTTGCTGCTGGTAGCCGCGCAGGCTGGCGTGCAAGCCGGCAGGTGGGGTGACCTGCAGATCCCTGGCATCCCGCAGGCGGCGACCCAAATCGCGCACATGCTCCCCGCCTTCCCAATGCAGCGGCAGCGCTTCGATCCCGTTCAGGCGCGCAGCGTCTGCTCGGCTCATACGCAGTGCCGTTCCGGCTTCGGGTTCGCTCATGTACAGCTCGCCCAAGGTCGCCATCACGGCCTTGACCCGGCCATAAGGCAGTGCCACGCGCAGGGCGGAGGCGTCGATCCGGCCACGGTTGAGATCGATCAGCAGGTGCTCCTCGTCATTGCGCTTGGCCAGTTCGCTGGGGCGCAGCAGCTCAGGGCTATTGCGCAATAGTTGCAGCACGATGGGCAGCAGGCTGTGCCGCTGTCCATCGACGACGATACCCAGTTCGAGGTCGAACCATTCATGGCCTGGCGTTTCATCGACGGTGGCGTACCAGTCCTCCACTTCCTGCAAGTCGAACGCGAAGTCGCGGTTGACATCCACCTGCCAGCCCGCCTCACGCAGCCGGGGCAGGTCTGTACGCACGAACTGCAGCCAGGCTTCGTCGTCGGCGAGCAGGAACATCTCGCCCGCGCTGTCGGGCAGCGCCTTGCTCTGCCGGGTCGCGACCTTGAACCCCATGTCGCGCAGGACATTGCGCAGGGCTTGCTCAGCCTTGGGTTGGCGGCTGATGCGCTGGCTCACACTGCCCACCAGGCGCGTGAGCGGCTTGTCGGTATTACCGCTGGCCGACAGGCCGTCGTAGTCGAACGACAACGCGGCGCGATGCTGCATCTGGCGCTGCATGCGGCCGGTCTTGGGCATGTAGGCGGTGAACTCCAGGCTCCCGAGCGCGAGGTGCGCCTTGGGCTGGATGTCATCGACGTGTTGCTCTTCGACCTCGGTCGGCGTAGGCACGGCATGGCTCAAGGCATTGAGCTTGTGGCTGAGTGGCACGACCAAGTGCTCCGGCACCTCGGGTGCGAGGGTCAGTTGCATTGCAACGTGGGGGTTGAGCCCATGTTCGAGGATACCGATCTCATGGGTGACCATGTCCAGGTAGTACAGCGGAAGCAACGGGATGACGCAGTTGGTTTTATCCCCGCCGGTGAACCACAAGCCACGGTACGCACCATTGTCCAGGCGCACCCAGCGAAACTCGCCCTGGCGCACCGGCCCGGGCACCAGTTGCGGTTGGGTGTCGAACAGGTACAGTCGGCCCGTGTCGATGATGCGCTGGAGCAACTCACCGCCTTCGGCCCCGGTCAGCCTGTAGCCTCGCTCCTGGCCGCCCCCCTGATTGAGCGAGGAGAGCAGACGCAGGATGCGCGCGTCTTCTTCGGTCACGAACTTCGGTCGGTCGTACAGGAAGTCGTAGACCGACTGCACCCGGCTGAAGCGAATGCCGTCTTCGGTTTCGGCGCCCTTGCGCACGACCACTGAGCAACTGGCATCGTCCTGAAGGCGCAAGTTGTAGCAGACCGAGCGCCCGCGCCTGTCCTTGCCCGGTTCGACTGGCGCGGGCGCTTGTTCGAGATTGCTGAGCCAATGTTGAAGCTCGGCTGACATCTTTGCAGAGGTGGGCTTGGCTATCAGTGGCGTGTCGAAGGGGTCGCTGATCAGCAGCAGCGCAGCCGCGCAGTGCTTGCAGTTGCGCGCAACAGGGCAACTGCACCGGCCTTTTACGAGCAGGCGCCCGGCATGCACGCTCACTTCGATGTCCTGCCGGTAGGTTTGTCCTGCACTGCCTTTGCACAGAGCGGAAAACCTTTGCCCGTTTAGGTACTCCAGCTCGGACATGCCCTCGCTCGCGTAAACCTCGCCTCGCCTCAGAGTGCCTGCGTCGAAACATTCGATCCAGTTGGGGTACTCGTTCAGCAGCTCGAAGGCATCCGGTCCATTGCGGCTCATGGGCTACTGCTCCAGCATGTCCAGCGATGGCATCTTGGGTGTGCCGGGTGGGGTGATCTTCAGGAGCATGGCCAGATGGCCGCCGTCCAGGTAGGTCAGTTGTCCGCCTTTCACATTGCTGTTGGCCTGGCGAAACTGCTCGCTCTGCAGCACGCTGCCGTTGCTGTCGAGCTGGTTGACCCAGAGGTTGGCTTCAACCTGGATGAAGCGGCCCTGGGTGATGCTCAGGTTGCCCTCGATCGGGAAATGGCCGAACTGCTCGGCACCCTCACCCAATGCGATGCGACTGGGCCCATCGCCTACCTGCTGTTGCCAGGCCCGATGCATGAGCACCGTGTAGTCGGCCGTGGCGCCCAGGCGCGTGGCCTCGTCTTCCAGGGCTGGGCGCTGCTCTGCGCTCTTGTCCAGCCGTGGCGCCCCAGCGCTCCAGTCTTCGGGAGCGAAGGGGCTGGTGAACGCGGGTACGTTGTTCTGCCGTACCAGGATCATTTCGACCTGGTACGGGCCCTGGGCGAATGCCGCTGGGGCAAACGCCACCAGCAGCAGGGTCAGACAGCGAATGGCGCGCATGGATCTTCCTTAGGCAGGCTTTGGTGTCAGGCGCTCGAACAGCGCCTCAAGGGTGTTGAAGCGCTCATCAGGCCGTTCCATTGGAACCAGGAAGCGGAACTGAGTGGCGCCCTCGAACTTGTAGCGCTTGGGCTGGCTCTGGATCAGCTTGATCAGGGTCAGAGGATCGACCGGCGTTTCGGCCTCGAACTCCAGCTTGCCGCCGTTGGGGCCGGCGTCGACTTTCTTGATGCCAAGTTTCTCCGCCTGCAACTTGAGCAGCGTCAGGCGCATGAGGTTCTTGGTGGGCTCTGGCAGAAGGCCGAAGCGGTCGATCATTTCGACCTGCAGGTCCTTGAGCCCTTCCTCATCGGCTGCCGAGGCGATGCGCTTGTACAGGATCAGCCGCGCATGCACGTCCGGCAGGTAGTCCTCGGGGATCAGGGCCGGCAGGCGCAGGTTGATTTCCGGGCCGCCGCCCAGTGGTTGCTCCAGGTTGGGCTGGGTGCCCTTGCGGATCGCCTTGACGGCGCGCTCGAGCATTTCCATGTACAGGGTAAAGCCCACCGCCTGAATCTGGCCGCTCTGGCCATCCCCGAGCAATTCGCCAGCCCCGCGGATTTCCAGGTCGTTGGTCGCGAGCACGAACCCGGCGCCCAGGTCTTGAGTGTTGGCGATGGCTTCGAGGCGTTTTTCGGCGTCGCCGCTGACCTTCTGGCGCGTTGGCGTCAGCAGGTAGGCATAGGCCTGGTGGTGGCTGCGACCGACTCGGCCACGCAGTTGATGCAGCTGGGCCAGGCCGAACTTGTCGGCACGCTCGATGACGATGGTGTTGGCGCTGGGCACGTCGATGCCGGTTTCGATGATGGTCGAGGCCACCAGCACGTTGAAGCGCTTGTGGTAGAAGTCGCTCATCACCTGTTCCAGCTCGCGCTCGCGCATCTGGCCGTGGCCGATGCCGATGCGCGCCTCGGGGACCAGCTCGGCCAGGTCGGCGGCGCATTTCTCGATGGTTTTCACATCGTTGTGCAGGTAGTACACCTGGCCGCCGCGCAGCAGTTCGCGCAGCAGTGCTTCCTTGACGGTGCTGTTGTTCTGTTCCATGACGAAGGTGCGCACCGACAGGCGCCGCGCCGGTGGCGTGGCGATGATCGACAGATCGCGCATACCCGCCACAGCCATGTTCAAGGTGCGCGGGATGGGCGTGGCGGTCAGGGTGAGGATGTCCACTTCGCTGCGCAGCGCCTTGAGCTGCTCTTTCTGACGCACACCGAAACGATGCTCTTCGTCGATGATGGCCAGGCCCAGGTCCTTGAAGCGCACATCGTCCTGGAGCAGCTTGTGGGTGCCGATCAGGATGTCGATCTTGCCCTCGGCCAGCTCGGCCGCGGCGGTGGCCACTTCCTTGGCCGATTTGAAGCGGCTCATCACCTCGACGGTGACCGGCCAGTCCGCGAATCGGTCGCGGAAACTGTTGTAATGCTGCTGGGCCAGCAGGGTAGTGGGCACCAACACAGCCACCTGGCGACCGCTGTGCACGGCGATGAACGCTGCACGCATGGCCACCTCGGTCTTGCCGAAGCCCACGTCGCCGCACACCAGGCGGTCCATGGGCTTGGGCGCCAGCATGTCGGCGCGTACCGCTTCGATGGCCGCTTGCTGGTCGGGGGTTTCCTCGAACGGGAAGCCTGCGCTGAACGTGGCGTAGTCGGCGGCGGGGTCGGCGAACGCATAACCCTTGCGCGCTGCTCGGCGGGCATAGATGTCGAGCAGCTCGGCGGCGACATCGCGTACCTGTTCGGCAGCCTTGCGCTTGGCTTTCTGCCAGGTTTCCGAGCCCAGGCGGTGCAGGGGCGCCAGCGCGTCATCGCTGCCGGTGTAGCGGGCGATCAGGTGCAGGTTGGCAACCGGTACGTAGAGCTTGGCGCCCTCGGCGTATTCAAGGGTAAGGAACTCGGCGGCCTGGCCGTCGATTTCCAGCGTGGCCAGGCCTAGGTAGCGGCCTACGCCATGGTCGATGTGCACCACCGGTGCGCCTTCGCGCAGCTCGGTCAGGTTCTTGATGACGGCGTCGTTGGCGGTTTCGCCGCGCTTGTCGCGGCGGCGGCGCTGCATCACCCGCTGACCGAACAGCGGGCTTTCGGCGATCAGGGCCATGGCCGGGTCGTCGAGCAGCAGGCCTTCGTCGAGCGGTGCGATGGTGATGTTCAGGCGTTCGCTGCCGGTGACGAAGTCGGTCCAGCCTTCGACCGTGTTCGGGCGCAGCTTGAGCCGTTCGAGCAGCTCGAGCAGCACTTCGCGGCGCCCGGCCGATTCTGCGGTGAACAAGACGCGGCCATCGAACTGGTCGAGAAACCCTGCCAATGCCGCCAGCGGCTGGTTGGCCTTGGCTTCGATGGCAAGGTCGGGCAGGGCGCGGGCGGCGAAGCGCTGGCGCCCGGCGCCGGGGTCCAGGTCATCGCGGCTGACCACCACCCTTGGCCACTGCTTGAGGCGTGCGAAACAGTCTTCCACTGGCATGAACAGCTCGGCCGGCGGCAGCAAGGGCCGGCTCAGGTCGCCCCGGCGGTCCTCATAGCGCCCACGCACGTCGTTCCAGAAATGCTCGGCCGCCTGCTCGACGCCCGGCAGCGAAAACACCTGGGTATCGGCTGGCAAGTAGTCGAACAGGGTCGAGGTTTCTTCGAAGAACAGCGGCAGGTAGTACTCGATGCCTGACGGGATGATGCCGCTGGCCAGGTCCTGGAAGATCGCGCTGCGGCGAAAATCCACATCGAAACGCTCGCGAAAGCGTGCCTTGAACCGAGTGACTTCCTCTTTTTGCATCGGAAATTCGCGAGCCGGCAGCAGGCGAATGGAGTCGACCTTGTCGATCGAGCGCTGGGTCTCGGGGTCGAACGTGCGCAGCGTCTCGATTTCGTCGTCGAACAGGTCGATGCGGTAGGGCAGCTTGCTGCCCATCGGGAACAGGTCGATCAAGGCCCCACGCACGGCGAACTCGCCATGCTCATAGACGGTGTCGACGCAGCGGTAGCCACTGGCTTCGAGGCGGCTGCGCATCTGCTCCACATCGATGGTCTGGCCCACGTCCAGCACCAGGCTGCTGCCTAGCAGGAAGCGGGTAGGGGCCAGGCGATGCAAGGCCGTGGTAATGGGCACCACCAGGATGCCGTGGCTCAGCTCGGGCAACCGGTACAGGCTAGCGATGCGCTGGGAGATGATGTCCTGGTGGGGCGAGAACAGGTCGTAGGGAAGGGTCTCCCAGTCGGGAAACGGCAGCACTGGCAACTCGGGCGCGAAGAACTTCAGTTCCTGCTCCAGGCGGTCGGCGGCCTGGCTGTCTGCCGTCAGTAGCAGGGTAAAGCGGCCAGCGCTGCTGGCGGCCTCGGCGATGGCAAGGCTGAGGGCGGCACCGGGCAGGTTGCCCCAGGTTTGTTTGCCGGCGGTAGCCGACAGTTGCGGTAGGCGCAGAACTGACACGGGAGATTGCACTCCAAGCGTTTCGGCAAAGAGACCGATTGTACCGGTGACGCTGGCGGCTGTCAGGCTCCAATGGGGCAGGATGATCGATGTGCGTGACCTCGACAGGCGCTCATTGCCGGTTACGCATCGGGGCGTCATAATGTAGCCCCTTTTTTCTGTCCCTACATGTGGAAGGTTCCCGTGACTCAGAAGCCCGACCAGTGTCTTGGTGAGTGGATCGATCGTGAAGCCCTGGCTGAAGCGATGATCCCGCTTATCGGTCAGCTCTACCGCAACAACAATGTGGTGAGCTCGATCTATGGCCGCAGCCTGATCAACCGTTCGGTTATCTCGATCCTCAAGGCACACCGCTTTGCGCGTCATCGCCAGACCGACGAAACCGAACTGTCCGTTCACGAGACATTCCCCCTGCTCAAGGCCATGAGCGAGCTGAAGCTGGGCGCCGCCTCGGTCGACCTGGGCAAGCTGGCCAACAAGTTCAAGCTCGAAGGCAACGGCCGCAGCGCCGAGCAGTTCGTGCGTGAAGAGCTGGCCGACGTGGTGGGCCAGCAGAACGCCGCTGCGCGCAAGGGCACCGACGTCGTGCTGTATGGTTTCGGCCGTATCGGTCGCCTGCTGGCGCGTATCCTGATCGAGAAGACCGGTGGCGGCGACGGCCTGCGCCTGCGTGCCATCGTCGTGCGCAAAGGCGCCGAGAACGATCTGGTCAAGCGTGCCAGCCTGCTGCGTCGTGACTCGGTGCACGGGCCGTTCGATGGCACCATCACCATCGACGAAGCCAACAACACCCTGACGGCCAACGGCAACCTGATCCAGATCATCTATGCCAAGAACCCGAGCGAAGTCGACTACACCCAGTACGGTATCGACAACGCGCTGATCGTGGACAACACCGGCGTATGGCGTGATGCCGACGGCCTGGGCCAGCACCTGGCGTGCCCGGGTGCCAGCCGCGTGATCCTCACCGCACCTGGCAAGGGTGCCCTGAAGAACATCGTGCACGGCATCAACCATGGCGAGATCACGGCCGATGACAAGATCATCTCCGCCGCCTCCTGCACCACCAACGCCATCGTGCCGGTGCTCAAGGCCGTCAACGACCAGTACGGCATCGTCAACGGCCACGTCGAAACCGTTCACTCGTTCACCAACGACCAGAACCTGATCGACAACTTCCACAAGGGCAGCCGCCGTGGCCGCGCCGCGCCGCTGAACATGGTCATCACCGAAACCGGTGCTGCCACCGCCGCCGCCAAGGCCCTGCCAGTGCTCAAGGGCAAGTTGACCGGCAACGCCATTCGCGTGCCGACGCCGAACGTGTCGATGGCCATCCTCAACCTGAACCTGGAAAAGGCCACCAGCCGCGAGGAAATCAACGAGTACCTGCGCCAGACGGCCATGCACTCGGACCTGCACAAGCAGATCGACTACGTCAGCTCCCAGGAAGTGGTCTCCACCGACTTCGTGGGCTCGCGCCACGCCGGTGTGGTAGACGCCGAAGCCACCATCTGCAACGACAACCGCGTCGTGCTGTACGTGTGGTATGACAACGAATTCGGCTACAGCTGCCAGGTCGTGCGCGTGATGGAAGACATGGCCGGGGTCAACCCACCTGCCTTTCCACGCTGATCGGCCGTTCAGACGCTGAACACACGGGAACCTTCGGGTTCCCGTTTTCGTTTGGGCGGCCGGGCACGGGTGCTTGTACTCGCAGAGCGCAGGGGGCACCGAGTGACTCAACGCGACATTTCAGGGACAATGACCGCCGTTTGGCAGGTGCCTGAGCGGTTTTTTCGCCTGAGCAGGTAGTGAAAGGTGATCGAAAGCGGGGACGAGGATGATTGCCGCCAAGGAGAAGGTGGTTTATGTAGTGCGGGCGAAATTGGCCTACGACGCGACCAAGGGTTAATGTGCGCGCCGTTCACGCTTGATTAGACTGCACCCGATTTTTTCTCATGGCGCCCAGGCGGCATGATCGTGCGCCGCAAGCGACCGTGGCTTGCGGGCCAGTTCTGAAGGAGTACGCATGGCTGTCTACAACTACGACGTAGTGGTGCTGGGTTCCGGCCCAGCCGGGGAAGGTGCGGCAATGAACGCCGCCAAAGCAGGGCGCAAGGTGGCGATGGTCGACACCCGCCGCCAAGTCGGGGGTAACTGCACCCACTTGGGCACCATCCCCTCCAAGGCACTGCGTCACTCGGTGCGGCAGATCATGCAGTTCAACACCAACACCATGTTCCGCGCCATCGGCGAGCCGCGTTGGTTCTCCTTCCCGGACGTGCTTAAGAGCGCCGAGAAGGTCATCGCCAAACAGGTGGCCTCGCGTACGGGCTACTATGCCCGCAACCGCGTCGATCTGTTCTTCGGCACCGGCAGCTTCGCCGACGAGCAGACCGTCGAAGTGGTCTGCCCCAATGGTGTGGTGGAAAAACTCAACGCCAAGCACATCATCATTGCCACCGGTTCGCGCCCCTATCGGCCAGCAGACATCGACTTCAACCACCCGCGTGTGTACGACAGCGACACCATCCTCAGCTTGAGCCATACCCCGCGCAAGCTGATCGTCTATGGCGCCGGGGTGATCGGGTGCGAATACGCCTCGATCTTCAGCGGCCTGGGTGTGCTGGTCGAACTGGTGGACAACCGTGGGCAATTGCTCAGCTTCCTGGATTCGGAAATCTCCCAGGCCCTGAGCTACCACTTCAGCAACAACAACATCACCGTGCGCCACAACGAAGATTATGAGCGGGTCGAGGGGCTGGACAACGGTGTCATCCTGCACCTGAAGTCGGGCAAGAAGATCAAGGCCGATGCTTTGCTCTGGTGCAACGGGCGTACCGGCAACACCGACAAGCTGGGGCTTGAGAACATCGGCATCAAGGTCAACAGCCGCGGCCAGATCGAAGTGGACGAGGCCTACCGCACCAGCGTGCCGAACATCTACGGCGCCGGCGACGTGATTGGCTGGCCAAGCCTGGCCAGTGCCGCGCACGACCAGGGCCGCTCGGCCGCAGGGAGCATCGTCGACAACGGCAGCTGGCGTTTCGTCAACGATGTACCGACGGGTATCTACACCATTCCGGAGATCAGCTCGATCGGCAAGAACGAGCAGGAACTGACCCAGGCCAAGGTGCCCTATGAAGTGGGCAAGGCCTTCTTCAAGAGCATGGCCCGGGCGCAGATTGCCGGTGAGCCCCAGGGCATGCTGAAAATCCTGTTCCACCGCGAGACGCTGCAGGTGCTGGGTGTGCACTGCTTCGGCTATCAGGCGTCGGAAATCGTGCATATCGGCCAGGCGGTGATGAACCAGCCGGGCGAGCTGAACAACCTCAAGTACTTCGTGAACACCACCTTCAACTACCCGACCATGGCCGAAGCCTATCGGGTAGCGGCCTATGACGGTCTGAACCGGCTTTTTTGAGCGGCTCCGACCGGTGGCCTGAGCCGGTCGGAGAGACCGAATTCAACCCTGCCCGAGGGTGGTCCTGGCCAAACCGGGAAAGTCTGTAATCAGGCTGTCCACGCCAAAATCAGCGAGCCGGCGCATCAGTGCCGGCTCGTTGACCGTCCATACCGACACGTGCAAGCCCTGCTTTTGCGCTTTTTGCAGGCGTTCCGGGGTGCACAGCGTCCAGTTCAAGGCCAGCATCTGGCAACCATAGTTCTGTGCAACTTTCAGCGGGTCGAGCCAGGCGTACTCGGCCACCAGGCCGCGTTGCACATCCGGCACCAGTTCTTGAGCGGCGCCCAGCACTTCGCGTGAACTGGAGGTGATCGTTACCTTGTCCAGCAAGCCAAACTGCTGGGCCAGTTCGCGAATGGCCAGCACCGTGCTGGCTGCGCGGGTGCGCGAGGCGCTCTTGACCTCCAGCTGCCAGTGCTCGAACGGGCATTTCTCGAACAACTCTTCCAGGCGTGGGATGGGGCAGGGCTGGACCCAGCCCGGGCCACCCTGACGTGCGTCGAGCTTGACCAGGTCTTCGGCCGGGTGCTCGACCACCTTGCCGCGCTTGCCGGTGGTGCGCTTGAGGGTAGGGTCATGGATCACCATCAGCTGGTTGTCGGCCGACAGGTGCAGATCCAGCTCGCAGCGCATGATGCCGTGGGACAGGCACTGGCGGAAGCTGTTCAGGGTGTTCTCGGGCGCTTCGCCCTTGGCGCCGCGATGGCCATAGATCAGGGTCACGTTCGTTCCTTCAGTGAGAAAAATGGAGTCAGGGTGATGGGGCGTTCTGTTCCAGTTGCTGGCGTCTTTGCTGCTGCTGGCGCTGCAGGATGTAGCGGGCAAGCAGCTGGCGCTGGGCATCGACCATGTCGATGAACTCGATGCCGACCTCGAAGCCCTCCTCGGGCCTGGCCTCGCAATGGGTGATCTTGCCACGCAACAGCAGGCCATGGGCGCGTGGCATCAGCACCATTTGTACCTTCACTTGGGTACCCGGTGCAAAAGGCCCTGGCTGGACGCACTCCAGACCGCCTTCGGACATCACCACTGCCTGCGGTTGGCCTACCTCGCCCAGCAGGGTATGGGCGACCACGGCGCTGAGCACGTCCAGGCGCTTGTTCTGTACCCGCAGAAACGCTGCGAGGGTGCGGTCCTTGTCGCTGAGCTGGCGCAGCAGGTGCTGGGCCTCGAAGTCGGACAGGTGCAGCTCGCTGAGCAGATTGAACAGTGGGTAATCATCCTGCAACACATCTGGATCAAGGGCTTGGGCCGCTCTCAATGGGCTGATTTGAAGTGCGATCCGATCAGCAATGCGGTAGTATTCGCGGCGATCTTCTTCGTCTAATGTCGTCATGGCGAACCCATGGTAGCGGCGGTGGTCCGAGTGTAAAGCCGCCGTAGGCGCCTCGCCACAAGGACGTTCCCTTCCATCCGAACAAGCCCCGACATGTTCAGACCTCTTTTCGCATTCATCGGCACGCGTTATACCCGTGCCAAACGTCGCAATCACTTCGTCTCGTTCATTTCCCTGACCTCGATGATCGGCCTCGCCCTGGGCGTGGTAGTCATGATCGTGGTGCTGTCGGTGATGAACGGGTTCGACCACGAGATGCGCACCCGCGTGTTGGGCATGATCCCTCACGCCACGCTCGAGAGCGGCCAGCCCATCGCCGACTGGCCTGCCCTTGCCGAACAAGTAAAGCAGAATCCGCAGGTGGTGGCGGTCGCGCCCTTCACCCAGATGCAGGGTTTGCTTACCCATGACGGCAAGGTGCAGAAGGTGTTGCTCAACGGCATCGATCCGGCCCGGGAACGGGAGGTATCGATCATCGATAACTTCGTCCAGCAGGGCCGGCTGGACCAGTTGGCGCCCGGTGAGTGGGGCATCATGATCGGCGACAAGGCGGCAGCCAAGCTGGGCGTGGCCGTCGGTGACAAACTCACCTTCGTGGCCCCGGAGGTCAGCGTTACACCGGCCGGCATGTTCCCGCGCATGAAGCGCTTCACCGTGGTCGGCACCTTCCATGTGGGAGCCGGCGAAATCGACGGTTACCTGGGGCTGACCAACATCGCCGACCTGTCGCGCCTGCACCGCTGGAAGCCCGACCAGGTGCAGGGCCTGCGCTTGAAGTTCGATGACCTGTTCCAGGCCCCGCGGGTGGCTTACGACATAGCCCAACAGCTGGGCGACCAGGACTTCTACAGCCGCGACTGGACCCGTACCCATGGCAACCTCTACCAGGCCATTCGCATGGAAAAAGCCATGATCGGCCTGCTGTTGCTGCTGATCGTCGCTGTTGCCGCGTTCAACATCATTTCCACGCTGGTGATGGTGGTCAACGACAAGCGAGGGGACATCGCCATTCTGCGCACGTTGGGTGCCACCCCCGGGCAGATCATGCTCATCTTCATGGTGCAGGGCACCGTGATCGGTGTCGTGGGCACGTTGATCGGCGCCGTGGTGGGCATCATCGCCGCGCTCAACGTCAGTACGGCCATCGCCGGGATCGAGCATTTGATCGGCCACAAATTCCTCAACGCCGACGTGTATTTCATCGATTACCTGCCCTCGCAGATCCAGGCCCAGGACGTGTACATGGTCTGTGGTGCGGCATTGGTCCTGAGTTTCTTCGCCACCCTGTACCCTGCCTGGCGTGCGGCACGCACCCAGCCGGCAGAGGCGTTACGTTATGAGTGAGTCGCGCATGAGTGATAAAGCCGTTCTGAGTTGCCGCAACCTGGGCAAGTCCTACGACGAGGGCCCCGAGTCGGTGCAGGTGTTGTCTGGCCTGAACCTGGAACTGCACGCCGGCGAGCGCATCGCCATCGTCGGCAGTTCGGGGTCGGGCAAGAGCACCTTGCTCAACCTGCTGGGCGGCCTGGATCGCCCCACACAGGGCAGCGTGTGGTTGGCCGGCGAGGAGCTGTCGGCGTTGGGCGAGCGCGCCCGTGGCCTGCTGCGCAACCGCG
Source organism: Pseudomonas sp. URMO17WK12:I9 (assembly GCF_900230165.1). NCBI lineage: Bacteria > Pseudomonadati > Pseudomonadota > Gammaproteobacteria > Pseudomonadales > Pseudomonadaceae > Pseudomonas > Pseudomonas sp. URMO17WK12:I9. Next base: position 106,022 of record NZ_OCMQ01000009.1, on the reverse strand, counting down.
AGTTGGGCTTCGTGTACCAGTTTCATCACCTGCTGCCCGAATTCACGGCCCTGGAGAACGTGTGCATGCCGCTGCTCATCGGCCGTACCGCTATCCCAGAGGCGCGTGAACGTGCCGAGGCGCTGCTCAAACGCGTTGGGCTGGGGCATCGCCTCAATCACAAGCCGGCCGAGCTGTCTGGCGGTGAGCGTCAGCGGGTGGCCATTGCGCGTGCGCTGGTCAACCGCCCGGGCCTTGTGATGCTGGACGAACCCACCGGGAACCTCGATCACCACACTGCCCAAGGCATCCAGGAATTGATGCAGGAACTGTCCAGTGCTTCGCGCACGGCGTTCCTGGTGGTGACCCACGACCTGAGCCTTGCGCGTCAGATGGACCGTGTACTGAAACTCGACAATGGCCACCTGGTGGCGATCTGACCGACCGAGCGGGATGACCCTTTCATCCCGCGACCTGTTTTGATTGGGTGTATTCGCACATGTTCAGACCCCTGCCCATCTTCATCGGCGCGCGCTATACCCGGGCCAAGCGTCGCAACCATTTCATCTCGTTCATCTCCATGACCTCGATGATCGGCCTGTCCCTGGGCGTGCTGGCCATGATCGTGGTGCTGTCGGTGATGAACGGCTTCCAGCGCGAAATGAGCTCGCGCATCCTGGGCTTGGTCCCCCACGCGGCCATTCTGGGCCAGCAGCCGCTGGACAACTGGCAGCAGGTGGCCGATGCGGCCATGAAAAACCCTGCCGTGGTTGCCGCGGCCCCGATCACCGAGATGGAAGGCATGTTGTCCTACAAGGGCGCCATGCAACCCATTCAGGTGGGCGGTATCGATCCGGCCGAGGAAAACAAGGTTTCGATCGTAGGGCGGCACATCGTTCAAGGCCGCTTGCAGGACTTGCAGCCTGGCGAGTTCGGCGTGGTGATTGGCGAGCTGACGGCCCGCCGTTTTCGCCTGAATACCGGGGACAAACTGACCTTGATCGTGCCAGAGATCAGCAGCGAGCCTGGCGGGATCACCCCACGCATGCAGCGCTTGACCGTGGTGGGCATTTTCAAGGTGGGCGCCGAGCTCGATGGCTCCCAGGCCTACATTCACATGGCCGATGCCGCGACCATGCAGCGTTGGGCACCCGGCCAGGTTCAAGGTGTGCGGCTGAAGCTGCATGACCTGTATGCCGCCCCGCAAGTCTCCGAGGCCATCGCAGCGCAGCTTGGCGAGGGCTACCGGGCAGATGACTGGTCCCACACCCAAGGCAGCCTGTTCAGCGCCATGAAGATGGAAAAGACCATGATCGGCCTGTTGTTGCTGATGATCATCGCCGTGGCCGCGTTCAGCATCATCGCCACCTTGGTCATGGTGGTGAACGACAAAGGGCCGGATATCGCCATCCTGCGCACCCTGGGGGCAACGCCTGCGCAGATCATGGGGACATTCATGGTCCAGGGCAGCTTGATCGGCGTCGTCGGCACGCTGATCGGTGGGGTGCTCGGGGTCATCGCCGCGCTCAACGTGAGCCAGATCGTGGGCTGGCTGGAGCGCATCAGCGGTCAGCATATCTTCACCTCCGACGTGTACTTCATCAGCAGCCTGCCCTCGGAGCTGCAAAGCGGAGATGTGGTGATGATCTGCGCGGCAGGGCTGGTGATGAGCTTCCTGGCTACCCTCTACCCAGCCTACCGGGCTTCCCAGGTACAACCGGCCATTGGCCTGGCGGTTTGACCAAGCCTTTACCGGCCTGAGAAATCGAGCGTGAAGCGGGTCCACCCCGCCTCGCACGCCACCTGAATCCGCCCGCCATGGGCCTGCACGATCGACCGCGTGATCGCCAGGCCCAGCCCGGCATGTTCGCCCCCGCCTTCATGCCTGGACGGGTCCACCCGGTAGAAACGATCGAACAGCCTAGGCAATGCCGTCGCCTCGATGGCGCTGCCGGTATTGCTCACGGTGATGCGCGGTCCTGTCGCCAGCGTGATCCGCACCTGTCCCCCCGTCGGCGTGAAACGCAGGGCGTTGTCGAGCAAGTTGGAGAGCGCCCGGCGCAGCATGGTCCTGTCGCCGGGCAGCCACGCCTGTCCCTCGCGTGTCAGCTGCACGGCCGCTTCTTCAGCAGCCAGGGCGTAAAACTCCAGTAGAGAATCCACTTCATCATGCAGGGCAAGTGGGGTGTCACCTGGTGTGAGTAGTCCCTGGTCAGCCTTGGCGAGAAAGAGCATGTCATTGATCATCTGCGCCATCGCCTGCAATTCTTCGAGGTTGTCGTGCAAGGCCTCTCGGTAGGTGTCGAGGCTGCGTGGGCGAGTCAGGGTGACCTGGGTGTGGGTCAGCAGGTTGGACAGCGGCGTGCGCAGCTCATGGGCGATGTCGGCCGAAAACGCCGACAGGCGCTGAAACGCATCGTCCAGGCGCTGCAGCATGGCATTGAGGCTGTCAGCCAATTGAGCCAGTTCGGCGGGCATTTGCTCCACGGGTAGCCGGGTGGTGAGCGAACGGGCAGAGACGCGTGCGGTGATGCGGCCCATCTGCCTCAAGGGCCGTAGGCCGCTGCGCGCCGCCCAGGCCCCCAGCAGGGCGGTGACCAGCGCCGACAGTCCGACTGTCAGCCAGATCAGGCGCTGCATGCCTTGCAGAAAATGCTGGTGATGGGTGATGTCGAGGTACAACACAAGTTGCGGCGAGGTCGCGCTGCCTGGTATCAGCGCCACAGCAAGGCTGCGGTAGTCAATGCCCTGCGCATGCAGCGTCTTCAACCCCGTGGAGGAGGGCGCCGGGGGGAGGCCGGCCTGGCTCTCGAACCAAGTGACGCCCCCACCCGAGGTGACCCGCACGGACAGGTCGGCCTGATGGCTCAGCTCCTCGCGCAGGGCCGGCAGGCGGGTTTGCAGGTCGGCCTGCGTGCCGACGTCCGTCAGGTGACGGCGCAACAACGACAAGCGCGAGGCCAGCAACTGCTGGTCAAGTTCGATGAAATGCTGCTCGCTGGCCTGATTGAACACCAGGCCCGCCCCGAGCGAAACCGCAGCGGTGCAGGCAGCGAACAGCAGCGCCAGGCGACTGGTCAGCGAAATGCGGCGCCTCACGATGGGCGCACTTCCAGCACATAACCCATGCCGCGTACCGTATGGATCAGCTTGTCCTCGTAGGCATCGTCCACCTTGGCCCGCAGTCGGCGGATGGCCACTTCGATCACGTTGGTGTCGCTGGCAAAGTTCATGTCCCAAACCTGGGACGCAATGAGCGCCTTGGACAGCACCTCGCCCTGACGGCGCAGCAGCAGTTCGAGCAAACCGAACTCCTTGGCGGTCAGGTCGATGCGCTGGCCGCCGCGCTCGACACGTCGACGAATCAGGTCAAGACGCAGGTCTGCTACCGTCAGCAAGGTATCGGCACTGGGCGTGGAGCCGCGCCTGAGCAGGCTGCGCACGCGCGCCAGCAGCTCCGAGAAGGCGAATGGCTTGATCAGGTAATCATCAGCGCCCAGTTCCAAGCCATGTACCCGGTCCTCGACGGCATCGCGGGCGGTCAGGAACAGCACGGGCGTATCGATACCGGCTTGCCGCACGGCCTTGAGGATCTGCCAGCCGTCGCGCCCTGGCAGCATCACATCCAGGATCAGCAGGTCATGATCGCCCGTCAGGGCCAGAAACTGGCCTGTTTCGCCGTCGGTGGCCAGCTCCACCGTGAAGCCGGCCTCGCTCAGGCCCTGATGCAGGTACTGGCCAGTACGGGCCTGGTCTTCGACGATCAACAGTTTCATTGAGGCAAGCTCCGGCGGTTGATGCGGCGCGCCGCAGTGAGGTCCAGCCGGCGCGTGGGTGCCAGGATCATACGTGACCTGCGCGGCATTGAACCAAACTGACACGCTTGTAATGCAGCGGTCAGCTTCATGGCAGTCGCGTGGCCTTAATCTGGCGCCGTTCAATCCAACGCATGGGAGCCTCGATGTCTCGCTTTATCATTGCCTGCGCACTGACGCTGGCCAGTAGTCTTGCCCAGGCAGGCACCGCACACCCGCTAGCTTTCGGTGAGCCTGCACCAGCCGAGGAGGCAACCCGTACGGTTGAAGTGCGGCTCAAGGATATCGCCTTCGAGCCCGCCAGCCTCACTGTCAAGGCAGGTGAGACGGTGCGCTTCGTGTTGATCAACGAGGGTCAGTTGCCCCACGAGTTCAACCTGGGTGACAAAGCCATGCATGCCGAACATCAAAAACAGATGGTTGCCATGCAAGCCAAGCTGTTCAATGCAGCCGCAGATGAGCAGGGCATGGGGCATGGCGACATGAGCGGGCACAATCACGGTGCAGGTCATGGGCATGGCGGCGGTAACACGGTGCTGGTGATGCCTGGCCAGCGCGCTGAGTTGACCTGGACCTTCAAGGCCTCTGCACCCATCGAATTCGCCTGCAATGTGCCAGGCCATTACCAAGCGGGCATGGTTGGGCCGCTGACCATCGAGTGAGGGGCGCTGCAAGGCGGCAAGCAACAGGGTAGACTGGGCGCCCTACGCGTCATCCTGTACACGACAGGGTTACCCCAGCAATGGGGGCGCGCACCGTACGAACGCTAGCGTCCACTCCACACTTTCAGGTCAGTTCCAATGCACCCTGCCGCCGAACACTCCCCGCTGGGCAAGTCCAGTGAATACGTCGCCACCTATTCCCCGGAGCTGCTGTTCCCGATCCCACGCACCGCCAAATGGGCGGAGCTGGGTGTCACCGCGCAGACGCTTCCCTGGCAAGGGGTGGATTACTGGAACTGTTTCGAGCTGTCCTGGCTGCTGCCCTCGGGCAAGCCCGTGGTAGCCATAGGCGAGTTCGCCATCCCCGCCGATTCGCCCAACATCATCGAATCGAAGTCATTCAAGCTGTACCTGAACTCCTTGAACCAGACCGTTTTCGCAGGCATCGAGCCCTTGCAGGCGTGCCTTGAGAAAGACCTTTCGGCGGCCGCCGGCAAGGCGGTAGGGGTGAAGGTGAGGACGCTGGAAGAGGTCGAGGCCCAAGGCGTGGTCGCTTTGCCAGGCACCTGTATCGATGGGCTGGATGTGGCTATTTCCAACTATGCGCAGCCGCAACCGGAGTTGTTGCAATGCGACGCTCATCAGGTGCTCGAAGAGACGCTGCACAGTCACCTGCTCAAATCCAACTGCCCGGTTACCGGTCAGCCGGACTGGGGAAGCGTGGTAGTGACCTATAAGGGCAGGGCGCTCGATCACGCCAGCCTGCTGACCTATCTCATCAGCTTCCGCCAGCATGCGGATTTCCATGAACAATGCGTCGAGCGCATTTACCTGGACCTGAAGAATCTCTTGCAGCCTGAGCACTTGACCGTTTATGCCCGGTATGTGCGCCGGGGTGGCCTGGATATCAACCCCTACCGCAGCATGGGGGAAATCTTCGTGAGCAATGGGCGCCTGGCCAGGCAGTGACCGCCGCCGGGGTGCGCCTGCGTTGAACCGCACCCGACCCTGACAACAGGCCGCGTGCTGTTCGACCCTGGACGCAGTGCGGGTAATGGCAGGCCACTGCGCTGCGCTGTGTGCGCAGCAGCCCGAGCCGTATGCCTCAGATACCCATGCTGTGCAGCGAGTTGGCAATGCTGCGCAGGGTGGCCGTCAGGTCAGGGTGGTCGGCTTCAAATCGCTCCACGGCAAGGTTCACACCGTCGGCCAGGTTGTTGTCAGGCGTGGCGTTTTCCAGCTTCAGCTGCGCTTCGATTTGACGCGCTTCTTCATGGAGCGCAGCCAGCTCTTCGTCCGAAAGCGGCACGTTGCGATCCAGTTGCTCGCGCAGGCTGTTGAGGCGCTCTTGCAATTCGCGGGCAGGCATTGGCACTTCTCCATCATAGGTTTGGCAAGCCATGGACCTCAGCGAGGCGGCAAAGGTTCTGGCCTGTATTGAGCGTAAACCTTTCGCGTGGGATTTGCATGGCTGGCAGCCGCTGAGCTGTGTCCGTATTTTTCGCGCATTCGCTGGGAAGCGGTTCGTTTCATCCATGAGGTTGGCGAGCAACAGGTTCTCGTTAAATCTTGCTGCCATTGCGTAGCACCACTGACGTAACACTTGGTCACATTAAACTTCATGGATGCCGAAAGCTGTCTATCGGCCTGCAAAACTCTATACTGCCGCACTACAGCAGCGCGACCGTTGCGCTTGCGGCCGATAATCCTGATGGAGAAACACTATGCGTAGGATCGGTGCCAGTGTGATCGAACGAGTCACCCAGGCCTGTGTATGCGCCAGCATGCTGCTGGCGCCCGTGGCGGCTACTCAGGCCGCCACTGAAGAAGATCCCTGGGAAGCGGTCAATCGCCCGATCTTCCGCTTCAACGATACGCTCGATACCTACGCGCTCAAGCCGCTCGCCAAGGGTTACGACGCCGTGACGCCGCAGTTTCTCGAAGACGGCATCCACAATATGTTCCGCAACCTGGGCGATGTGACCAACCTGGCCAACAACGTCCTGCAGCTCAAACCCCATGCGGCAGGGGTGGATACGGCGCGCTTGATCGTCAACACCACCTTCGGCGTGGCCGGGTTCTTCGATGTCGGCACCAAGATGGGGCTGCAGCGCAGCGATGAAGACTTCGGTCAGACCCTGGGCTACTGGGGTGTGCCCAGCGGCCCGTACGTGGTCATTCCCTTGCTGGGCCCAAGCACTGTGCGCGATGGCGTAGCCAAGTACCCGGACACGTTCACCCGGCCTTATCGCTACGTGGACCATGTGCCTACCCGCAATTCGGCCTTCGCCCTGGACGTGGTGGACACCCGTGCAAGCCTGCTGCCGGCTGAGAAGCTGATTCAGGGTGACAAGTACATCTTCATTCGCAACGCTTACCTGCAGAACCGCGAGTTCAAGGTGCGCGATGGCGAAGTCGAGGACGATTTCTAAGGCTACCGCATGGCCAGGATGCGCAGCCCAAACGTGTGCTGCCCATCCGCCTGGGCCGCGATCCACACGACTTCCGCCGTGGCGTGCAAGCCTTCGAGCGAAGGGTGATCCGACTCCAGGCGCACCTGCAGCCGATCCCCGACGTGGAACGGCTGAGGCGCCTGTACTTGCATCCCGCTGCTGGACAGGTCGAGACACACCGCGGCGATGACCTTACCCTCGTGTACCAGGGTAACCGGCGTGTCGATGCGCATGCGGATGAAATCGCGTTTCTCGCTGTGGCTGGTGGCGTTATCGGGCATGCTGCATCCTTCCTGTGAGGTTACATCGTGAGGGTTTCTTATAACTCTCGGTCATTTGCCCTGTAAAGCCGCTCAAGCGTACCGTTCGATGCTTGAAACCCCTGGCGGATGGGAGTACCGTCTGCGCCTTACACCGCATATCTCGCAGTTGCCAGGTAGGCTTTCTTGCCCTACAACTCGCAGAACGTGCGACCTGTTCAGAATTCCCGCAGCTGTTGGTCTGCCTTGCCGGCTCGCTGCACAAACCCCAATCGGCGCCGTTCGCCCACATGCAGAAAACCAGTGCAACGCTGCTGATCATCGATGACGACGACGTGGTCCGTGCAAGCCTCGCCGCGTATCTTGAAGACAGTGGCTTCAGCGTTCTCCAGGCTGGCAACGGCCAGCAGGGGCTTCAGGTCTTCGAAGAGCACCAGCCTGATCTTGTGATCTGCGATTTGCGCATGCCGCAAATGGGCGGGCTTGAACTGATTCGTCAGATCAGCGCCCGTGCACCGCAGATACCCGTGATCGTGGTGTCGGGTGCCGGGGTCATGGCCGATGCGGTGGATGCATTGCGACTGGGCGCTGCGGATTACCTGATCAAGCCACTTGAAGACCTGGCGGTGCTTGAGCACTCGGTGCGCCGTGCGTTGGATCGAGCGCACCTTGTGCTGGAAAACCAGCGCTACCGCGAGAAGCTCGAGGCTGCCAACCGCGAACTGGAGGCCAGCCTGCACCTGTTGCAGGAAGACCAGACCGCTGGTCGGCAAGTGCAGATGAACATGTTGCCCCAAAGCCCTTGGCACGCCGGTGATTTTGCCTTCGAGCACCAGATCATCCCGTCGCTGTACCTGTCGGGTGATTTCGCCGACTACTTCCGTGTGGACGAGCGGCGTATCGCTTTCTACCTGGCCGACGTGTCCGGGCACGGTGCTTCTTCGGCTTTCGTCACCGTGCTGCTGAAGTTCATGACCACCCGCCTTCTGTTCGAATTCAAGCGTGGCGGCAACATGCGCGAGTTCCAGCCTTCTGAAGTGCTCAGCCACATCAACCGTGGGTTGATCAACTGCAAGCTGGGCAAGCATGTGACCATGGTGGGCGGGGTGATCGATGAAGACACCGGGTTGCTGACCTATGCCGTAGGCGGGCACCTGCCGCTGCCGGTGCTGCATACACCCGAGCACACCCGCTACCTCGAAGGCCGCGGTTTGCCCGTGGGGCTGTTCGAGGAGGCCCGCTACCAGGACCTGGTGGTTGAACTGCCACCACGTTTCAGCCTGAGCCTGATGTCCGATGGCATCCTGGACCTTTTGCCAGGTGATACGCTCAAAGATAAAGAAGCTGCGCTGCCTGAAATCGTCAGGGCGGCAGAGGGTAGCCTGGATGGGCTGCGTCAACGTTTTGGATTGGCTACGCTAGGGGAGATGCCGGATGATATCGCCCTATTGGTGTTGAGCAGGAACCTTCAATGAGTACCGGTAGAATCCAGTTCGCCGAGCAGGACGGTACCTTCGTACTGAAATTCGTCGGTGAAGTGCGCCTGACCTTGTGTTCGGCGCTCGATGCAACGATCGAGCGAATATTCACCGCGCTGAATTTCTCGACCATCGTGATCGACCTGACCGAAACCGAAAGCATCGACAGCACCACCCTTGGCTTGCTCGCCAAGCTGTCGATCCTGTCGCGACAGAAAGTGGGCCTGCTGCCGACCGTCGTGACCACCAACCCGGATATTTCCCGCCTGTTGCAATCGATGGGGTTCGATCAGGTATTCAACATCGTCGACCGCCCCATCCCGTGCCCTGAATGCCTGTCTGACCTGCCATCCCAGGACCAGAACGAGGAGGTGGTGCGTTCCAAGGTGCTGGAAGCACACCGGATTCTGATGGGCTTGAATGAGTCCAATCGCGAAGCCTTTCATGACTTGGTGAGTGCGCTGGAGCGCAGTTGATCGAGTCACCAGGTTCTGGGGTCAAGAGCAGCCTGCCTCTTTCCTGGTAGGCTTTCTGAGGCCTATGCTGCCCGGGCGAGCTGTATGAACCTGTCCGTCGGTGGGGCGCCAGCTGCCTCCAGAGGGTCATGCCTTCGGGATCGGGTTGTCTTGCCAAGCCATGCAAAGCTTTTGTGACTATGGACTTGGCGCATCTGAGACAGCATGCAGGCCGCACGACGGCACCACCTGTAAAAACAACACGGGCGGGAAATGTCGAACACTTCCCGCCCGCGAGACAACCTGAATTGGATCAGCCTTCTTCACCCATGACCTTCTCAAGCTTCTCCTGATCGCGCGCAAACTGGCGGATGCCCTCGGCCAGCTTCTCGGTAGCCATGGCGTCTTCGTTCATGTCCCAGCGGAACTCGCTCTCACTCAGATGACGCTTGGGCTCACCGGCATTGCCTGGCTTCAATACCTGCGGCAGGTCGCCTTGGTCTTCGCTCAACTGCTGCAGCAATTCCGGGCTGATGGTCAGGCGATCACAACCGGCGAGCTGTTCGATCTGGTTGGTATTGCGGAAGCTGGCGCCCATGACCACGGTGTCGTAGCCATTAGCCTTGTAGTAGTTGTAGATCCGCGTGACGGACTGTACGCCTGGATCATCGGCACCGGTGTACTCCTTGCCCGTGCTTTTCTTGTGCCAATCGTAAATCCGGCCCACGAACGGCGAAATCAGGAACACACCAGCGTCGGCGCAGGCCTGGGCTTGGGCGAAGGAGAACAGCAAGGTCAGGTTGGTCTGGATGCCTTCCTTCTCCAGCTTCTCGGCGGCGCGGATACCTTCCCAGGTGGACGCCAGCTTGATCAGCACACGGTCCCGGCCAACACCGGCCTTGTCGTACAGCTCGATCAGCGAGCGAGCCTTGGCCAGCAGGGCAGGTTCATCGAACGACAGCCGCGCATCCACTTCGGTCGAGATACGCCCGGGGATTGCTTTGAGAATGCCGGAACCCACCGCCACCGCGAACATGTCGCAGGCCTGGTCCAGATCACCGTTGGCCTCGCCCTTCACGCGCGTGAGCAACTCGGCATAGGCCGGGATGGCGGCAGCCTTGAGCAGCAGCGACGGGTTGGTGGTGGCGTCTACCGGTTTCAGGCGCGTGATGGCGTCCAGGTCACCGGTGTCGGCGACCACGGTAGTGAACTGCTTGAGTTGTTCCAGCTTGGAAGTCATGGGCGTGCTCTGTCCTGTGCAATGACTCGACATTACCCCAGCCCCCACGGTCGCTCAAGGGCCCGGCTGTACGAGAGGTGAATGTTCGAGTACCCACCGTCCCTCAGGTTCCCTTCAGGCCGGGCCTTGCATCGTGTCGCGCAACCGGCAGGCGCCTGCGTGACACGCCAGCGCCTCAACGCCCCTGCAACAGCTCAACGGCCTGGTCGAACACGACCAGCGGCTCGGCTGCCTTGTGAATGTCTGCCGAAAGCAGCTGACGGAACCGACGAGCGCCCTTGAAGCCCTGGGCCAGGCCGAGAATATGCCGGGTCACGTGATGCATCGCACCCCCTGCCTGCATATGGGCCACGATGTAAGGCCGTAACTGCGCCAGCACTTCGGTGCGGGTGACCACCGGTGCCGTGCTGCCGAACAGCTGTTGATCCACCTCGGCCAGCAGGTAAGGGTTGTGATAGGCCTCGCGGCCCAGCATCACGCCGTCGAAGGTCTGAAGGTGGGCATGGCAGTCGGCCAAGGTTTTGATGCCGCCGTTGAGCACGATCTCAAGGTCCGGGAAATCAGCTTTCAGTTGCGCGGCCACGTCATAGCGCAGCGGCGGCACTTCGCGGTTTTCCTTGGGCGACAACCCTTCGAGGATGGCGATGCGTGCGTGCACGGTGAAACTGCGACAACCCGCCTCGCGCACCTGCCCGACGAAGTCACACAGCTCTGCATAGCCGTCGCGGCCATTGATGCCAATGCGGTGCTTGACTGTCACCGGTGTCGAGACAGCGTCGCGCATCGCCTTCACGCAATCGGCCACCAACGCCGGGTGCGCCATCAGGCAGGCGCCGATCATGTTGTTCTGCACCCGGTCGCTGGGGCAGCCGACATTGAGGTTGACCTCATCATAGCCATCGGCCTCGGCCAGCCGCGCACACGCCGCCAGGTCCGCCGGCACACTGCCGCCCAGTTGCAGGGCCAGCGGGTGCTCGGAGGCATCGTGGCGCAGGAAACGCTGGGCGTCGTTGTGCAGCAGGGCACCGGTGGTGACCATTTCGGTGTAGAGCAGGGTGTGTTTGGAGAGCAGGCGCAGGAAGAACCGGCAGTGGCGGTCGGTCCAATCCATCATCGGCGCAACAGAAAACCGCCTCACTACTGAATCTACTGGGGAGGCCTTGTTTTCTGGGGTTTTAGGGGGCATTTTCGATTCTCTCGTTTGCTACCGTCTCCCATCATTTTTGCTCGTTTGCCGTCTGTCGTTGCTACAATGTAGTAACTCATAGCAGCCGTGTAGCAAAACCAATGGGAACCATTACGCTTCGGAAGCGCAAGGATGGGTCTGCAGCGTACACCGCGCAGATCCGGATCATGAAGAAGGGTCAGTCAGTCTATCAGGAAAGCCAGACGTTCGATCGCAAGGCTACAGCGCAGGCCTGGATCAGGAAGCGCGAGGCGGAGCTACATGAGCCAGGCGCGATCGACAAAGCGAATCGCGGCGGCATCACGGTCAAGCACATGGTCGACCGTTACCTGGATCAGTACGAAAAGTTGCGTCCATTGGGCAAAACGAAACGCGCTACCCTGAACGCCATCAAGGAAACTTGGCTGGGCGAGGTTGCGGACACAGACCTAACCAGCCAGAAGCTGGTCGAGTACGCCATGTGGCGGATGGAGAACAGCGGCATTCAGGCACAGACTGTAGGCAACGACTTGGCGCACTTGGGCGCGGTCCTCTCCGTTGCGCGGCCGGCCTGGGGCTATGAAGTTGACCCGCACGCTATGCCCGACGCCCGGAAGGTGCTGAGGAAGATGGGCGCGGTCAGCAGAAGCCGTGAACGAAACCGACGGCCGACTCTGGACGAGCTTGAGCGCCTGCTAGCGTACTTTGACGAGATGCGCGACCGTCGCAAGCAGGAGATCGATATGCTTCGGGTGGTGCTATTCGCGCTCTTCTCTACCCGGCGGCAGGAGGAGATCACACGCATACGCTGGGATTCACTCAACGACAAGGACCGGTCAGCCCTCATCACCGACATGAAGAACCCCGGGCAGAAATACGGGAATGATGTGTGGTGCCATTTGCCGGACGAAGCCTGGCGCATCCTGCAGTCGATGCCGCGTGTAGCCAGCGAGGTTTTTCCGTACAACTCGAAGTCGATATCGGCCTCGTTCACCAGAGCATGCAATTTTCTAGAGATCGACGACCTGCATTTTCACGACCTACGCCATGATGGCGTGAGCCGGCTTTTCGAAATGGGGTGGGATATCCCGAAGGTGGCTTCTGTTTCCGGTCACCGGGATTGGAACTCGATGCGGCGCTATACGCACCTGCGGGGGAATGGCGATCCGTATGCGGGGTGGGGATGGATCGACAGGGTGATAGCGGGCCCCGTGATCGAGGCCCGGAAGAGGGTCAAGAGGCGCGTCGAAGACCGCGACCCATGAGCTTGTCGTGCTCGGTCTTGGCCTTGGCATGCTGCGCGTCGAGGTAGGCGGCCAGGTCGTTCAGGTGTACGCCTCGAGCTGACTTCTGGCTGGCCTCCATACAGACGAGGGGCAAGTTGATCTCGCCTCGGGCGACCTTTGCCTTCATCTTCTCGGGGGTCAGGTGGCTGAAGTAGTCGAGGCATATGCGCTCGAGCGGGATGATTGCCTGGCCACCGTACTGGGCCATCAGCAGGAAATGGGTGTTCACGAGTTCTCCATGCCCGCGCATGTCGGCGAGCTAGATTAGGGGAAGGGTTACAGCAGGTGTGCGCCGGCTTCGAGCAGGTTGTCGCGTTCTTGGCGCAGGCGATCCGCCAGATGCCAAGGCGTCCAATAGCCATCATCCATGGGTACTGCGATAGGCTGCTGTAGACCGTTCCAGCGGAGACCGTAGCGAGGCAGGCCATATCCAGCTGGTGGCCGCGGTGGTCCTTCAGGCTTCAAGCCATTCAGGCGGACATTCTCGATGCGCAGTCGCTCAACCTCGGCAGGACCGGCAGCGCTTGCGAAGACCGGCCGAATCTCGCGCATGATCCCGAACTGATTGAAGCGGCCTACCTCATGATCGTGCATGGCCCGTTCGGTGTCACAGCACTCCCGCCACGGTGTCCACTGCGACCCAAATCCATCGGTCTTGCTGCGGATCTGGTAACCCGCAGGCTCGCCCTGGCCCTGCTGGGCCGGCTGATCGAAAATCTGCTCTGCAATGAGGTCTGCGCTGATTTCGTGATGTGCTCCGACTTGCTTGAGCGCAGTGATCAGTGAGTCGAGAGTGAAGGTTCTAGTTCTGTTGTTGCGGTTGGAGCGGTTTTCTATGGGCATGGAGAAGCCTGTGCGATACATTTTGGCGATTTAAGGAGGCAGATTATGGCTGGGCAGTATAATGGCACCCAAACCACGAAAACTTTTTCATACCTATTTTCGGGGGCTTGCCGTGCCCTGGAGTCGGCAGAGGAGGAAGTCGAGGGGCAGCTTTATGAAGTGATGAACTGTCTGATTCTTCAAGCGTTTACGGTGGAAGCTTATCTGAACCACTTGATTGAGGGGCCAGAGGACCATCACATGAATTTGGTCTTCAAGCGATCACGACCGAGCGTCTGGGAAAAATACCAGGCTATAGCCGTTGCTTTGCAGCTACCTACTACCAAACTCGTGGATGCGTATCCTAGTGTTGCCGAACTTCTGGAATTCCGAAACACATTAGCGCATGGAAAGACAGAATCAATTACCGTTAGTGAGACTCTTGAGGGAAACGAAGCTCCACATCGCGTAACCGATCACCAGTTTCCTAGCTGGATGAGGTTTTGCGATATCGAAAGAGCCAGGGATAGCCTTGAAGTTGTGCGTGAGTTTATTGAAACGCTTCATGCTAAGGCCGGTCTTGGTAGGTATCCGCTAAGTACTTTAGGTGGGGGCATATTTTCCTTCAAACTTCTGGACTGAAAGCTAGGCTCGCTCAAGTAATGCTGCGATGACTCGTTGTCCAGCCAAAAGTGGCAAAGTGTTGCCAGGCACGCGCATGGTCAGGCGATTTTTGTCAGCCCGGAAGAGGGCAACAAGGAAGGCCTAGACAGGCAATTCTTCACTGGCGCTAGGGGTTTGTATTCAGCCCTCGTCGACCAGAGCTCAGCGGTCCGATATGACCATGGCACCGACCGGTCGATTGATGTAGCAGGCGATGGCTTCAGAGAATTGGAAAGTGGTAAGCTAAGGCCTGAAGGCACGGAGAGTAGTCTATACTAGCTATAGAGCTCCCATAGGTGGATGTTAGATTTTAGCGTTGACATAGTATTGCTGTTCGTTATTGTCATGAATAAATAGATTTGCTTACAACTAATTTTGTCGGCTTATCAATCATGTGTATTTAAAGGGATTTCCATGAAGGTTTATTTTACTCCGGTGAAGTTGGTTGGTATAAGTCCGCGCTTGAGTCTTAGAGAGTTTTTCGATCATTTGGTAAAAAATTACTCTGGTGAATCGGATTTCAAGTCTATAGATAAAGAAGTTAAATTTAAATTTTTTGATGACCAAGACTCCTTCATAGTTATCGTTCTTACCATAAAGGATTTAAAGAATTTCTGTGAAGGCGATGACACTGGGTCCGACTTTACCTGGAAATTAAGCGGCGATCTAACAAATAAGATTGCTGAGACCAATGTGCTAGTTATTAGTAAAAAAAATTACGCGGGGGCCTATTTAAATAATGAAGGTTCAGTAAGGCTAAATACCTTTGAATCTAAATTGAGATGGGCGTTTAGGCAAGTGCTAAGAAACAGGCATAAGCGTTCTAAAAGAGACGAGAAATTTAGTATTCAGCGGCTGGTTGATTCTGCAGATATATTCAATAAGGTATCTAGGCTAAGTGAAGTTGACGAGATAAATGCGACTTTCACTAATCCGGCCACGGGTAAAAGAATGAATAACTCTATATTTAAAAGCGCAAAAAGTCTTAGAGTTGTTCAGCGGGTCGGCCATTTTTCTCTTAAGTCGCTTTCTAAGAGAAAAGAAATTTCTGACTATCTGGAAGGTCTCATTAAAGACGGGTGTACGGGGGTTAGCGTAAAGGGAACTGGCTCGACCAGCTTAGCGGGGGAGACCATTGGGATAGCCGATGCTGTGAATAGCATATATTCTATGGAATATGCTGATTATATTTCTTCCTTGAATGGCATAAGCTTGAGTCAGTTTTTGAGTAGTGATCTATTTAAGAATGCGAAAAAAGAAATACTGTCGAACTCATTGGTGAAGAGAGCTTAAAGCTCGGGAAGGTACAATGCAAAAGACAATTTTTGCCACGTGCTGCGTAGCCGCTATAATGGCATATGCTACCGCCTTGCTTTTAGCGTACAAGCTAAGTGGCTGCCTAGATACGGTGATTTTAACGTATCAGACCAGTATTAAAGGGTTCGTTTTTGCTGCTTTTTTAGGGGCGTCCTCTTTTTTGATATCACTCCTGACTTTTTTAGTTATAAACATCAAGGAGAAAATGTTTGATAGCCCTGAGTATCTTAAGTTATACGTGTTGCATATGAATCTCAAAGAGGGCGATTATATATCTAAAAAAGATCTGTATCAGCCGCTTAGGTTCATAAGTGTGATGTTGGTGAGCGCTATATTTTTATCAATAATTTCGTCGCTTAGTCAACTTACACTTGGTTTTTCTAACAACAAGTTTGTTCTAATAATTCCAACCTTTACTCCTTTCTTGGCTATTTCTTTCTTGATCTCCGCATTGTTTCAAATACATAGCTTAATTAAGCAGTGGCTAAGTTCTGAGGATGATGTAATCAAGGTGTCAAAAGATCATATGTAAGCAGCTTATAGATGCGGCAGATGAACTATGTAAGTTTGTTTGTACCGTTTAGGGGTTTTCTCGCCGCTCATTGCCGTTCGACCAGCTTGCACCGGGCAGCTGCCTCCATCGCGTTGACGAACACCATGGCGGCGTCGTAGTGGTATGCCATGCCCATGACGGCGTCGGTACGCAGGTCGACTACTTCCCAGATCTTGCCGCGGCTCATGGCCTGGTAGCGTGGCGCGGTGACCTTGACGCGGACCTGGGCCTCTTGCCGGGCGGGACTGGTGCTGGCCAGCAGCGCCTTGAGCTGTGGAACGCCTTGAGCGAAGGCGCGACTCGTTGCTGTTTGCATGATGTGATCCTCGGTCAGACGTGGAGCTCGAAGGCCTCGGCCTTGCGAACGATTCGAACTTGGGCGGTGCGGCGCTCTGGCACGCGACGGTCGCGGCGCATGGGGTCACCCACGTCGATGGCGGCGTGCAGCGCGATGAGGCTGGCCAGCGCGATGCACAGGGGGCTGATGATTTGGCGGCTCATGGCCTTGGTGACGGCCTCGACGCGCCGGCTGACCTGCATCTTGAACAGGGCCAGCTTCACGCGATTGGCGGCGGTACCGGGGGTGGTGCCCATCTGGCGGGCGATCTCTTTCGTGGTGAGGCCCTGGGCGACCCACAGCAGAGCTTCAAGCTCACGTGGCGCCAGGGCATCGCCGAGTTGGCCAGTCCATTTACCGCAGGTGATCGTTTCCATAATCTGTCTCGGTGGACCGCATTGGTCAGACGCCAGGTGCGGGCGACCAACCCCAGCCAACGAGCTGGCCTGGCGCCTGCCAATGCGGTCGAGAAGTTGGGGGAGGGGTGATGAAGGCGAGCGTGTTGCGCGGTACAGAATCGTCCGCATCGGGGTGTGATCTGCGCTTGTCATCGCTAGGACGCCCATTCGGTACCGCCTCAAGGGCTCAGCACGGTGACAGGGCGTGCCCGGTATGGAGTCGCCTTTCCAGATCACACTCCGATGCGGCCTGCGATGGGGTGCAGGACGTCGGGCAGTTAACGGCAGGCTGCCGTGGCGGTAATTATTCAGTCAGGCGGCGGTTTCAGCCTCAGCCTTGATCCGCTCTTGGACCTCATGACGATGCACCGACACGTCATGTGGCGCCTCGATGCCGATCCGCACCTGGTTGCCTCTAACGCCCAACACGGTCACCCGGATGTTTTCGTTGATTACGATGGTCTCGCCTGTCTTGCGGGTCAGTATCAGCATGGTCCTACTCCTTGGTTGGTTTCCTGTCTGGCCCTCGGCGGAAGGCCAGCCAGCGAAATCGATGTTTCCATCCAGCCACGGCACTTGCCTGCTGGAAAACTAGTTTTGCGCTTTACGCTGCACGCCTGGGACAGTTGCCATCCCTCTGGGCCGTTGAGGCCGACCCATCGCTGCCTTTCGCCGTCGGTGACCGCGATGAGAGGAAATATAGGGGCACACATAATTTTTGTCTATGGGAATGCACATATTTTTATGGTGGATGCAAAAAAGCCCGCATAAGCGGGCCGGAATGCCATAGGAAAATTACAGCTTCATGAGCGCCCTGACGACAACACCTACAATCCGGCAATCACCAGCGCACATCTCGGTAGGGTAAGCAGGGTTCAAAGGCTTCAGGTATCTGCGTCCGCCATCTTCAACGAGCTTCTTGAAGGTGGCTTCATTGCTGTCCGCCAGCTTGGCGATCACCAGCTTGCCGTGCTGCGCATCGGCCTCGGTGTCGACCAGAATCAACGTGCCTTCGGTAATGCTCTGGCCCACTGGCGCCGTCATCGAATCGCCCTTTACCTCCAGCCAGAATGCAGTGCCCTTGGCGTCGTACTCGGACAATTCGTACCGGTCGGAAAATCCGGGTGGGAAAGGCTCGACCGCTTCGGCCCAGGCACCAGCTGCAACCCAACTGATGATTGGATAGCGAAAGAATTGCTCAGGTTTTGCCACTGGCGCGACGTTCGACTGCTCATGGCGCGCCTCCAGCATCTCACCCTTGCCATTTTCTAGCCAAAGCGCGGACACACCGCAGGCCTTTGCGATAGAGGCGTTATAGGACGATCGACTCGACCTGCCGCGCTCGAGGTCCGAGATCGACGCTTGATCGATGCCCACGAGCCTTGCCAGCTCAACCTGGGTGAGCCGTGCGTGTTTTCTAGCTGCCTTGACGCGGTCTTTGTATTCCATGTGCGGATTATTAAGGGCGCTCCCATATTCTTGCAAACAGGTATGCCCATGCCATAGAGTATGGGTATTCACATACGGAGCGGCAGCATGAATGCCATCTTTAAAAGTCTCGTCGCCTTCTTCGGAACGCAAGAGGCAACCGCTGAAAAGCTGGGCGTCGACCAAAGCACTGTCTCCGGATGGGTGCGCGGTAAGCACGGCATGTCACCTGTAGTCGCCAAGCGCGCCGAGCGGATTACCGCTGGCGCATTCAAGAAAGAGGCGCTGTGCCCGAGCTTCCCGTGGGACGAGCTGGTCGCCTGACAGAAAAGAATTCTGACCTACCAAAGCAGGTATCGACAGATTCCTAGTGTGACTGGTGATTCATCCAGTACCCCAACCAGCCGCGAATTTAACCAATAGGAGAGGCGATGGAAAAGCTTGGAAAAGCCGCCAAACGATTGTGGTTCGGCGGGCAATTTGAGAACGGGGTTATCTACTCTCCGCTAGAGCTACTGCTGCTCGTAGGGTTGAAAGAAGTGCTTCGACGCAGACTTCGACGGGTTCTCCGGTGGTGTGGTTTATCAAATAGACCGGACCGAGATGTTGGGGATCGAAACTCACTTCGTCTCGGAGGCTTAGCTCTCCCTGCATCAGATCCATCACCAAGTAGCCTGCAGGCGATCTCACGACATAGCGGCCAATGTACAAGTTCGCCGCCGCGATAGTCCCTTTTACCTTCATTTCATGCCTCCTTGGACCTTTTCGTGTGGAGGCAAAAAGCTACCACAGATGCGCTGTACATCTATAAAACCTGAATTACAGGCACAAAAAAACCGCCTGGCAGGGCGGTTTCTTCAACAACGTAACGAGACCAATTATGCACTTATCACTTATCGCAGGCAACACCGCTGCCTGGGCGCTCCCGATGTGGTTTTTTTCATGAGTACGATCATCATGACAGCTTGCTGGCCACTCCAGAGCATGAGCCCCGCACAGAAGGCCGTGCTGATCTCGCTTGCTGACAACGCGAACGACGACGGCGTGTGTTGGCCTTCGGTGTCGCGCATCGCTCAGCGCACCTGCCTGTCGGAACGCGCTGTCCGCACAGCTTTGCGCTGGCTTGAGCACGCCAAAATCCTGACCGCACACCAGCGTTCGGGCCGCTCGACCTGGTACACCGTTAGCCCTTCCAGCTATGACCCCGGCAGCTCCTGCCCCCCGGCAGCAGATGCCGCCCCACCCCGGCAGGAAATGCCCCCCACCCCGGCAGCAGGTGCCGACCACCCCGGCAGCTCCTGCCCCCAGAACCGTAAAGGAACCATCAAGGAACCGTCAGAAGAAGAAAAGGGCATCGGCGACAGCGCCAAGGTGCCGGTCGAAAAGATCATTGGTTTGTTCAACGAGTTGCTGCCGACACTGCCAAGCGTGGTGCTGATCAACAAGGATCGGCGCAGCAAGCTTGCCGCACGATGGGCCGATAGCCCTGTGCACCAAGACCTGGAGTTCTGGCGAGACCTGTTCGGCATGGTCGAGTCGAGTGACTTCCTGATGGGCCGCATCGAAGGTCGCGAAAAGCAGTTCCGTTGCACATTCGACTGGCTGATCGCTCCTACCAACTTCGTGAAAGTGGTGGAGGGCAACTACCATGCGTGAACCCTACAACGCAGACGCCGAACATGGACTGTTGGGAGCCATGCTGCAGCGTCCAGAGCTGATCGATACGCTGTCCGATGACCTGACCCCTGAGTCGTTTTACTTCGTGGAAAACGCCGAGGTGTATCGGGGTATTCTGGAACTCCGGGCTGCTGGAAAACCTGTGGACCTGCTGACTGTGGCTGATCACGTCGGAATGCTGCACACGGGTGACCTGGCCCTGGGTCATTGCGGCTCGCTGATCGCCAACACGCCCAGTGTTGCCAATGCCGGCGCCTACGCGCGGATCGTTCGAGAGCGCGCCATTGAGCGTGCCCTGTATGACCTGAGCGCTCAAACGCTTGATATCGTCCAAGGCGGCGGTGACATCCAAGCCAAGATTGCAGCTGTCCAAGCGGCAGCTATGGCGATCGACACCGGCGCGGATCAGGATGAAGTGGTTAAAGCTGGCGACCTGATGACTGAACAGGTCGAGGTGTGGCAAGAGCGCCATGACCGGCATGCGCGCGGCGAGACCTTGATCGGCTTGTCCACCGGCCTGGCGGACTTGGACGAGAAGCTGGGCGGACTGCAGCCTGAGCAACTGATCATCGTCGCAGGGCGGCCTGCCATGGGGAAAACCACCCTGGCCATGGGGTTCGCCATTGAAGCTGCTGTGCGCCAGCGTAAGTCGACCCTTGTGGTCAGCCTTGAAATGAGCAAGGGACAGCTGCTGGACCGGGCGATGGCGTCCGAAGGGCGTATCCCGCTCAACCTGATCAAGAACGGCGCCGCGTGCCAGTCTCACGGGACTGAAATGGGTGTAGCTGCTCACAAGATCCAGCAAGCGAACCTGTTCATCGCCGATCGAGCTGGCGCCACTGTGGGCCGCATCCGCTCCATGGCCCGTCGCCACAAGCTGCGCTATAGCTTGGACCTGCTGGTGGTCGACTACCTGCAGCTGATGGAAGGCGATGGCGGGAACCGCACCGAGGAGGTGAGCAGCATTAGCCGTGGCTGCAAGTTATTGGCGCGCGAGCTGGGCATCCCAGTCGTGCTGCTGAGCCAGTTGTCCCGCAAGTGCGAGGAGCGCCCCAACAAGCGCCCGGTGCCATCCGACCTGCGTGAGTCGGGCGCCATCGAGCAGGACGCCGACGTGATCCTGTTTGTGTACCGGGACGAGGTCTACAACGAGAACACCGAATACAAGGGCATTGCCGAAATCATCATCGGAAAGGGCCGGGACGTGGAAACCGGTACCGTCCGCGCAGCCTTCCTTGGCCAGTACAACCGCTTTGAAAACCTGTCAGCCAGCTGGCAACCGGCCACAGTCGAACGGCCGGCCAAGGTCACCAGTATGGCCTCACGGTACGGCAACAGGGAAAAGCGCCAATGAGTGTCGTTAGGTATCGAACTACGCGTTTCCATGGCGATCGGTTTTCAGCATGAGTGCGACAGCAGTTGTAAAGGTGTCCGACGCCGAGATTCGGCGACAATCGACTGTGGACGGCGTGCGAGATCTGCGGGATCCACGCCACCCAGGTTTGCGGTTCCGCTTTGATCAAAGCCGAAAGGCCGGCACCTGGTTTCTCGTCGTGCGCGGCAAGTGGAACCGGCTTGCCCGCTTTCCCGAATACGGCGCAACGGCGATCTTTGCAGAGCTTCCTGCCTTGCGACAGCGTTTGCTGGGTCGGCCTGACGATGCTGTAGCTCTGGAAGGCCTGGTGACCGCAGGCGATCTGCTGCGATGGTTCAGTGATCGAGTAGGCAATGACGCTTCGCTATCCGACTCTTGGAAGGGCACGGTCAGAACCGTGATCAGCAAGCAGCTATTGCCACGCCTGGATGAACTGCCGATCACTGCCCTAACTGCGGCTACGCTCGACAAACTGCTGATGTGGCCAGCCCAGGCAAGGTTCTCGACGGCCTACGTTCGGCAGATGTTTCGCGTGCTGAGTCTAGCTGTCGGTAAAGCACGTGAGCTGGGGCTGATTGCCGCGAACCCAATGGCTGAGATGCGGTTCACCCACTTCATCAAGACCAAGATTCTGCCGAAGGATGGCCGGCTGCGCGCAGACCATCTGCATGAGGTAGTACCCGCGTTGGCTGCGTTATTCGAGCAGAAACCTGCCGAGGCCATGCTGGTGCTGTTGATGATCTGCCACGGCACTCGCCTAGGCGAGTCTCGCCAGGCGCAATGGGCAGACTTCTCGCTGAGCCATGCGGAGTGGGTCATTCCCGCCGTGCGCACCAAAACGCGGTCAGAACACCGCCTGCCGCTGACTCCCCGCGTGTCGGCGCTTCTACGGCGGTACCGGACCACGCAGATCTCGGCCGGGTACAGCGGGCAGTACCTGTTCCCTGGTCGTAAGGGGCAGCCGCTGAGCGAAAGCCAGGCCTCAGCCATTTTTCGCCGCCTGGCCAGCCGGACTTGGTCGAGTCACGACTTGCGCAAGGTCGCCCGCACGGCATGGCTCGACATGGGTGTCGACGGCTTCATTGGCGAAATGCTGCTGAATCACTCGCTGGGGAAGGTTGCTGATACCTATATCAAGACCAAGGCAAATGGCCTGCGCCGGGACGCCCTAGAGCAGTGGCATGAATGGCTTGACGGGATCGGCTTCGCAGCCATTCACAAGTTGACAGACATGCAATCCGCAATTTCTCACAACGGGCCGCAAGCCAAGCCACGCAAGGCGCGCAGCCCCATCGACGAATTTATTACAGGGGAGAATGCACAACGTGAAAAAGAGCACCAACCGTGGCTTTGAGCAGCCCCGCTTGGACCTGATCAAGTGCCCAACATGCAAGGGCAGGGCAGTGGTAGAAGGCGTGTTTTTTGAGCTGGCATGCACGGATTGCAACGGGTCAGGTTGGGTTGTTGAAGGTTCCAGGTTGGTGCTTTCACTGGAGCACCTGGTGACCCAACTCAGCTTCAAGTTGCAAGCGGCAGAGCAAGAAATAAAACAGATGAAAAGGCCTAGCGTGATGCAAGGGCCGGAGCAGCATTACCAAGGTTCCAACCGACGCGGCGCGGGCGGATCCAACTTCACTGGGGATTGAGCGGCACATGAAAAAACGAACCTACACGGACAAGCCCCTGGGTGATACCGAGTACATGCTTGAACAATGGGGGTGGTGGCGTATGGATGGGATGGGGATACCGCGTTACGTCTCGCCTCTGTTTGCGCTCATGCGTGATCACGTACTTTCGGAAGGAGGCATGAAGCAGTACGTCATTACCGATGAACTGGCCCTCGCGGTAGATGGTGCCTTGGCACGTCTGACCAAGCGTGATCAGCAGATGGGCGACTTCCTTTGGCTGTATTTCGGAGCAAAGTGGCCTGCTCTTCGTGTGGCCCGAGAAAGCAAGATAAGCGAAGCCAAAGCACGCGAGCTGATCAAGGCCGGAGTCGCTTGGATTGATTGCGCACTGGAGCAGGTGAGAGAAGCAGCTTAAAAAGTTCTTTCCGCGCGGATAAAGACCTGTTTCTATAGCAGCGTGTCCAGCTTGCAACGCAATGTGACACTGACAAACCCCGGCCAATGAGTCGGGGTTTTTCGTTTCTGCGCCTCGGCATTTGCCGGGGCGTTTTACCTTGCACTCCCGATTCGGGAGGAATCGAGATGCAGACCATGCCCCCTGAAAAGGATCCGACCTTCTGGGTCATGCTTGCGGCCGCCTTGCGTGACCACGGCATGCCCGCCGCTCTGGCCACCATCCTCAGTTACCTACGAATCCTCTACGACGACAAAGAACCCCGCTGGGATCGCCGCCTGCTCGAGGCTGCACTGGGTGGTGTGCTGGTTTTCATGGTCGGCATCGGCGCGGAAAAGTTCGGCATGACCGGCGGCTACGCCTATGCAGTCGCTGGCTTTGTCGGCGTGCTTGGCGTTGAGCAGGTCCGCCAGTTGGGTCGCCAATGGGCCAGCCGCAAGGTGGATTCGCAATGATCACCCGGCCGCTTTTGGCTGTCGTCGTCGCCTTTGTCGCATTTGCGCTGCAGGGTCATATGAGTTCTTACGAATCGATCACCTCTCTGGCTGCCTCTTCCTACAGCGAGAACTGCAGTGATCAGTTCAACCATTCTTAACGTCTGACATGTCCAGGAGCCAGCCATGATCGACTTCAAACTGGACATCGACCGCATCCCGCTGGCCCGCGAAATCTCAGACATCCAGAAGCGGCAGATCCCGTTCGCACAGATCCTTGCCCAGACCCGGCTGGCCCAGCAAATCAAGGCCGGCATGCTGGAAGTAATGAAGCAACGCATCGACCGGCCCACGCCGACCACGATGCGCAGCTTATTCGTTCAGGCAGCCACCAAGAGCCGCCCGGCCAGGGTCTATTTCAAGGACGCTTGGACCTCGGGCATTCCTGCTGATGCCTACCTGCAGCAGGCCGTCCAGGGCGGACAGCGGCCTCACAAGCGGTTCGAGAAGTCGCTGATCGCCAAGGGGCTGATGAAGTCCGGGCAGTACGCGGTACCGGTCAACGACCTGCTCAACCAGTACGGCAACGTCTCGCGCGGCACCATGACTCGCATCCTGTCGGGCCTGGGTGCAGCTGAGTCGGCAAGTGGCTTCCAGGCCAATGCCACCGGCAGCAAGCGCAGCCAACGCAAGGGCAATGCCAAGCGCTACTTCACTGGCACGGTCAACGATGAGCAGGGTATCTGGGAGCGCAAGGACACCGCATTCGGTGAAGCGGCCAAGCCTGTCTTCCTGTTCACCGACAGCGCGCCTTCGTACCGCGTGATCTTCCCGTTCTTCAAAATCGCCTCGAACATCGCCAAGGCTCACGGCCCGACAGTGCTCGACCGCGCCCTACGTGACGCCATCCTGACCGCTCGAACCTGACCGTTTTCAGGCCGATACGCTGGAGACCGCGTGTTCCGTGGCTTGCAGGAGTGAGGGGGTAGGGCGACGGGGTCGATTCGGTCGATTTTGGTCGATTTTTGACCATTTTCGATGGGTCCTCCCGAGGGTACCGGGGGTAGGGGGTAATTCGGGCCCCGCTTCTTCGCTATGTACGACCTAATTTCAGAGGTTGGTTGTTGTTTCGTCTATGGCCATTTCAACGATCGCACGCAAGCCGTACTGGCTGAACAAGAAAAGCATGGCCGAAAGCCTCGGGATCACCGTTCAAGCCTTTGATAAATGGGGTGTTGAGCCGGTCGCGAAGATCGGCCGCGAATCCTTCTACGACACCCGGTCGGTGCTCGACAACCGTCTGCAGCACCAGACAGGGAAACAACAACCTGGTGCTGCCGACATCGATCCGCTGATCGGACACAAGATCGACTTCGAGCGATGGCGGCTCACCAAGGAGCAGGCCGACGCCCAGGCCCGGAAAAACCGGGTAGGGGAGAAGGAGCTGGTCCCCGTCGCTTTCGCCACGTTCATGTTGGCCAGGCTGTGTGCCCTGCTGGCCTCCTACCTGGACACGATCCCCAAGAAAGTGAAGCTCAAACACCCCGACCTCGAGATCCGTTTTATGGAGAGCTTCGAGCGGGAGATTGCTGTGACGCGTAACGAAGCGGCCGGTCTGGCCGAAACCATACCGGAGCTGCTAGATGAGTACGTCGCCGCCCTGGACAAAGAGTCTGGGTGAAGCGGTCAGGCGTGGCTTGGCCGCGCTCTACAAAGAACCTCCCCTGTCGGCCGTTGAGTGGGCTGACAAGCATTTTTACCTGTCGTCCGAGTCGTCCTACCAGGAAGGCCGATGGACCACGGCGCCGTTCCAGGTCGCGCTGCTCAATGCGATGGGCAATGACCTGATCCGCATCGTCAACCTGATCAAGTCAGCGCGGATTGGCTACACCAAGATGCTGATGGCGAACCACGGCTACAAGGTGCAGCACAAGAAACGCAACCTGCTCATGTACTGCCCGACCGACCCGGACGCGGAAGGCATGATGAAGCGGCACGTCGACACGATGATTCGCGACGTGCCGGTGCTGCTGGCCCTGGCCCCGTGGCACGGCAAGAAGCACGGCGATAACACCATCGACTCGAAGTGCTTCGAGAACCGCAAGATGCTGTGGTGCCTGGGTGGCAAAGCTGCCCGAAACTACCGCGAGAAAAGCCCCGACGAGGTGGTCTACGACGAGCTGTCGAAGTTCGACCCCGACATCGAGGGTGAAGGCGCACCGACGATGCTGGGCGACAAACGCCTGGAGGGTTCGACCTACAAGAAGTCGATCAGGGGGTCGACCCCCGGTATCGCCGGCGCCTGCCAGGTCAGCCGAGCCGCCGAGAAGTCTTCGCGGTACATGCGCTTCCACATCAAGGCCCCATGCTGCGGTGCTGAGCAAACCCTGAAATGGGGCGGGCCTGATGAGCCGTATGGCTTGAAGTGGCGCAAGGGTGAGGACGGCGAGGTGGTAGCGGCTTGGTACCTGTGCGAGCACTGCCAGGGCGGCACGTTCGAGTACCACGAAATGGTCGAGGCGGCCGCCAAAACAGGGCGCTACATTTGCGATCGGACCGGCGTGTGGACGCGCGACAGCATGTCGTGGTTTCGCGCTGACGATAAGCCGATCGCGCCGCCGCGCTCGGTCACGTTCCACATCTGGACTATCTACTCGACCTTCACCACCTGGGTGGAGATCGCCGCCGAGCGCGTCGAGGTCGGCAAAGACCGCGGCAAACTGAAAACCTTCGTCAACACCACCCTCGGCGAGGTGTGGGAAGAGGACGAAACGGAAAAGGTTAGCTGGGAGCAGCTGCGTGAGCGGCGCGAGGTCTACCCGGCGCAGGTGCCGGCGCGTGCCCTGGTACTCATGGGATCGATCGATACCCAGGACGATCGCTACGAGCTGCGGGTATGGGCGTTTGGCTCCGGCGAAGAGTCATGGCTGATCTATCGGCGGGTGCTTACGGGCGACCCATCCAGTATCGAGCTGCTGCGGCAGGTGGGGCTGGAGCTGCACCGACGGTTCACCCGCGCCGATGGCACGATCCTGGGCGTGATGCGGTGGTGCTGGGACTCCGGTGGCCACCACTCCGACACCGTCAAGCAGCAGAGCCGCAAGCATGGTCTGCACTGGGTCATCCCGATCTTTGGGGCCAGTACCTACGGCAAAGACATTGCTTCGTTCCCGAAGAAGAAAGACAAGAAGTCCAAGACCTACCTGACCGAGGTCGGTACCGACAACGCCAAGGAGGTCATCTACAACCGCCTCAAGCTACAGCCCGATGGCGATCGCCCGGTGCCTGGGCTTGTTCACTTCCCTGCAGACGATCTGATCTGCGACGACGACGAACTCAAGCAGCTGACCAGCGAGAGCAAGGTGTGGGTCATCGTGCGCGGTCGTCGCGTGCTGCGCTGGGACGCCAAGAAGCGGCGCAACGAAGCACTCGACTGCTTTGTGTATGCCCTCGCCGCTCTGCGGATCAGTCAGCAGAAGTTCGGCTTGGACCTTGAGGTGCTGGCCCTGCAGAACCCAGCAGTGCAGGCCTACAAGATTCAAGCGCAGCCGCTGGAACCCTACCCCGAGGCTGACGAGGAGGCTGATGAAACAGCCGCCGAGCAGCCGAGCGAATCCGAAAGCGAGCCGGAACCTGCCCCAGCAGCAGCTCTCCCGGCATCCCCCCAACCAGATCCCCCGTCAGTCTCTGGCGACTGGATCGATACAGGAGACAGCGGATGGCTTTGACCCCGCAGGAAATGGTAGATCGCTACCTGCAAGCTGAGGTCGACCTGCTCGAGGGCGGCAAGGACGTGCAGTTTGGCGGTCGCCGCGTGACGATGGCCGAGCTGCCGCAGATCCGTGCCGGTCGCTTGGAATGGGAGCGCCGCGCCGCTGCTGCAGCGCGCGGAGGGCGTCCAGGGCACTCCCTGGCGACGTTCGAATGATCGGTGACCTGGTCGACCGCGCCTTGGCGCCGTTCTTCCCGCGAGTAGTCGCCGAGCGCATGCGTGCCCGCAACGTGATTCTGGCCTTCGAGGCCGCCAAGCCCTCACGCACGCACAAGCCCAAGAAGCAGGCAAAAGACGCTGACAGCTCGCTGCACGGCTCGCTGAAATCCCTGCGTGAGCAGTGCCGCAAGTTGGACGAAGACCACGACCTGGTCACGGGCCTGTTCGATCGGCTCGAGGAACGCGTGGTCGGCGGGCCTGGCATCGCGGTCGAGCCGATTCCCCTGCGCTATAACGGCACGGTGCATACGACCTTTGCAGCAGCCATCAAGTCGCTGTGGGCCGAATGGTCGCTGCGCCCTGAGACCTCTGGCGAGCTGACCCGGCCGCAAATGGAGCGGCTGGTGTGCCGCACCTGGTTGCGCGACGGGGAGGCCTTGGGGCAGATGCTCATGGGCAAGGTGCCAGGCTATACGCACCTGCACAGTGTGCCCTTCGCCATTGAGCTGCTCGAGCCTGACTACCTGCCGGTTGACTACGTCGACTACAGCGCCGGCATCGTCCAGGGCGTTGAGCGCGACAACTGGCGGCGGGTGATGGCTTACCACCTGCTCGACGGCCATCCGGGGGCCATGATTGGCCAGAAGTGGGCGAGCAACACCAAGCGCGTGCCGGCCGATCGGGTGATTCACATTGCCAACCGCAAACGCATTGGTCAGAACCGGGGCCAGCCCCTGCTGCACGCGGTGGTCATCCGCTTGGCGGATATCAAGGATTACGAGCAGAGCGAGCGTGTGGCCGCGCGGATCAGCGCCGCGCTGGCCATGTACATCAAGAAGGGCACGCCTGACGACTATGTGCCACCGGGCCAGGGACAGGCGCAGCAGCAGCAGCGCACCTTCCCATTCGGGCCAGGCATGGTGATGGACAATCTGCTGCCCGGCGAGGAAGTCGGGACGATCGAGAGCAACCGCCCGAACCCCTTCCTTGAAGGCTTCCGCAATGGCCAGCTCAAGGCCGTGGCCGCCGGCGCGCGCAGCACCTACTCAAGCGTGGCCCGCAGCTACGACGGCACCTACTCGGCGCAGCGGCAGGAGCTGGTCGAGGGCCAGCTGGGCTATGACCTGCTGCAGCACGAGTTCATCGACTACTGGTGCCGCCCGGTGTACCGAGCCTGGCTGCGCATGGCGGTCATGAGCGGGCAGCTGCGGGTGCCACCTGATGTGGATCAGCGGACCCTCTACGGCGCCTTCTATCAAGGCCCGGTCATGCCCTGGATCAACCCGGTGCATGAGGCGACCGCCTGGGAAATCCTGGTCAAGGCAGGCTTTGCCGACGAGGCCGAGGTGGCTCGGTCGCGGCAGCGCAACCCGTCCGAACTCAAGGCCTCGCGGATTGCGGAGATTGCCGCCAACCGCGAGGCCGAGCTGGTCCTGAGTTCGGACTACTACCACCAAATCTACGGGAAGAACCAAACCGATGCAGATGCAAACAAGGAACCTGCCCCCGCCGCTGATGGAGCCGCAGGGGTCGGTCGGGACGACGACGGATAACCCCGGCAGCAGCTGGTACACCATCAAGGCTGCTGCCACGCGCGGCGTGGCCGAGGTGTATCTGTTCGGTGACATTGGCGACTGGGGGATCTCGGCGCAGCAGTTCGCCAACGACCTGCGCGCCGTGGGCGACGTGTCGCAGATCAACCTGCACATCAACTCGCCCGGCGGTGCCGTCTTCGAAGGCATGGCCATGTACAACCTGCTCAAGAGCCACAAGGCACGGGTGATCGGCACCGTGGTCGGCCTGGCCGCGAGCATGGGCAGCGTGGTGGCCATGGCCTGCGACGAGATCCGCATGCCGGCCAACGCCATGATGATGGTTCACAAGCCCTGGGGCATCCAGGGCGGTGACGCCGAGGCCATGCGCAAGTACGCCGAAACTCTCGACAAGTTCGAGACCGGCATGGTGGCGGTGTACGTCGCCAAGACTGGCAAGAGCGTCGAAGAGGTCGAGGCGTTGCTGACGGCCGAAACCTGGATGACCGGCGCCGAGGCGGTCGCCCTGGGCTTTGCCGACACCTTGCTTGACCCGATCGAAGCCTTCGCCACGATCAACTCCAACCGCCTGAAGGACTACACCAACATGCCCCCAGCTGCACAGCACCTCTTCACCCCACGCGGTTCGGTCACCCCGCCTGTAGGCGGGCCAGCAACGACGCCTGGCAACCCTACTGAAACCGCCGAGCAGATCGCCGCGCGTGTCCTGGCAGCTGACGGTGCTCGCCGTACCGCCATTCAGGCGGCCTTCACCCCCTTCACCGGGCATGAAACGCTGCGCGATACCTGCCTGAATGACCCCGGCTGCACGCCCGAGCAGGCCAACGCCAAGCTGCTCGAGGTGATCGGCCAAGGCACGACCCCGACCGGTACCGTTCGCCACCATGGCCACCTCACCAACGGCAACCTGGTGGGCGACTCGGTCCGTGCTTCGATCTACGCACGGGCCGGCCTGGACGAGCTGCAGAACGACAACGGGTTCAACTTCATGACTCTGCGCGAGCTGGCCCGTGCCTCGCTGGTCGAGCGCGGCGTGGGCGTCTCGACGCTCAACGTCATGAACATGATCGGACTGGCCTTTACCCACGGCTCGAGCGACTTCGGCAACATCTTGCTCGACGCGGCGTATAAGTCGCTGCTGACGGGCTGGGAGAAGTCCGAAGAGACGTATCACCTGTGGACCAAGAAAGGCCGCTTGAGCGACTTCAAGGTCGCCAACCGGGTAGGCTTGGGGTCGTTCTCGTCGCTGCGCGAGGTGCGTCCTGGTGCCGACTACAAGAACATCACCCTGGGCGACACCGGGGAGACTATCCAGCTGGCCACCTACGGCGAGCTGTTCACCATCAACCGTCAGGCGATCATCAACGATGACCTGGACGCGCTGACCGCGATCCCGCGCCTGATGGGTGAGGCCGCGCGTGCGACCATCGGCGACCTGGTCTACGACCTGTTGACCAAGAACGGCAAGATGAAGGACGGTCGACCGCTGTTCGATGCCTCGCGCAAGAACCTCTTCACCGGCGCCGCTTCCAAGCTGTCGATCGAGGCGATGAGCGCGGCCAAGACCGCTATGGCGCTGCAGCAGGCCACCGTGGCCAAGGACGCCAAGCCACGTCCGTTGAACATCCGTCCGGCCTTCCTGTTGTGCCCGGTGGCCCTGGAAGACAAGGCCAACCAGCTGATCCGCTCGGCCTCGGTACCGGGTGCCGACACCAATGCCGGCATCGACAACCCCATTCGCAACTTCGCCCAGGTGATCGCCGAGCCGCGACTGGACGCGGATTCGTCGAGTGCCTACTACCTGGCGGCCAAGCAAGGGTCTGACACCATCGAAGTGGCTTACCTGGACGGCATCGAGACGCCGTATTTCGACCAGCAGGAAGGCTTCACCAGCGACGGTATCGCCTCCAAGGTTCGCATCGATGCCGGCGTGTCCGCGCTCGATGCTCGTGGCTTGAACAAGTCCGCCGGCCAGTAAGCCGCGCGCGATGCCAAACACCCCGCACCTGCGGGGTTTGTTGTTTCTGGAGAAAGAGAATCATGGCGACCAACTATGTGAACAGTGGCGACACCGTCACCCTGCCGGCGCCGACTGGCGGGTCGGAAAAGGGCGTGCCCCAGGTCATCAACGACTTGGCGGTCATGCCGCTGGAAAGCGGCTCCAAGGGCACGCTCATCACCTACCGCACGACCGGGGCTTGGAACGTCCCGGCTGACGCGTCCCTCAAGGCCGGCAACGCGGCCAGCGTGAAGGACGGCGCCCTGGTCGCGCCAGGTACGGAAGGGGCCAAGCCCTACGGCAAGCTGCTGAGCGATTCCGCCGGCGGCTATGCCGAAGTGCTGATCGTGCAGTGATGGCGACGGCATCGAGCTTTCGAGAGCGCGCGGCCCGGCGCCTGGACGGTCCCATCCTGCGACGTGTCGGCGATCGAGCCACGCTTGCCGATGGCCGTTCGGTGCTGGGCATCTTCGAAAACCCCTTCCACGATCCCCAGCTGGGCAGCAAGCGCCTGGCCCCGAGCATCAACGCCGAGGCGGCGCGCGAACCCCAGTTCAGTCTGCCGGCAGCCAATGCGGCCGGCCTGGCCAAGGGCGCGGCTCTGACCATCGAGCTGGCTCCCGAGGACGGCGGCGGGGCCTACACCGTTGTACGGCCGGAGCCGGACGGTACTGGCTGGGTAACCCTGATCCTGACGGTGAAGCATGAGCGAACAGCAGACATCACCTAGCGAGCTGACCCAGTTGCACACGGCCATGACCGAGGCCATGACCCAGGCGCTGCCGCAGCTGCAGAACATCGCGGCCTATCCGGTGCTCGAGGCCGGCATGAAACTGCCGGCGCTGTTCTATGCCATCACCGGCATGGCCCCTGGGCCAGACCCCGGCGACGGCCGCACCTGCATCGTGGCCACCTTCGAGGCCTTGATTCTGGTCGAGGAAGAACGCGAACAGGCGCCGCTGCAGGCTGCGATCCTGGCCAGCAAGCTGGTCAAGTTGCTGGACGGGCAGTATTGGGATCTGGACTTCGTCGACCAGACCCAGGACGTGCAGGCCATGCCGTCGGAGATCACCCCGGAGCTGCTGAAATGCGTCGGCTGGTCTGTGCAGTGGCGGCAGGTGGTCTACCTGGGCGACACCGAATGGCCATGGCCAGACGAACCGCCGGGGTCGCTGGTCTTCGCCTTCGATCCCCAGTCCGGGCCGGATCACGAAGGCCACTATCAGGCGCCGGATAATCTGGCATGAGCTACGCAACCGCGCAGCATGACCGGATGCTGTCCGACCAAGTGATCAAGGGATACATCGTCGCTGTGGACCTGGTGGCCGGCAAGGTACGCATGTCGGACGGTACCGACTGGGTCAGTGCCTGGGTGAAGTGGCATGCCCTGGCCGCCGGCAAGGCCCGGCATTGGCGAGCGCCAAGCATGGGTGAGCAGGGCGCGCTGATCAGCCCGAGCGGTGACCCTGCCCAGGGCACCTTTGTACCGGGGCTGTACGGCAACGCCGGCCCGCAGCCGGACAACCGCGACCACGTCGAGGTGTGGCGATTCGACGATGGTGGTTCGCTGGTCTACGACTGGCAGGCCAAGAGCTACACCATCACGCTGCCCAGCGGCACGGTCACCATCAAGGTCGGCAGCAGCACGGCGGTGCTCACTGACGACGCCATTACCGCCAAGACTTCGACCGCATCGGTAGAGGCCCAGGCGGTCACGGTCAAGGCACCGAGTATCACCCTGCAGGGCAACGTCCAGATCGACGGCGCGTTACGCGTAACGGGCGACATCTTCGGCGGTGCAAGGATCATCGATACCGCCGGCAACACCCCCAACCACAAGCATTGAGGCAGGCATGGCTGACAGCAAGACACGCGGACCCATCAACGGTGTCGACAGCGAGACAGTGGCCACCATGGTCGATCACCAGATCACCGGGCAGTTTGATCAGCACCGCATGCGCAGCTTCTGGTGCCGGCTGCTGGCCGGTGACAACGACCCCGAGGTCATTGCCGACGGCTTGTGCCGGGCATTGAGCGGTGGTCACTACATCCAGGCTCCGGCACGTCATGTGACGGTGAATCTGGCGGTCCAGGGCAGCGTTGACGCCGAGGCCCTGGCGGCTGAGGTCCGGCAGGCGCTCACATAACACGACCACCCCCACCAACCCTTTCAAGGCTCGCCGCGTGCGGGCCTTTTCATTGGAGCCACACATGGCCACGAAAAAGACCACTGCAGCAGATCCAGACACCACCACCGAGGCCGCACCGGCGCCGGCGCAGGTGACGTTCCGCGACACCGTTTTCACCTCCCGCGTTCTGATCCTGCCGGACAGCATGCGCGAACTGCCCGTGCGTGCGCACCTGGTGAGCGTTGACGAGGACGACGCCGAGGCCATGGCCTTCTTGCAGGCGCATGCGGACCTGGTGCGCGAGGGCTGACCACATGATCGGCGTCGACCGTAGCACGGGGCTGTCGCTGTCCGGGGTAGACCACCTCAAGCAATCCATCGGCGACATCCTGACGACCCCCGTAGGGAGCCGGCGCATGCGCCCGGAGTACGGCAGCAGCTTGCGCCGCTACGTCGACATGCCAGTCAACGACGGATGGAAAAGCGCCGTGCAGGCCGAGGTTGCCCGCGCGCTGGGCCGCTGGGAACCGCGCATCAAGCTCGAGCGGGTCCAGGTGGTCTCGGTGATCGACGGACAGATCGGCCTGCGCCTGAGCGGTGAATACCTGGGCAACGCCCTTGTCGTGGAGGTCAGTGCATGATCGATCTTTCTCTGCTGCCACCGCCGGACGTGATGGAAACGCTCGAGTACGAAACGCTCTATCAGGACATGCTCGGCAACTTCCGCGCGCAGATGGGCGATCAGTGGACGGCGCTGCTCGAGTCCGATCCGGTCGTGAAACTGCTCGAGGTCGCGGCCTACCAGAAGATGCTCGGCCGGGCGCGTACCAACGACGCGGCCAAGTCGAGCTTGCTGGCCTATGCCAAGGGCGCCGACCTGGACAACCGCGCGGCCGACTACGAGGTCACGCGGCTGACCCTGGTACCGGCCGATCACGACGCGGTGCCGCCGGTCGAGGCCGTCATGGAAAAGGACGAGCCACTGCGCTACCGCACGCGGCTGTCGCTTGAGGCCCTGTCTGTTGCCGGCAGTCGCGGCGCCTACGAGTACCACGGCCTCAGTGCCTCGGCGAGCGTAGGCAGCGTGTCGGTGGACTCGCCGACCTTTGTCGGGGTCGCGGTGCCCGAGGCGGTACGTGCGCAGTTGCCGGCCGGGGCCATTGTCCTGGTCTGCGACTACGACGCAGGCCTGGCCAACCCGCTGCCAGGCGACGTGTCCCTGGCCGTGCTGCCACGGCTGGACAGCCAGGAGAAGCCGCAGACGCTGGTAGACCTGGTGCAGGCCGCGCTGTCGGCGGAGACGGTGCGACCGCTCACTGATCGACCGCGCGCCCAGCTGGGTCAGCCGGTGGACTTCAAGGTGGTGGCCACGCTCGAGCTGGACAACGGCCCGGAGCCTGCCGTGGTGCAAAAGGCCGCTCGAGCCAGCCTGGACGCGGCCATTGCCAAGGCGCGGGATCTGGAAGGCGAACTGTCGTTGTCGGCCATCTACGCCGCGCTGCACGTCAGCGGGGTGGAGCGCGTCGACCTGGTCCAGCCCAAGGGCGACGTGCTGAGCGATAAGCGTCACTACCCCAACTGCACCGGCATCGCGCTGGGTACGAAGGTGGTGACGTGAGCCTGCTACCGCCCAATGCGACCCAGCTCGAGCGCGCGCTGGAAGTGGCCTGCGACCAGAACGTCGACCCCGACATCATCCGTGGGGTCGCCGACTCGGCGCGCTGCCCGCCGCACTTCCTGCCCTGGCTTGGATGGGCGATGAAGGTCGAGGGCTGGGAGGCGGCCAACACCGAAGACCAGCAGCGTGCCTTGATCCGCCAGGCGATACCGATCCACAAGACCAAGGGCACGGTCGGAGCCATCCGCCGGGTGCTGCGGGCGGTGAACGTCAATGCCGATCTCAAGGACTGGCGGGAGATCCCCAACGGGGTGCCGTACACCTTCCAGGTCACGGCCTGGGCCAACGAGAACCGTAGTGGTGAAGGCTCGATCATTTCGCCGCAGTTGGGCGAGCGTCTGCGTGCCCTGATCAACGCGGCGAAGAACGAGCGCAGTCACTACACCTTCCGGCTCGGTGCGCGCTTCGACGGCGGCCTGGTGGCTGCCAATGCTGCTCGGGTGCAGTGCTGGCTGCGTCAGTCGGCACAGGTGCAGCCGATACCACTGCCGCTGTTCGAGCAGCCCATTGCGCTGGTGAACCTGTCTCGGCTTTGGCAGGTGCATCGCCGGTCTGCCGAGGCCCAGCCGATCCCGGTACCTCAGTCCAAGCAAGTCCTGGCACTGGTCAACACAACCCAAGCGCGCTGCGTTTCCCGCTGGTCTGTGGAGGCGCAGGGCGTACCGATCCACCAACAAACAGTGCTGACGGCCGTTAATGCAGCCGCTGCCCGTACTGTCCTGCGCGTCTCGATGGAGGCTGCTCTATGAGTACCGCTTTAAAACCGCTGATCACTAAAGCTGGCCTGGCAGCCATCTGGAATGCGACCAGCACTGGCCTGAAAGCTGAGATCGCCTACATCGGTCTTGGGGATCAGGGCTTTACCCCCACCGTCGACCAAACGACCTTGCGCGGATTGGTTGCCCAGTATCCGGTCGCCGGCGGCGAGAAACTAAGCAGTTCGCTCATTCACCTGACTGCGCTGGCCGATGACGGCAAGGCCTTTTGGGTCCGAAGCGTTGGGTTCTATCTGGCTGACGGGACTCTGTTCGCGGTGTGGTCCAGCACCGGCGACCCGCTGACGTTCAAACCGGCCGCCGGCGACCTTCTGCTGGCCTACGACCTGTCGCTTGAAGCGCTGCCAGCAGACAGCGTGACCATCGTCAGTACCGCAACCGGCCTCAACCTCACCCTGGCTGGGCCGCTGGCTGCACAGGCTTCAGCACTCGTCGCCGAAATGATGCGAGGCGTCCAGCAACAGGACCAGCTCGATACGCAGGCCAAGCAGCTGCGCGTGGCCGGTGAGTTGCTGGGCAATCTCACCGAACGCATGAAGGCCTGCGAAACCCGGCAGGAGTCGGATCGCGAAGGCCTGCTGACAGCAGTCGTTGCCAATGCCACCGCGTTGATCAACCTGCAGAACATGTTCTCTCAGAAAACCCTAGGAGTATGACTTTCCATGAGTCTTGAATCGCAAGTCGCAGACCTGGTCACCGCGAGCAACGCGTTGATCGCTACGTTCAGTGGCAAGAATGCCGAAATCAACAAAGCTGTCGCGGCGGCTATCGCAGCGATTCCCTCGAACGAGAAGTCGTTCTATATCAACTCGATCACCGGCGACGACAAAAATCCTGGTACGGCTGCTGCGCCGCTCAAGTCCCTCAAGCAGGCACTGTACAACACCCCGTCGGGTGGCACGGTGGTCTGCTATCTACAGACCGATTACCTGCTTGATACCAACGTTGCGGTGAGCAATCGGGTCATGCACATCTGCTCGGATGTTTTCGGGGTCAAACGCAAGCTGCGCTGCGCCTACTATCTGACCAACGATGCAGCCTCTACCTGGTTGGGCGGTTTCGTCATGTACTACGGGGGACAGACGCTGTTCACCGACATCACCCTCGAGCTGCCTACACCGTCGGGCCTGGCGCCCGTTCCCTATGGCCTGAAAAACGCAGTGTTCATGGCCAACTCCAGCGCAGGCACGCCGCTTGTGCAGGTCAAATTGTCCGCCTGTGATGTCGTGGCGGCTGCTGATTGGACCGGTTGGCTCGTCGCGGCTTCCAACAGCGCGGTCGTGCTTGAAATCTTCAATTCGACATTCCCGGCCAATTTCGGCGGTCGCTACGTCAACGGCGTGCCAGCCGGTACAAATCCGGCCTCGCTGTCCAATCTCCTGACCAACCTGGCTACCCTTTAAGGACTCCCCATGCAGAAGACCAATCTCTCCATCGAGCTCGATGGCAAGACCTACAACGGCTTCGACTTCGCTGGTCTGCCATTGGCTGCTGCCACACAAGTGGCCTGTCGTCAGATCGATCAGGCCGCAGACACGGCACGCCGCGCGGTACTGGGTGACACCTTGCGCGCGTTGGAGTACCAGCTGACTGCCCAGGAGGCGACTGCATTTGCTGCAGCCGACTACAGCGGCGACGTACCTCCTACGGTGCAAGCATGGATGGACGCCGCCAATCTGGAGGCCAAGCCTGCAACCGACAGCATTCTGGCCGAGGCCGCTGCCTGGAAGAAAGCTCTCTATGAGTTGCGCGCGCTGCGCCTGAAGGGCAAGCAGGATGTGCTGAAAGAAGCCACGCACGATGCCGTCGAGTCCATTGCTGATGTCGCGATCAAGGCGATTCACGCGAGCGTACAGGGCATCGGTAACGCCGCCTGACCCACCCCCTCACCTTGCCATCCCCCAGGCCGCTACGCGGCTTTTTTTATGCCCGGCCGCGCACTGTCGCGGCCGTGTGCTTTCTGGAGTTTTTCAATGGCTGGATTCTTTCACGGCGTCACGGTCTCGAACGTGGACACCGGGGCGCGCAGCGTAGCGCTGCCGTCTTCCTCGATCATCGGCCTGGTCGACACCTTCACCCCAGGCCCTGGCGCCTCCGGCACGCCAACGGCCGCCGCCGGCGATCTACAGCTGATCACCAACGAGCGCGAGGCGATCGCCGCCTGGGGCGCCGATGCGGCCATCACCAAGGCCTGTCAGGCGATCTTCGTCCGGGCCAAGGCAGTGATCGTCGCCTGTGGCGTGGCCAAGGGCGCCGATGCGGCCGCGCAGACCTCGGCCATCATTGGCGGGGTGCTGGCCAGCGGCAAGCGTAGCGGCCTGCAGGCGCTGCTGGACGGCAAGAGCCGCTTCAACGCCCAGCCGCGTCTGCTGATCGCGCCCAAGCACAGCGCGACCCAGGCGGTGGCCACGGCCATGGACGCACTGGCCGGCAAGCTGCGTGCGGTCGCCATTATCGACGGGCCGGGCACCACGGACGAGGCAGCCATGGCCTACGCCAAGAACTTCGGTTCCAAGCGTGTGTTCATGGTCGACCCTGGTGTGCAGTACTGGGACACCACCAAGAACGCCACCGTCGACGCGCCGGGTTCTGCCTACGCCGCTGGCCTGTTCGCCTGGACCGATGCCGAATACGGCTTCTGGGCCTCGCCGTCCAACAAGGAGTTCGTCGGCATCACCGGTACCACCCGTTCGGTCGAGTTCCTGGACGGCGACGAGACCTGCCGGGCCAACCTGCTGAACAACGCCAATATCACGACCATCATCCGCGAGGACGGCTACCGCCTGTGGGGTAACCGCACGCTGTCGAGCGATCCCAAATGGGCCTTCGTCACCCGTGTGCGCACCATGGACATGGTCATGGACGCGATCCTGTACGGCCACCGCTGGGCGGTCGACCGAGGCATCACCGCGACCTACGTCAAGGACGTGACCGAGGGCGTACAGGCGTTCATGCGCGACCTCAAGAATCAGGGCGCGATCATCAACTTCGAGGTGTACGCCGATCCGGTGCTGAACACCGCGACCCAGCTCGAGCAGGGCAAGGTGTACTGGAACATCCGTTTCACTGACGTACCGCCTGCCGAGAACCCCACTTTCCAAGTCGAGGTGACCAACCAGTGGCTCACCGAAGTCCTGGACAAAGCCGCTTAAGGAGCGCCCCGCATGGCATTGATTCCCGAAACCCTGGCGAACACCAACATGTTCGTCGACGGCGTCAGCTTTCAGGGCGACGTGCCCAGCCTGACCCTGCCCAAGCTCACCCTCAAGACCGAGGAGCACCGTGCCGGCGGCATGGACATGGGCATCGAGCTGGACATGGGCATGGAGAAGATGGAAGCCAACTTCACCACCACCGGCGTGCGCAAGGAGTCGCTGAAGTTCTTCGGCCTGGCCGACGGTAACGCCTTCAACGGCACGTTCCGTGGCTCGTTCAAAGGCCAGCGCGGCGCGACCAAGGCGGTCGTCGTCACCCTGCGCGGCATGCTCAAGGAACTGGACATGGGCGACTGGAAGGCCGGCGACAAGGCTGAGGTCAAGCATGGCATTGCCGTCGCCTACTACAAGCTCGAGGTCGGCGGTGAGCTGATCTACGAGATTGATCCGATCGGCATGAAGCGCGTGATCAACGGCACCGACCAGCTGGCCAGCCAGCGTTCCGACCTCGGCCTGTAAACCCGCTACCCCTCAACCTACCTATCCCCCGACTACCTGGCGGCCCATAACACCTGGGTCGCCTCTCGACTATTTCCCAAGGACACCATCCCCATGAGCAAGCCAGTACCGAAGTATCTGAACCTGAGCGCCGACAGCGTCACCGTCACCCTGACCAAGCCGAGCGAGGTCAACGGCGTGAACGTGCAGGCCATCACCATGCGCTCGCCCACCGTACGCGACGTGCGCGCCTCCACGCAGACCGGCGGTGACGACGATGAACAGCGCGAGCTGAACCTGTTCGCCTCCCTGTCCGAGGTGGGGGTGAAGGATCTGGAGGGGCTGACCTACAAGGACTACAACCGCCTGGCCACCGGGTACAACTTTCTGGTGCGAGAAGACGAACTGTAACCCGCAGACGTTGAAGCATGCGGCCCGGCGCCTGGCGTCCGAGCTGCATTTTTCCGCGCAAGAAATCATGACCATGTCGTATGCCGACATGGTTTGGTGGCTCACGGACTGAGCGGGCAGGGGAGGTATCCATGGCGGGCAGGGTAGCGTTATCGCTGGTGATCGGCGGCGCGGTCGCCTCGTCGGTCGGCGCCGCGTTCAGGACGGTCGAAAACGGCATCCAGAAGCTCGAGGCCAAGGGCAACAAAGCCAAGGTGCTCAAGAGCACCATCGGCGAAACCATCAAGCTGCGCGAGGAGTGGAAGCGCGCGCACGACAGCGGTTCGGCCAACGCCGACAAGCTGCAGAAGAAACTGGACGGCAACCTGGATGCGCTGCGCAGGCAGGGGATCGAGGTCGGCCGGCTGGGCCGGGAGTACCAGCGGCTGGGCCGCGAGGCGAGAGCGGCCGACCTGCAGCTCAAGGGCCACCAGCAGCTGCAGGCAGGCAAGACCGCGCTCACGTCCAACATCGGCCGGTCCGTGGTCGCCACGGGCCTGGCTGCAGTACCGACGACGATCAGTGCGAACTATCAGGCCATCATCCGCGACATCGCGATCAAGGCCGACATCGCCAACAAGCCCGAGGAACAGCAGCTCAGCCGCACGGTGCTCGACACAGCCAAGGACACCGGCATGTCGCGCAACGACGTGGCCGACCTGGTCAACCAGCTGGTCGGTGCCGGCATGGACCTGGACAAGGCCATGTCCTATGCCCCGGTCGCGGCCAAGTTCGCCGTGGGTCAGGGTGCCTCGGGCGTCGACACGGCGTCGATGGTTCAGGCGCTCGAGCAGAACGCCAAGATCAGCGACCCCAAGGTCATGCAGCAGGCCCTGGAGGCGATCGCCTACCAAGGCCAGGCGGGCAGCTTCGAGGCCAACGCCATGGCCAAGTGGTTCCCGCAGCTGCTCGCCGGCATGGAGAAGAACGGCATCACCGGGCTGGACGCGGTGACCTCGCTCGGCTCGATGCTGCAGGTGCAGATGAAGACCGCTGGCAGCTCGGACGAGGCGGCGAACAACTTCAAGAACTGGATGGAGAAGATCGGCGCCGGCGACGTGGTCAAGGCGTACAAGGACGCAGGCATCGACTATCAGGCCTCGCTGAACACCGGCCTGCAGAAGGGCATGAACGTTATCGAGTCGTCTATGGCCCTGGCCATGAAGTACGTCCAGGCGACCGATCCTGCCAAGGCCAAGAAGATCGAAGAGGCCAAGGCCAACATCGACAAGGAGGCCGACCCGGAGAAGGCCAAGGCCGCGCTCGAGGCGCTGGAGCGCACCTTGCGCACCGGCGATATCTTCGCCGACCAGCAGGTCAAGGCCGCGCTCACTGCCTACGGGCAGAACCGCGGACTCTACGAAGAACTCAAGGCCGACTCGCGCAAGGCCTCGGGCATCCTCGACAAGAACCTGGCCGAGCGCCGCGAGACCTCGAAACAGCAATGGTCCGAACTGGGCCAGGCGGTCGACGACTCGATGCGCAGCATTGGCGATGCCATTCGCCCGGCCACCGACCTGGCGGCCAAGGGGCTGACCCTGGTCGCGCGCAAGGTCACGGCCCTAGCCGACGACTTCCAGCCGCTGGTCATGGGCATTGCCGGCGCCACGGCGGCCGTAATGGCCTTCGTGACGGCGCGCAGTGCGTTGAAGATCGGGCGCGGGGTGCTCAACATCGCACTCGGCCGCAGCATGGAGGGCATGGCCAGCCGGGGCAACCGGACCGCGCGGCCGCCCATCAACCTGCCCAAGACCGGCAGCAAGGTGCTCGACACCGGACTGGGCCTACTGGGCAAGGTGTTCGCACCGGGCGCCTCGGGTGAGGCCGCAGAGGCCGCCAACGATCCCCAGCGCGTGTTTGTGGTCAACGCCGATGCCATCGGCGGGATTGGCAGTCGGGTCGCCAATAACGGCCCCGCAGGCGGTCCAAAGGGCAGTCGGCGGAGCCGGCGCCGGGAACGCCGCCGCGCCGCGCGACAGGGCGGCGCTGGTGGGTCTGCTGCCAAGGCCAAGC
This sequence comes from Pseudomonas sp. URMO17WK12:I9, assembly GCF_900230165.1. Taxonomy (NCBI): domain Bacteria; kingdom Pseudomonadati; phylum Pseudomonadota; class Gammaproteobacteria; order Pseudomonadales; family Pseudomonadaceae; genus Pseudomonas; species Pseudomonas sp. URMO17WK12:I9. The sequence continues at coordinate 63,961 of NZ_OCMQ01000009.1, read as the reverse complement.
CATCGACCAAAGTGCCTGTGCCCAAGCCGCAGATTCCAGCCCTGCCGCCTGCAGTACCGTCAGCCCTCACCGGCATGTCGAAGCTGGGCAAGGCCGCCCGCGCGCTGCGCGGTGTCACACGCCTGGGCAAGTTCGTGCCAGGCGGCAAGCTGATCGACGGCGGGGCTACGGTCCTGGACGTGGCGATGAATGCCCAGACCCAGGACGAGAAGGCCGAAGGCTACGGCGGCGCCGCTGGAGGCATGGCAGGCACGCTCGCCGGCGCTGCTGCAGGTGCGGCGATCGGGTCCGTGGTACCGGTGATCGGTACGGCGGTCGGCGGTGTGGTCGGCGCGTTCCTCGGTGGGCTTGGCGGTGAGTCCGTCGGCGGCTGGCTGGGCAAGCGTCTGTTCGGCGAGGACGCGGAAGAGGCCGAGGCTGAGGACGCCAAGGCAGAAGACGCCGAGGCGAAGCCATCCAGCACGCCTGCAGCAACGTTACCCGTCACGCCGCCTGCCGATCGGGAGATCAAGCCGCAGCCCACGCCGCCGGCACGGGCTGTGTCGTATGACCCGCGCGACCCTGAATCTGAAAACGCGTTTCTGGTGCCGGCACTCGCGGCCGGGCGGGTGCGCTTCCCAGGTGCTGATCTGGTGCCTCCGGGTTACCGGGAGAAGTACGAAGCGGAGCAAGCCCAGGCGGCACAAGCCAAGGCCGAGGCGGCGTCGGGCGTGCAGTACGGCCCAGGCGGCGAAGATCCCTTCATGGTGCCGGCGCTGACAGCAGGTCGAGTGCGCTTCCCTGGTGCTGACCTGGTGCCTCCGGGTTACCGGGAGAAGTACGAAGCCGAGCAGGCCCAGGCGGCGCAGGCCAAGGCCAAAGCGACGACAGGCGTGCAGTATGACCCGGCGCCGAAGCTGGGCGAGACGGTCAAGGCCAAGCCTGCGCCGGCGGCACCGGCACAGGCCAAAGTCCCCTTGGTGGTGCCGGTACCTGCAGCCAGTGCGGTGCGGTTCCCCGGCGCAGATCCCGTCAGGCCACAGCCGCCTGCCGGGCTGGGTGACCTGGTGCGCGACATGAGCAAGAGCGTAGCGCCGCCGGCGAAACTGCCCGACGCCGCTCCGGCCAAGGCAGCGACGCCGACGCCGGCGCCGAAGGTCGACCAAGCGTTTTCTTTCTCGCCGAGCATCAAGCTCGACGTGCAGGGCGACGTGAAAGACCCGGCGCAGCTGCTGCGGGAAGCGGAGGGGACGCTGCGGCAAATGTTCGACGCATGGAGCCGCGAAGCAGCCTCACGCATGGCCTCGACCCAGCTGTTCGATCAACCCCATGTCTAAGGAGCCGCTATGGCGTACATGCAGCAATTGGAGGCGTCACTGTCGGGCCTGGTGGCGGCAGGGGAGGCCGGTCGCAAGAGCGCGGACGGCATGCTGGCCCCGCTCAACACTGCCGTGGTCAACATCACCGGCGCGGCCACGGACCTGCAGAACATCCCGTTTCTGCCGTCGGGTGCCAGTGAAAAGCTGGGCCGGATGATGCGCACCATCAACATGGCCCAGGCGCGAGTCGGCCAGGTAGCGTCGACATACAACCGTGTCGTGTCCGGGGTCGCCCAGGTGCAGGAACGGCTGGGAGCCTTCAAGCAGGTGGCCAGCAAGGTCTCGGCAAAGGTGATTCAGTTCGCCGGCAAGGCCAGCCCTGCGTTGGCCAGCGTCGTGCCGTCCAGCAGCCTGGCAGCCTCGGCAACCCCGAAGCCCCAGGCCGTGGCACCGTATCCGCACCTGCTGATCATCCAGACGCACGACCCCAACGTGCAGCCGTACTACTTCAACCTCGACACGGCCGCGTTCGACGAGCTGCGTCGGCAGGCATCGTTTCGCTGGGCTGGCCAGGAGCGGCTGCGGCGAAGCGTGGCCCAGCAGGCGGTCGGCCTGGGCGAAGAGAAGATCACTCTCAAGGGCGCGATCTTCCCTCACCACAAGGGCGGGCTGAAACAACTCAACACCCTGCGCACGATCGGGCGAGGCCTGCGGCCACTGAACCTGGTCACCGGCTATGGCGAGGTGTTGGGCGACTGGTGCCTGGTCAGCGTCGAGGAAGAGCAGAGCAATCTGCTCGCCGGCGGCATCCCGCGTAAGCAGGGCTTCACCTTGGAGTTTGTGAGCTATGGCAACGACCTGCAGAACGTCTGACGGGGATCTGCTGGACGTGCTCTGCCAGCAGTATTACGGACACCTCAATGGCACCGTCGAGGCGGTGCTGGAGGCTAACCCGGACCTGGCCAGGCAGGCGCAGCCGTACCGCGCCGGTCTGCTCATCCACCTACCTGACCTGGCGGCACCTGCCGTCGAGCTGCTGCAGCTGTTCGGCTAAGGCAGCGTTACGCGTCACGAACCCCGCCCGGTGCGGGTTTTCCGTTTCTGGAGCCTCACATGAAACCTACCTATCAGATCATCGCTGACGGCAACGACATCACGGCGCTGATCAACGATCGGCTGCTGATGCTGCGCACCTCGGACAAGCCCGGCATGGAGTCGGACGAGTTCGAGCTGCGCATTGACGACCGCGATCAGGCCGTGGCGCTGCCCTCGCGCGGAAGCCAGGTCGCGGTCCTGATGGGCTACGAAGGCCAGGCCCTGACCCGACTGGGCGCCTACACGGTCGACGAGGTCGAGCTGACCGGCCCGCCTGACACCATCGTCGTGCGCGGCAAGGCCAGTGACATGCGCGGCAGCGGAAAGACCGTGCGCAGCGGTAGCTGGGAGGGCGTGCCGCTGTCGCAGATCGTCGGCGACATCGCCAAGCGCAACGGCTGGGAGCCGGTGTGTTCGGTGGCCACCAAGGTCGAGCGCGTCGACCAGCGCAACGAGTCCGATTTTAACTTCATCACCCGCCTGGCCAAGCAGTACGACTGCACCGCCAAGGTGGCCGAAGGCAAGCTGCTGGTCATGCCACGCCAGGGCGGGCAGAGCACCACCGGCAGGGCAATGTCGGTGGTGACGATCAACAAGAGCGACGTGAACCGTTACCAATTTCGCCTTGGCGATCGCAACACGCAGAAGGCGGTGAAGACCCAGCACCAAGACCCGAAGACCGGAAAGCTGCAGGTGGTCGAGCTGGGCAACGACGACGCCCCGGACAGCCTGCCGCCGGTGCATACCGACCGGCACGTCTACCCCAACAAGACCGCCGCCCAGCAGGCCGCCAAGGCGCGCTTGGCAGCGTTCAACCGCAGCACTGCCGGCGTCCGCCTGGAAATGCCTGGGCGCACCGATCTGTTCGCCGAACGCTCGATCAACGCCCAGGGCTTCAAGCCAGGCTTGGACGGCGAGTACCTGGTGGATGGGGTGGAGCAGGTATTCACCCAGTCCGGGTGGACCACGACCGTCGAGTGCAACGGCGGCAAGAAGGGCAAGGCGAAAGCCAAGGGCAAGAAGACCAAGAAAACCGACAAGCCGCTTCGTGTGGAGCAGCTGTAACGCGGGGCCATGCCCCCTACCTGGAGAGACAAGATGACCATCACCGTTCGACAGCTGCAGCAGATTTTCCCCAACGCCGGCCGCAACGCCGGCGTTTTTGTTCCTGCGCTCAATGCGGCCATGGGCAAATGGGGCATCGTCACCAAACTGCGCCGCGCGGCCTTCCTGGCCCAGGTCGGGCACGAGTCCGGGCAGTTCCGCTACGTGCGCGAGCTGGGCAGTGACAAGTACCTGTCCAAGTACGACACCGGCCCCCTGGCCGCGCGCCTGGGCAATACGCCCGAGGCCGACGGCGACGGGCAGAAGTATCGCGGCCACGGCCTGATCCAGATTACTGGGCGCGACAACCACGCGCGCTGTGGTGAGGCCCTGGGCCTGGATCTGCTCAACCACCCCGAACTGCTCGAGCAGCCAGAGCATGCGGCGAACTCGGCGGCCTGGTTCTGGCACAAGGAGGGGCTGAACAGCCTGGCCGACAAGGGGGCTTTCGTGGCCATCACCAAGCGGATCAATGGCGGTACCAACGGCCTGGAGGAACGTGAGGCGTTCTACAAGGCCGCGCTACAGGTGCTGCAGTGATGGGCCTGAACTGGCGCTTGGCGATCCTGGTGCTGCTTTTGGGCCTGTGCGTCGGTGGCCGGGGCGCCTGGCTCTGGCAGGGCAATGAGTACGGGCGACAGCTGGCCAGCAAGGACCGCGAGCTGGCCGACGTGGAACGGCAATATGCTCAGCGGCAGGCCAGCGCCGTCTCGACGGTCCTGGAGCAGGTCCAGCAGCAACAAGCCAAGCGGGGCGCGCTCGAGCAGCGCCTGCAGGCGCAAGATCAACTTCACCACAAGGAACTTACCCATGCTCAAAGCGAGCGCGATCGCCTGCGTGACAGGCTTGCTACTGCTGACCTGCGGCTGTCAGTCCTACTCAACGCCGGCGCCCGTGCCCCCGCAGGTGGCGACGGTGGGCTGCGAGCCGCCGCCGGCGCCGGCGGCGTGGTTCATGGAGCCACGCGAACCGAACTTGACCCAGCGCATGCTCAACGAATTGTCGGCATCACCGGCGACGGCGACGACGGATTAAAAGCGCTGCAGGCCTGTCAGAGTTTCGTACGCGAAATAGCCAGTGCTCGTAAAAGTAGTAATCCATAGTCGTGTCTTCGCCTCAATGCTTCCGGGGTTAATCGATATGGGCTATCGTTGAGAGATGATTTGCTACAATGCAATTTCGTGTTTTGGGATTAATTTTTTATTTTGATTGTTAGAAGGACTAAAGATTATGAAAGGCGTTAAGAAAAATAAAAATGGCTTGTCACGTAATATCCCCGCTGACGTCCAGCGCGCTGTGAGACAACGCGACGGATTTGGATGTGTGGTCTGCGGTAGTTTTTTTTATCAGTACGATCACATTGGAATAGAATATAGTGATGCGGTTACTCATGATCCAAATCATATCGTTTTATTGTGTGGGGGATGTCATGATAGAAAAACACGTGGCATGCTCTCTTCGGAATCTATTTTAAAGTCTGCTGCTAATCCCAGATGTAAGCAAAATAATTTCTCGTGGGGTGTCTTGGATGTTGGAAGTGAACATCCCGTTATCGAGATGGGAGGGGTTACAGCATACCGGTCAAAGGTTTTATTAAGAATTTGTGGGGAGGATATGTTTTCCTTGTCTAAACCGGTCGCTCCTGGGTTGCCATTTTCTGTGAATGCAAAAATATTTGATCGGTCTGGTAATCTTATTGCAAGTGTGCATGACAATCAAATTCAACTATTGTGTACTAATTGGGATGTGGAGGTGGTAGGGCAGCGTATTAATATCCGAAGCGGGAAGGGTATCTTTGACGTAGTTCTGAGGGTTGAGCCGCCGAAGAAGATTGTCATAGAGCGTCTACAAATGTACTACAAGGGGATAGAGGTGAGTTGTACTGAGGGCAGAGATATTGAGTTTAAATTTAATGGTGGAGTGCTACGAACTGGAGGGGGTGAGTTTGATGGTAGCGATGTTATATATGATTTTGACGGCGAGTCAATCATGATCGGGAGAGGAGGCGCGTCAGTGATACGAGGTCTTGTGTATACCCCTGCACAGACTCCTACGGTATTCGATATAACCAAGCTGCCAGGCTTTTACCCTAAGCAGGGGAGGAATGAGCGATGCGCTTGTGGTAGTGGAGAAAAATATAAGCACTGCCACGGGCTAATTCGTTAACGAAATTCATCACCTCGTACTCTGGAAATAACGGACAATTGATGCCACTTGGTGTCTATTGTTTTTTAAATTATCATCCTGAGTAAGCGGCTTCTTTGTATAGGTGCCTCCACACCCTCGTTAGACTAAACGACCAGACGATCTGTACAAAGGCTCCTGCGCTATTGATTATAGCACCAGCTCTGTGGGGAGTAGCCCAGACATTTCTTGAGGGTCGAAATAACCTTTAACTGTTGCCGAGATTATGCTGCCGTTAGTAACTGCTTCAGTATCGGTAATTTCATCATTTGGAGTTAACAAGCTCCAGTCTGCATAAGATTTGGCCGCATTTTCAGAAACTGCAAATGTTTGTTTGGTAATGCAGTCGTAAACTGCAAGTGCGTACTTCATCTTGCTTGAGCGGTCAATGTATATTCTTGACTGCATGAGCTTAATGCCAATCTCGAGCTTTATTTGGTCTATAAGCAGGTATGTGTCATATGGCTTTATCACAAGCGGTTCAGCGAACTCGAGGTTTATTGGTGCAACTAAGTAGCGAGTGCATTCCTCGCCACCGTTGATGAGGAATGGTTTTTTCATCGTCAATGCCAGGCTCTCAAATATGTAATGGTCCAGTAGCGCTTCCAGAGTTTCATATTTGTTATTGTGTTTCGAGAATATGGGGCACAATCCTTTGCTAGTGCCTAGAGAAATAGGAATGTCGATTCGTTCAATGACGTCATTTATTTTCGTGTTGGATATTCCAGTGATGTTTGGGCTCATTGATTTTAGAGTTGGCTGCAAAACATGTAGGTAAAGGTCAATGATTTTTCCAGGGCGCCCCCATTCTTCATTTGTAAGTTCTCGAACTTTATAGAGCGTAATTCCTTTAGATTCTGCGTATTTCAATGCGCCGCGCTGGAATCCCTTTGTGGTAAAGAAAACTCCTTTGGAAGCATTGAGGTCTAGCATGCTTGCATGTAGAACATCGATTTGTTCGCGCTTTACAGACTCTTTCCAATATTTGCATTCTATAAGAGTCAGGTAGGTATATGGGCCTTTCTTATGCTCGACAACCACATCAATCTGACGCGTTGCCCCAGAACGTCCCGTTAAGGTTTGATCGTGCGAAACTTCAACCTCGCCGTCTTCGTGTAGATGGGCAACGAATTTTTCAAAACCATTCCAGTCTTTTACTATATCTTTAGGAGTCAATTCAAATTCATCCAAGGGTTGTCTAAGTGTGATGAAACTTCTTCAGTGTGCTTGACGCAGAAAAAAGATTGCCACGGAGATCGATAGATGTAAGGTGCAAGTGAAAAGCCCAGCGGTAGCTGTGCCACGCTATGAGCTTCTGAGACATTGCACGCCACGCAGCCATTTATATGAGGCAAATACAAAAGCATTGGCAATAAAAGGGTGGGCCTCAGGCAACTTTGAGCGTACACAAGCATGTTAGTACCTTTTCGCTTGGCCCTGCAGGTAGAGAAAAATTTATCAGCGACGCTGATCAGCTGCTGATTTCTTCCTCGACGCCTTAGAGTCTGTCGATACGTACGCAATTGCTCAAGCCCGGAGGCGTTCAAGCCCGGATGAAATCGCTTCAGCATGTAAATCAAGGGTTGCTAAAGCACTCATGATATTCTCATGTACGTGTATTGAGCCGCGATGGCTAACCCATAGCGAAAGCTCCTCTAGAGCTGCCCTGATAGCGATCTGGTTGAGCTGCAATAGCTCAAGGATGTCGGCTGTGGTTGAGGCTTGGTCATCCATGCACATGCTCCAGGTACGAGAATTTTGAGGCAAATTTAGGGCAAATTCTAGGGCGCCTTCGGCCTAGATGGACCAGCAGGTGACACTAGATAGGTGTATCTTCTGACCTATGGCAGGCTCTCGAGAGCTACGGGTGGGTTCAAATCCTTCCCCGGTCTGGCAAGGTCACAGCAATGGCAGCTCGGCCTTAGTGGTGTGAATTTGGGCTATTTAAGGGGTAAAACTGACGCAAACCATGCGCTAGTCGATGCCAATATAAGCCCATGTATACGCAAATGCCAGAATGAAAAAGGCACCCAACTCCTGATGTAGCGAGGCTTTAGCGCTTTTTCCCTTTCCTGCTGCAGCACAATCGGTGCTTGGGCTGTTCCGTACTGCACTAGTCATGCAGGTTAGGGGCAGCCTCCTGCCAAGGACAAAGCAGAGTCCGTGGTGCGCTTTGTTCTAGGTCTGGTGAGGGCTCTTTTTTACAGGCTCTAGGCCTTGAAGGCACTGCCTCAAGGGATTGACCGGCATGCATTTCTGCGCTCAGGATCGCGGTCTTCAACCTCTGAACTTTCAAACCGAGCGACTTAGCGACATGCTGGAGCTATGAAAGCGGCAAAGTTGTGGGGTTTGAATTCGCTGGAATAGCTGGATAATTTTGGGGTTTCGACATTTCAAGGGGGGGCAAAGTGCTCTTGAAATCAGTTCCGCAACTGGGTCACGCACTCTTGAATTCACTGACTCAGAAGGTCTATGTAAACGAAAAATTACGGAATCGATAAGACTGTAACTCAATGATATATAAGGGTTTTTGTTCGGATTGCAAATCCGTCAGTCTAGGTGCCGTTCAGCCAAAGGCGAGCAAGGGGCAATCTCGCAAGCCTATGACCGACGGCAGCAGAAAAACGCCGACCTTGAATTAACTAGTCCATCTAGAGTCTAGGCCTTAGAAAGCGGCGACGGACTATCATCCGCATGCAGCTGCCGCGCGTACGCCTTCCACTCAACAGCGGTCACTGGTCGGAGAACCAGGTCGACATGCTTATCGCTTGGCCGGTCCTCAGCTAATTCTGGAGCATTACCAGCCGGACATACGTGCCGTTCGCGCGTCTGGCTTCGGCAGCGATCTGGCCTTAGAGCGCTTGGTTGATCTCGACCAGCCTCTAGATGTTGAGCTTGGCTTCGGTCAACTCGGTCCGGAGCTAGTCGTTTTAGTCGCAGAGCAAGTAGCATTTACGAGGTCACCACTTCAATCTTGCTAAAATTTTGCTACAACAAAACTTCAAGTGCCCCAGTCCTCAGTATTTGCTGGTCGATAATTTCTAATCGACCCGATCCATCATGGGGGCAACAGAAAACCGTCTCACTACCGTATCCATGGGGCTGGCCGCGTTTTCTGGCGTTTCGGGGGGCATTCGGAAATCTCTCGGTTACTACTGATGTAGAGCGCTTTTTACTGACCGGTCACCGCCATCGTCCTCAGAGAGGAGGTCTATTAGCCGTGTCTTGTGCTCAGTCCACGATCAAGCGCAAAAGCGGGAATTCTATCAGGTCTGCTGATCAAGAAGTCCCCGTTGACTGCACCTCTCGGCCAGTAAGCCTCTCGATCTGTTACGCCCAACTCCCTCTAGCCACGCCGCAATGACCTCGACTGAACGCCGTCCCCCACAGCCAGCTCTGACTCTAAACACCCCACAAGCTCAACAAGGTCAGACCATGACGATCACCATCAACAGCTACACCACGGTCAAAAGACGCGAGCGCGTCCCACACGCCATCTTCGCCCACTACTGGCGCGACGTGCACGGGCCGTTGTGCTCCCGGTTGCCAGGGTTGGGCTTGTACATCCAGCACCACTTCTCGCGCAATCAGGACGCGCACCTTTGGCCATTGGCCGAGGGCGTGGGAGAGATCGCAGACTACGAACTCGATGGCGGTGTAGAGATCGGCTTCAAGTCCGCCGACCAGCAGGAGCGCTTCAAGCAAGCCAGCCCTCTATTGTTTTCGGACGAGCAGAACATGTTCGAGGAAACGCTGGCGTACGACCTGCCGCACGGATCAATGAGGGTGGTGAACCGGCTAGCGGACGAGCGCCTCAATGGGCTCGATCATGCCGATCGGATCCATGTGCACATGAGCCCACGCCAAAGCCTAGAAGATCTGCAAGCGTATGTGCGCGACAAACTCGCGCCGACCCTGGCGCAGGATACCTCGGTCTTGAAAGTGCAACTGCACCTGTGCGCCCCTTTCCAGAACGATGGGAGCCATCCACCGGCGCCAGACGTGGCACACACGGCCACGCCGGCGCGCGCCGAACTGGTGATCATGGAAGTCGCCTTCGGAAACCCTGTGGCACGGCGCCGGTTTTTCGAGGGGCAGGCGTTCAAGAAGACGCTGGCGGATCAGGCGCGGCACATCGGAAGTTTGAAGGCGTTTGCGGTAAGTGGTGTGTACAGCTATGTGGTCGATGGAGAAATGACCACGGCCGGGCTGCGTGGTAGCCGGGCGGCAGAGTTGATCGAGTATCTCGGCGCGGTCAATCAACTGGAACCTGGAGTAGAGGCGGTGTTCAAGCGCGTCGATGCAGCGAGTTAAGCTGCCCCGGCCTACAACACGCGCGGGGCATGCTCGCGGTGGATGCGCGGCTCGATCCTACCGTCGAAAGCAAGAGCAGGTTGTCGCTCAGGTGCCTGTTAGTGGTTCAGTTGGCGCCCAAGGGGCACCCCCCTGCTCAATGCAACACCTGACTCAAGAACAACCGCCCTCGCTCACTCAAAGGACGCTCGAAAAACACCGCTGGCGCAGCCTGCTCGACCACCTCGCCCTGGTCCATGAACACCACCCGGTGCGCCACGGTCCGGGCGAAGCCCATTTCATGGGTCACGCACACCATGGTCATGCCGTCCTCGGCCAGGCTGACCATGGTGTCGAGCACCTCCTTGACCATTTCCGGGTCCAGTGCCGAGGTGGGTTCGTCAAACAGCATGATCTTGGGTTTCATGCACAACGCCCGGGCAATCGCCACGCGCTGCTGCTGGCCGCCGGACAATTGGCCAGGGTACTTGTGCGCCTGTTCGGGAATACGCACCCGCTCCAGGTAATGCATCGCCAGGGCTTGCGCCTCGTGGCGCGGCAGCTTGCGGGCCCAGATGGGCGCGAGGGTGCAGTTCTGCAGGATGGTCAGGTGGGGGAACAGATTGAAGTGCTGGAACACCATGCCGACTTCGCGGCGGATGGTTTCGACCTGCCGGGCGTCGTCGGTCAGTTCGACACCCTCGACGACAATGCGGCCCTGCTGGTGTTCTTCAAGGCGGTTCAGGCAGCGAATGGTGGTCGACTTGCCTGAGCCGGATGGGCCGCACAGCACGATGCGCTCACCTGGCTGCACGCTGAGGTTGATGTTCTTGAGCACCTGGAAGCTGCCGTACCACTTGCTGACGTTCTCCATCTGGATCATGGGGCGCAGGCCCGGTGAGTCCAGCGATTGGGTCGCTTGGTTCATCTGGAATACTCCTGGCTGGCGCGCAGCCACGCTTGGCCGGTGCAAGCGGGCGCACCGGCATTGGGAAGAGGATGTTCGTTCAGCGCAGGACGCTTTGCAGAAACTGCCGGGTGCGGGCCTGTTCAGGGGCGCTGAAGAGCTGCGACGGCGGCCCGGTCTCGATGACCTTGCCGGCATCGAAGAACACCACGCGGTCGGCCACTTCGCGGGCGAACCCCATTTCGTGGGTGACGACGATCATGGTCATGCCCTCGGCCGCCAGGCCCTTCATGACGTTGAGCACGTCGCCGACGGTTTCCGGGTCGAGCGCAGAGGTGGGCTCGTCGAACAGCATCAGCTTGGGTTTCATCGCCAAGGCGCGAACGATCGCCACCCGCTGCTGCTGGCCGCCTGACAGCTCGGCCGGGTAATGCCCGGCCTTGTGCTGCAGGCCGACGCGCTCGAGCAAGGCCAGGGCATGGGCCTGGGCTTGCGCCTTGGTTGCGCGCTTGAGCTTGACTGGGGCAAGCATCATGTTGGCCAGCACCGTCATGTGCGGAAACAACGTGTAGTCCTGAAACACCATGCCCACGTCCTCGCGCAGCCGGGCCAGGGCTTTACGGTTTCCCGCCTGGGTCTGATCGCCATCGCCCACCACCACGGTGCCCTTGGAGGGCGGTTCCAGGCTGTTCAGACAGCGGATGAAGGTGGACTTGCCCGAGCCGCTGGGGCCGATGATGACCACCACCTCGCCTTGGCGCACGTCCATGTCGACGCCCTTGACCACTTCATGGGTGCCAAAGCTTTTATGCAGGTCGCGCACCGTCAGGATCGTGCTCATAGGCCCGCCTGTGCCCGGGTCAGGGCTTGCAGGTTGAGGTCGGCCTCGCTCATGCGCGCGCGGCGTTGCTGGTTGGCCGTACGCTCTGCGCTCAGGCGCTCGCTGGCGCGGGCGAGGCTTGGCATCAGCGACCCAAGCGACGGGCCGCCGGCGGAGCTGCGACCCTGCACGTTGCTGACCGGGTCCAGGCAATCACGCACTTTCTGCTCGGGTAGGTGCAGGGCATGACCCAGCTGCTCGAGGGCGCAGGCATCGACCATCTGGGTGGTGATCTGATGGGCCGGCAGGCCCTGGTCCATGGCCATGCGCACCACGCCCCCGACCACATGGTGGGCTTCGCGGAACGACAGGTCGACCTCGCGCACCATCAGGTCGGCCAAACCGGTGGCGGTGGAAAAATCCTCACCGGCGCGGCGTGCCGCCAGGTCGATGTTGGGGGTGGCGGTGCGCAGCACCAGGTCCAGCAGTTTCAGGCAGCGCAGGCTTTCTTCGGCGGCCTCCCAGAAGCCCCGCGTCCCTTCGCGGTTGCCGTCGCCGGTGTGGGAAAAATTGGTGCCCTTGATGGTCACGCTCGCACCCATCAGCAGGCCGACGATATGGCCACTGCGGCCCTTGAGGTACTCCAGCACGGTGGGGTTCTTCTTTTGCGGCATGATGCTGGACGTGGCGGCGACGCTGTCGGGGAAGTCGATGAGGTTGAACTCATGGGTACTCCACACGAAATAGTCCTGCGCGACGCGGCTCCAGAACACCGCCAGGTTGCTCAGGTGCGACAGGCTTTCGAGCAGAAAGTCCCGCGAGCCGATGGCATCCAGGGCATTGTCCAGGTAGCCGTCGAAGCCCAGCAGCTCGGCGGTGCGCGCGCGGTCGATGTCGAACGGCGTGCCGGCGAAGGCAGCGGCACCCAGCGGGCACTGGTTCATCGACTCCAGCGTCTGAGTCAGGCGCTTGCTGTCGCGCTCCAGAGCCTGTTCCACTGCGCTCAGGTAATAGCCGTAGGTGATTGGCTGGGCCGGTTGAAGATGCGTGTAGCCGGGCATCACCACTTCGGCGTACCGCTTGGCACAGCACAGGGCCGTGGCCCGTACCGTTGCCAATTCGTCGATCAGGTCCATCAGCAGGTCGCGGCAGCGCAGGCGGTCGAGGGTGGCCAGGATGTCGTTGCGGCTGCGACCGGTGTGCAGGCGCCCGCCGATGTCAGCGCCGATATGCTCGATCAGGTGCGCCTCGTAGTTGAAGTAGGCGTCCTCGCGCGAAGGGTCCAGCTCGACCGCCTCTGGTCCTGCCTGCTCCATGTCCAGCACACCCTTGGCCAGCACGCTGGCATGTTCGCCGCGGATAAGGCCCTGTTCGGCCAGCATCAGGATGTGCGCCTTGTTGACGTTACCCAGGTTCGCGAAGCCGCTGGCAAAGCCTTCCAGGCGCGGGCGGTAGATGTACTCGTTCACTTGCGGCGCAGTGCTTTCCTTCAGGCGCCGACTGACTTTGGATGCTTGCATGCTGGAACCTCTTCAATGGAAGTACGTGCCGCCGGACGACCCAGACGACGTTCGAGATAACGGCTGAGCCAGGTCAGCGCCGAACAGATGACGAAGTACACCAGCAACACCACGCCGTAGACCGCGAAGGCAGGGCTGACGCCGGTCATGACGGTTTCACGCTCGATGATGATCTGGCCGACCTTGAGAAACTCCCCCACACCCACCAAAGCGCCCAGGGACGTGGCCTGCACCAGGATCGTCAGCAGCCCGGTGTAGGCTGGCAGAATGGCTTTCATCGACTGCGGCACAACCACGTGCAGGTAGATCTGCCAGGGGCGCAGGCCCAGGGCCCAGGCGCTTTTCCACTGGTGCCTGGACACCGACTCCAGCCCGCCACGCACGATCTCGATCCCGTTGGCGCTGCCCCACAGGGTCAGGCCCACGGTGACGGCGGCGAACGGGCTCAGGTCCACACCGAACATCGGCGCACCGAAGAAGATGAAGAACACGTTGACGATCAGCGGAATGGAGCGAAACAGCTCCACGTAGGCATGGATCGTCCACCCCAACAGGCGGTTCTTGACCGTGGCCAGCACGCCGAGCACGGCCGAGATCAGCGTGGTGAACAGCAACACCACCAAAGCCAGGTACAGGGTCATCAACAACCCTTTGCACACGAAGCTCCAGTTTTCGAGTAGGAAATTCATGGTCGCCTCACTGCCGGAAAGGGCGTTGCAGGTGGGCAGACAGCCGCGCAGTCATCAACGCGAGCCCCCCCACCAGCACCAGGTACATGACGCAGATGGCCGTGAACATCTCGATGGCGCGAAAGTCCGTGGCGATGCGGTCCACCGCGACGAAGGTCAATTCCGCAAGGCCGATGGCCTGTAGATAGGAAGAGTTCTTCAGCAGTGAAATCGCGGTGTTGAGCATCGCCGGCAGGCTGGTGCGAAACGCGATGGGCATGGCGATCAGCGCGAAGTACTGCACGGGCTTGAGGCTCAGTGCCAGGCTCGCCTCGCGCATGCCGCGCTCCACCGTGGCCAGCCCGCCGCGGATGTTCTCGATCTGGTATGCACCGGCCCACAGCGACAGGCACACCACCCCCGACCAGAACAGCGACAGCCCAAGCCCAATGGCCGGCAGGCCATAGAAGATGAAGAACAACTGCACCAGGATCGGCGTATTGCGGATCAACTCCACGTACAGCGCCACTGCCTGGGACAGCACCGGGACCTTCATGACGCGCACTGCCCCGCCCAGCACCCCGATCAGCAGGGAACACAGGATGGCCAGGGCCGTGATGCGCAGCGTCATCAGCACACCGTCGAGCAGGGCAGGCCATTGCTCGATCAGATAATGGACGTCGAACTCCATGATGGCGGCCGATCAAAGTGCTTCGGCAGGCTTGGCCTGCTCGAAGACGCTGATGTAGTAGCTCTGGATGTTTTCGGGTACGAACTGCTGCACCCAGCCTCGGAACAGGTGTTCTTCGCGCATGCGCAATACCGCCGCGCTCAGGAAGTCGCGCCATTGCGCTTCGTTCTTGCGCACGCCGATGGCCGCGTCGGAGATCTGGAACGGTTGGCCTATCAGGCGAGCATCCTGGTCGTTGTCGGCGACCACCACCAGGGTCGCGGCATCGTGGGTGTAGGCGTCGGCGCGACCTTGGCGGAAGGCTTGCAGGGCATCGGCTGCGCTGTTCATGCGCAGGGTCTTGACGTCGGGCATGTGGTCTTCGAACCACTTGGCCTGCACCGACCCCTTGAGCGTGGCAAGGGTCTTGCCCTTGAGGTCGGCGATGGTCCGGGCCGGGCTGTCCTTCTTCACGACCACGTCACTGGCACCCCACCGGTAGGGCGTGGTGAAGTCGATCACCCGTTGGCGTTCCGGGGTGACGCCCAGCGTGGCGATCAGCAAGTCCACCTTGCGGCCCAGCAGCTGCGGCACTCGGTTTTCGGCGGTGACGCAGGTGAAGCTGACCTTGTCCTTCGAGCCCAGGGCCCAAAGCGAAATCTGCTTGGCCATTTCGACCTCGACGCCGGCGAATTCACCCTTGTTGTCCTGATAGCCATACGGTGGCTGGTCGCAGCGCACACCCGCGCGCAGGTGGTCCGCCTCTTTGATGGCTGCTGGAACTGCTGGCAGGTCGGCGGCCTGAACGGTGGATACCGCCGCCAACGCCACGCACGTCAGGGCCAGTGCAGCGCTTAGTTTTTTATACGAGAACGACATGATGCCTCCTGATTACCGGGCTGCATCGCGCCAATGTGCTGGAGCGATGCGTGAGTACAAGGGCAGAGCTGAAGTGACGCTGGAGCACCGGTTTTATGTGTGTTGTTGCCGGTATGCGCTCGGGGGTATCGCGCTGCATCGGGGCAGACGTCGATGTGGTTGTAGTTATAAAATCTGCGCGTCATGCAATCAAATGACAATACATCAACCCGTCATGCAGAAATGATATGGCCATCAATTTCAAGCAGATCGAAACCTTCCGCGCGGTCATGCTCAGCGGCTCCATGACAGCAGCGGCGCAGGCGCTGCATACCTCCCAGCCCAATGTCAGCCGGCTGATCGCGCAACTGGAGCGGGCCAATGGGTTCAAGTTGTTCGAGCGGGTAGGGGGGCGCTTGCTGCCGACCGATGAGGGCGCGCAGTTCTTCGCCGACGTGGAGCGCGCGTTCATCGGGCTGCACAGCCTGGAAACCTCCGCCGAGCACCTCAAGCGCGGGGGCACCGGGCAATTGCGCATCGGTGCGGTGCCTTCCCTGACCCATGGCTTGCTGCCCAAGATCATCCAGCGCTTTCGTCAGCAGAACCCGCACGTTCATATCTCCATCCACACCAACGACTCGCCGAACGTGGCACACTGGGCCGCGACCCGGTTTTGCGACGTGTGCCTGGTGTCTTATGTGGCCGAGGACATGGCGGGCGTGCAGTCTCAGATCATCTGTGATGTACCGGGTGTGTGCATCTTCCCCAAGGGGCACCGGCTCGGTGCCTTGCAGGCCGTGACGCCCGCAGACCTCAAGGGCGAAGAATTCATTTCGCTGTCGCACACTGACGGCTCGCGCACTCGGCTCGACCGGCTGTTTGCCGATGACGACCCGCGGGTGCTCAACTTGGACGCTACCCATGCCGCCACCGTGTGCTCACTGGTCGGGCTTGGGCTGGGGGTGAGCGTGGTCAGTCCACTGGTCGCGGCAGAGTATTTGCACACCGGCATCGACATACGGCCGTTTGCCCCGCAGTTGCGGTTCTACACGTATCTGCTGCGCTCATCCGACCGGCCGGAGAACGTGCTGACTCGACGATTTCGGGTGTTGGCGGGGGAAATGCTGGGGCAGGCGGCGCAGGTGTGTACGGCTGGCCTTGGGTAATAGGCTCGGTACCGCGCCTCATTGCCTCGGCAGCACCAGCGCTGCCTCTAGCCCGCCCGCCGCTCGGTTTTTCAGGACCACCCGGCCACCCAGGTGCTCCATGATGGTTGCCACGATCGACAGCCCAAGGCCAGCGCCGTTGGGGCTATTGCGGCTGTAGAAACGTTCGAACACCCGTGAGAGGCTCGCCTCGTCGATGCCTGGCCCTTCGTCTTCCACCACCAACTCGACACGCTCATCGTGGCCCCGCAGCGAGACCGTGATGCGCCCCCCGAGAGGCGAGTGCTCGACCGCGTTGGACATCAGGTTCTGCAATGCAATGCCCAACGCGCTGGCGTCGACGGCTACACGGTGCTCGCCGCCCTCTATTTCCAGCGAGGGCTCCAGCCCTTTGTCCAGTATCCAAGGGGTAAGCTCGGCCAGGATGTCGGTGACCACCTCGGCAAGGTCGACAGGCTCACGGGGGCGATGGCCGAGCCGAGGCTCCACGCGGGCCAGTGTCAGCAGTTGGTTGACCACTCGCGTCAACCGATCCACACCGCCCATCAGGAACGTCAAGGCCTTGTTGCGTTCGACGTCGTTGCTGGCAGCCAGTGCGTTCTGCGCATGCAGGCGCAACACCGCCAAGGGTGTTCGCATTTCGTGGGCCGCGTCGGCAATGAAGCGATGTTCACGGCGCAGCAGGTCCTTGATCTGCGCCAGCAGGCGATTGAGGGCAGCCTGCATGGGCTCGAGCTCCGATGGCAGCGGCACCAGCTGCAGCGGTTCGAGTGATTCGGCATGCCGCGCGCGAATGACGTCGGCCATGTTCTTCAACGGTTTGAGCCCCCAGCCAATGGCGGCCCATACCAGCACGGCAAGCGCCAGGGCCCCCAGCAGAAATGGCATCAAGGTGTGACGAACGATTCGGTCGATCAAGTCATAGCGCACGTCATCGCGTTCACCCACCCAGATCACCCAGCCTTTCTCGGGCACAGGTAGCACGAAGCCGCGCCATTGCTTGTCGTCGCTGGTGAAATCGTAAAACCCAGGCCGCATGGGCCGCGGATCCAGGCGAGGTGCGCTGGGCGTCTGCACCATCAGGGTGGCGTTTTCGTCCCAGACCTGGAAGGCCAGCTTACTCTCGTAGGGATGCCCCACCCGGTGTCGGCCCGCCTGGGCCAGCGCGGCGTTGAAGGCACGGTACAGGTCGTCACGCGCGCCGCCTTGCACTGGCATGCTCATTACTCCTTGGAGCAGGCGTGCGTTCTGGGCAAGGTGCGCGTCGTACACTTCGTTAATTTCATGGCGGCTGTCGTGGTAGTTGTACAACGCAAGCAAGCCGGTGCCGATCAGCAGCAAGAGCATGACGCGCCACAGCGTGCGCTGGCGTAGCGACCTCATACCTTGGCCTCGACCAGGTAGCCGATACCACGCACGGTGCGTATCAGGCCATTGAACAGTTTCTTGCGCAGCTGATAGATGTTCACTTCCAGGGTATTGCTCTCCGGCTCCTCGTCCCAGCCATAGAGCAACTGCGTCAGGCGTTCGCGGGTAAAGACTTTGCCGGGCTGGGCGAGTAGCTCGTGCAGCAGCCGGTACTCCTTGGGCGTGAGCACCACTTCGGCCCCCTTGAAATGCACCTGCTGGGTTGCCGGGTCCAAGCTGACACCGCCGTGCTCGATCAGCACCGTGGCGCGGCCAGCGCTGCGGCGCAGCAGTGCACGCAGGCGTGCCTTGAGTTCATTGAGGTCGAAGGGTTTGACCAGGTAGTCATCCGCCCCGGCGTCAAGCCCTGCGATGCGATCGTCCAAGGCATCGCGTGCGGTGAGAATCAGCACCGGCAGGCTGTTGCCTCCCGCGCGAAGCCGCCGCAACAATTCAATGCCGTCCAGGCGTGGGAGGCCCAGGTCCAGTATCAACACGTCGAATGCTTCATGCTGCAAGGCGTGCAAGCCACTGACGCCGTCCTGCAACCAGTCAAGGGTATAGCCCTCCTGGCGCAAACCATCGCAGATGCCTTCACCCAACGCGCTATCGTCCTCAACCAGCAGCAGGCGCATGTCTAGTCCTGTTTGTCCTTGATGGTGTCGAGTAAAGCATTGATATCGGCACGCCGGCCCTCATCGGCCAATTCCCGGCCCGGCCTGGGCGGTGCCTGCAACGCCTTGTGCAGCGCAGCCCTGGCCTCACTGTAACGCTTCTGACGCACCAGATGATCGCCCCAGAAATAGTTGCTGTCGATGCCCGCGGGATTGATTTTCAAGGCCTGCCTGAGCAGCGTGTCGGCTTTGTCGTCATCCCCGAAGCCGATGGGCCAGCCTGGAACCTGGTCATACAAGGTGCCCAGGCTGGTGTAGGCCGAGCCTTGCAGGGCTTGAGGGTCGAGGGCGATGGCCTTTTCCAGGCTGGCCTTGGCGGCCTTGACTTTGCCTAGCGCACTCAGCCCACCGGTTGCGCCAGCCCAGCTGCTGTTGATGATGCCGTCCCAGATCAGAGGCTCGGGTGTATTGGGGTTCTGGCGGACGAAAACGGCCGCCTCGTTTGCCAGCTTCTCGAACGCGCCTGCGCGTTGATCCTTGGGCAACTGATATTGGATATGCGCCCATTGTTGCTGCAAGTCGTGCAGGTGTTGGGCGCCTGTCTGATCAAGCGCCCAGCCAAACGGGGTAAATGCCAGCAGGCTGGCCAGTACGATGGGCTTCATTTGCTCGGTTCCTTTATGTGGCTGCCGATATGGCGCCGAATCAAGGGCAGTTGTTTACGCAAGGCTCGATCCACCAACCCTGGCAGGATGCCGTTCAGGCGCACGAACATTTTCTCCGGCCAGCCGAGGTAGAGCTCGCTGCGCTCGGACTGGACCGCCTGGAGCACGGCTTTGGCAACGTAGACCGGGTCGTCCATGCCTACCTTCAGCGCCTGGTTGAGGGCGGTAGCGGCGCTGCTGTTCATGCTGGTGCGGGTTGCGCGTGGCGCGACGTACAGCACATTGACCGGGGTGTCGGCCAATTCACGGCGCAGTGCTTCGGAAAACCCGCGCAGCGCGAACTTGCTGGCGCAGTAGCTGGCATAGCCGGGGTAGCCGATCGAGCCATAAGTCGAGCCGACGTTGACGACCAACGCCTTGGGTTGCTCGCGCAGAAGAGGCAAGCAAGCCCGGGTCAGTTGCAAAGGTGCCTTCAGGTTGATGTCCAGCAGCTCATCGAGGGCCTGTTCGTCCAGCTGGTCGAGCAAGGCGAAGCGATTGACCCCGGCAGCGTTGATCAGCGCATTGAAGCCGCCCAGTTCGCGCGCGCGCGTCACGACCTGTGCCCGGCCCTCCTGTGTCCGTAAGTCCGCCGACTGCCAGCGCAGGCTGCCTGGGTAGCGGTTCATCAAGCTGGCCAGTTTGCCCATGTGCCGACTCACGGCCAAAACCTGCGCGCCGGCATGGCAGAGCTGCTCGGCCAGCTCCAGGCCAATCCCGCCGCTGGCGCCGGTGAGCACCACGATCGACTCATGCAACCGCATGGCGCACCCCTGACTGGCCCGCACGGGGCAACGTTTGGAACATCTCGGCGTACAGGCGGTAGACCATCTTGGCCGCGTGAATGACCGCCTGCTGGTCTTCGGCATTGTCCAGGCGGTCCATCAACTGCCTGTAGGTCACCATATGGTCCTGGTCGAGCGCGCCGTGGGACTTGAGGTAGCTCATTGCCCGGTCTGGCAGCGAAAGGCTGTGTGCAATGGCGCCGGCGGCCTGTGTGGCCAGGGCAATGCTGGTGCCTTCCAGGACGTTGACCATGCCGAACAGCCCTACCGGGTTGCCCCGTGCGATCAAGTCATAGAGATAAGCGACCATGAGCTCGATCGACTGCGCGGGTCGGCCGTCGCGTACCGCCTCCCAGTCGCCCCCACAGGCCTCGATGTCGTTGAGGATCCACTGTTCATGGCCGTATTCTTCCTCGATGTACTCGCACACGGCACCGCGCAGCCATTCGAGCCGGGCGGGCAGGCGCGCCCCGCATGCCATCATCAGCGGGACGGTGTGGCGCACGTGGTAGTAGGCCTGGGTGAGAAATGCGATGTAGCTGTCGAGGCTGACCTGCCCAGCCATGGCCTCGCGGATCACCGGAACGCCGAACAGCGCCTGGCGCTCATGGGCGGTTTGCAGTTGCAACGTTTCAAAGAAGGACATGGCGAACTCACTCCTGGGGTATGCGGATCAGAGATTGATAGCGTTCAAGAATCGCCTCGCGCCGAGGGCGGCCGTTGGCTGTCAGGGTTTGATCGGTGACGCTGAGCGGCGCCGTGAGGCGTCGCCAGTGGTGGGCACGTGCGTAATCGGGCAGCCGTGCATTGCACTGGCCCACTACCTGGTCGATCTGGTCGTCACTCAGGCTCGGGTCCATCGGCCAGATCAACGCCACGTTGCCTGGCAGGCTCTCGCCGTGCACGAATGCCTGGGCAATGACGCCGCTCTGGGTCAGTTCGGCCTCTACCCATTCAGGGCTGACGTTTCGGCCGAAACTGGTGATGAACTGGTGCTTCTTGCGTCCGTCGAGGTACAGGTAGCCGTCGTCATCCAAATGGCCCAGGTCCCCGGTTGCCCACCATCGACCGTCGAAAGGCGCGGCATCGAGGTAGCCCAGTAGCGTGCAACCGGCCACCAGCACCTCGCCATCCTTCGCGATGCGCACCTGCACGTGGGGCAGCGGCTTGCCCACACTGCCACGGCGGACGCTGCCCGGACGGTTGAGCGCGACCACCGACGCGCATTCAGACAGCCCATAGCCTTCGTACACCGCAAGCCCGACAGCCTCGGCACGGGCCAGCAAGCTGGGCGATACCCGAGCGCCACCTACGGCGACGAACCTCAGCTGCTCAGCGGGCATCGCCCCTTGTTCAACAGCGGCAACCAGCCCCATCAGCAGTTGCGGCACAAGGATCAGGCTCTGGGCCTGACGCTGCACAACCGCACCCACTAGCCGCTTGAAGTCCACCTGGGTGGCGCCGCTGATGCCCAGGTGCTGCTGGCTGAGCAGGTGCACGCAGGCCCCGGCGATCAGCGCGGCGTATACGCCCAGGTTTTCCAGCAGAACGCCCAGTGGCAGAACGGCCAGGTGATGCATGGGTGCGCTGGCGCGGCTAGCCGCCTCAAGTTCATGGGCCACGCCCAGCAACGCCTCGGCGCTCAGGCAGACACCTTTCGGTGATCCCGTGCTGCCGGAGGTGTAGGTGATTTTTGCCGTTTCGGGCGCAATGGCCGCCGCAGCGAACGATTTACAGAGCCAGAACCCCGGCCGGGCGTGTGGGGCGTAGCCCAGCTCGACAAGGCGCGAGTCCCATCCGCTTTCGCTCAGCACCAGGGTGACGCCACTTTGCCTGAGACAATGGGACATTTGAGCGCGGGTGAAAAACGGAGGGATGACCACGCAGGGACGTTCGGCGAACAGCGCGGCAAGGTCCCACAGCAGCAGTTGCGGGCCATTGTCCAAGGCCAGGGCGAATGCGCCCTGAGGTTGGCTCCCAAGCCAGGCGGCGCGTACCTCGACCGCCTCGAACAAGGCGCGATAGGTCAGGTGCTGGTCGGCACCTTGCACGGCGATGGCGTCAGGCTGACGTTGGGCGTGTTCCTTCAGCAAGGCCTTGAAGCGGTTCAGTTCATGCCGCATGACCGGATTCCTCTGTCAGGACCGGAAAGCCAAGGCGCTGAAAGACGCCTGAGCGGGTCAAGGCATCGAAGCCGTAACGGATATTTCCGGCAAACACCTGAGGGCAATGGCTGTAGTAGGTGCCCCATATTTCAGCCTGGTCCTCAAGGCGAGCAGGATCGGCTGGCGCCAGGACGACGGGCCTCAGCCCCAGTCGCTGGAAGCTGTTGATCAGCGTCGCCGCGCCGGTGAATGCGACCCAGTGCAGGCCGCGTGAGGCCAGCAGCCACGTGACCGCAGCGATCATCAAGCGCGCGCTGCCGGCGCTGAGCGAGGCCAGGTTGCCCACCTCGACCATACAACTGCGCGGCAGGGTTGCCCCGACCACACGGGACACGGCGTCTTCCAGAGGCATGTCGAGGTAGCGCTCCAGAAATAGGGCGCCGTCATTGGCTGGGCGAATGCCCGCGGCGGCTGTCAACCGGCCTTGGCTGTCGTGAAACGCCAGTAATTGCGGCAGGAAATGCTGAATGTCGGCCTGATGGCTTAGCGCAAAGCACTGATGGATGAACCGCTCGAGGGCCATTCGCCCCGGGTCGTCTGCCAGGTGTAGCGACAATGTTGCCTGACGATCGGCCTGGCTGCCGATGGCCAGTGGAAGCAGGTGGCTCCAGTCACGGTGGGTCATGAAACGTCTCCCAGCAGGTTCGATGGGAGACAGTGTCGAGTGCTTATCTGAAGGGAATCTGAAGTCAGGCTGTTTCGGGTTCGATTTCGACGAATGCCATTGCGATGTTTCTCCGGGGCCTACATGGCATCGCCAGCCGTTGCCGACGAGCGCCCCCTTGATGGCCACCGTCCGATTTACCGCAGACCTGGCCTGTGACCTGCTCCGCATCCTTGCCGTCAACCTGTGCATGGAACGGCACCGCTTGTGCCGACGTGGAAAGCAGGAGCATTCATGGCCAAAAAAAAACCGTTATCCCCAGGCCCGTCCTGGAACGAAAATTTCGTGGTGTTGGGAGAGATTCTTTTCTGGGGTTTTTGGGCGCCAGTCCTGTTCTTGATCGCTGCACCCTGGTTGAGCCTGGCCATCGTCAGCTACTGGCCCAAGCCTGTGCTTGCCGGATTTTTCAGCGCCATGGCATCCACCGGTTGGCTGGTCGCCTCGGTGGTGATTCTGGCAGTGATTGCCTACCAGGCGGGCATGGGTTACTACCGTCAGCACCGTAGCCGCAAGCGTACTGCCGCTGAGCTGGCTGCCAAAAGGGCCCAGGGCGACAAGCGTCTTTGATCGATCCGGCCGGCTGATTGGTCTGTGTGGGTGGCCGGCGCTAGCGGCCCGCGCGGGGCTTGCTTGGCACCCTCACATAACTGATATCGTAATGATGTCATTGCCGCGCAACCTTTGTCGTTGTGCTGCTGTCGTAGTACGCACTACCGGTCAGGCAGCAGTGATCGCGACCTGCGATTGCTGTGCGTGACCCAGTATTGAAGCCAGGGATTGGTCTTTTTCGTCTTCCTCCGAGTACCGACCCATGCTTCATCTTTTTCGTAACCGCGGCGAGCGTCAGGCGCTCACGCAGCTGGCTGCCTCCCTCCCGCAAACCCACACTGACGGTGGCCGCACTGCCCCCAGATGGACAGACGTGCAACGTGAATGGACCTCGCGTGAGTTGCATGCCACTGCGCGTGAAGGCCGTATTGCCGAGCTCGAGCGCGAGCTGGAAAACGCCCGGCTGATGCTGGCGGAGGCCGACGCCAATGCGCGCGCCTCGGAAACCCGTTTTGACCTGGTCAACCGTGCCTCCAGCGAAGGCCTGTGGGACATGGAAGTGGTGGCAGGTGATCCGGTCAACCCGCGCAACCGCTTCTGGTGGTCGCAGCAATTTCGCGAAATGCTGGGGTTTCGCGACGAGCGCGATTTTCCCAATGTCCTGGCCAGCTGGGCTGATCGCCTGCACCCGGAAGACAAGGCCGCCACGTTGGACGCCTTTGCCCGCCACCTGAACGACAAATCAGGCATGACCCCCTACCGGGTGCGCAACCGCCTGGCCATGAAAGACGGCAGCTACCGCTGGTTCTTCGCCCAGGGCGAAACCCTGCGCGATGCACGTGGCGTGCCTTTGCGCGTTGCTGGCGCCTTGCGCGACATCCACGATGAGTTGCAACGTGAACAAGAGCACGACGTGATCATCACCCGTTTCGAACTGGCGCGGGAAATGCTCTCCGACGGGCTCTGGGACATGGAAGTGATCGCCGGTGACCCGGTCAACCCCAAGAACCCCTTCTGGTGGTCGCCCCAGTTTCGGCGTTTGCTGGGTTTCGAAACCGTCGAGGAATTTCCGGATGTGTTGGACAGCTGGGCCTCACGCCTGCACCCGGAGGACAAGGCCTACAGCCTGGAAGCCTTCCAGGCGCACCTGAACGACCGTACAGGCAAGACGCCGTTCGATATCGAGTACCGACTCAAGATGAAAAGCGGGGAGTACCGCTGGTTCCGCGCCCGTGGCCAGACCAAGCGCGACCCTTATGGCGCGCCATTACGTGTGGTCGGGGCATTGGTGGACGTGGACCTGGAGCATCAGCAGTCGGCCATGCGTGAGACGGAGGCTGCGCACCAGCGCACCCTGGAATCCAACATCACCAAGCTCACCCAGATCGTCGGCACCATTCAGAGCATTGCCAGCCAGACCAACCTGCTGGCACTCAACGCGGCCATTGAAGCAGCACGTGCCGGGGAAGCGGGCAGGGGGTTTGCAGTGGTGGCCGATGAAGTACGCAAGCTGGCCACGCGCACGACGGAGGCCACTGAACAGGCGGCCGACATGATGCGCGGCTGACAGCTGGCAGGCCAGGTGCCCAAGCTACGGCTACAGGTCCGTTGCACCCGCTCTTTTGACACTGTTGTTTTCTCTCACTTCGTTCAGGTTTCAACTCATGAATTGGTTCTACGATGCCAGGTTGTCGGTCAAGCTGTACCTCGCTTTCGCGCTGTGCGCACTGATCACCTTGAGTGTTGGAGTTGTCGGTAGCCAAGGAATCGGCTCGCTCTCGTCCAGCTTGCAACAGGTGTTTTCCAATAACCTCGTGTCCGTGGCACAAGTTGCAGAGGCACGCTCCAGTGCCATTGCCCAGAGCCGCGACCTTTACCGACTCGTGGCGGCCACCGCCATCAATGCGCCGCAAGCTGAACGCGCTGCCATTCTTGCGTCGATGAAAGAAAACCGGCAGAGCAGCGAGCAGGCATTTGCAGTCTACCGAGCCACGCCCCTGGCCGATGATGAACGCCTTGCCGGCGATCGCATGGAAAAGGACTGGCCAGCCTACCAGGCCATCATGGATCGGACGGTAGCCACCATCGCACGAGGTGACCTGGCTGAAGCCAGGCAATTGATGGCCGGCGAATTGCATCAGGCGTTTCGTACCGTGCTCGACGAATTGACCACAATGGTCGAGTCCAATAACCGACAGATCGATGAAGGCGCGCGAGCGGCAAAACACAACGAGGCGGCGGCCAAGCTCAACCTGTACCTGGGCATCGGTGCGGCGTTCGTGGCGGCCATTTTGCTTGGCATGTTCATCAGCCGTGTCATCAGCAAACCGATCGCGCTGGCGGTGAACACGGCCGAGCGCATTGCAGGCGGCGACCTGAGCAAACCCGTGGCCACAGGTCACGCCGACGAAACCGGGCAACTGCTAAATGCCCTGGGGGGCATGCAGCAAGGCCTCAAACGCACCCTGGAGCAAATCGCCAATGCAGCGGATCAGCTCGCCTCTGCGGCCGAAGAACTCAACGCCGTCACAGATGAGAGCACCCGCGGGCTCACGCGCCAGAATGATGAAATTCAGCTCGCCGCCACGGCGGTCACGCAAATGAGTGCGGCAGTCGAGGAAGTGGCTCGCAACGCCACCTCCACTTCCGAAGCCTCCCGGCAGACGTCCGAGGAAGCGGCCAGTGGCCGCGACCAGGCCCGGGAGGCCGTGCAGGCCATCACCAGCGTGAACAGCGAAATCGGGCAGTCTACGGTCATCGTGGGGGAATTGGCCGGTAGCGTGCGCGAAATCGCCAAGGTGGTCGATGTGATCCGGGGCATTGCCGAACAGACCAATCTACTGGCGCTTAACGCGGCCATCGAGGCGGCACGCGCTGGCGAGCAGGGCCGAGGTTTTGCGGTGGTGGCAGACGAAGTACGGGCACTGGCGGCGCGTACCCAGGCCTCGACGGGGGAGATCGAAGCCATGATCACAGGCGTTCAGTCGCGTGCCGACGATGCGGTCAAGGCCATGGGCAACAGCCGAAACTTGGCCGACAGCACCCAGGCCTTGGCCCAGGCGACCGGCGAATCGCTGGAGCGGATCGCCCGGAACATCGCCCAGATCAACGATCGCAACCTGCTGATCGCCACGGCGTCCGAAGAGCAGGCCCATGTGGCCCGCGAGGTGGACCGCAACCTGATCAACATCCAGGACTTGTCGACCCAGACCTCGGCCGGTGCGCATCAAACCAGCGCATCCAGCCAGGAATTGTCGCGCCTGGCCATCTCGTTCAACGACATGGTCAGCACCTTCAAGCTCTGAGCAGGGCGTAGACGATCTGTAGCGTGGCATGCCCCGCCCACCGCCGTAATGCACTTATCGGCGGTGGGCGGGGCGCAGGCTTTTTAGTCGACGCGCACGAAGACGTTCTTGGCCATGTCGCTACCGCCGACGGCCTCCAGGCGCTTGCCGCCGTCGAGCACGCGTACGTTGATCAACGCCATGCCATCCTTGTTGCGGGCGGTGACCATGTCATCCTTGCGCTCCCATTCATCCACCTTCAGCTTGTTGCCGTTGGTGATGATGTAGTCCTTGGAAAACTCCCACGTCTGTTTCGGGCTCTGGATACCCATCACGGTCGTGGTTTGCTCATAGGTGCCTTCCAGGGCGTCATTGCCGCAACCGGCGATGACGAAGAACGGCAGGGCGGCGAGGGCGAGTTTGAGTTTACGCATTGGGCTTCCTTTTCAGTGGGTCGATCTCAGACCGGGTCGATGGCAGGTGCCATGGCGCCGCGGCGTCGAGATGCAGGTGGGTATCACGTGTCGGTATGAAGGGGGTATCGAGGGTGCCAAGGGCGATCGAGATCCAATCGGCGTATTGGCCTGCACTGCGTGACCAGAACAGGCTCGAGCCGCAGGATGAACAGAATTGGCGCAGGATTGTGGGCGACGAGGCGTAAGCCGCAAGCCGGTCGGCGCCGCGCAGCATGCGCAGCGCCTCACGCGGCACACTACCGTATGAGGCATATGCAGCACCGTGGCCTTTGCGGCACTGGCTGCAATGACAGTGGCTGATGGCCCTGGGCGGGCCAAGCAGCTCATAACCTATTGCCGCGCAAAGGCAGCTTCCTTGGTATGTGCTGGACAAACGCGATTCCATGCGTACGAAAAGGCGCCAGCTTAAACGCAGCGCCAAAGGTAGTCGAGCCGGTTCTGGCCACGCGTGTCGGTAGCAGGTACCCGGGAAGCGGTTCTTGCACCCGCTGGACCGTCAGGGTGCACAGCCCTGTGCTGCGCCGTCCGACGATCGCACCGTAAGTGAAAGAACCGGACGTCGGTTTCAGAATGTGCCTGGTCGTTCGCGCGCAACCTTCTGGCGCTGCAAGTGCCATGCTTGCAGGATGCCGTCGGACCCGCGCGCAGACGCACGGTCGATGGCAAGGAGGCCGTCAGCACCACGCCACCGTGACGTGGCTGATGCGCCGCAGCAGAACACGCCGGAACCCGCCAATACAACAACAGGGGCGGGCCGTGATGCCGAGGTCCGCTGTATGCCTGATCAAATGTTCAACCTGCCCGCTGTCCAACGTATCGTGGCCGATCACCAGCAAACGCCTGGTGCGCTGCTACCGATCCTGCACGCCATTCAGCATGCCGTCGGCTACATTCCCGATGCCGCCATCGGTGAGATCGCCCATGCACTCAACCTGAGCCGGGCCGAGGTCCAGGGCGTCATCAGCTTCTACCATGATTTCCGTACCGCTGCGCCTGCCCGGCACACCCTGCGCCTGTGCCGGGCCGAGTCGTGCCAGAGCCGTGGCGCCGAGGCCCTGGCCGCACAGCTGCGCGAGCAGTTGGCGCTCGATGACCATGGCACCAGCGCCGACGGTGCCATCAGCCTGCGCCCGGTCTATTGCCTGGGCGCCTGTGCCTGTTCGCCGGCCCTTGAGCTGGACGGTCAGGTGCACGCCCGGCTCACGCCCGAGCGGCTACGCGAGTTGGTCAAGGGTTGCCAGGAGGGCGCCACATGCTGAAGGTCCATGTACCCGGTGATTCGGTGGCCCGTGCCGTCGGCGCAGACCAAGTGGTCGAGGCGTTGCAGCGCGAGGCCGAGCGGCGCAATGTGCAGTTGGACATTCGGCGCACCAGTTCTCGTGGGCTTTATTGGCTCGAACCGCTGCTTGAGTGCGACAGTGAGCAGGGGCGCCAGGGTTTCGGGCCGGTGACGCCACAGGACGTGCCCGGCCTGCTGGATGCCATGATCGGTGCAGAGGCAGACCACCGGCTGGCGCTGGGGGCTGTCGAAGACATGCCTTATCTCAAGACCCAGCAGCGCCTGCTGTTCGCGCGCGCCGGCATCACCCGACCCTTGTCCTTGGATGATTACCGCGCCCATGGCGGCTTTGCCGGGCTGGAAGCGGCCGTTGCCCTGGACGGCGCCGAGGTGGTAGCTGCCGTGCTCGATTCCGGCCTGCGTGGTCGTGGCGGGGCTGCGTTTCCTGCCGGCATCAAGTGGCGCACCGTGCGCGACGCCAAGCCTGCCCAAAAGTATGTGGTGTGCAACGCCGACGAAGGCGACTCCGGCACGTTTGCCGACCGCATGCTGATGGAAGGCGACCCGTACCTGTTGATCGAGGGCATGATCATCGCGGGCCTCGCGGTGGGTGCCGACAAGGGCTACATCTACGTGCGCTCGGAATACCCCGACGCCATCCGCACACTTGATCAGGCATTCGTCATCGCACGCCAGGCGGGCTACCTGGGCACCAATGTGGCCGGTAGCGGCAAGGCGTTCGACCTGGAAGTGCGCGTGGGCGCAGGTGCCTACATCTGCGGTGAAGAAACCGCGCTGCTCGAATCCATCGAAGGCAAGCGCGGCATCGTCCGCGCCAAGCCGCCGCTCCCGGCCCTCGAAGGCCTGTTCGGCCTGCCGACCTTGGTGCACAACGTGCTGACCCTGGCCTCGGTGCCTATCATCCTGGCCAAGGGAGCGCCGTTCTACCGCGATTTCGGCATGGGCCGCTCGCTGGGCACCATGCCGTTCCAGTTGGCGGGCAATGTTCGCCATGGCGGCCTGGTGGAACGTGCCTTCGGCTTGACGCTGCGTGAACTGGTGGAGGACTACGGCGGTGGCACGGCCAGTGGCCGGCCGCTGAAGGCCGCACAGGTGGGTGGGCCGTTGGGCGCCTGGGTACCTCCCAGCCATTTCGACACACCGCTGGACTACGAGGCCTTTGCGGCCGTGGGCGCCATGCTCGGCCACGGCGGCGTGGTGGTTGCCGACGACACCTTGAACATGGCCAGCATGGCCCGCTTCGCCTTGCAGTTCTGTGCCGAGGAGTCCTGCGGCAAGTGCACCCCGTGCCGTATCGGCTCGACCCGTGGCATGGAAGTGGTGGACCGGCTGATCGCCAGTGATGACATCACCGAGCGCCATGACCATGCACTGCTGCTTCGCGATTTGTGCGACACCATGCAATACGGCTCGCTGTGCGCCATGGGCGGCATGACCGCTTACCCAGTCGCCAGCGCCCTCAAGTATTTCCCTGCCGATTTCGGGCTGACCCAAGCGGAGGCCGCGCAATGATCCATATCTTCGATCCGCAAACTGACCTGGGCACCCCCGCCCGCGACAGCGAGGCGCAGGTCAGCCTGAACATCGACGGGCGCGCGATCAGCGTTCCGGCTGGCACGTCGGTGATGCGTGCGGCAGCCATGCTCGGCACGACCATCCCGAAGCTGTGCGCCACCGACAGCCTCGAAGCCTTCGGCTCCTGCCGCATGTGCATGGTGGAAATCGAGGGCATGCGCGGTTACCCGGCCTCCTGCACCATGCCGGTCACCGAAGGCATGGTCGTGCGCACCGAAACGCCGCGCCTGGCGGGCCTGCGCCGTAACGTGATGGAACTCTACATCTCCGACCACCCCCTCGATTGCCTGACCTGTTCGGCCAACGGTAACTGCGAACTGCAGACCGTGGCGGGGCAGGTGGGGCTGCGCGAGGTGCGCTACGGCTATGACGGTGCGAACCATCTGACCGAAAGGAAGGACATTTCCAACCCGTACTTCGACTACGAACCCAGCAAGTGCATCGTCTGCAGCCGATGCGTGCGTGCCTGCGAAGATATCCAGGGCACCTTTGCCTTGACCATCACCGGGCGCGGCTTCGAATCCCGGGTAGCGGCGGCCGGGGGCGACAATTTCCTGACCTCCGAGTGCGTGTCTTGCGGCGCCTGCGTGCAGGCCTGTCCGACCGCGACGCTGACGGAGAAAAGCCTGGTGCAACTGGGCCAGCCGGAACGTGCGGTGATCACCACCTGCGCCTATTGCGGCGTTGGCTGCTCGTTCCGTGCCGAAATGAAGGGCGACCAACTGGTGCGCATGGTCCCGGACAAGAACGGCGGGGCCAACCACGGCCATGCCTGTGTCAAAGGCCGCTTTGCCTGGGGCTACGCCACGCACCCGGACCGCATCACCAAGCCCATGATTCGCAAGCGCCTGGAAGATCCGTGGCAGGAGGTGAGCTGGGACGAGGCGGTGGCCTATGCCGCCAGCGAGTTGCGCCGTATTCAGCTCAAGTATGGCCGGGACTCCATCGGCGGTATCACCTCCAGTCGCTGCACCAACGAGGAGGCCTATCTGGTTCAGAAACTGGTGCGCACGGCCTTCGGCAACAACAACGTCGACACCTGCGCGCGAGTCTGCCATTCCCCCACCGGCTACGGCCTGAAACAGACACTGGGCGAGTCGGCTGGTACCCAGAGCTTCGATTCGGTGATGAAGGCCGATGTGGTGCTGGTCATTGGCGCCAACCCGACCGATGCGCACCCGGTGTTCGGCTCACAGCTCAAGCGCCGCCTGCGTGAAGGCGCGCGCCTGATCGTGATCGACCCTCGCCGCATCGACCTGGTGGACTCGCCCCATGCCCGGGCCGAGCTGCACCTGCAACTTCGTCCCGGCACCAACGTGGCCATGCTCAACGCCTTGGCCCACGTGATCGTGACTGAGGGACTACTGGCCCAGCGCTTTATCGACGAGCGCTGCGAAACCGCAGAATTCGCCCGCTGGCGCGACTTCGTCAGCCTGCCGGAAAATGCCCCTGAAGTGCTGGGCGAGGTGTGTGGCGTTGCAGCGCAACAGATTCGCGCCGCGGCCCGGCTGTATGCCACCGGCGGCAACGCGGCCATCTATTATGGCTTGGGCGTGACCGAGCACAGCCAGGGCAGCACTGCGGTGATGGGCATTGCCAACCTGGCCATGGCCACCGGCAACATCGGGCGTGAAGGGGTAGGGGTCAACCCGCTGCGCGGCCAGAACAACGTCCAGGGTTCCTGTGACATGGGCTCGTTCCCTCACGAGCTGCCGGGTTACCGGCACATTTCCAACGAAGGTGTACGGGCCGAGTTCGAGCAGGCATGGGGTGTGACGCTGCACCCTGATCCGGGGCTGCGCATCCCCAACATGTTCGAAGCAGCCCTCGATGGCAGCTTCAAGGCCTTGTACTGCCAAGGCGAGGATATCGCCCAGAGCGATCCGAATACCCAGCACGTCACCGCCGCCCTGCTGGCCATGGAGTGCGTGGTGGTGCAGGACATTTTCCTCAACGAAACCGCCAAGTTTGCCCATGTGTTCCTGCCGGGCAGTTCGTTCCTGGAAAAGGACGGCACGTTCACCAACGCCGAGCGCCGGATCTCCCGGGTTCGCAAGGTCATGGAGCCACTGGCGGGCAAGGCCGACTGGGAGGCGACCGTGGCATTGGCCAATGCGCTGGGCTACCCGATGAACTACCGGCACCCCTCCGAGATCATGGATGAGATCGCGCGCCTGACGCCGACCTTCCGCCGGGTGAGCTATGCCGAAATCGAGCGCCACGGCAGCCTGCAGTGGCCGTGCAACGATGCAGCGCCCGATGGTACTCCTACCATGCACATCGACCAGTTCGTCAGGGGCAAGGGGCGGTTCATGCTGACCGGGTACGTACCGACCGACGAGAAGGTCAACAGCCGCTATCCGCTGCTGCTGACCACCGGGCGCATCCTCAGCCAGTACAACGTCGGCGCCCAGACCCGGCGCACAGGCAACGTCGCCTGGCACGATGCCGATCGCCTCGAGATCCATCCGACCGATGCCGAAAGCCGTGGCATCCAGGACGGTGACTGGGTCGGTATCGGCAGCCGTGCCGGGCAGACCGTGCTGCGCGCCAAGGTCAGCAGCCGCGTGGCGCCAGGTGTCGTCTACACCACCTTCCACTTCCCGGAGTCAGGTGCGAACGTGATCACCACGGACAACTCGGACTGGGCGACCAACTGCCCGGAATACAAGGTCACGGCAGTGGAGGTGGTCAAGGTGTTCCAGCCATCCCAGTGGCAGAAGCGCTACCAGGACTTCAGCGACGAGCAGCGTCGGCTGTTGCAGGAACGCCGAACCGCCGAGAAAGCCGAGGTGCGCCAATGAGCCAGGACAGTTTGGTGAAGATGGCCAACCAGATTGCCCATTACTTCGACAGCGAGCCGAATCGGGACCTGGCTGTGCAGGGCGTTCGCCAGCATCTACATAACTTCTGGACGCCGGCCATGCGCCGGCAGTTGGGAGAATGGATCGAGGCCAATAATGCGGGGGAGGGGTTGGATGCCAAGGTGAAGGAGGCGCTGGGCTGAAAGGTGTTGGCTGCCGTTGCAGTTAGCATATACAGCTCTCTGACGCCGCCTCCGGCAGCTAGCGAGGTCCCCGTGTAGATACCCTCTTGACCCTCACCTCGCAAGCGCGATTTGAGGGTCGAGACGGCACAACAGGGACTGCATACGGTTCACCCCCGCGCCGAACCCACCAGATGCGCTATCGCCTCTTCACTCTTCAATACCAGTACATCCCCCTCCAACGCATCGAGTACCACCTCGGAAGTATTGCCGATCAATGCGCCGGTAAGCCCTGTGCGGCACACGGTACCGATCACCGTCACCACCGCATCCAGCTGTTTTTCGGTATGGGGAATCAGCACATCGGCCGGGCCTTCGGCCACGTGCAAGCACTCGTCGGTGATACCGTACTGTGCCTGGAAAGCAGCGCACGCCTGGCGATAACGCTGTTCGATGGTGTCGCTCAGCTGATAGACAGGGTCGGCCGCCGACAGCATGGGCGAAGGGTGGGCACTGATCACATGCAGCGCCCCCTTGGCCAGCCTGGCAATCTCGTAGCCATGGTCGATGATGCTGGCATGCAGGCGCTGGTGATCCTCGTCCTGGTTGCCCACATCCACCGCTGCCAGAACATTGCCGCCCGTCCATGGCCGCTTGCTCTTGACCATGAGCACCGCGCACGGGCAAGCGCGCAGCAGCTTCCAGTCGCCAGGGGTGAGCAAAGCCCTCTTCAGTGGATTGTCGGGACGATGCTCCTTGATCACCAACTCGCAGCCTTCGCGCTGCTGCACGTGGATGATGGTGTCATGCAGGTTGTCTCGCCACGCCGCTTCGTGGGTGACGTGGTCAAAGCCGTCTTCCTGCAACTGGTTGCCCAGCAGGCTCAACAGCGCACTGTGATCGTGCCGCTTGTCACACATCAACAAGTGCAGGCGTGCGCCCGTGACGCTGGCGATCAGCTTGGCGCGCGTCAGCGCTCGGCTGTGGGCGTGCTCGGGGTCGAGGACGACGAGAATGCTGCGAACGGCTTGCATGGGCGTGTACTCCCTGGAAGGTGGGCAGGCGGTGCCAGACTATAGGCCGCGCGCGTTGCGCTGACGCTTGATGCACATCAAGCATAGCCACTGACGCCGCTGGCTGCCGCCGCTATAATCGCCGCCCCTGCCTGTCTCCGTATGGTCGTATCGCTTATGTCCCTGATCCCTGAAATCGACGCCTTCCTGGGCTGCCCCACACCCGATGCCTGGATCGAGGCGGCGCTGGCCGATCAGGAAACGCTGCTGATCGATCACAAGAATTGCGAGTTCAAGGCGGCCAGCACGGCATTGAGCCTGATCGCCAAGTACAACACCCATCTTGACCTGATCAACATGATGTCGCGCCTGGCGCGCGAAGAGCTGGTTCATCACGAGCAGGTCTTGCGGCTGATGAAGCGTCGAGGCGTACCGCTGCGCCCTGTGTCGGCCGGTCGCTACGCCTCGGGCCTGCGTCGTCTGGTGCGCGCCCACGAGCCGGTCAAGTTGGTGGATACGCTGGTGGTCGGGGCATTCATCGAGGCACGCAGCTGCGAACGTTTTGCGGCCCTGGCGCCGCACCTGGATGAAGAGCTGGGCCGTTTCTATCACGGCCTGCTCAAAAGTGAAGCGCGCCACTATCAGGGCTACCTCAAGTTGGCGCATCACTATGGCGATGAGGCGGACATCGCGCGTCGGGTTGAACTGGTACGCGCCGCAGAAGCGGAACTCATCGCCTCAGCGGATCAAGAGCTGCGTTTTCACAGCGGCATACCGCTGGCACAGGCCGCCTGAGCTCAGCAGGCGGCAGGGTGGGTGTCAGTCGCGTCGACCCAGCAGCAGGCCCACCACCAGGCCGACGCCCGCTGAAAGAGCCACGGTCTGCCAAGGGTGGCCGCCAATGTAATCCTGGGTGGCCGCGACCATGGGCTTTGCCTTGTCACGCAGGTTACCGGCGGCTTCGCGGGCCTGACGTAGCTTGAGGCTGATCTGGGTGCGCAGGGTTTCGGCTTCTTCGCCCACCAGCGCGGCGCTGTCGTTGAGCAACCGCTCGGATTCCTCGATCAGCGCCTGTAGCTCGCTGAATACCTGGTCCTTGATCTGGTCGCTGTCGGGTACTGCGGCATTTTTACGGGCCATGCCATGCTCCTCCTGGACGGGTCGTTAGAACAATGGATACTCGTGCGCCAGAAAAGTTGCCTCGCAGTGGGCGCTGGCGCCTTGGTGTAAGATACCGGTCATTTCCATCAGGCAGGTGATCCATGAGTTTCAATCTGGCCAACATGAGCTACGAGGAACGGGCACAGATCGAGGCCGAGAAAGCCCGGCTGTTCGAGATGTGGCAAGCAAACCTGGGTAAGGCCAAGGGCGAGGCGGCCCGGCTGATCGCTGAAAAACCTCGGCGCAAGGGCAAATGGGCCGAATGGGTGCGCAATGAGCTGGACACCATGACGCCCCCTGAATACGCCAGCATGGTGCGCAGCGAAGTCAACAAGCTGATGGCCGCTGCCAGCGCTGCTCGCTAAGCCCTGCACGTGTCGCCCTACCACTCGCTGCCCTTGGGCAGGTCCAGCGTGCCTTTGTCACTGAACCGCACCGTGCCGAAGGGGCCGCTGGCCAGTTTGCCGCGCAGCGTATAGGGCAGACCTTGCAGCGTGTTCAACTTGCCTAGCCCATACGCCTGGCGCAGAAACGCAAACGCGGTGATGCTCACCGGCACTTGGACCACAGCCTCGCCATACCGGCCAATCTGTCCGCCCTGGTCGCTGACGCCCGCTGCCAAGGGCTGGCCGTTGACCTCCAGGTTCACTGCAATACCGTTGTACTCGATCGGTGTTTCATTGGGGTTTTGTACCCGCAGCTTTACCGCCATGCGCACTTCCAAGTCCTGTCCAGGCAAGGGTTCCAGGCCGATTACGCTGATCGAAACCGGATCCCGGGGTTGCAACAGCGCGCACGCGCTCAAGGTCGCCGACATCAGCAGGACAGTGAGCAGACGGGTGAGGCGCAAAGGGCGTAGGGTCATGGGGCAGGCCTTGGGAAGAATCGTCCGGCAGTGTGGCAAATGCTCGGCAGCGTTGAAAGTGTCGGTGAAGATGAAAGATACTGTTTCTCATTAACGCCCGACAATTTCTCTTACTGTGTAGTTGCCTAACCATGCTGACGTCTCACGTGCCGGGCCTGCTGGCAAGTTTCCAGGAACACTATGACGACTTGTTGCAGTTTCTGACACGGCGCATGCGTGACCGCCAGCGCGCTGCGGACGTTGCCCACGAAACTTACCTGAGGCTTGCGCAGATCGATGCGCACGGCGTGCCGGTGCTGCACCCGCGCCGCTTCATTTTTCGCGTGGCGGGAAACATTGCGATCGATGCCCTGCGTCGTGATCAGCGCCTCGCCGCGTGCCACGACGACAGCGAGGGCATGGCACACGTGGCCTGTGGCGCGCCGGCACCGGAGGCGGCGCTGCTGGCGAGCGAGCGCCTGATGATTCTTGACCAGGCCCTGCTGCAACTGCCCCCCAAAGCGCGTCAGGCGCTCTTGCTCAACCGCGTGGAAGGGTTGACGCAAAGGCAGGTCGCGCAAAGGCTCGGCGTGTCCGAAAGCATGGTGGCCAAATACATCGGCCAGGCGCTGCGGCACTGCCGGGGATGGCTGCAGAAGGCAGGCGTTGCCGCGTGCATGGCGTTGATGCTGGGCAGTTGGATGGCGTGGCAGCAGGCACCTGTGTGGTTGTCCGACTATCACACCAGTACCGGCGAGCGGCGCATGCTCACCTTGCCCGATGGCACCCGTGTCACCCTTAACAGCGCCAGTGCCATAAAGCTGGAATTCGACGCGCACGAACGTCGGGTGGTGGTCGTGGCTGGCGAAGCGCTGTTCGAGACGTCCGCCGATGCCCGTCCTTTCGTGGTCGAAACGACAGGGCTGCCGGTAGACGGCACCGGCGCGAGGTTCAGCGTGCGGCGCGACGGGCATGTGGTGCTTGGCCAGGGGGCTGCTCGGCAGGGCGCCCAACCCTTGAGCGTGACGCCCGATGCCGAGGCGCAGCTGGCCTGGCAACGGGGCAAGTTGATCTTCAATGGCAAGCCTCTGGGGCAGGTGCTCGCTGAGCTTGAGCGCTACCGCCTTGGGCGCATCGTGTTGTCCGACCAACAGCTGGCGGGTCTTGAGGTCAGTGGCGTGTTCGACCTGGACGAACCGCAAGCCCTGCTGCGCACCCTGGAGCAGCGATATGGCCTGAAAGTCTCCTACTTGCCGTGGCTCGCAGTGGTGTATTGATCCTCGCAGCGGCCGTTTCGAGACTCACCCGAAAAATTTTCCATCGGTACTGCAAGTTCTTGTGAGCTGGATCGTCGTAGTGGGGCTAAGCCGCAAACCATTCCCATTCACGACTTGCCTGGAAGCTTTTCTCGTGCCTCTCATGCCCAAGCCCTCGAATAGCCGCTGCCGTTTTCTGCCACCTGTATTGATGTCGTGCGGCGCGTTGGCCGTGTTGGCCGGCACGCTGCCTGCTCATGTCGCTGCGGCGACACAGCAAGGGCAGGTGCAGACCGCGCAGGTTCAGCTGAACGTCCCGGCGCAGCCGCTGGACCAGGCGTTGACGCGCTTTGCCGATCAGGCCGGCCTGCATTTGCTGTACACCACGGCTGATGTGGCGGGTCTGCAGAGCCCGACCTTGCAGGGCGCCTACAGTGTCGAACACGCCTTGCAGCGGTTGCTCGAAGGCAGCGGCTTGAGCTGGCAGTTCACCGATGCGCGCACGGTGACGCTGCGCAAGCGCGATTCCACCCTGGAAGCCATCAACCTCAAGCCGATCGAAGTGAGCGTGGCCTCGCGTACCAGCACCGCCATCAGCGAGATCCCAGGCACCGTATGGGTGGTCGATCAGCAGCAGCTTCGCGAGCAGATCGACAGTGGCGTAAGCCTCAAGGAAGCCATCGGCAAACTGGTGCCTGGCCTTGACCTGGCGCCGGAGGGACGCACCAATTACGGGCAGAACATGCGTGGGCGCAGCGTGCTGGTGATGATCGATGGCGTCAGCCAGAACAGCTCGCGAGGCCTGTCGCGCCAGTTCGACAGTATCTCGCCGTTCAACGTCCAGCGGGTCGAAGTACTGTCCGGCGCCAGCGCCATCTACGGAGGCGGTGCGACCGGGGGCATCATCAATATCGTGACCAAAAAGGGCGAGGCGGGCCCTGCGCATTTCGAAACCCAGCTCGGCGCCAGCAGCGGCTTCAACAACAGCGATGATCTGGCGACCCGCTTTGCCCAGTCGGTCAGCGGTGGCAACGAGCGCTTCACCGCCCGTCTTGGTGTGTCCGGCGAGCAGAACGAGGCGTTCTACGATGGGGCAGGCGATCAGATCTTCATCGACAATACCCAGACCGACCTGCAATACAACCGCACGCTGGACCTGCTTGGTAGCCTGGGCATGCAGTTCGATGAGCAACAGAGCCTTGACCTGCTGGCCCAGTACTACGATTCCGGCAACCATGGCAGCACCGGCATCTGGTTTCCCAACCTCAATTACAACGGCCCCTCCGACCTGGAAGAGGCCCAATTGCGCAGTGGGTACTCGTCCGACCTGAACCCACGCACCCGGCGCCTGCTGCTCAACGCCAATTACCACCGCAATGATGTGCTGGGCCAGGATTTCTACCTGCAGGCTTCCTACCGCAAGGAAAACAACAACTTCTACCCGTTCCCTTACTACAACCGAGGGACACCCACCGGCTCGCGCGGGGTGTATTTTGCAGCCTCGCAGCAGAACTTCGAGGTCACCAGCCTCAAAGGGTTGTTCGCCAAGCAGTGGGACACGCTGAAGTTCACCTATGGCGTGGACATTGACCGCGAACGTTTCAACGCTGACCAAACCGTGTTCGATGCACGTGTGTCCTCCGAAAGTGGCGGGCTGGACTTGGACAAGGCCAGCAAGGCTGCGCGCTACCCCAGTTATGTCGTCGATGGGGTCTCGCTGTATGGCCAGCTCGAATGGCGCGCCACCGACAACCTGACGTTTTCCGGCGGCGCCCGGCGCCAGCAGATGGATGTGGAGGTGGGTGACTTCAAGGGCGTTCCGGGCGGCAGTAACGACTACCAGGTCAATCTCTACAACCTGGGGGCGATCTACGACTTCAAGAACGGCCATCAGCTGTGGACCAACTACGGTGAAGGCTTTGACTTGCCCGATCCGGCCAAGTACTACGGCAAGCCCGGCCTCAGTGTCGGGGACAACCCGCTGGCTGGGATCAAGAGCCGCCAGGTGGAAGTGGGCTGGCGCTATGCCGACGTGCAGTGGGACGCTCAAGCTGCGCTGTACTACATCTGGTCGGACAAGATCATCAATGTGGATTCGCAAACCCTCACCATTGACGTCGAAGACCAGAAGAGTCGCGACTTTGGCTTCGAGGGGGCACTCACGCGCCACTTCGACCAAGGTTGGGAAGCCGGCGGCACGCTGCACCTCACCCGTTCCGAGGAAGAGGCAGACGGCGGCGGGTGGCGCAAGCGCGATGCGCGTTATGCCTCCTTGTCCAAAGCCACCGCTTTCATTGGTTGGAAGGATGACGGGCGCAGTGCGCGGCTGCAGGCCAATCGCGCTTTCAGCTTGAAGGACGACGCCCAGCACAAGATCGATGGCTACACCACGCTCGATCTGCTGGGCAGCCAGGAGACCGATTACGGCACCTTCAGCGCAGGTGTCCAGAACCTGCTGGACAAGCAGTACAGCACCGTATGGGGCCAGCGTGCGACGCTGTTCTACGCGCCCACCTATGGGCCTGCCTACCTCTACGATTATCAAGGTCGAGGCAGGACCTACACACTGACCTGGAGCCTGGCCTACTGAGGCCGTTGCGCACGGCCTAACCCACACCGGCGCCCCGATCAGTGGGCGCTGGCTGAAACATCGTGAATCACCTGTAGCGTCGCCAAGCCTTTTGACTCGAACCCTTTGCGCCGTAGGCTATCAAAGCCACCAGGCCAGGCGTTTTCG
Organism: Pseudomonas sp. URMO17WK12:I9; assembly: GCF_900230165.1. Classification (NCBI taxonomy): domain Bacteria; kingdom Pseudomonadati; phylum Pseudomonadota; class Gammaproteobacteria; order Pseudomonadales; family Pseudomonadaceae; genus Pseudomonas; species Pseudomonas sp. URMO17WK12:I9. Next base: position 23,858 of record NZ_OCMQ01000009.1, on the reverse strand, counting down.
TACGGAGGTGAAGCATGAAACTGACGATACCGTTGTTGGTAGTAGGCATGGCCGTCTGGCTACCTACCCATGCGACCGCGCAGCCGTGGCTGCACGTTGCCGCCAATGGCAACAACCCCTACAACAGCCCCGTACAGCGTGCCAATCCCAACAGCCGCCAGGGCAGCGTCCCGGCGACGCCGCCTGTGCGCGGTCCGTCTACCCAGCCCATACCGCGCACCCCGACGGTAGAGAACCGCGGCATCGGCAACGGTGAAAACCTGCGCCGTCAGCAGCAAACGCCCAATCTGGAGCCTGTGCGGCCCCCGCGGGATAACCCGCGCGCGCCCTGACTCCAGTACCCTGTATATGTCAAAGGAACTTCGCATGTCTCGAGCAACCTGGCTGGTTACCCTGGCCGCTGCCGCGTTATCGCCTCTGTTGGCCAATGCCGCTGCCCAGCAGACGTTCAAAAGTGAAGAGGGCACCCTTACCGTCGATACCGTGGCCAATGGTCTGCGTACGCCGTGGGCGCTGGCGTTCCTGCCTGGCGGCCAGGACATGCTGGTCACCGAACGCCCAGGCAACCTGCGCGTCATCAACGCCGAAGGCAAGGTCGGCCCGGCCATCAATGGCGTGCCTAAAGTCTGGGCCGAGGGCCAAGGCGGCTTGCTGGATGTGGCCTTGTCGCCCGAGTTCGCCAAGGACCGCACGGTCTACCTGTCCTATGCCGAGGAGGGCAGCGACGGCAAGGCGGGGACCGCTGTGGGCCGCGGCCAGCTGTCGACCGATCGTGCCCGGCTGGAAAACTTCACCGTCATCTTCCGTCAGCAACCCAAACTGTCGGTGGGTAACCATTTCGGGTCGCGCCTGGTGTTCGACCGCAACGGGTACCTGTTCATCGCCCTGGGCGAGAACAATCAGCGCTCGACGGCTCAGGATCTGGACAAGCTGCAAGGCAAGGTGGTGCGCATCCTGCCAGACGGCGAAGTACCCAAGGACAATCCGTTCTATGGCCAGAAAAACGTGCGGCCGGAAATCTGGTCGTTTGGCCACCGTAACCAGCAGGGTGCTGCGTTGAATCCTTGGACTGGCGCTTTGTGGACTAACGAACACGGTCCCCGCGGTGGTGACGAAATCAATATCCCGAAGCCGGGCAAGAACTACGGTTGGCCCATCGCAACCCACGGCATCAACTATTCGATGCTGCCCATTCCGGAGGCCAAGGGTAAACATGTCGATGGCATGGTCGATCCGAACCACGTGTGGGAAAAGTCGCCCGGGGTTAGTGGCATGGCATTTTATGACAGCCCCGTGTTCACGGCGTGGGATCACAACCTGTTCATCGGCGCGTTGGCCACGCAGGAGCTGATCCGCCTGCAGCTCGAGGGCGACAAGGTGGTACACGAAGAGCGCCTGCTGGGCGATTTGAAAGCGCGCATTCGTGATGTTCGGGTAGGACCAGACGGTTACCTGTACGTGTTGACCGATGACAAGGATGGCGAGCTGCTGAAGGTGGGGCTGGCGCAGCCAGACTGAAGCAGCACTGTCGTCGGCAAGGAGGCGACAGGTACAATGCGCCATGACCACCAATCCCTTGCAGCGCTACCAGCAAGCCCTGGAAACCCAGGGCTTTGTCGTGGACCCCGCACAGCGCCTTGCCATCGAGGCGCTCCAGGCCTGCTACGAGGCTGTCGAAGGTGGACGATCCACGCACGGCCTTTACCTTTGGGGGCCAGTAGGGCGTGGCAAGACCTGGTTGATGGATCAGTTTCATCGTTGCCTGACCGTGCCGAGTCGCCGCCAGCATTTTCACCATTTCATGGCCTGGGTGCACCGTCGGTTATTTGAGCTCAACGGCACGCCGGACCCCTTGATGGCGCTGGCAGAGGGGCTGGCAAGCGAGATTCGCGTGCTGTGCTTCGACGAGCTGTTTGTCAGCGACATTGCCGACGCGATCATCCTAGGCCGTTTGTTCCAGGTCCTGTTCGACTTGGGCGTGGTCGTGGTTGCCACGTCCAATCAACCGCCCGGCCAACTGTATTGCAACGGTTTCAACCGCGAACGTTTCTTGCCCGCCATCGCTGCCATCGAGCGGCACATGCGTGTGCTGCCGGTAGCGGGCGAGCAAGACCACCGGCAACACCCAGGTCTGCCGTGCCAGCGCTACTGGGTGACCGACGACCGGGGCAGTCACCTGGCTGCGGTCTTCGAGCGGCTGAGCCCAGACGATCCAGGCACCGACCGGCCCCTCATGTTGGGGAGTCGCCAGGTACAGGTAGTGCGCCGAAGTGCGAAGGCCATCTGGTGCCGTTTCGACGCGTTGTGCGAACAACCGATGGCTACCCAGGAATTCATGATGCTGTGTGACCGTTTCGCGGCGATCCTGGTGTCGGACATACCGGCTCTAAGTGGTCAGCAACAGACCGGACGCATTGCCCGCGGCACGGAGGACGGTGCTTCGCGTGTACTAGCGGGCGACCGCGACTTGCCGGCACTCTCGCCCAAGGACGATGCCGTGCGCCGCTTCATCGCCCTGGTCGACGAATGCTACGACCGCCGGGTGGCGCTGTACCTGGAAGCAGGAGTGCCGCTCGAGGCGCTGTACACGCAGGGGTATCTCGCCTTTCCCTACCAGCGCACCCTCAGCCGGCTGCGTGAAATGCAGCTGCAGCGCTTTGCCTGATGCGGCCGCGCCCGATCAGCGGTTCAGCCATTGGATCAGCGTGCGGTTGAAACGCTTGGGTTCCTCGATCTGCGGCGCGTGGCCCATGCCCTCGAAGGTGATCAGTTCGCCCTTGGGAATGAGCTTGGCCACCTGCGGGCCGAGCAAGGCGTAATTGCCCAGCTTGGCCCTGAGCTGCGGTGGCGCGATGTCGCTGCCAATTGCCGTAGTGTCCTTGTCACCGATCAACAAGAGGGTCGGCATCTGCAGGTCCTTGAACTCGTGATAAACCGGCTGAGTGAAGATCATGTCGTAGATCAAGGCCGAGTTCCACGCGACCCGTTCGTGACCTGGGCCCTGATTCAGGCCCACCAGCATCTGCACCCAGCGCTCATATTCAGGTTTCCAGCGGCCGGCATAGTAGGTTTTGCGCTCGTACTCGCGCACCCCGGCTGCGTCGAGCTTGAGTTCGCGGTCGTACCACTGGTCAACGGTGCGGTAGGGCACCCCCAGGGCTTTCCAGTCTTCAAGGCCGATCGGATTGACCATGGCCAGGCGCGTGACCTGCTGCGGGTACATCAAGGCGTAGCGGGTGGCGAGCATGCCCCCGGTCGAATGCCCCAGCACGATGCTCTGCTTCACGCCCAGGTGTTCGAGCAGTGCATGGGTGTTGCTGGCCAGTTGCTGGAAGCTGTACTGGTAGTGGGCAGGTTTGCTGGAGGTGCAGAAGCCGATCTGGTCAGGGGCAATGACGCGATAGCCTGCCTTGGTCAGGGCATCGATACTGGTTTCCCAGGTGGCTGCGCAAAAATTCTTGCCGTGCATGAGCACGACCGTGTGGCCATTGGCATTACCCGAAGCCGGGACGTCCATGTAACCCATCTGCAGCGATTGGCGCTGTGATTCGAAGTCGAAATACTTGAGCGTATGCGGGTAGTCGAACCCTTCGAGCTGGGCGCCATAGGTAGGCGATTCGGCGGCAATGGCCGGGCTGCTGGCCAGGCACACCATGGCCAGGGCGGATGCTCGCAGCATGAGGCACTCCATGTCAGATCAAGTAGGAAGACTCGACTGTAGCAGCCGGGCAGTTGCCATAGAGGCGCAAGGTGTTACCAAGCGTGAAACCAGCCCCGGGTCAGTAATCGGCGACCACCGAGTCCTTGCCTTCAGTGTCGATACCGATGACCTGATAGGCATCCTTGCGCTCGCCCATTTCCATGCCCGGCGAACCGACCGGCATGCCGGGAACGGCCATGCCCTTGAGGTCACTGCGGCTAGCCAGCTCATGCACCTGGGTTGCGGGGACATGGCCCTCGACGAACTTGCCAGCGATGACGCCGGTATGACACGACGCATGCCGCTGCGGGACTTCCAGGCGTTGCTTGACGGCGCTCATGTTCGTTTCGACATGGTCGTTCACAGTGAAGCCGTTGTCTTTGAGATGACTGATCCAGGCTTTGCAGCACCCACAGTTGGGGTCGCGGTAGACATCAATGGTGTCGGTGGCCTGTGCAAGGGTGGTGAAGGCCAGCAGGCCAAGGGCCAGCCGATTCGATCGCAGCATGGATGAGCTCCTGATAAACGTGTGACCTGCGCCCAGCATAGCGCACGGCCTGGTCCAAACGCGCAAGGCGCCAGGGTCGCCCCGTCTGGCTTTCAACCTGCTGACCGGCGCATTACAGTTCCGTCAGCCAGCGGCCTGGTCACCGTTCAGGTCGCGCATTAGTAGCCCGAACGCCAACGACACTTGTTCAGGTACTGGTAGGTACACCACATGGCCATCCCCGGGTGCGACTTCGATGGCCTGCTGCTGCCGGTCATGCAACTGATTCAGGTCGAAGTGGTAATTGCCGCGCGGTGTCATCAGCTCCAGGTGGTCGCCCAGGGCAAAGCGGTTCTTGACCTTGACCTCGGCCCAGCCGTCTACCCGCTGTCCGGTCAGTTCACCCACGAACTGCTGGCGCTCGGAAACCGAGCTGCCCCGCTGATAGTTCTGGTACTCGTCGTGCACATGGCGGCGCAGAAAGCCCTCGGTGTAGCCCCGCTGCGCCAAGGATTCGAGGTTGTCCATCAAGGTGCGGTCGAAAGGCTGCCCATCGGCCGCATCGTCGATGGCTTTTCGGTAGGACTGCACGGCCCGTGCGCAATAGAAATGCGACTTGGTGCGACCCTCGATCTTCAGCGAGTGCACGCCCATGCGCGCCAGTCGCTCGACATGCTGGATGGCCCGCAGGTCCTTGGCGTTCATGATGTAGGTGCCGTGCTCGTCCTCGAATGCGGGCATTTCGGTACCGGGACGCTCGCTTTCCTGCAGCAGGAACACTTGGTCGGTGGGCGCACCCTGGCCCAAGGTCGGCTGCACTTCGCGCACGATATCGCCTGTGACGCTCTCGGTTGCCGGCGTAACATCATACTTCCAGCGACAGGCGTTGGTGCAGCTGCCCTGATTGGCATCGCGCTTGTTCAGGTAGCCCGACAGCAGGCAGCGGCCTGAGTAGGCCATGCACAGTGCCCCATGCACGAATACTTCCAGCTCCATGCCAGGCACCTGCTGGCCAATTTCTTCGATTTCTTCAAGCGACAGTTCGCGCGAGAGGATGACGCGGCTGATGCCTTGCTGCTGCCAGAACTGCACGCTGGCCCAGTTGACCGTGTTGGCCTGTACCGAGAGGTGCACGGGCATCTGCGGGTAATGCTGGCGTACCAGCATGATCAGGCCCGGGTCGGACATGATCAACGCGTCCGGTGCCATGGCGATCACAGGGGCCAGGTCCTTGAGGAAGGTCCTGAGCTTGGCATTGTGAGGCGCGATGTTGACCACCACATAGAAGCGCTTGCCCAGCGCGTGCGCCTCCTGGATGCCCAACGCCAGATTGGCATGGTCGAAGGCGTTGTTGCGCACCCGCAGGCTGTAGCGGGGCTGGCCGGCATAGACCGCATCAGCACCGTAGGCGAAGGCGTAGCGCATGGTGTGGAGCGTGCCGGCAGGCGCCAGCAATTCGGGCTTGGCAACGGAGTTCATGAATACACCGGTTAAAGGGCGCGGATGCTAAGCCGCTTTCGGTTGGGCCTTATTGATCTGAATCAAGGGGCAGGTGGCACTTTTACCCCAGCACCACGCACTAATACCCCAGAACCCATCCGAGGACCGGAAATGAACGAAACTGCTTTGCAGAACAAGGCGCTGGCGGTGCTCCTGGCACTGGTCACCATTGCCTTCGTCTGGATCTTGCTGCCTTACTACGGCGCAATCTTCTGGGCGGTAATCCTTGGCATCCTGTTCGCGCCGTTGCAACGCAACCTGCTCATGCGCTTCGGGCGCCGACGCAATGTGGCCGCTGCCGTGACCACGCTCATCTGCTTACTGGTGGCGGTACTGCCGGTGATCATCATCAGCGGTCTGCTGGTGCAGGAGGGGGCAACGCTGTATCAACGCATCCAGAGCGGCCAGCTGGACATCGCAGGTTATGTCGAGCGGGGCAAGGACATGCTGCCAACGTTCGCCCAGAACGCGCTGGATAACCTGGGCATGGGCAACCTGGAAGCCTTGCGTGACAAGATCACCACCTGGGCCTCCCAAGGCAGCCAGGTTCTGGCTACCCAGGCTTTCAGCTTTGGCCAGGGCACATTCGACTTCGTGGTTGGCTTCGGCATCATGATGTACCTGCTGTTCTTCTTTCTGCGCGAGGGCGCCGAGGTCGTGCGCAAGGTGCGCATGGCCGTGCCGCTGCCTGAACACCAGAAGCGTCGACTGCAGTTGAAGTTCAAACGTGTGGTGCGCGCCACGGTCAAGGGCAACGTGCTGGTGGCCATCACCCAAGGCGCGCTGGGCGGCTTGATTTTCTGGATCCTGGGGATCCCCAGCGCGCTGGTCTGGGCGGTGATGATGGCTTTCCTTTCGCTGCTGCCTGCCGTTGGCGCAGGCATCGTCTGGGGGCCGGTGGCGATCTACTTCCTGATGACCGGCGCAATCCTGCAAGGCGTGATCCTGACCGCATTCGGCGTGCTGGTGATCGGCCTCGTAGACAACGTGCTTAGGCCTATCCTGGTCGGCAAGGACACCCGCATGCCCGACTATTTGATCCTGGTATCGACTCTGGGCGGCCTGTCGGTGTTCGGCCTCAACGGTTTCGTCATCGGCCCGCTGATCGCCGCGCTGTTCATCTCCAGTTGGGCGATCTTTGCTTCGAGCAAGCCTCAGGTGCAGCTACCGCGATAACCGCCAACCAGGTACTGGCTTTGGAGGTAAAGGGGTTGGCTGCCAGGTCTGCCCCTTGGCATCCTGCCTCGCAGAAGGGCAATGCGGCTGTGTGAGGTGATCGAGTTCCCTCTGTATTGATTCGCAAGGTTCGGTAAAGGTGCGCGGCAACCCTTAACCTGGAGCCTAGCATGGCCGTCCTCACTACGCCTTCGAACCATACCGACAGATTCATCGCACAGCACATGCCTGAGTGGCTGCGTGCCGCTTCTTTAGGGCAGATACAAGCCCTGCGCATGCACGCTGAAGAAAACCGCCGTATCGAGCAGCGCCTGGCGTCACTGTTCAAAGGCATGGTCTCGCCGAAGTGGTACGCAGAGCAGATGCTGACTGCCACGATAGAGCAGAAGCTGGGCGTGCAGGTGGATCTGACGCATGCGCTCTGGCGAGAGCGCTGGGACAGCTATAGCGTGCTTGGGGGCGAGACGCTACGTCATCACTACACGTTTCACCCTGTCATGGCTCACCTGATGCAGAATTTTCCCTCCGGATCGAGCTTCGACGCCCGCAGCGGCATCATCTCCGGGGCTCATGGCATGTCTTTGACCGCGCCACTGCTGGTGAACAGTGCGAGCCTGGCCACTGCCTGCCGCTTGGTGGACACGGGCAAGCGCTATCAGGACTACCTCAAAAGCTTCTTTGACGACGCCGCCTGCACGCTGCTCGCCCAGGGCCAGCGCGCGCGCCTTGCGTTGGCCGTTGACGTTGCCGGGCTGCGAGGCGACATCAGCGAAGTAGATGCCGCTGCCCTGGGGCAAACCTTTGACAAGGTGGTGGCGCCTGATCCGAAGCAACTGGCAGTCGTGGTCAAGCACCTTCATGTGCTCGGACATGCACTGATCGGGGCGCTGGTGATCGAACTGTCCGACGGCGGGGCCAGCGGCCTGGCCAGTCCGGGTGCAGGGGTGGTGCTCTACCTGCCCCATGGGCCTTTGAAGAAGTTTGACGATCTGGACAGTTTGAAGGCCCACATGGTGAACCTGTTCAAAACGCCAGCGCATGCCTTCGATCTATTGAGGCTAGTGGCGGCCGATGCCCGGGCAGCGTTTCAGACAGTGCTGAAAAAGCGTCTGAGTGATGCAGCCCCTGATCTTGAAGTGACCGGCAAAACCGCCGGCGCATCGCTGTTTGCCGAGCTGGCTGGGCTGCAAGTGGCCCGCATCAAAGCGGACGCCCTGTTTCTTCTGGTGCCTGTCGAAGAGGTAGATAGGCTGCAAAGGCTTCAACGGCTGCAGACGCTTGAACAGGTGGGAATGAACCTGGCACAGATGGCAGCGTTGTTCGTCCCGGAGCTGGGCGCGATGATGTTGGCCGCGACCGTAGTCGACGTGCTGGGTGAAATTGGCGTAGCGGTGTATGACTGGTCGCGGGGCCATCAGCACGAAGCGTTGGAGCATGTACTGGGTGTGGCCGAAACGGTTGCAGTTACCGCACTGACGGCGGCAGGTGGCGCGGCGGTTGCACGCGGCTTCATGCGCAGCGCCTTCGTTGACGAGATGGTGCCAGTCGAACTGGATAATGCATCGCCTCGGCTGTGGGCTGAAGACTTGAGGCGCTATCGAGCAGTTGGCGTGCCTCACAATGCCGTACGAGGCCAGAATGGTCTGTTCCAGCACGGCGACAGGCACTGGTGGGTTCATGAAGGCGCTTATTACGCCGTCAGCAGAAAGACTGCGTCATCCCCCTGGCGCCTAGTGCGCAACGATGGCAAGACGGGCTTCGGGCCGGCGTTGGACTGGAACGGTGAGCATGGCTGGCGGCTGAACTGGCAGCGACCGCAATTGTGGAGTGGCGAGCGAGCCTTGTTGAGTCATCTCTGGCCCGTGACTGGCGACCTGGATTCGGGACGTGTGACTCAGATACTCAAGGTCGCCGACGTGGACCAGGCTCAGTTGCGCCGGGCGGTCGCTGAGCAGAGGGCGTTGCCGGTACGTCTGCGCGACACATTGGAACGGTTTGAAGCCGATAAGCGCATCGAAGACTTCTTCGCCACATTCGCGAGCCACCAGGGCAAGAACGATCCCTCTCTGTTGCAATGGTGCCTCGATCAACTGACCGAGCAACAGCGCGCACCTGCCTCCGTATCTGCGTCGATCCTCGCGCAGGCGCCTCGCTTGCGTGAGGGCCTGATGAGCCACTTGACGCACAGGCTTGCCATTAGTCCCGAAGCGGCGGCAATCCAACGTGATTTTCCAGGGTTACCCGATGCTTACGCTGAAGGGGTAATAGCCAATGGCACTGCCGAGCAGTGTGAGCGATTGCTCGCGCAGGGCCGTCTTGATCTGGGGCTTGCCGAGAAGGCGCGCCTGGCATTACAGGAGGCCCGCGCCTGTCGCGCATTACAGGGCCTGTACCTTGAAAATGCCTATCACCCTGACCTGGCGTCGCTGGTCTTCGGGCTCTTGCGAAAAGAACCTGCATGGCCCATGGCCCACAATGTCCAGGTTCGCGAAGCGTCACCCACAGGGCGCGTATTGGCACAGCTGTACCCGGTGACGGATCCCGCCAGTGTGAAGGTACTGGTGTGGGAGCATGGGCAGATGTCGGTCTATGAGGGGGGCAAACCCGTTCCACAAGACGTGCCTGGCGCCTGCGGTTTGCTTGAGAGGCTTTGGCAGCTTCTGCCTGAAGACCAGCGTAGTCGCTTGGGGTGGTCAACAACCGATGGTGTGAAAGCGCTGCGGGAAGGCTTGCAAGCGCGCATTCCGGCACAAAGAAGGGCTGTGCAGGAACTGATGGGCATGCAGGTGAGCCAGCCGACCTTTCGCCCACCCGCCCGCCTGCCTGATCATCGCTATGGCTACTTGCTAAGTGGCCGCGGCAGCGTCAACCACCTGGCCGAGCGGACGCTTCAGGATCGCGTGCGCAGCCTGTATCCAGGTTTCAGCGCACAACAACTCGAACTCTATCTTCAAGTGCTTGAGGAGCAGCCCGGTTCGCCTTTCACCCATTTGCTGGAGCTTGAGGGCCAATACTCGCGCCTGGACCTGACCCTTGAGCAATGGACTGCACTGCCTGCCGATGCGGCCAATGTAGCGCTGCGACGTAGAGTCAGCGACCAGCTAAGGCGCTGCTGGCGCTTTCAGGGGCACGCAGGTAGGCGGCAGACCAATGGGGACCCAGGTATGCTGCTATCGCTATCGGATATTGGTGCTGGCGAGCTGCCCGACTTGAGCGCGGTGGAGGGTTTCGGCCATGTCAGCGAGGTCGTGTTGGCCAACATGCGGCTGGGTGAAGTGCCCGAACGCTTTCTCAGGCCCTTTCATGGCATTACGACGCTGAACCTGGACAACAACGCCCTGACCCGGCTCCCCTCTGGGCTTTCGCAGTTGCGTGAACTACAGGAGCTGACGATTTCGCGCAATAGCCTGCATCTGGACGATGCTGGTTTAGAAGTGCTTGCGGGCATGCCGAGGCTGAGTGTGCTTGACCTGAGCGACAACAGTATCGGCCATTTCACGATTGCCATGGACCGATTACCTCGCCTGCGTCAGCTGGGGCTTCGTAGAGTGGGGTTGACGCAAGTCCCGGTCCATCTGGAGCGAGCGGTTTCGCTGGAGTATGTAGACCTGCGTGACAACCATATCGGCGAGCTGCCCTTGCCCTTGCGGGCTCAGCGAAACCATTGGCGAAGCAGATTGGCATTGACGGGCAACCCTCTGCCTGCCCTTTACCGCGACTTGTGGATCGATGCCAGTCGCACCTCCGAAAGCGAGGTCAGTGCCGACGGTGACGCGTTTCATCTCAGCCGTTGGGTCGAGCGCTTGAGCCCAGCACAACAGGACGCTCGTACCGCCCAGTGGAACCGTCTGGTGGATGAGTCTGGCAGTGGCGATTTCTTCACGCTCATAGGTGAACTCACTGACACCAGTGATTTTCGTCTGGCCAGGGACGATCTGGAGGCCAGGGTCTGGGCAATGCTAGACAGAATCGAGAGTAACACCGCACTGCGCGAACAAACTTTTGCCTTGGCCAGTGAACCTCGTACGTGCGTGGACAGTGTCATATCCAGTTTCGGCTTGCTTGAGATCAGGTTACTGAGTGCGTCGGTCGAGGCGGCCGCTGGAGAACACGCAGAAGGCGAACTGTTGAGTCTGGCGCGACGTTTCTTCCGCCTGGACCAAGTGGAGGCCTACGCCCGCCAAGACATGAGTAGTCGCGAAACCCGTGGCGAGGAGGTGGATCAGATCGAAGTCAGCCTTGCCTACAGGGTGGGGCTGGCGCGGGCGCTGGAGTTGCCAGGTCAGGCAACCACCATGCAGTTCAGGACGATTGCAGGGGTCACGGAAGAGCACCTGAACGCAGCCGAAGCAGCGGTTCGCGCAGCCGAGGCCAGCGATGATCTGGCCATGGACATCAGTGAGCGTGGCTTTTGGTTCGATCACCTGCAACGCCAGTACCGCTCAGCCTTTGACGTTCTATGCGAGCCGTTCGTGCAGCAGATGGAGGCGCTCTATGCAGGGCGTGAGAGTCTGACAGATGCCCAGTACGATACCCAGGCCAGGGCAATCGCCAAGGCGTGTGATGAGGCGGTAAAGGCCAAGGCGCTCGAACTCACACGCCAAGCACTGGCCCGGGAGGGTGAAGCCTTACCAGGGTGATTGGGCCTGTGGTGATCAAATGCTAGCCTTTTGGCGCTGTGGTCCTAAGATGGCTGCATTCGAGCAAACTGGGCCGTCAATGAGCGACAAGGACACTATCTCCATCGAACTGGTACGCGAGGCGTTGTTGCAGGCTTGTCATCAAGCAGGCGACGCGCCTCTGGTGCTGCGCAAGGCAGGCATCGAGCCGCATCTGCTCACGATGCCAGGTGCGCGCGTGCCGGCAACTGCTTACGCACGCCTCTGGCGCCTGCTGGCGCGGCGCTGCAACGATGAGTTCTTTGCCATGGACCCGCGCGGGCTACGCAGCGGCAGCCTGGCATTTCTCTGCCGTGCCAGCAGGGGACAACCGACGATCGGAGCAGGTATCGAAACCGCACTGGCTTTCCTGTCGTTGACCCTGGATCATCTACAGCCCCACTTGATTCGGCAGCAAAGCCTGGCCGAGATCGTCATCGTCGAGCCCTGTGATGAGCCTCGACGAGCATTCACTTACTTCACATTCTGGATGATCGTCCATGGTGTAGCGTGCTGGCTGGCAGGGCGTCGCATCCCGATCCTGGCCATCGAGTTGCGCTGCACCGAACCTGCGTTCTGCGATGACTACCGTGTCATGTTCTCGGAAAACCTGCAGTTCTCGCGCCCGCGCACCCGCATGATCCTGGCAGCCGACTGCTTCGATCAGCCCATCCGGCGCAGCGACGATGAGCTGCACCGTTTTCTGGCCCAGGCGCCGGCCAATATCCTGGTCAAGTATCGGGACCCTGACAGCCTCGCTCGACGCATTCGACGCGATCTGAGCGAGCGCGACCCAGCGTCGTGGCCCGATGCGAATGAACTTGCCCGCCAGTTATGCCTGTCGGCCTCCACGCTACGGCGCAGGTTGGCAGAGGAGGGGCATAGCTATCAGGCCCTCAAGGACAGCGTGCGGCGTCAATTGGCTATCAGCTGGCTGGCTCAAGAGCAGGTGGGGATGCTGGAAATTGCAGCGCGTCTGGGCTTCGCCGACAGCAGTTCGTTCTACAAGGCCTTCCGCAAGTGGTTTGGTTGCAATCCGGGTCACTATCGAACGTTGGCCCTGGGTGCAGGGAAGGTCGGTTAGGTGGGGTTTCCGTGTGCCAGTCGCTGAGCGCCCATCACACAGTCGAGGTTGAATCAGCATCGACAGGACTACACGATGACAGCTTCTCTCACGACCGCTCCCGGCCCGAATCCCTCCTCTGCAAAGGTCGCCAGCGCTACACATGACTTCATAGCCGCGCGCCTACCTGAGTGGCTCAAGCGGGGTTCTCCCGCTCAACTCAACCGGCTGCGTGATCGCTTCAAGGCCCACCAGGGCAGCCAGGAGCGTGTGCGCGCCTTTACTCGGCGGTTGATTCCACTGCAAAGCTTCGCTGAGCTGCATATGCAGAGGCTGGTTGCACACCTGCCGGGCAGTCCGGCCCTGGATGCGCTGCAGTGGCGGGAGATACGGCGCAATTTCAAGGTCCCGCATGGCATGGTCCTGCCTGTCGATGAGGTCATCGAGGTGAGAGAGCCTGCCGTCTTGCGCCTGATGCAGAATTTTAACGAGCAGGCCAGCTTCTATCTGGGCACCGGTTTGGTGAGTACAGGTGAAGACGCCCTGCTCACTGCGGGCACGGATGCACTGGTGCAAGCGTGCCGGGACCTGGATGCGGGCGGGCGTTACCAGAAGCTCTTGTCGCAGGTATTCACCGATGACACCTGCCAAGCGCTGATTGCAGACAAGCGAGCGGCGTTTGCGTTGGCCACCGAAGTGGCGGCGCTGCGCGGTGATTTAACGGCAAGACAGCAGATTGCGTTGGCGGGCTTGGCAAACGATGAGGTCTCTCACGCTGAGCTGGGTGCCTATCCGGGTATGCTGAGCATGCTGGGGCATACCCTGAGCGATGTCGTAGTCGTCCAGTTGCGCGATCGGCAAGGTGTGGATCGAGGGATCGTACTCTACAGACCCAGCGATCCGGGCCAGGCATTGCGCCATTTCACGTCCATTCAGGAAATGAACACCGTGCTCGCGGCCGCTCTGCAGAAGGAGGATTACCGGGCTTACTTCAGTCAGTTGGTGTCTGTGGAAGAGCGCGCACGCTTCCTCGATACATTGAGCAAGCGCTTGAGCGACGCCGTGTCTGACCTTTCCCTTGAAGGCGTCACGGGACCTGAGGATATCTTCTCCAGGCTGGTCGACCAACAGGTTCAGCGAATCAAAGACGACGCCCGTCTGCTGTTGGTACCCACCGCACAGGTGGACCGAGACGCCTCTGAAGCGCGACGCAAGCAGTGGCGCTCGTTGGGCTGGAATCTGGTCAACCTGGCCGGGCTTTTCATACCTGTGGTGGGCGCGATGCTGCTTGGGCAGTTGGTGGTGCAAACGCTATCGGAAGTCTTCGAGGGTGCAACTGATTGGTATCACGGTCATCAGCACGAGGCTCTGGAGCAGATGCTTGGCGTGGCCGAGACGCTGGCGGTGACTGCGGTTGTCGGCGCCGGAGCCAATATTCTGGCCAGAGGCTATGCGGCCACTGATTTCGTAGAAGGGCTGGAACCCGTGCGCGGGGTCGATGGGAAATCGCGGCTATGGGCCAACGACCTCAAGGTCTATGCCAGCTTGCCGGAGGACCCGCAATTGCACAGCGACGGTCTGTACAGGGACTGGGGGCGAGCCTTTTTCCGTAGTGGCAAACGTTATTTCCAGGCGCATCGCCCTGATCCAAATGAGCCATGGCGCTTGCGTCATGCTCGGCGTCCGGCAGGCTTTGGGCCGGTTCTGGAGCACTTCGGCGAGCGAAGCTGGCAGTTGAACGCTGGTCGAGCAGTGGAAATGGATCAGCCTGATCTCATGCTTGAACAGCTTTGGCCTCAGCCTAGATCGCTCACTCATCAGCAGGCCAGCAGGGTGATGCAGGCCGCCGGAATGGATGTCGCGGCACTTCGCGGGTTACTGGTGGAGGCGCGGGACATTCCAGCCAGTTTGTGTGACAGCCTGGAGCGTTTCGAAGCCAATGCGCGTGTCAGCAGGTTTTTTACCGCCCTTCAACACGGTGCGAGCCCGCGAGATGAAAGCGCGTTGGTGCAGTGGTGCCTGGAACAAACCGGTAGCGGTAGCCTTGTGCAGCTGCAGGAAAACCTACTTGAGCATGCAGATCGCTTACGTGGGCTAATGTTCCAGCACCTGTGCCAGGTGCCAGCGGTCGATGACCCGTTGTCGGCCGTCATCAGAACAGGCATGCCGGGTTTGCCCGAGCGTTACGTTCAAGCGTTGGCCGCGGACGTAGGGCGAACCGAGCGCGATCTTGCTCTGAGCATGGGAAAACTGCCGTTGCGTTGCCTACGCCAGGGTGCTTCGTTGCTGCGTGTTGCCAGGTTGACCCGGGCCATGTGCGGTGTGTACCTCCCTAACGCTTACTGCGATGAAGCGGGCGAACTCGCGTTGGCCCTGCTGCAGCGATTGGATGCATGGCCGGCCCGTCACATCGAGCTCTGGACAGACGGCCCGGGTGCGCGCCGGATTGCGGCGGTAGGTAATCAGTTGCCGGGCGCCAATCTGGTCAAGATCGTTCACAAGGAGGGGCGTTTCCGGGCGATCGAAGAGCCAGAAGCAGGCTATGGAGCCGTGGTCGATGAGTCGAACGACTTCTACCAGACGCTGCTCGCATTGCTGGAGCCTTCCCAGCGTACTGCGCTTGATCTGGATGGCGATCACGCTGCCTCGACCTTGCGTGATCGCCTGATTGAGCAGTTGCCTGAAACGCACGCCGAAGTCGAGCAACTGCTGGGCTGGCCTCGACAAGATCGTTGGTTCAATCCAGGCCGTCGTATGCCCGACGGTCGCATAGGCTACCCACTCAGTGGTAGCCCGGCTCGACGACGTAACCCCGACAGCCTACTGCGAAGCCGTTTGCGCAACCTGTACCCTGGCCTGGACGACAGTGCGATCGACAACCGTTTGGCGCGTTTGCTTACAGGCCCTCATACTGCCTATGACGCCTTGCTGGAACTGGAAGAGGACCATGCTGACCTTGAAAGACACCTGAGCCGCTGGACAGGCTTTGAGTCCAATCCGGCCCGTCAGCGGACTCGTCGACAGGTCGCCGATCAGATCCGCCGCGCCTGGCGACAGATGGGCGAACCTCTGGGCGATGAGACGGCTGGTCAACGGCTGAGCATTATCAACCTGAATGTCGGCAGTCTCCCTGAACTGCCTGCCCATATCGAGTTCGAGCTGACACGCTCATTGGTCATCCGTGATGTGCCGATCACGCATATGCCTACTGGGTTCCTTTCAAGCTTCACCCGCTTAAGAGAGCTGAACCTGAGCAGCACCGGCCTGCTCGGCGTGCCTACAGAAGTCGCCTACCTGGTCGATTTGCGCACCCTGCGCCTGGCACGCAACAACATTCGGCTGAACGATCAGGCCTTGAACGCATTGACCCGCCTGCCGCAGTTGACTCACCTGGATCTGAGCTACAACCCGCTGGGGGCATTCGAGATGCGCTATAACCAGTTGACGCGCCTTGTCGAATTGAACTTGCGTCGCTGCAGGTTGGGTGCGTGGCCCTCGGGGTTGGAGTTGTGCAGCACCTTGGAACGCGCCGACCTGCGTGACAACCTCTTGCACGTTGTGCCAGCGGAAATTGTACAGCTGCCACATGCCCGCCGAATGGGTTTCATGGTGGAGCGAAACCGGTTGAGCAGTGTCGAGATGCAGCGGCTGTTTGCCCTTGATTCGATCGCCGAGCATTTCCATCTTCCCGAGCCACGGCGCGTAATCGACCGGCAGGTGACCCGTGATCTATGGCTCGATGCAGGCGATCCGCATTTGCGCGTCAGCCGTCAGGCCCTTTGGTCACGCTTGGTGGCTGATCCGGGCAGCGATGGTCTGGTACGGTTGCTGGGGCTTCTCGGGGATACCGGCGACTACGACACTGCACCGTTCCAGCTGGCGGAGCGAGTGTGGGCATTACTCGAAGCAGTTGACGCAAACGAGCAGCTGCGCCAGAGAATCCATAGTCTGGCTCGCCTGCCGTTAACCTGCATGAACACCGTTGCTGATCGGTTCAGTGAGCTTCAAGTCAGAGCACTTATCGATAGGTCTGAGCACAACGTCGCGCCGGAGCGCGGTAATGAGCTATTGGGTATCGGGCAGCAACTGTTTCGTCTGGACCGGCTTGAGCAGGTCGCCAGGCGAGATGTGTTGCAGCGCCTCGCAGCGCTGGAGAGGGTGGATCAGGCTGCCGTCAGCCTGGCTTACCGTGTGAGGTTGCGGGCTCGCCTGAACCTGCCGTGTCAGCCCCATAGCATGCTCTACGCCGATGCTGCCGAGCTGACCAGCACTCAGCTTGAGAACGCCTACCGTGAGGTGATCGCAGCGATGACCCCTGATGCGCTGTCGATGAGCCTGTCCCAACGTGTGTTCTGGGCGAATTATATCCATGAGCGGCATACCGAGGTGTTCGAGGCGCTGCACGCTCAGTTCGCCGCACGTCGATCGGCATTGGCCTTGCGACAATCAACGTTGGATGCCATCGATTATCAGCTTCTGCTAGACAGCCTGGACACCGAACAAGCCACTCAGGACCAGTCGCTGGTGTTCGAACTGACTCGGCAGTTTCTTATAGGTCGCGAACGCGGATTGTCTTAACCGCCGTTGTGGCCAAACCGATCATTCACAATGAATGGTTTGGCCAT
Source organism: Pseudomonas sp. URMO17WK12:I9 (assembly GCF_900230165.1). NCBI lineage: Bacteria > Pseudomonadati > Pseudomonadota > Gammaproteobacteria > Pseudomonadales > Pseudomonadaceae > Pseudomonas > Pseudomonas sp. URMO17WK12:I9. Next base: position 6,649 of record NZ_OCMQ01000009.1, on the reverse strand, counting down.
TGTGGTTACCCCTGAGCGGCGCGAACATCGTCCTGACTTGACAGTGCACTCCAACAATAAAAAGCAGGAGTCTGACGATGCGTGATTACGCCGAGGCCGTTCGCTCGTTCCATTACCTTGGGGCCGCGCAGGCTGCCCTGCAGGGCGAACTGCAGGCCCTCAACGCCTGTGTCGAATGTTGTGATCGCCACACTGGCTTCGACAAGCTGGCCCTGAACTGGCTGGACAGCGAAGGCAACTGCGAACAGATGAGTTTCGACAACCTGCAGGCACTGGCCACCCGCTTTGCCAGTGTCTTGCGCGCCCACGGGGTGAGTGCGGGCGACCGTGTAGCGGGGCTGTTGCCGCGCACCCCGCAACTGTTGATCACCATTCTAGCCACCTGGCGTCTGGGTGCCGTTTATCAGCCGTTGTTCACCGCCTTCGGGCCTGCTGCCATCGAACATCGACTGCACCAGTCGCATGCCCGTGTCGTGGTGACTGACCGCAGCAACCGGATAAAGCTCGATGACGTACACGGCTGCCCGCTCACGATAACGGTCGATGCCCGTGACGGCGAGCTGGACTTCCAGGAGTGCCTTGAAAACGCCTCGCCTGAATGTGAACCGGTCATGCTCACAGGTGACGATCCCTTCCTGCTGATGTTCACATCCGGAACCACCGGCCCTGCCAAACCCCTTGAGGTCCCGCTACGGGCCATCGTAGCGTTCCAAGGCTACATGCGTGATGCCATCGATCTGCGCCCAGAGGATAGGTTTTGGAACCTGGCGGACCCAGGCTGGGCCTACGGACTTTATTACGCAGTGACCGGGCCGCTTTCACTCGGGCAGGCGACCACCTTCTACAACGGCCCCTTTAGTGTCGACAGCTGTACGAAGGTCATTACCCAGCTGGGCATCAACAACCTGGCCGGCTCGCCAACGGCCTTTCGCCTGCTCATTGCAGCCGGTGATCAGTTCAGCACCCCAGTCAAAGGACGCCTGCGCGTGGTGAGCAGTGCAGGAGAGCCGTTGAACCCTGAAGTGATCCGCTGGTTCGCCGAGCATGCCGGGGTAACCATTCATGACCACTATGGGCAGACGGAGCTGGGCATGGTGCTGTGTAACCATCACGGCCTGGCCCACCCGGTGCACGTGGGATCTGCAGGTTTTGCCATACCGGGGCATCGCATTGTCGTACTCGATGAGCAGGGACGCGAACTGCCCGCCGGTCAGCCGGGTATCCTGGCGGTGGATCGCGAACGATCGCCCCTGTGCTGGTTCGCCGGTTACCACGGGCTGCCAACCAAGGCCTTCGTTGGCAAGTACTACCTGAGCGGCGACACCGTCGAACTGAACCCCGATGGCAGCATCAGCTTCGTCGGGCGCAGCGATGATGTAATCACCACGTCCGGGTATCGGGTTGGGCCCTTCGATGTGGAGAGCGCACTGATTGAGCACCCGGCCGTCATCGAAGCGGCAGTGGTCGGCAAGCCTGATCCTGAACGCACCGAGGTGATCAAGGCATTCGTGGTGCTGGCCACGGGTTACGGCCCCAGCGCCGAACTTGAAGAGCAATTGCGCCAGCATGTCCGCCAGCGCCTCTACGCCCATGCCTACCCCAGAGAAGTCGAGTTCGTCAGCGAGTTGCCGAAGACACCCAGCGGCAAGCTGCAACGCTTCATCCTGCGCAATCAGGAAGTAGCTCGACAACACGCGCAGCTCGCCACCACGGCCGGCGTTTGAGAGGAAACCGATCATGCAAATAGCCAACAAACACTTCATCGTCAGCGGCGCAGCCTCCGGTCTGGGCGCCGCTACCGCGCACATGCTGATCGAGGCAGGCGCTTCGGTCATGCTCGTGGACCTCAACGGCGACGCCGTGCAAGCCAAAGCCCACGAGCTGGGCGAGCGCGCGCGCTTCAGCGTGGCCGACATCAGTGACGAAGCCGCTGCGCAGGCGGCCGTATCGGCGGCACTGGCAGCGTTCGGTAGCCTGCACGGTCTGGTGAACTGCGCAGGCATCGTGGGCGCTGAAAAGGTAGTGGGGAAGCAAGGCCCGCACCGTCTGAGCAGTTTTGCCCACGTCATCAATGTCAACCTGGTGGGCAGCTTCAACCTGCTGAGGTTATGTGCCCAGGCCATGGCCGAGGGAGGGGCGGACGACGCAGGCGAGCGGGGCGTGATCATCAACACGGCCTCCGTCGCGGCCTACGACGGCCAGATCGGGCAATGTGCCTATGCAGCGTCCAAAGGGGCCATTGCCAGCATGACGTTGCCCGCCGCGCGCGAGCTGGCGCGTTACGGTATTCGTGTAATGACAATCGCGCCAGGCATTTTCGAAACGCCGATGATGGCCGGGATGACGCCCGAGGTTCGTGACTCGCTCGCAGCGGGTGTGCCTTTTCCTCCGCGGCTTGGGCGTCCAGAGGAATACGCGGCGCTGGCGCGCCACATCATCGAGAACAGCATGCTCAATGGTGAGGTCATCCGTCTGGACGGTGCCTTGCGCATGGCAGCCAAGTGAGGGTTACACCCATGAACACCCGCGAAGATCCCATCGTCATCGTCAGCGCAGTACGAACCCCGATGGGTGGATTACAAGGCGAGCTTAGCAGTCTCTCTGCCGTGCAGTTGGGCAGCGCGGCCATTGGCGCCGCGATTGAGCGCGCGGGCGTGGAGGCGCACAGCGTCGATCAGGTGCTGTTCGGCTGCGTGTTGCCGGCTGGCCTTGGCCAGGCGCCGGCGCGTCAGGCTGCACTGGGTGCTGGCCTGGGCAAGCACACCACCTGTACCACGCTCAACAAGATGTGTGGGTCCGGCATGCAGGCCGCCATGCTCGCCCATGACCTGCTGGCGGCAGGCACCGCCGACATGGTGGTCGCCGGCGGCATGGAGAGCATGAGCAACGCCCCCTATCTACTGGACAAGGCCCGCGGCGGTTACCGCATGGGCCATGGCAAGGTGATCGATCACATGTTCATGGATGGTCTTGAGGACGCCTATGACAAGGGTCGCTTGATGGGCACGTTTGCCGAGGACTGTGCCCAGGCCAATGGTTTCAGCCGTAAAGACCAGGACGATTTCGCCATCGCATCGCTTACCCGTGCCCAACAGGCCATCCTCAGTGGCCGCTTTGCGGATGAAATCGTGCCGGTAGAGGTGACGCAAGGCAAGCAACGCCGTCTGGTCAAAGACGATGAGCAGCCGCCCAAGGCACGCCTGGACAAGATCGCCCAATTGCGCCCGGCGTTTCGAGACGGCGGTACGGTGACGGCTGCCAACGCCAGCTCCATTTCCGATGGTGCGGCAGCGCTGGTGCTGATGCGTCGCTCCGAGGCGCACAAGCGAGGCCTGAAGCCGATGGCGATCATCCACGGCCATGCGGCCTTCGCCGATGCCCCGGCCCTGTTTCCGACCGCGCCTATTGGGGCCATCGACAAGCTGATCAAGCGTACGGGATGGGCGCTGAGCGATGTCGACCTGTTCGAAATCAACGAAGCGTTCGCGGTTGTCACCCTGGCAGCCATGAAGCATCTGGACCTGCCCCACGATAAGGTCAACATTCATGGCGGCGCTTGCGCCTTGGGCCACCCGATCGGCGCCTCAGGGGCGCGCATTCTGGTCACCCTGTTGCATGCCCTGCGCCAGAACAACCTGCGTCGTGGGGTGGCGGCCATCTGCATTGGCGGTGGTGAAGCCACGGCCATGGCTGTCGAATGCCTGGAGTGAGGTGAACCATGCTGGTCAACGAGGAACAACAACAAATCGCCGATGCTGTGCGCAGCTTTGCACAGGAACGGTTGAGACCGTTTGCCGAACAATGGGACAAGGACCATCGGTTTCCGCGCGAAGCCATCGAGGAAATGGCAGCGCTCGGCTTGTTCGGCATGCTGGTGCCTGAGCAGTGGGGCGGCAGCGACACCGGTTATGTGGCCTATGCCATGGCCTTGGAGGAGATCGCTGCCGGCGATGGTGCGTGCTCGACCATCATGAGCGTGCACAACTCGGTAGGGTGTGTGCCTATTCTGCGTTTTGGCTCGGAGCAGCAAAAGCGCGAGTACCTGACGCCGCTGGCAACCGGCGCCATGCTTGGGGCGTTCGCCCTGACAGAGCCTCAGGCAGGCTCCGATGCCAGCAGCCTGAAAACCCGTGCGCGCCGCGAGGGCGACGACTACGTGCTCAGTGGCAGCAAACAGTTCATCACCTCCGGCCAGAATGCCGGGGTGGTGATCGTGTTCGCCGTGACGGATCCGCAGGCAGGCAAGCGCGGCATCAGCGCGTTCATCGTGCCGACCGACGCACCGGGGTATCAGGTGGCCCGCGTCGAGGACAAGCTCGGCCAGCATGCGTCCGACACCTGTCAGATCGTGTTCGAGAACGTGCGCGTGCCTGTGGCCAACCGACTGGGTGAGGAGGGTGAAGGCTACAAGATTGCCTTGGCCAATCTCGAGGGCGGACGCATCGGCATCGCGGCGCAGTCCGTAGGCATGGCGCGCGCCGCGTTCGAAGTGGCCCGTGACTATGCCAAGGAGCGGCAGAGTTTCGGCAAACCGCTGATCGAGCATCAGGCCGTGGCTTTCCGGTTGGCGGACATGGCAACCCAGGTCGCCGTCGCCCGGCAGATGGTGTTGCACGCTGCCGCCTTGCGCGATGCGGGGCAGCCTGCGCTGATGGAAGCGTCCATGGCCAAGCTCTTTGCCTCGGAAATGGCCGAGAAGGTTTGCTCACATGCCTTGCAGACCCTGGGCGGTTATGGCTATCTGAGCGACTTCCCGCTGGAGCGCATCTATCGTGACGTGCGGGTTTGCCAGATTTACGAAGGCACCAGCGATATTCAGCGCATGGTCATTGCGCGCAATCTTTGAAGGAGCAGACCACATGGCATTCGAAACCATCCTGTTGGACATTCATGGCAAGGTTGGCCTGATCACGCTCAATCGCCCGCAGGCGCTCAACGCCTTGAACGCGCAGATCGTCAGCGAACTGAACCAGGCCTTGGATCAGCTTGAGCGCGACCCTGGCATTGGCTGCGTGGTGCTCACAGGTTCGGCGAAGGCGTTTGCAGCTGGCGCAGACATCAAGGAAATGGCTGAGCTCAAATACCCGCAAATCTACGTGGACGACCTGTTCAGCGATGCCGACCGCATTGCCAATCGGCGCAAGCCGATCATTGCCGCAGTGTCGGGGTTTGCGCTGGGCGGTGGTTGTGAACTGGCGATGATGTGCGACTTCATTCTGGCGGGTGACAATGCCAAGTTCGGTCAGCCGGAAATCAACCTGGGGGTGTTGCCGGGCATGGGTGGAACGCAGCGCTTGACCCGTGCGGTGGGTAAGGCCAAAGCCATGGAGTTGTGCCTGACCGGTCGCCTGATGGGTGCTGAGGAAGCGGAGCGCTCAGGGCTGGTGGCGCGTGTCGTGCCGCAGGACGAGCTGTTGCAGGAGGCGCTGAACGTGGCCGCCACCATCGCTGCCAAGTCCATTCCGGTGAGCATGATGGTCAAGGAGAGCGTCAACCGCGCGTTCGAGGTCACGCTCAGCGAAGGTGTGCGGTTCGAGCGGCGAGTGTTTCATGCGGCGTTCTCGACCGAAGATCAGAAAGAGGGCATGGCCGCGTTCATCGCCAAGCGTGAAGCGCAGTTCAAGGATCGTTGACAGGGGGCGTTTTGCAGTGATTTGCACGGTGGTTCAAGGATGAAGAGGCGTCGCGCTCAGGGTGATGCCGGTGCGATAGTGTGGGTGGTCCTGTTTGTTGCTGCGCTTGGCCTGTGGGCGTCTCGCTACCCCAGCATGATCGAGCGCAGGGTTGAAGCGCGCAAGGCGCAGCAACAGGCGGTCCAGCCTGAGCGGCGCGTCTCCGAGACGACCGTTGAGATCATGTTGCCGGACGGGCGGCGTCTGCGGCAGCTGGAATCGGAGGCATTGACCAAATAGCCTAAGTGGTTTGCAATCCTTGATGCTGATGCTGATGCTGATGCTGATGCTGATGCTGATGCTGATGCTGATGCTGATGCTGCCATTGCCATTGCCGTTGCCGTTGCTCTTGCTTCTAAGCGCGCGATAGTCCAGGCGCCACAGATCGCGACTTCAGGAGGCCGAGCGCAGGGCTTGCGGAGGGAGGTGACGGGCATGGATGCCCGTCAAGCGCTGGGCCCCAGGATGGGGCCTGCAGCGCGGTCCTCCCGGGAGCAAGCCCGGAGCGAGGGAACCCCGGAGCGTAGCGTAGGGGCCGGATGATAGGAGCAGGCGGTTTTTGCTTACTTTTTGACAAGACAAAAAGTGAGCCGCCGTAAGGGCGGAAGGGTGACTGTGCGCCACCCGCGCCAATGAATACCAACTCAATATATGCGCCAACGCTTTGAGGTTTGAGGTTTGAAGTTGGAAGTTTGATTGGGTTTGTGTGGGTATTTGTGGGTATTGATAGAGGGCATAGTCCATTTGCGATGGCGACGCTTAATCACCTTTTCGCCCTTACGGCGAGTTACTTTTTGTCAAACGCCACAAAAAGTAACCAAAAAAGGCTGCGCTCCATTCATACGGCCCCTACGCTGCGCTTCGGGGTTCCCTCACTCCGGGCTTGCTCCCGGGAGGACCGCGCTGCAGGCCCCATCCTGGGGCCCAGCGCTTGACAGGCATCCATGCCTGTCACCTCCCTCCGCAAGACCTGCGTT
>NZ_OCMQ01000010.1:0-143924 GCF_900230165.1 Pseudomonas sp. URMO17WK12:I9 | reverse complement strand
TCAAGCGTTTATTTTGAAGGTTGTTTCGAGAAACTCGTTCAACTTCAACCACTTGACTCGCTTCGATCTCTCGTAGCGGGAGGCGAATTCTACAGCGTTTCAACACGCTGTCAACCTTCTTCTCAACCGCCGCCGATCTATTCGATCGTAGCCCTTTCAGCACCACCCGAACTGGCTAACTCATTGAATCTCAAGGAGTTTCGCGTTCCGATGTCGCTGGAAGTGGGGCGCATTATAAGGGGATTCGAAACCGCGTCAACCTTTAATTTCATGTATTTGAAATATTCAGGCCGTGGGTGGGAAAGACGCCGTCCATGGATGAACCATGACGCTATATAGAAGAAGGAGGCCCCGTGGCCTCCTTCTTCGTTTACAGCACGCTTACAAACTAGGGAACGCGAACTGCGATGCTTCATGGCTAGCACGTTGCGGCCAGCGTTGAGTAATGGCCTTGCGCCGGGTGTAGAACCTCACGCCGTCCGGCCCGTAGGCATGCAGGTCACCAAACAGCGAACGCTTCCAACCGCCGAAGCTGTGGTAGGCCACAGGGACCGGCAGCGGAACGTTCACCCCCACCATGCCTACTTCGATCTCATCGCAGAACAACCGTGCCGCTTCACCGTCACGGGTAAAGATGCAGGTACCGTTGCCATACTCGTGATCATTGATCAGTTGCATGGCCTGTTCAAGGCTGTCGACCCGTACTACACACAACACCGGCCCGAAAATCTCTTCCTTGTAGATGCGCATTTGCGGGGTCACCTTGTCGAACAAGGTGCCGCCGACAAAATAGCCTTCTTCATTACCCGATACGCGCAGGCCGCGACCGTCGACAACGAGCCTGGCCCCCGCCGCTACGCCTTCCTCGATGTAGCCAACCACTTTGTCGCGAGCAGCCGCCGTGACCAGCGGCCCCATGTCCAGGCCGCACGATGTGCCCGCACCGATCTTCAGTGCCTTGATTTGCGGCTCAAGCTTGGCAATAAGCGCATCGGCCACCTGGTCACCCACGCATACCGCGACCGAAATGGCCATGCAACGCTCACCGCACGAACCATAGGCAGCCCCCATCAGCGCACTGACGGCGTTGTCCAGGTCGGCATCGGGCATCAGCACTGCGTGGTTTTTCGCGCCGCCCAGTGCCTGGACGCGCTTGCCACGTTTGGTACCCTCAGCGTAGATGTACTCGGCGATCGGCGTGGAACCCACGAAACTCAGCGCCTTGACCTCCGGTGCCTCGATCAGGGCATCCACCGCTTCCTTGTCACCGTGCACCACATTGAGGATGCCCTTGGGCAGGCCCGCTTCCAGCAACAGCTGGGCGATGAACAGCGTCGAGCTGGGGTCGCGCTCCGACGGCTTGAGAATGAATGCGTTGCCGCATGCGATTGCCAGTGGATACATCCACAGCGGCACCATCGCCGGGAAGTTGAAGGGCGTGATACCCGCCACTATGCCCAGCGGTTGGAAGTCGGACCAGGCGTCGATATTGGGTCCTACGTTTCGGCTGTACTCGCCCTTGAGCAATTCAGGTGCAGCACAGGCGAACTCGACGTTCTCGATACCGCGCTTCAACTCACCGGCGGCATCTTCCAGGGTCTTGCCGTGCTCCTCGCTGATCATCTGTGCGATTCGCGCTTCGTTCTGCTCGAGCAGCTGCTTGAAACGGAACATGACTTGCGCGCGCTTGGCCGGCGGGGTGTTGCGCCAGGCCGGGAACGCGGCCTTGGCGGCATCGATGGCTTGCTGCACGGTCGCACGACTGGCCAGTTCGACCTTGCGAATGGCCTGGCCAGTGGAAGGGTTGAACACATCGGCGGTGCGCTCGCCCTTGGTAACCAGGTCACCGTTGATCAGGTGCTGAACAATGCTCATGTAACACTCCAGAAAAAAAGAGGCGTGACAGGCGTGCCTGCGGCAAACGCCTGCCTTGAACGCAGGAAATCAGTCGATCAGGTTCAGGGTCTCGCCCACGGCATCGAACAGACGGTCCAGCTCTTCGGGCTTGGTATTGAACGTTGGGCCGAACTGCAAGGTGTCGCCACCGAACCGCACATAGAAGCCCGCTTTCCACAGTTTCATGGCCGCTTCATAAGGGCGAACGATGGCATCTCCGTCCCGGGCGGCGATCTGGATGGCGCCTGCCAGGCCATAGTTGCGGATATCGACGATATTCTTGGTGCCTTTGACGCCGTGCAGCAGCTTCTCGAAATGCGGTGCCAGGTCGGCAGCAGACTGCACGAGGTTTTCTTTTTGCAGCAGATCCAGTGCGGCAAGACCTGCCGCGCAGGCGACCGGGTGTGCGGAGTAGGTATAGCCATGGGGGAATTCCACGGCATAGTCCGGCGTCGGCTGGTTCATGAAGGTGTGATAGATCTCGCTGCTGGCGACCACGGCCCCCATGGGGATCGCCCCGTTGGTCACCTGCTTGGCGATGCACATCAGGTCAGGCGTAACGCCGAAGGCCTCGGCGCCGGTCATCGCGCCCATGCGGCCAAAGCCGGTGATCACTTCGTCGAAGATCAGCAGGATATTGTGCTGGGTGCAGATTTCACGCAAACGCTTGAGGTAACCCTTGGGCGGCGGCAGCACGCCGGCCGAACCCGCCAGCGGCTCGACGATCACCGCTGCAATATTGGACGCGTCGTGCAGCTCGATCAGCTTGAGCATCTCGTCAGCCAGCGCGATACCGCCTTCTTCCGGCAGACCCTTGGTGAACGCGTTGGCCGGCAATACGGTGTGGGGCAGATGATCGACGTCCAGCAACTGCCCGAACATCTTGCGGTTGCCGTTGACACCGCCCAGGCTGGTACCCGCGATGTTCACCCCGTGGTAGCCACGGGCGCGGCCAATGATCTTGGTCTTGGTGGCCTGGCCTTTCAAGCGCCAATAGGCGCGCACCATCTTCAGCGCCGTATCGGCACATTCGGAGCCTGAGTTGGTGTAGAACACATGATTCAGGTCACCCGGGGTCAGTTCGGCAATCTTTTCAGCCAGCTGGAAGGACAGCGGGTGCCCGAACTGAAACCCCGGCGAATAGTCCAGGGTGCCGATCTGACGCGACACCGCCTCGGTGATTTCCTTGCGGGTATGGCCCGCGCCACATGTCCACAAACCTGACAGGGCATCGAAAATCCTGCGCCCCTTGTCGTCCACCAAATGGTTGCCATCGGCCGCCACGATCAGCCGAGGATCGCGCTGGAAATTGCGGTTGGCGGTATAGGGCATCCAGTGCGCATCCAGCTTGAGCTGGCTGGCGATACCGGCAGGCGCGGTTTGGAGCATGTTCATCGGCGGTTCCTCGAGAGACGATTAGGCAACGATGGATGTTGTTGCAGCTAACTTGGCACGGCGATAAAGTCTGAAAAAGCCTGCATTTCTAACCTTTACACAGGCCACGACTAAACTGATGAGCCGACGCCCCGATCCGCTTGCCCAAGTCAGCGACTTCGATATTCGCCTGCTGAAAATCTACCGCAGCGTGGTGGAATGTGGCGGGTTTTCCGCCGCGGAAAACGTGCTGGGTATCGGGCGATCGGCTATCAGTCAGCAGATGAACGATCTTGAGCAGCGTCTGGGTTTGCGCCTGTGCCAGCGCGGGCGTGCAGGGTTCTCGTTGACCGAGGAAGGCCGAGAGGTCTATCACTCGGCGCTGCAACTGCTGAGCGCACTGGAGACCTTCCGTACCGAAGTCAACGGCCTGCACCAGCATTTGCGCGGCGAGTTGAACATCGGCCTGACCGATAACCTCGTCACCCTGCCGCACATGCGCATCACCCATGCGCTGGCTGAACTCAAGGACCGAGGTCCGGACGTGCGTATCCAGATCCGCATGATTGCACCCAGCCAGGTGGAGCACGGCGTTCTAGATGGTAGCCTGCATGTGGGCGTCGTCCCCCAGACCAGCCCGTTGTCGGGGCTGGAATATCAACCGCTGTATAGCGAACGCTCGCTGCTGTACTGCGCCGTCGGTCATCCGCTGTTCTACGCCGATGACCATCTGCTCGACGATGAGCGCCTCAATCGCCAGGAAGCCATTACCCCAACCTTCCGCTTGCCTGCCGAAGTCCAGGCCCACTACCAGGTGCTCAACTGCACGGCCAGCGCCTCTGATCGCGAAGGCATGGCGTTTCTGATCCTGACAGGGCGCTACATGGGTTACTTGCCTGATCACTACGCTGCGCTCTGGGTCCAGCAAGGAAGGCTGAGAGCGCTCAAGCCGCAGCAACGTTTCTATGACCTGAGCTTGAGCTGGGTGACGCGAAAAGGCAGACGGCCCAACCTGGTGCTTGAGAGTTTTCTGGAAAGTCTGGCTGCGACACGTTGATGCCACTCTCTGCCGCCAATGCTTGTTACTTTGCCGTGGGAAGGTAATCTTGTCCTACAGACGCAGCCATCCCCCTGCACGGAATCGTTCATGACATTAGAAGTCCCTGCGCATCGCCTATCCGCCTCCGGCAAACCCGCAGGCCGTATTCGACAGAAAAACGAACAGGCCATCATCAAGGCCGCCGAAGACGAGTTCGCCCGTCATGGTTTCAAGGGCACCAGCATGAACACCATCGCCCTCAAAGCGGGGCTGCCCAAAGCCAACCTGCATTACTACTTCACCAACAAGCTGGGCCTGTATATTGCCGTACTCAGCAACATCATCGAGCTATGGGACAGCACCTTCAACGCCTTGAGCGTCGAGGACGACCCGGGCGAGGCGCTTAGCCGGTACATTCGCACGAAGATGGAGTTCTCCAGGCGCAACCCGCAGGCGTCCCGAATCTTCGCCATGGAAGTCATCAGCGGCGGCTCATGCCTGACCGAATACTTCAGCGCTGACTACCGCGAGTGGTTCCGGGGCCGGGCGGCAGTGTTCCAGGCCTGGATGGACGCCGGCAAGATGGACCCTGTCGACCCCGTCCACCTGATCTTCCTGCTATGGGGCAGTACCCAGCATTACGCCGACTTCGCCACGCAGATCTGCCAAGTCACTGGCCGCAGCCGGTTGACCAAGCAAGACATGGAAGATGCCAGCACCAACCTTATCCACATCATTCTCAAAGGATGCGGCATCGCGCCAGTTGCCTGACCGACATTTATGCCTTCTACCCTGCTCGACCTCTGCGAATACCGCGAGGAAATTCGCAAAAGCCGCTTCATTACCCTGGCCGGGCCCATCGACAGTGCCAGCGATGCCATGAGTTTCATCGAGCGTCACAGCGACCCCGACGCCACCCACAATTGCTGGGCATGGAAAATCGGTGCTCAATACCGCAGCAGCGACGATGGTGAACCCGGCGGCACGGCCGGGCGCCCGATCTTGTCAGCCATCGAGGCACAGGATTGCGATCAGGTAGTAGTACTGGTCATCCGCTGGTACGGTGGCATTCAGCTTGGCACCGGCGGGTTGGCCAGGGCATACGGCGGCGGTGCCAACAAATGCCTGCAGCAGGCCCCCAAGCGCCTGCTGGTACAGCGCAGCGAGTTCACTTGCAGTTGTGCGTTCAGCGAGTTGGCATTGGTGAAACTGCGGATCGCCGACGTTCAGGGTCTGGTGCTTGAAGAGCACTTCACCGCCAATGGTGTAGACCTGAGGCTTGCCTTTGAAGATGCCCACAGGCAGCCACTGCAGCAGCAATTGGCAGACCTGAGCCGCGGCCGGATTCTGTTGGAGAGTTGCTGAGTATTGCCCACAGCAACTGTGGGCCTGGCTGTGGATAAGCTTGGGGCATACGCCTAGAGCCCAATAAGCATGAGCCCTCCACAGGTTTGTTCAAAATTTGACCACGGTTGCTGGATCGGCGGCTTGACCAAAGCCGGCCTGAGTTATCCCCATGCGCAGGTGGCAATAAGGTTGGACCGCTGCGGTTTGCACACATTAATTGTGGAGCAGCCTGTGGATAACCCGTGAGTGGAACGACAGGGCGCCTGTTGCACAAGGCCGCACCAAGGTTCGCTCATTTTTCGAGCAGCAACGCTCTCCCGAGCAACAACACGAATGACCTGGCACGACCCCGCGCCCTATGGCTTATGCTCAGTGGCTCTGACAATCATACGGAGCACGCTCATGGCCGATTCAAAAACCGCTCTGATCATCGGGGCCTCACGTGGCCTGGGGTTAGGCTTGGTCAACCGCCTGTACGAAGACGGATGGGAGGTCACCGCCACCGTACGCACTCTGCAAACACCAGGCGCTCTGGCTGATGTTCCAGGCGTGCGTATCGAACAGCTGGAAATGAATGACCCAGCCCAACTCGACACCCTGGCCGAGCGTCTGACCGGCCAGCTATTCGACCTGGTGTTTATCAACGCAGGTGTCATGGGCCCTCTCCCACAGGATGTGGAAAACGTCACACACCAAGAAATCGGTGACCTGTTCATGACCAACGTCGTTGCACCGATTCGTGTCGCACGCCGCCTGGTTGAACATGTACGTGAACATACCGGCGTTCTCGCCTTCATGAGCTCCATTCTGGGCAGTGTCGCAGTGCCTGATGGCGGGGAGATTTGCTTGTACAAAGCCAGCAAGGCGGCCCTCAACTCCATGATCAACAGTTTTGTGGTGGCCCAGCAGCGCCATGACCTGTGCGTATTGGCCATGCACCCAGGATGGGTGAAAACCGACATGGGCGGAGAAAACGCGGAGATCGACGTGTTGACCAGCACGCGTGGCATGCTCGAGCAGATCAAGGCCCAGGGTGGAACGGCGGGCCTGCGCTTCATCAACTACAAGGGCGAACCCTTGGTCTGGTGATTGGGCAGGTTGCCGCCATTGGGGCGCACGGCCGGGCCGGGCCCTGTAGAATGGCGGCAACCGTACCTGATTGAGATCACCTTATATGTATGACTGGTTGAACGCCCTGCCCAAGGCCGAACTGCACCTGCACCTTGAAGGCTCCCTGGAACCCGAGTTGCTGTTCGCCCTGGCCGAGCGCAACAAGATTACCCTGCCTTGGGCTGATGTCGAGACGTTGCGCGGTGCGTACGCCTTCAACAACTTGCAGGAGTTTCTCGACCTGTACTACCAGGGTGCCGACGTTCTGCGCACCGAACAGGACTTCTATGACCTCACATGGGCTTACCTTCAGCGTTGCAAAGCGCAGAATGTGATTCACACCGAGCCCTTCTTCGATCCACAGACACACACCGACCGCGGCATCCCTTTCGAAGTGGTGCTCAATGGCATCAACCAGGCACTCAAGGATGGCCGTGACCAGTTGGGCATCAGCAGCGGCCTGATCCTGAGCTTCCTTCGTCACCTGAGCGAAGACGAAGCCCACAAGACGTTGGACCAGGCCCTGCCGTTTCGCGACGCATTCATTGCCGTTGGGCTGGACAGTTCCGAAATGGGCCACCCACCGAGCAAGTTCCAGCGTGTGTTCGACAGGGCACGCAGCGAAGGCTTCGTGGCCGTCGCGCATGCCGGCGAGGAAGGCCCGCCCGAGTACATCTGGGAAGCGCTGGACCTGCTCCAGATCAAGCGTATCGATCACGGTGTGCGCGCCATCGAGGACGAGCGCCTCATGCAGCGCATCATCGAGGAGCAGATCCCCTTGACCGTGTGCCCACTGTCCAACACCAAGCTGTGCGTGTTCGACCACATGAGCCAACACAACATTCTCGACATGTTGGAAAAAGGCGTGAAGGTCACCGTCAACTCGGACGACCCAGCCTATTTCGGTGGCTACGTGACGGAAAACTTCCACGCCCTGCACACTCACCTGGGTATGACCCAAGAGCAAGCTCGCCGGCTTGCCCAGAACAGCCTGGATGCGCGCCTGGTCTGACGCGTTCAGCCCACCTGCAGCGTCTCGACCCGGGCGATGCGATTGATCTGCTGGATACCCAGCGGTGATATGTGCAACGCCCGGGTATCTTCGGCCTCGCGCATCCACCCTGATTGCAGGAACAGCCGGAACAGCGCCTGGCCCAGAATGCCCCCCAGGTGCGGTTCCATGTCGTGCCACTCGGTGCAGCGGCACATCGTGCATGCTCGGGGCTGATGCGGTGCCAGCGCATCGATGTATACGCCGAGGCGAGCCAGTTGCGCTCGCCCCTCATCGCTGACCACCAACTGCCGCCCACAACCATCCAGCCATCCAGCCACTACTAGTCGATGGTAGAGTTCGCCTGCAAGCTCACCGCCCAGGTGATCGCCGCACCGCCTGGCGCGTCGCACGGACATGGGCAATGAAGGGCGCGGCGTGTGGGCATGACGGTTTCTTGCCTGTTCGAGTTGCACGCTGGCAAGGGCCTCTACAGCGGCGCCCACCTGAGGCGTTGCCAGGCGGAAATAACGCTTGCGTCCCCTGGCCTCATGCCGAAGCAAGCCCGCTGAAGAAAGCAGCGAAAGATGTGCACAGGCCGATGAGGCGCTGAGCCCGGTCATGATGGCCAACTCGTTGGCCAGGCGGGGGGTGCCATCGATCAAGGCCCATAACATGGCACTGCGCTTGGGGTCGGCCATCAGGCTGGCGATCTGGCTGATGCTGCTGGCTGCTTTCATGTCCCTGTGACTCCTGCATATTCACTGTGTAGGTGCGATGGCCGACCCTGGCCCACGAACGCCCTCGCTCGCGCCGGCCTGGCTCGTCAGTATAAGCCGCACCTGGAGCCACCCTGGCGCCACTCCCAGGCCTAGTTGTCGCAAAAATGCACTGGGTAGGGCTACCCTTTGCAGGAGACTTATTCAACGGCATGTTCGCAAAACAGCCTGTATATCGGCGGTTTGACAGGAAACATGGCCCAGCATGGAGTGAGTTAAGGCATATCACTTATTGCAAATTCGGAAGATGCCCACAGCCGTCTTCACCAAATAGCGCAGATACAATCGAAGGTTCTTCACGCCTCATACCGAGCGTTTAAATTGCAAGCGCCGCGTCAACAGCGCAACCGTGACCACCAATGCCCCACACAGGCTCATCACCAGCGCCATGGGCACCGCGCTGCCATCGTGCAGCAAACCCACCAACGCCGCGGCCCCAGCGGCAACACTGAACTGCACGCAGCCCATCATGGCCGACGCGCTGCCAGCCCGAGCGCCCTGCCCGCTCATGGCGCAAGCCGAGGCGTTGGGCAGAATGAAGCCCAGGCTCGCTATGCACACGAATAGCGGTACCAATAGCGGCCAGAGCGCTGGGGGCCTGATTGCCGCCATGCTCAGCAAAACCAGGCCTGCTACCAGGTATACCCATACCGCCCGGGTCAGCAGCCAGGCGGGCCCGCGTTTAGCCAGCAGGCGTGCGTTCACCTGAGCCATCAGGATGAACCCCGCAGCATTGACACCGAAGAACCACCCGTAATGCTCGGCAGGTACTCCGTACAACTTGATGAACACGAACGGCGAGCCTGCGATGTAGGCAAACATGCCGGCGATGGCGATACCGCCCGTCAAGGCGTGCCCCAGGAACACACGGTCGGCGAGCAGGCGCAGGTACTGACGCAAAGCCCCTGACAATGGCTGCCGGGGAATATGATCAGGCATGCTTTCAGGCAGCCCGAGGCTGACGGCGAGCAGGCAACCGGCACTGAACAGGCTCAAGGACAGGAAAATGAACTGCCACCCAGCATGGTTGACCAGCACGCCGCCGAGCATGGGCGCAAGGATCGGCGCCAAGCCCATGACCAGCACCAGCTGCGAGAACACCTTGGCCGAAGCCACCGGGTCGCACTTGTCGCTGACGATCGCCCGGGATAGCACCATACCCGCGCAGCCGCCCAGTGCCTGGACAAAGCGCGCCAGAATCAGGGTGTCCAGGTTGGGCGCATAGGCGCATCCCAGCGATGCCAGGGTAAAAAGCGCCACGCCAAACAGCAACGGCTTGCGCCGACCGAAACGGTCAGCTACCGGGCCATAGAGGAGCTGCCCGATCGACAACCCGAGAAAGTAGGCAGCCAGAGTGGTCTGGACGTGTTTTTCATCAGTGGCGAACGCCTGGGCTATCGCCGGAAAGGCAGGCAGGTAGAAGTCGATCGCCAAAGGCCCGAACGCACTGAGTGCGCCCAGGATAAGGACCATTCGCAGGTTCATCGGGAATCCATAGCAAGCTAACAAAGTTGCACATTCTACCTGCTGTGGACCCCGTGCTGCGCAAAACAATCCAACAATAGCGTTGCCAGCTTGAGCGCCTACGCAATTTCGGCCTGGTAACCCTCTTCCTGGATGGCCGCCCGTATCTGCGCTGGGTCGGCGCTGCTATCGACGTGAACCTGCTTCTTGGCCAAATCGACATCGACCTTGGCAGCGCCATCGAGCGCCTGAACAGCTTGGGTGACCGCCTTCACGCAATGGCCACAGGTCATGCCTTCTACAGTGAATACGTGCATGGAAACACCTCCTCAAGGTTTTCAGCGAGTTTCAAGCTTGCCATGGGGGCAAGGTCAAGCGGGCGTGTCTGGAGGTGGCAATTCGCGTCCACCTCGGCCAAGCTGCGACTCTGAAACAGGCAAGCAGGAGAGTGTTCATGTTCAGGACAGCAATGGGCTTCATCGGGCTGCTGGGTGCGCTCGCTGCAGTGCCGCCGGCCGCCGCCGAAGACAACTCGGCCTACAGCGTACTGATCATTTCCCGCGAACGGCTTGAAGTGGCCACCAGTTGCGAGATCGGTGTCTACCTCAACGATCAACTGGCGGGGCGACTGTTCCAGGAACAGTCCACGTCGTTCAACCTGCCTGCGGGCCCCGTCGATGTACGCCTGCGCCTGCTGCCTGGGCAGACACCCGGTTGCGCCCCGGGCCTTGAGGATCAACGTAGCACCCGGTTGAACCTGCAAGCTGGGCAGATCAACAAGTACCGCATCGCGATGGGCCACTATGGGATGGAGCTCAAGCGAACGCCGCTGGACTATTGACCTTCCCCAGGTGGCAAGGTTGATGCTGGCAGCGTGCCCAAGGAGGAAACCATGTCCACGCCCGTCACTTATCACCTGCCCGTCTCCGGCATGACCTGCGCCAGCTGCGCTGGCCGAGTGGAGCGTGCCTTGCGCAAGGTCACCGGCGCAGATCACGTCACCGTCAACCTTGCCAGTGAGCAGGCCCGTGTGCAGGCGCCGGCCGATAGCCTGGATGCACTGGTCAACGCCGTCCACGCAGCCGGTTACGCTGTACCCAGTCATACGGTGGAATTGCAGATCGCCGGCATGACCTGTGCCAGCTGCGTCGGCCGAGTCGAGCGTGCGCTGGCCAAGGTGCAGGGGGTGCTGAAGGTCAGCGTCAATCTGGCCAACGAACGTGCCCACCTGGACGTTCTCGACGGCGTGCCGGACGCGGCGCTGATCGATGCGATAGGGCAAGCCGGTTATGACGCCAGCCTGCCGCGCGCGCCCGAGAATGAACAAGCGACGATCCAGCGCCGCTTGCGCCGGGAACGGCTTGCAGTCGCTGCGGCGCTGCTGCTGGCGTCTCCCCTGGTGTTGCCTATGCTGGTACAACCGTTGGGCCTGCACTGGATGCTGCCGGCCTGGGCGCAGTTTTTGCTGGCAACGCCGGTGCAGTTCATCCTGGGTGCCCGCTTCTACGTTGCGGCCTGGAAGGCCGTGCGTGCGCGCAGCGGCAACATGGACCTGCTGGTCGCCCTCGGGACCAGTGCCGGTTACGGCTTGAGTCTTTATCAATGGGCCAACGCGCCATCGGGTACCACACCACACCTCTACTTCGAAGCCAGTGCAGTGGTCATCGCCCTGGTCATGCTGGGCAAGTACCTGGAGAGCCGTGCCAAGCGCCAGACCGCCAGCGCCATACGCGCACTGGAAGCGCTGCGTCCCGAGCGTGCGCTAAGGGTCATCGATGGCGTGGAGCAGGAGGTCGCCATCACCCAGCTGCGCGTGGGTGACCTGGTCATGGTCAAACCAGGTGAGCGTTTTCCGGTCGACGGTATCGTCGAAGACGGTCACAGCCATGCCGATGAGGCCCTGATCAGCGGCGAAAGCCTGCCAGTCGCCAAGCAACCCGGGGACAGCGTCACCGGGGGTGCGATCAACGGCGAAGGCCGGTTGCTGGTCCGCACCCAGGCGCTTGGCACCGAAACCGTCCTGGCGCGCATCATCCGCTTGGTCGAAGACGCCCAAGCCGCCAAAGCGCCCATTCAGAAACTGGTCGACCGGGTAAGCCAGGTGTTCGTGCCCGCCGTACTGATACTCGCCGCGATCACCTTGATGGGGTGGTGGCTGGCCGGTGCCCCGTTCGAAACCGCTGTGATCAACGCCGTGGCCGTTCTGGTCATCGCCTGCCCATGCGCGCTGGGGCTGGCCACGCCGGCCGCGATCATGGCGGGTACAGGCGTTGCCGCACGCCACGGCATTCTCATAAAAGATGCCGAAGCACTGGAACGCGCGCAGGCCGTCAACCGCGTCGTGTTCGACAAGACAGGCACGCTCACCTCCGGCAGCCCGAACGTGGTGCATAGCCAAGCACTGGACGGCGATACGGACAACCTTTACCGATTGGCCGGCGCGCTTCAGCGCGGCAGTGAACACCCGCTGGCCAAGGCCGTGCTGGACGCCTGCGCCGAGCGTGGCCTGCGGGTGCCCGAGGTAACTGACAGCCAATCCCTGACCGGCCGCGGCATTGCCGGGCGTGTCGATGGACGTGACCTGGCACTGGGCAATCGCCGCCTGCTGCAAGACCTTGGCCTGGCACCCGGCGAACTGGCCGCGTCGGCTGACGCCTGGGAAGCACAAGGGCGCACCTTGTCCTGGCTCGTCCAGCGCGGGACTTCGCCCAGCGTGCTTGGCTTGATCGCATTCGGTGACAGCCTCAAGCCCGGAGCCGGTCAGGCGGTCCAGACGCTGCGCAGCCAGCGCATCAGCAGCCACCTGCTCACAGGCGACAACCGGGGCAGCGCCATGGCCGTGGCGGCCGCCCTCGACATTACCGATGTCTACGCCGAGGTGCTGCCAGCGGATAAGGCCGCCACCGTGGAGACCCTCAAGCAGGGTGGTGCCGTAGCCATGGTCGGCGACGGCGTCAACGACGCACCGGCATTGGCGGCTGCAGACATTGGCATCGCCATGGGCGGTGGCACGGATGTGGCCATGCAGGCCGCCGGCATCACCCTGATGCGCGGGGATCCGCGGTTGGTGCCGGCAGCCCTCGAAATCAGCCGTAGAACCTACGCGAAGATTCGCCAGAACCTGTTCTGGGCGTTCATCTACAACCTCGTCGGCATCCCGCTGGCTGCCTTCGGTTACCTCAACCCGGTCATGGCCGGCGCGGCCATGGCGCTCTCCAGCGTCAGCGTGGTCAGCAATGCGCTGTTGCTCAAGGCCTGGAAGCCCGCCCTCGATCAGGAGGCACCATGAATATCGGCCAAGCGGCGGCCCGGACCGGGCTCAGCACCAAGATGATCCGCTATTACGAATCCATCGGCCTGCTCAAGCCTGCCCTGCGCAGCGACAGCGGTTATCGGATCTATCAGCCTGCCGACCTGCACGCCTTGGCCTTCATCAAGCGCTCGCGAGACCTGGGGTTTTCCCTCGAGGAGGTCGGCAAGCTGCTCACCTTGTGGCAGGACCGGCAGCGAGCCAGTGCTGATGTCAAAGCACTGGCCAACCAGCATATCGATGTGTTGAACAAACGTATCGACGAACTGCTTAGCCTGCGCGACACCTTGGTCGAGCTGGTTTCCAGCTGCCACGGTGATGACCGCCCGGACTGCCCGATTCTCAAGGAACTGGCCAACGAAGCGCCGGGGCGCTGCTGCCGCTGAGCATTCCCGGCACCCGTGCAACCAAGCTCATAGGGCATACCCGTCCAAACGCGACCGAATAGGCATCAATAGCGACTTCGCCCAATAATTACGGGCGTTTTCCTACATAAAATTCGGTTGCTGCCGATGCATTAGGTACCTGCCTCATGTGTCGACAACAATAATTCGGGAGCGCCGATGAGCATCAAACAGAAACTGACCTGGGCTTTTGCGATCATCGCCGCCCTGCCCATCGTGCTGGTGGCCACCCTGGTGGTACTCAACCTACGCGGCGAGGCCAGGGACGGCTTCCTCGACAGCAGCAGTCGAGAAATCCGTCAGGTCAGCAACGCGATGAACATCTTCTTCCAAGGCATCAGCCAGAACGTGGAGTACATGGCCTCGCAACCCTTGGTGGCGGCCACTGGCAACGAGCTGACCAAGTACACGAGCGCCACGCCGTCCTACGAGCTGGGCGAGCAATCGAGCAAGATTCTGGCGTTCATGACCAGCCTGGCCAATGCTCATCCTGCCTATGCCTACCTCTCCTACGGGGTCGCCGACGGGGGCTACGTCGGCTGGCCGGCAGGGCAGAAGTTCGTCAACTACGATCCGCGTACGCGCCCTTGGTACCAGCTGGCCATGGCCAACCCTGGCAAGACCCTGCGCACCGGTGCCTACTACTGGGCCGCCGACGATGCCGTACTGGTCAGCACCGTGCGTGCCGTGGCCAACCAGCTGGGCAACCCTGGCGGCGTAGTCAACGTCGACGTTTCCATCAAAGGCCTCACCGAAATCGTCAAGCAGATCAAGCTGGGCGAAAGTGGGTACCTGCTGCTGGTCGAAAATAACGGCAACGTCTTGGTAGACCCACGGGATACCGCGCACAACTTCAAACAACTGGCGAGCTTCGGCGACGGCTACGCCGAGCTTGCCAAGCACGGCAAGGGCCTGGCTGAAGTCGAGCTGGACGGTGTTCGCTACATGGCCAACATCTACCCGGACGAACAGCTGGGCTGGACGCTTATCGGGCTGATCGAGCAGCGCGAGGTGATGCAGACCACCACCCGCCTGACCTGGCTGATCGGGATCGTCGCGCTGGTACTGGCTGCCGTGTTCGCCGTCGTGGGTGCCACCTTCGCCAAACTGATCGTGCGCCCGATCAACAGCGTCACCAACGGGCTTGAGGACATCGCCCAGGGCGAAGGGGACCTGACCCGCAACCTGGAAATCCGCGGCCGTGACGAAACTGCCCAGCTGGCGAGCTGGTTCAACCAGTTCCTGGGGGCCATTCGCAGCCTTATCCAGCACATCAGCGCCGCGGCCGGCAATATCCTCAACACCTCCACCAGCTCGACACGCGTGTCCAGCGACATGGCCGAGGCCGCCGGGCGCCAGCGTGAGGCAGTCGACATGGTCTCCACCGCCTTCCATGAAATGGTCGCCACTGCCAACGAGGTCGCACGTTCCTGCAGCCAGGCGGCGCAGTCGGCCGACAGCGGCCAGCAGCAGGCGCGCGAAGGCCAGCAGCAGATCGATGCCGCCGTCAGCAGCGTCGACCGCCTGAGCCACGAGATCGAACAGTCGGCGCAGTCGATTCAGCAGCTTGAGCGCGACAGCAACGCCATCCAGTCGATCCTGGGCACCATCCGTTCCATTGCCGAGCAGACCAACCTACTGGCGCTCAACGCCGCCATCGAAGCGGCCCGTGCCGGTGAGCAAGGGCGTGGGTTCGCAGTGGTGGCAGATGAAGTGCGTGCCCTGGCCAAGCGAACCGCCGACTCCACGGCCGAAATCGACGGCCTGCTGGGCAACCTGGCCGGGCGTACGGCCGAGGTGGCGGCGCAAATGCACGCCAGCCTCGAAGTTTCGCAGCAATCGGTGAGCCGTATCGGCATGGCCCGCGACAGCTTTGGTCAAATACGCGAGTCGGTGGACGTTATCCGTGACATGAACACGCAGATCGCCACGGCAGCCGAAGAGCAGCACCAAGTAGCCGAGGACATCAACCGGCACATCAGCCAGATCCACGGCGATGCCCAGCTGGTGGCAGAACTGGCCCAGGCAGCCCGCCAGGACTCCGAAAGCCTCGCCGGCCTGTCCAACGAGCTGGACGCGCTGGTCCGCAGGTTCCGTACCTGACGGCAAAAGCCTCGCAAGTATCGGGCGTGCACGTTCACCCGGCTCGCGGGGCGCCGCACCAGGTAAGCCGCTAGAGTTTAAGCTCGCCTGGCGTGGCACCGAACAGCTGCTTGAACGCGGCGATGTAGGCGGAGGTAGAGTCGTACCCGCAGCCCAGCGCCGCGTCAGTGACCGTGTGCCCTGCCTCGAGCGCGGTCAAGGACGACAGCAGGCGCATGCGCTGGCGCCAGTTGCGAAAGCTCAACCCGGTCTCGCGCTGGAACAACCTCATCAGGGTCTTTTCCGAACACCCCAGTTCGCGCGCCCATTGCTGCAAGGTCTGCGGCTGCTCCGGTGCAGCGATCAGGCCATTGCACAGGGCAAGCAAGCCTGGATGTTGCGGCAGCGGCAACGAAAACGCCACCTCTGGCAACGCTTGCAACTGGTCAAGCAGCACGGCGACCAGACGCGCCTGTGCGCTATCGCCTTCTGGGTAATGTGCAGGGTACAGGCAGAACTGCTTGATCAGCTCACGGGCCAAGGGGGTCACTTCCAGCACACGGCAACGCTCAGCCGCCCAAGGGCAGGCATCGCGGCGTATGTAGAGGCTGCGCATTTCAGCCTGCATCGAACTGGACACCGCATGCTCGGCCTGCGCGGGTATCCACACGCCCCATTGCGGCGGGGCGAAGTAACTGCCTGCCTGGGTGTACACCCCCAATACGCCACTGATGGCATAGGAAAACTGCACCCAGTCGTGTTGATGCGACGTCGTCCACGAGCCGGCGACCAGTCGCTCGGCGCGGGCATAGAGTGGTCGAGGCAGGCAATCGAGCGTTGGAATGGGACGGGGATGTCCGATGGCAGGCATGGCGACTTCTTATCATGATGATCGGACAAGCCTAACAGCCCAGGCGCCCTCGGCGTTATCCGGCTCGATGGCCACCTTCGGTCACCCAGCCGGATCAACACCGACGCTCACCGCTCGACGATGACCGTAACGCCCTGCCCGCCTGCGGCGCAGATCGAGATCAGGCCTCGCCCTTGGGGCGCTGTCGACAGCAGCTTGGCCAAGTTGGCTAGGATGCGCCCACCCGTTGCGGCGAATGGATGGCCTGCCCCAAGTGAGCTGCCCTTCACGTTCAGCCGAGAACGGTCGATCGCCCCCAGCGGCGCATCCAGCCCAAGGCGGTCCCGGCAGTACTGGTCATCCTCCCAGGCCTTGAGGGTGCACAGTACCTGGGCCGCGAATGCCTCATGGATCTCGTAGTAATCGAAATCCTGCAGCGTCAGGTTGTTGCGGGCCAGCAATCGCGGCACCGCATACACGGGCGCCATCAGCAAGCCCTCGCGGCCGTCGACGAAATCCACCGCGGCTGTTTCGCCATCGACCAGGTAGGCGAGCACCGGCAGGCCATGTTGGTCTGCCCATTCCTGAGTCCCCAGCAACACCAGCGAGGCGCCATCGGTCAACGGCGTGGAGTTGCCTGCCGTCAAGGTGCCCTCATCGCTGCGGTCGAAGGCCGGTTTGAGCTTGGCCAGTTGCTCCCGTGTCAGGTCGGGGCGCAAGTTGTTGTCCCGGGTCAGCGACCAAAAAGGGGTCATCAGATCGTCCTGCCAACCTTCTTCGTAGGCACGTGCCAGGCATTGATGGCTACGCAGCGCCATCTCATCCTGCTCGTCCCGGCCAATGCGCCAGGTTTTGGCCATGCGTTCGCAGTGCTCGCCCATCGACAACCCGGTGCGTGGCTCGCCGTTGCGCGGCAGCGACGGCTTGAGATGGTGAGGCCGCAAGCCCAGAAAAGGCTTGAGTCGGTCACCCAGCGTCTTGCCCCGGTTGGCCTGCAACATCATTCGGCGCAGCCCTTCGCTCACGGCGATGGGTGCGTCGGAGGTCGTGTCGACGCCGCCGGCGATGCCGCAGTCGATCTGCCCGAGGGCAATTTTATTGGCCACCAGCAATGCAGCTTCAAGCCCGGTGCCGCAGGCCTGCTGAATGTCATAGGCGGGGGTCGAGGCCGACAGGCGTGAACCCAGCACGCACTCGCGCGTAAGGTTCATGTCCCGGGCATGCTTGAGTACCGCCCCTGCCACCACTTCGCCAAGGCGCAGGCCGTGCAGGCGGTAGCGCTCGATGAGCCCCTCGAGTGCGGCAGTCAGCATGTCCTGATTGCTGGCGGTGGCGTACGCACCATTGGAACGGGCGAATGGGATTCGATTGCCGCCCAAGATAGCGACCCGGCGAAGTGAGCGCATGCGCATGTTCCTCCTGAAACAATTTGATCCGTAGAGCCTAGGTGTTTTTGCTGCATTCGAACGACCTGGCCACAATCCTGGTCCACACTGTCAGACTTGCTTTCGGAGGACCCACCATGAGTGATCGCTACCTTGGTTTTGCCAACTCAAGCCTCGGCCGCAAACTTGTCGACAGCCTGGGCCTGCCTCGTCCAGCCACCCTGGAGCGCTGGGAAGCGGGCCGCATGCGGCCAGTGGACGGGCCGTTGGTCCTTGGCGGCGGCCCCTTGGCACGCCAGGTCGAAACACTCGCAGCGCGGTTGACCGACGCGGTTTACGGTTTCAACGGCCAAGGCCTCCAGTGCGAACCCTGGGTCGCCGGGTTGGGCCCCAAGATCAAGGCGCTGGTATTCGATGCCAGTCACTTGTCCGACAGCGATGCGCTCACGCAGTTGCGCGAATTCTTCCAGCCGCTGCTGCGCAACCTGGCGCCCTGCGCCCATATCGTGGTGTTGGGTCGCCCGCCTGAGGCCGTCGCTGACCCGATGGCCAGCGTCGCCCAGCGTGCGCTTGAAGGGTTCAGCCGGTCACTGGCCAAGGAGCTGCGCAACGGCGCTACTGCACAGTTGCTGTACGTGGGTGATGGCGCCGAATCTCAACTCGAAGGCGCCTTGCGCTTCTTCCTGTCACCCAGGAGCGCCTTCGTGTCGGGGCAGGTGCTGCGCCTTCAGCCCTGCCAGGCTCAGGTGGAGGACTGGACACGGCCGCTTAGCGGCAAGCGTGCGCTGATCACCGGGGCTGCCCGCGGCATCGGCGCCGCCATTGCAGAAACCCTGGCCCGCGACGGTGCCGACGTGTTGCTGCTCGATGTGCCCCAGGCCAGCGAGCCATTGCAGGCGCTCGCTGCGCGCCTGGGTGGCAAGGCGCTAGCACTGGACATTTGCGCCAGTGACGCCGCCGAACAGTTGCTGGCGGCCTTGCCCGATGGCCTCGACATCCTGGTGCACAACGCAGGCATCACCCGTGACAAGACCCTGGCGAACATGACCCCCGAATATTGGGACGCCGTGCTGGCGGTGAACCTCAAGGCTCCGCAGGTGCTGACCCAGGCCCTGCTCGATAACGGCGCGTTGCACGCGGACGCCCGCATCACCCTGCTGGCTTCGGTCAGCGGCATCGCCGGCAACCGTGGGCAATCCAACTATGCGGCCAGCAAAGCTGGGCTGATTGGCTTGGCTCAGGCCTGGGCACCGACGCTTGCCGAGCAAGGCATCAGCATCAACGCCGTGGCGCCTGGCTTCATTGAGACCCATATGACTGGCGCCATGCCCATGGGCTTGCGCGAGGCGGGGCGACGCCTGAGTTCGCTCGGCCAGGGCGGCAAGCCCCAGGATGTGGCCGAAGCCATCGCCTGGCTTAGCCAACCTGGCTCCGGTGTCGTGAGCGGCCAGGTGCTGCGGGTGTGCGGCCAAGCACTGATGGGGGCCTGAGCATGCAACGACAATGGCATGACCTGCACCAACCCGCCAGCCGCGCCAGCCTGTACCTGCGCGCAGCGGGCAAACGACGCATCACCGGTGATCAACTGCCTATGCACGGGCTGCGCTGCACCCTGGCGGTTCAGCCCAAGCAACTGCATGCCTACCGGCAGTTGTGTCGTTTCGTCGACGATGGCCGGCTGCCTGCCACGTATCCGCACATCATGGCGTTCAACCTGCAACTGCAGTTGATGACCGCCGAGCAGTTTCCCTTTCCGCTACTGGGGCTGGTCCACCTGCACAACCGCATTGACGTCATTCGCCCGCTTGGGGGCATCGAGTCGCTGCGCATGGCGGTTCACGCCGACAACCTGCAGCCCCACCCCAAAGGCGGAACGTTCGACCTGGTCACCGAGGCGGCGGACGGTATCGGCGTGCTCTGGCGGGAAACCAGCCGCATGCTCGTGCGCGGGCTGAAGCTCGACGGCGACCCCGCAGAAGCGGCAGAAGCGGCAGAAGCGGCCGAGGATCAGGCCAGCAGCTTGCCTGAAGTCACGCGCTGGTATGCCGACAGTGATATCGGCCGCCGTTATGCCAAGGTCTGCGGCGACTACAACCCCATTCACCTCAGCGCCCCCAGCGCCCAGCTGTTCGGTTTTCCCACTGCCATCGCCCACGGCATGTGGAGCAAGTCCATGGCCATGGCCGCGCTGCACGGGCACTTGCCCCACAGTGGCTATTGGTTCGAAGTGGACTTCCACAAACCCGTGCGCTTGCCCTCGGAGGTGGTACTCAGCGGCAGCCAGGCCGGCCCTGTGGGTGAACTGCGCCTGGACGGCCAGGCGGACGTGGTACATATGCTCGGCCGCTGGGCCTGCTTGCAGGGCTGACTCGCGCGTGCTGCCCCCGTGCAGGGAAGCTTGCTTTGCAACGGCCCTGCGCGGAAGCTATGCGCCATGAGGAGAACCCGATGAACCTGCAAGAACTGACTCAACGCCTGCATCAAATCCGCGATACCAATGACTGGCAACGTTTCCACAGCCCAAAGAATTTGGCCATGGCCGCCAGCGTTGAAATGGCCGAGCTGGTTGAAATCTTCCAGTGGCTCAGCGAGGACGAGTCACGTCGCCTGCCACCCGAACAGTTGGCCCACGCCGGTCAGGAAGTAGGCGATGTCGTGCTCTACCTGTTGCTGTTGTGCAGTGAACTGGGGCTGGACATGGACCAGGTGGTGCGCGCCAAGCTGGCCGACAGTGAAAGGCGCTTCGCACGATGAACGACCGTCATTTCGATGAACTGGCCACCCGTTTTGCCGAAAAGATCTATGGCGGCGCAAAGGGTGCGATCAGGCTGGCAGTCTTGCAGGCCGACCTGGCCGAAGCCTTGCCGGATCGCCCGTTGCGCGTCCTCGATATCGGTGCTGGCCTTGGCCACATGGCGCTATGGTTGGCCCAGCGCGGGCACCAGCTTACCCTGGCCGAACCCGCCGAGCCCATGCTCGAAGGGGCACGGGCCCGCTTTGCCGCAGCGGGTCAGGCGGCAACGTTCATCCAGGCACCCTGGCAAGCGTTGCTGGGCGAGCTGACCGAGCCCTACGACGTGGTCGTGTGCCACGCGGTACTTGAATGGCTGGCTGAGCCGGAAAGTATCCTGCCAGTTCTGCATCAACTCACGGCCCCCGAAGGGTGGCTGTCGTTGGCGTTCTACAACCGCGATGCCCTGGTCTACCGCAACCTGCTCAAGGGCCACTTCCGCAAACTGCGCAGCAATCGCCTCGAAGGTGAAAAGCAGAGCCTTACCCCGCAGAAACCACTTGATCCGCGGGCGCTCAGGGCGCAACTTGAACCTCTGTGGCAGGTCGAAAGTGAAAGTGGCATACGTGTTTTCCATGACTACATGCCCAAGGAATTTCAGGACCGCGCCGAGCTGCTGGACCTGCTGGAAATGGAGCTCGCTCACCGCCGCCATCCGAGTTTCGCCGGCCTGGGCCGTTACCTGCACTGGGTCTGTCGCCCACGTTGACCTGCCGTGAGGAGCAAGCATGCCGTACCGTCTGTTGCCACTGGCCCTGCTGCCGTTGGTTCTGGCCGGATGCCAGGGCACCAATCCCTACGTCGCCAGCAGCCGCCCACTGCCACCAGCCCCGCCTCAGGCAGCGACCACGTTCGACGCAAGCGCTTACCCCGCACCGACACGGGACTACGGCCGCTACCGCAGCTGGAGCTGGCATGACGGCCACCTGCCCAGCGGTTCGGCCAATGCCGACCCTGCGCAGTTGGCCGATGCCGTCGCCGCAGCGCTCGATCAGCAGGGCTTGCGCCCCGCCCGCAGCGGCGTTGGCGACCTGCTCGTCGGCGCCGATATCCGCCTTGAGAAACGCCTGCGCCAAGTGCGCGACTACGACGGCTACGACCCCTACTACGGGCCCTACGGCAACGTAGGCTATGGCGGTTACCGCAACGGTTTTGGGGGTTATGCCAGTACCCCAGTGGTGCGCACCTATCAGGTTGAGGTCATGGTGGTGCGCATCGACCTGTACGACAGCCGCAGCGGCCAGGCCGTCTGGAGCGCCAGCGCCGAAAGCGGCAACGACCAGGGTTCACCGCGAGACCGTGAAAATGCCGTGCGCGACGCCGTGCGCAAGGCCCTCAGCGGCTATCCTCCCAGTTAACGCCTAACGGAGATTCATCATGTTTCGCCGCCTGTTACTCGTGTCGTTCGCGGCCTTGCTGGCTGCCTGCTCAAGCCATAATGTGCAGCAGGACTACGACGCGAGTCGTGATTTTGCCACCTACCGCAACTGGGCCTGGCAGGAGCCCGGCCTGCAATATCGTCCTGACGATCCACGCATCAAGAGCGACCTGACCGAGCAGCGCATCCGTCAGGCGGTCAGCGAACAGCTTGATCAGCGTGGCCTACGCCCAGCGCCCCCTGGCACGCGAGCGGACCTCAACGTGCGCACCTACCTGATAGTGGAGCAACGCCAGCAACAGGTCACCACCAACTACGGCGGCGGTTGGGGTGGCTATTGGGGAGGTTACTGGGGCGGGCCGATGTACAACGAAACCCGCAGCGTCGACTACAAAGTCGCGACCATCCAGGTCGACTTGCTTGATGGGCGCGATGGCAAGCTGGTCTGGCGCGGCAGTGCCGAGCAGATCATGAACAACTACCCGCCAAGCCCGCAGGAACGCAACGAAGCCATCCAAAAAACGGTGGCTCAGGTGCTGGGCAATTATCCACCTGGCAGCAATCGCTAGCGGGGCCTGTTCTGCCTGCCTCGCCCCGTGGCGGGGTGCAGGCAGAGGCCGACCTCCCCTCTCGACAGACGACGACTGCGACAAAACCCATTCTCCCAGCGCCTTTTCCTCGCGGCACACGGCCGTCATGCAGGTTCCGGTCTATCTTGACTAAGGAAACCTGACTGAGCGGGTAAGTGTTCATCTACCAGGAAAGGCGACCTGTCGATGCAAAGCATTGTTCTTCTTCTGTGGCTTGCCTTGTGTACCGAACAGGATGTGCGCCAGCGCCAGCTCCCGGATCTATTGACGCTGGGTGTGGCCGTAGGGGCTCTGCTATGGCTGTTCGCAACCGGCCACACTTGGCTTGGCGCCGACCCTAGCTCGGCAGGCTGGGGGCTGGCCATCGTCATGCTCCTCACCTTGCCCGGCTACATGATGGGCCACTTCGGCGCCGATGACGTCAAACTGATGGGCGCGCTGGCATTGGCTACCGGCACCGATCATGTGCTCGGCACCTTTATCGGGGCCGGGATCGCGTTGTTGATCTGGCTGACTACCCGCAGACGCTTATGGACGCTGCTCAACCCCAAGGTGAAAAAACGCCTGCAGGCCCTGACCGAAGCCATGGGCGACAAGCAGGCATTCGTCCCCTATGTGCTGGCTGGCTACCTTCTGACAGCTGTATGGATCCAATGAAGAAACCAGCGGTCCCTAATCTTGTACACACCTTGTACAACTACGAGAGGTACGGCTACTTTTAATCTGCCAGAGCGTCTAGCCCGGGAGCAGGGCCGTATATTCACAGGGAGTTGATCGTGTCCAAACCTGTAAGTGAAATGAAAGTGCTGGTAGTCGATGATCAGTCGGTCATCGTCGAACAGCTGTGCGAGTTCCTGCAAGCCAAGGGATACAGTTGCGTATCGGCACTCTCCACGGATGAGGCGGTAAAACACTATAAGGCCGACCCAGCCATCGGTCTGATCATCTGCGACCTTCACATGCCCGGACGCGATGGCATCGAACTGATGCGGGCTCTAAAGCAGATCGACGGCAATCAGCGCATGTTCGAGGCGATCATGTTGACCGGCCGTGCCGAAAAGCAGGACGTCATTCGGGCGCTGCGCGAAGGCTTTGCGGACTACTACCAGAAACCGATGGACCTTGACGAGCTGCTCGAAGGGGTACGCCGCCAGGAGCAGGTGCTGCAGGAACGTCAGCGCGGTTTCCACGACCTCAGTGGGCTCAATCAGCGCCTGCAGGATCTGGCAGAGTCCGTCGACGAACTGTATCAGGACTTGGAAAAAGCCCGCGGGCAGGGGGCTCACCGGCGCGCCGGCGACACGGAGGAAGCCGAGGCCGAGCTGCCCTCGGTGTTCGAAAAGCTCTCGCCCCGTCAATTGGAGGTGGCGCGGCTAGTGGGCAAGGGCAAGACCAATTATCAGATCGCCTGTGAATTGGGTATCACCGAAAACACAGTGAAACTGTACGTGTCCCAGGTGTTGCGCCTGACCCATATGCACAACCGCACGCAACTGGCATTGGCTCTGACACCAGGCTCCTCCCCGGTGAATCAACGCTTCACGGCGCACTGACAGGTGCCGGTGCCAAGGCACCGGCACACCGCCGTACTACTCGTTGACCTGAAACACGACCCGCGCGGTCTCACCGCTTTCGTCCAGCGCACTCAATTCGGCATGCCCTGCCTGCGGCAGGCGCACCAGCAAGCTGTCCTGCCCCTGGGTTTCCCCCAGCGGTTGTCCATTGAGGAACCACCAACGCCGCCCACCACCGCCCAGCGCCGACACTGGCACTTGCAGCGGCTCACCACTGGTGGCGGGGCGACGCAGATGGTCACCAGAACGAATACCGACGATGGCCAGCGGCGGGGCACTGACCGGACCTTGCGGTGGGCATGTGGGGTCCATGGCCGGTAGACGGGCAGCCCGCCGTTCAGCTCGAGGCAACCAGGGTTCCAGGGGGGCGGGCCACAGGGCCACCTCGCGCGCCTGGGCGCCTGGGCAAGTGCTGTCGACGCGCAAACCGCGGTCGTTGACCCAGATGTGTTCGCGCAAACCCAGGCCCAGCGGCTGATCGGCCGCCTGCAACGTAGGGGGAACGGTGCCGTCCAGGGTCCAGGCAAAGCGCTGGCGCCTGCAGTTGTCGTCCTGGCGGCTCATAGCTTGCCCCAAAGGCCAACAGATCGCCGCCACCCCGACATTGGCAGGCGTTCGCTGCACCGGGGCTTCGAACCCGCGCTGGCTGTCCCGGTTGCTGAGCAGGTCGTGCACTTGCAGCATCAACGGGGCGGCCGAGGCCAGACCGAACTGCCCGGCCACAGGGGTGCCGTCCGGCCGGCCAATCCATACCCCGATCAGGTAGCGAGGGCCGACGCCAATCGACCAGGCATCTCGAAAGCCGTAGCTGGTGCCGGTTTTCCAGGCCAGTTGGGGGCGACGTACCAGTTCGGCATGCCGATCGCGGTCGGGCCGAGCCTGGCCACCAAGGATGCGCCGAATGATCCACGCCGCACCCGGCGACAAGAGCCGGTGCTCCACCAAGGGTGCTTGGGGCTGCAACCGCACCTGGGCGCTTTTACCCTCACGGGCCAAGGCCGCATAGCCGCCTACCAGGTCTTCCAGGCGGCTACCGGCACCGCCCAGGATCAGCGAAAGATTCGGCTCGGCCAGCGGCGGTAGCGTCAGCGGCAAGCCGCCCATGCGCAGCTGCGCGGCGAAGCGTTTCGGGCCATAGGCCTCGAGCAACTGCACGGCGGGCAAGTTGAGCGACAGGGCCAATGCCGAACTGGCCGACACCGGCCCGCTGAAGCCGCTGGAAAAATTGCCCGGACGGTAGTCACCGTAGCGGCGTGGCACGTCCTGCAACAGCGACTCGGAATGAATGAGCCCGTCATCCATCGCCAGGCCATACAGAAACGGCTTGAGCGTGGAGCCAGGCGAGCGCAACGCCCGCACCATGTCCACGTGCCCGAAGCGCCGGGCGTCCGTGAGGTCGATCGAGCCCAAGTAAGCGCGTACAGCCATGGTCTGCGCATCGACCACCAAGATTGCGGCAGACGTGCGCTCCGGCAGGCGCGCTCGCCATCCCAGCAGCAAGTCTTCCAGCCGGCGCTGTAACCCGGCGTCCACGGTGGTACGGATCAACGGCGGGCTACCAGGGGTGTTCAGACGGCGGGCCAGCAATGGTGCCAATGCCGGCTCCTGGCGCGGTGCCAGCACCAGCGGTTCTTCAGCTGCTTCACGCAGGCGCTGCTCGGGCCACACTTGATACTGCGCCAACCGTTGCAGCACCTTGTTGCGCGCGCGTTCGGCGCGCTCGGGGTGGCGGTCAGGGCGCAGGCGGCTGGGCGCTTGCGGCAGCACCGCCAGCAGGGCTGCCTCCGACGGCGTCAGGTGCAAGGGCGACTTGCCCAGATAAGCCCAGCTGGCAGCGGCAACACCTTGCAAGGTGCCGCCGAACGGCGCGCGGTCCAGGTAGATTTGCAGAATGTCCCGCTTGGACAGGTGCCATTCCAGCTGCAGCGTGCGCCACAGCTGCCGCAACTTGCCCGCCACGGTGCGATCATGGGGATCGAGCAGGCGCGCCACCTGCATCGACAACGTGCTGCCGCCTGACACCACGCGGCCGCCCCGCGCGTTCAACCACGCCGCCCTGACCAAAGCCATCGGGTTCACGCCCAAGTGCTGGTAGAACCAGCGGTCCTCGTACGTCAGCAACGCTTGCAGGTATAGAGGCGACACCTGCTCGGGGCTGACTGGATAGCGCCACACCCCGTCGGCATCGGCGAATCGCCACAACGGCGTGCCATCTTCGGCCAGCACGACCCGGGCCAGGTCGTCGGAGGGCATGGGCAAAGGCCAGATCCGGTCGGCCAGCCACAGCAGCCCCATCAAGGCCACCGCGCCAATCACCAGGGCACGCACTGCCTTGCCGGTTCGCGATCGCCGCCAACGGGCTAAGCTTGGCATCGGGAACCGACCTGCCCCGACAAGGGCCAAAGCACTGGAAACGGCAAGAACGCCGCCATGTTGATCAGGAAGCAACTATGCATGTAGAAGGTTTTTTCGAATGGCTGGGGCAAGCACTGGGATCGCTGATCCGCATCGTCGTCGACGCGCTGAGCGGGTTGTTCAACCTGTTGGCCAATGCGGGCGGCAACTTCGTCGATGGCCTGTCGCGCACGTTGGGCATGGACACCTCGCTGGTCAGCATCCTGGCCCTGATCGTGGGCCTGATGTTGCTGTTTTCGGCGATCCGCGCCTTCATGCGTGCCTCGATCATCCTCGGCATCATCTGGCTGGTATTGGGCCTGTGGGTAATGAGCTGGGTGATCCATTGAGTGGCCGTGCGACGAACAGGTGAAAGCCCTGCTCGTCGCACAAGGCTTGCCCCTAGCGAGGCTTGACCGTCATTTCACCCTGCCCTTCCCCCACCGCCTGCAGGTTGGGGCGGTACATCGACTCGACCTGCGGTGGCGGTACCCGGTAGGTACCTGGGGTCACCGCTCGCGCCAGGTACAGCAGGTGGGTGGTTGCGTAGCTGTCCAGCTTGAGCGCTGCGACGTAACGGTCGTCGCGATACTCCTGGTGAACCACGTTGGCATTTTGCATCGATTCGCGCCATTGCTTCACTGCGCCGCTGGCGTTATCCAGGCTGGCTGCACTTTGCGCAAGGTTCTGGTTTTCAAGCTCCAGGCCCGCTGGCAAGAGATCGACCACCAGCGCATCGGGAACGCGCTCATCGGCCTTGAGGGCAAGATGCACCAGCACCAGATCGCCGCTGCGCAGGTTCGCCAAGTCCAGCGGCTGGCCCTTCATGCCCAGGTACTCGCGGCGGATCTGCATGCCATTGCTACTGGCAGGCGGCGCCTGGCGGGGGTAACCCGACAGGGTCAGTTGCTGGTAGACGGTCTGGCTGCCATGGTTCTGCACCGTCAGCGGCGATGCCAGCAGGGGCCCTTCCAGCTTCATGCCGGCTTCGGCGTTATTGAAATCACGCTGCTCACCGGCGCTGTCCAGACGGGCCTGCCACTTGGCTTCAGGCGTACCCAGCAGGCCACGTCCGGCCAGGAACAAGGCGTTGCGCTCCTGGGTGGACAGCCAGCGATTGGCCGCCACTTCATCGGACAGGGCGAAGAGCCGCTGGTCCACCTGGCCACTGGCAAGTTTGTTTTCCTGCAGCAGTGCCAGGATCAACGCCTGGTCACGCAGGGGGCTGCCGTAGTCTGCCATCCAGTGCTTGCCGCGGCTGACGGCGAGCCCTGCCTGCAGGGCCTGGTCGGCACGAGGTTTGTCACCCATCTTGTCCAGCGCCACGGCCAGTTGCACCAACGGCAAACCGGAACGCGCTTCGGCGCGGCGCTCGAACAACCCGCGTAGCGCGCCCAAGGGCGCCTGCTGACTGCGCGACAGCACCAGCGCGGCGTAAGCCTGCACGGCGAACCGGGTGTGATCGGCGTCCTCGCTGTAGTCCACCTCGATCAGGTTGCGCTCCTGCAGGTAGCGCAACAACCGCTCGCTGGCTTTCTTCAGCGCCTCGGCGGGTACCCCGTAGCCTTGATCGCGGGCACGCAGAAGGAAGTCGGTGACATAGGCCGTCAGCCAGTATTCCTCTTCGCTGTCGGCACTCCACAAGCCAAAGCTGCCGTTGTAGCGCTGCATACCCAGCAGGTGCTCGATGCCCATCTCGATCTTGCGCTTGCGCACCGTGGCCGGTTCACCCTCGATGCCGAGCCGTTTGAGGGTATCGGCGTCCGCATACAACGATGGGTACAGCCCGCTGGTGGTCTGCTCGAGGCACCCATACGGGTAAGCCTTCAGCGCGCGGATCTGTTCGGCGAGGTTGAGCGGGGGGCGGCTCGACAGGGCCAGCGTGCCCTCGAGGCCGGCAGGCTCGAAGGCAGCAAGGTCCGCCTCGGGCAACGTCCAGGGCTGATCCTTCAAGGCCACGCGGAAATGCTTGAGCATGGCGGGATAGGCCGGACGCACGCCCAGTGTCCATTCGCGCTCGAACGTGGTCTGCGCCTCGCCGGCCAACTGCAGGCCGGTCACCTGCACATGCACTTTGCCCTGCCCCAGGCCACCTTGAGCCTGTACCGGAATCATCAGGGTGGACCGCTGGCCTTCGGCCAACGCCACAGACTGCATGGCATTGCCGGTCAGGCTCACTTGCCCTTCGGTGGTCACTTGCACGGTCAGCTGTTGGGCAGCTCCCGACAAGTTGGCCAGGTCCAGCGCCAAACGCGTCTGATCGCCGCCTGCCAGGAACCGCGGGGCCGAGAGTTCGGCAATCAGCGGTGCGGCCACAACGGTCTTGCCCTCTGCCATGCCAAAGTGATCCTCGGTCCAGGCCTGGGCCATGAGCCTCAACTCACCGTTGAAATCAGGGATATCGACCGTGGCCTGCCCTTCCCCCTTCTCGTTCAGGGTCACCGGCAGGCTCTGCTGGGCCACGATGGTGACGGTAGTATTAGGGCGCTTGCCCCCCTTGGCCATCGCCGCGTCACCACCGAATGCCAGGCTGGCCAGACGCCCTTGCCCGGCTTCGATCAGTTGCCCGTAGATGTCGAGCTGATCGGCACCGTAGGCCTTGCGACCAAACAGGCTTGCAAAGGGATCCGGGGTCTTGAAGTCGGTGATATTGAGGATGCCGACGTCCACCGCCGACACCAGCACACGCACCTGTGCAGGCACGCTGCCGTCGGCGTTTGCCGCCTTGATTTTCACCGTCAGTGGCTGCTTGGGACGCATTTTTTCCGGTGCCTGCAACGTCACCGCCAGCTTGCGCTCGGCACGGTCGAGCGGCAGGTGCAACAGGCCTACCGCACGCTTGGGCGTGGCATTGGCCTTGCGTTCACCTGGGCGCACCACCAAGGTGCTGAGGTAAAGGTCGTGGCGTGCCCAGGCTTTGTCCAGCGGGATATCGAAGGTCTTTCCTTCTGCAGGCACCTGGATTTCCTGCCACCACAACGGGCCGTCGCTGGACTCGATCATCAAGTAACCACTGCCGGCGGCTGGTGGCGTAACCGTGACCTTGGCCGTTGCACCGTCGGCGTAGGAGGGCTTGTCCAAGGCCAGCTTGACCTGGTCGGGGCGTACCGCTCCGCCCTCGGCATTGTCCTGGGCGCGGTAGCCTGCCCAGAAGCGCTGACTGGACACCAGGCCGGTCTGCGGGTCTTCGACCTCAACGCGATAGGGGCCCCACTCGACCGGGAAGCTCAGCTTGGCCGTGGCGTCGGCCTTGACGCTTACCGTCTCTTCCACCTGGGTCAGGAATTTTTCGTTGTAGGCGTAGCTCCAGCCATCACCTTGCGAATAATTCCAGTAGTAATCCCGTCGCTCGCGGATCAGCCTGACCTTCAGGTCGTCGGCGGCCAGTTTCTTGCCCTCGCGGTTAGCGACCAGAAACTCGAATTCCACCGGGCCTTCACTGTCGGCTTCATCACCGTCGAACAGCCCGCGCAGGCCTGGGAGGCGTTCGGCCGGCCAAACAGGTTGCTCAAGGCGACGGGTGATGGGCCTGCCACCGGACTCCTGCAGGCTCGCCTGCACGGTCAGTTGCAACGGCGAACGCGCCTCTGCCCAGCGGCTGGAAATATCCAGGACCGCCTTGCCTGCCTGGTCGAGGGTGACTTCATCAAGCTCCAGGTCCTGCTCCAGTTCGCCTTCGGTAACCGAGCCGAACTGGTAGCCCGGCAGTGCAGGTACCGCTTCACGCAGCGGGCGCACATAGGCCTGGCCACTCAGGCGATTGCCAGCGGCCGGCGCACCGTATAGATAGCGGCCAGTCACCTCGATGCGCGCGTCCTGATCAGGGGCCAGGGGCTTGCTGCTGCCTTTGAGTTCGAGGGCCAGCCGCTCAGGCAGGAAGTCCTCGACCAGGAACTCGTAGACCTGCTTGCGTCCGCCGCCCAGGTCGAGCAGCAGTTGCCAACGGCCGGTCGGCGCCTCGGTGGCCAGTTGCAACTGGTACTGGAACAGGCCGTTATCGTCTGCTTCCCAGACGAACTTGCGGCTGACTTGTTCATCCGGCCGGCGTACTTCGACGTTCACCGGTTGCGCCTTGACGGGCTTGCCGTCCTGGTCGCGCAGCAAGCCGTTCAACAGCACCGTTTCGCCTGGGCGATACAGGTCGCGCGGGCCGAAGATGAAGAGTTGCAGCGGATTGGCCTGGGGACCGGTGATGTCGAATTCCGCCAGGTCCAGCGCCGCAGTATTGAGCCGCAACAAGGTCGTGTGCACGCCTTGGGTGGCGATGAGGGTATCGGCCTTCGTTGTGATCGGCAGTTCAGCATGGCCTTTGCCATCGGTGCTGGCTTGGGCCAGCAGCTTGCCTTTCTTGTCGTGGAGCTCGATGTTGACGCCATCCATCGCCTTGCCCCCCTCCAGGGCCTGGGCGAACACATCGATGCGATCGCGGTAGCGGTGGGCCGACACGCCAATGTCGCTCAGGGTGAACAGGGTAGCTGGCTGGGAGTAATCGTAGGTACCCGAGGCGCGCATTACGGCCAGGTACACACCGGGCTCCTGCAGCGGCTTGATGCCGGCAATGGGCAACAGCACGGTTTCACGCGTGTTGCGTGCAGGGTTGAGGTCGAAGCGGCCGCTGTAGACCAGCTCGGCCATGCTCAGCGTGTCCTTGGACTGGTAGTACTCCAGGCTGCTGCTGCGCCCCCAGTTGGCCATGAACGAGGAGACCATGTCCGGTTTGACGCGAAAGAACTCCACATCCACCTTGTCCACGTTCAATGCGATGACCGGCAGTCCCTCTGCCAGCCGCGTCGGCAACAGCGAACCCCGGCTGGCGAAGCCAACGGTGGGTTGC
This sequence comes from Pseudomonas sp. URMO17WK12:I9, assembly GCF_900230165.1. Taxonomy (NCBI): domain Bacteria; kingdom Pseudomonadati; phylum Pseudomonadota; class Gammaproteobacteria; order Pseudomonadales; family Pseudomonadaceae; genus Pseudomonas; species Pseudomonas sp. URMO17WK12:I9. The sequence continues at coordinate 112,332 of NZ_OCMQ01000010.1, read as the reverse complement.
AGGTCGCGTGTCTCAAGGCGAGTGATCGACTCTTCCTGCAAGGCCTTGCCATTGACAGCCAGCAGGCCTTTGTCCACGGTCAGCACCAGCTTGCGCTGCGGTTCCAGGTGACGCAGGCGCAGCTCCATCTGGCTGTCGGACAGCTCCCAGGCACCGTCCAGCTTGCCCTTGACCGTGTCCACCAGGTGCACCTTGTTGGCGAAGTCCTGGTCGGCATCCAGCGGCGCCGAGAAACTGACCGACAGCGTGGCCGCGCCATCGAGCTGTACTTCCGACACATCCAGTACCGTCAGCTCACGACCCTCGTAGCGCTTGGCAAGCACGGCGGGGTCTTCGCGCTGCGCTGTCTTGGCGGTAGCGCTGGCGGTTGGCTTCTGGGTAGGGGCCGAGGCGTCGGGCGTTGAGGCGTCACAGGCGCTGAGCAAGGCCAGCGCGCAGGCCAGCAACAATCCTTTGTTGAACATGGAGTAGACACTCGAAGGCAGGGTGTAGATGAAGGCAGCAACTATAGCGCAAGGCCGAGTGCTGCACCCAGCGTTGTGCGCCAGATGAGACCTTGATCGCACACAATGGTTGCGTGGCCGTTACACTGTCGCCCTTGGCTTGCATTGCCGCCTTGCGCGCGTCCGTTCGAGCGTTTGCAGCCCTCGTTTTCGCTGGAATGAACATGCCCCGATTCTTCGCCGACTGGCACCACCGCCCCACCCACTTCAAGGTGTGGGGGCTGGCCGCGCCCATGATCCTGTCCAATGTCTCGGTGCCACTGGTTGCGCTGGTCGACAGCACCGTCATTGGCCACCTGCCCCATGCCCATCAACTCGGCGCAGTGGCCGTGGGCGCTACGCTGTTTACCTTCATGGTCGGCTTGATGGGCTTCCTGCGCATGGGCTCGACAGGCTTCGCCGCCCAGGCCGCCGGCCGAGGGGATGGCGCCGCCCTGCGCCAGGTGTTGGTTCAGGGCCTGATGCTGGCAGTGGGGTTCGCATTGCTCATCGGCCTGCTGGCCCTGCCCTTCAGCCAGTTGGCACTGCACGCCATGCAGCCCAGCGCGGCCCTGGGGCAGGCTACGCAAACCTTCTTCCACACCCGGTTGCTGGGCCTCCCGGCGGCACTGGCCAGCTACGCCTTGGTCGGGTGGTTTCTGGGGACACAGAATGCCCGGGCGCCGTTGGCGATCCTGCTGACCACCAACCTGCTCAATATCGTGCTGAACCTGTGGTTCGTGCTCGGCCTGGATTGGGGCGTCCTGGGCTCGGCACGCGCGTCGGTGATTGCCGAATGGTGCGCGGCCCTGCTGGGCCTGGCGCTTACCCGTCCGGCCCTGCGCGCCTATCCGGGCCACATCGCCTGGGCAGCACTCAGACGCTGGCAGGCCTGGCGCCCGCTGTTGGCGGTGAACCGCGACATCTTTTTGCGCAGCCTTGCCTTGCAGTTGGTCTTTCTACTAATCGCCGTACAGGGCGCACGCCTGGGCGAGGCCACGGTGGCGGCCAATGCACTGCTGCTCAACGGCCTGCTGCTTACGGCCTATGCCCTCGATGGCCTGGCGCACGCGGTCGAGGCGCTGTGCGGTCACGCCATTGGCGCTCGGGACCGCGACACGTTACGCCGTGCGCTGGTGGTGGCAGGTGGATGGTCGCTGATTGCGAGTTCGGTCTTTGCCGGTCTGTTCTGGGTGGGAGGACACCTGTTCATCGATCTGCAAACCGATATCGACAGTGTCAGGGCGGCGGCTTACCCGTACCTGCCCTATCTGGCGTGCCTGCCGTTGATCGCCGTGTGGAGCTATTTGCTCGATGGGCTGTTCATCGGGGCCACACGGGCTCGGGAAATGCGCAACGCCATGCTGGCATCGCTCGCGATTGCATTGCCGCTGGCCTTTGCCCTGAGCGGGCTGGGCAACCATGGCCTGTGGTTGGCGTTTCTCGTCTTCATGGGCGTGCGCGCCCTGACGTTGGCTTGGGTGGCGTGGCGCCTGCAAGGCAAGGACGCCTGGGTGGCGTGAGATCAGTGGCGTGGACCCGTGAGCATTCGAAGACAGTGCTCACTGCCGCCACGCCGCGAAGGCGTGACGGCAATGAGGCCTCACGGGCTGACGCTTCTCAGGACGAGAGGTAGGACGAACGGGTCAAGCCCAGGCGCAGCGCATCCAGGTACTGGGTACGCTCGCGCGCGGTGATCTTGGCGCTGGCCACCTTGTCGCGGTAGTGAGTCATCAGCTCCTCGGGGGACAGGTGCACGTAGCGCAGCATGTCCTCGATGGTGTCGTGGGTCTCGATACCGGCGTGGTACACGCTGCCATCGGCATTCTGGTAGATGTTGACCGAGTCGGTGTCACCGAACAGGTTGTGCATGTCGCCCAGAATCTCCTGGTAGGCACCGACCAGGAAAACGCCCAGCAGGTAGTCCTCGCCCTCGTTCAGGGCGTGCACCGGCATGCTGGTCTCGATGCTCTGCTCATCGACATACTGGTTGATCTTGCCGTCGGAGTCGCACGTCAGGTCTTGCAGCACGGCGCGCCGCAGGGGCTCTTCGTCCAGGCGGTGCAGCGGGATGATCGGCAGCACCTGACCGATGGCCCAGGTGTCCGGCAGGCTCTGGAACACCGAGAAGTTGCAGATGTACTTGTCCGCCAACTTGTCGTTCAGCTCGTCGAGTACCTGACGGTGCGAGCGCTGGCGAGCCTTCAGCGAGTTGTAAAGACGACGGCACACAGCGTAGTAGCACTGCTCGGCCAGGGCTTTCTCGGCCAGGCTGATCTTGCCGTCAGCATACTGCGCGGCTACATCGCCCATGTAGTGGGTGGCGCGCCAGTAGGTTTCGGTCACCATCTCGATGTCGGTGGGCCCCAGCAGATCGGCCAGCCACTGCACGGTTTCGGGCAGCGCGTCCTTGTTCTCGATGGTCGGCACCTGGTCATTGTGTCGCTCCACGTCAGTGACCTGGATGACCAGCATGGCATGGTGAGCCGTCAGCGAACGGCCGCTCTCCGAGAAGATGTGCGGGTGCGGCAAGCCCTGCGCGTCGCAGAACTCTTTGAGCATGCCTACCACCACGCCGGCATAGTCATCCATGTCGTAGTTGATCGAGCTGGCGTTGCGCGAGTGAGTGCCGTCGTAGTCAACACCCAGGCCGCCGCCCACATCGATGTGGTCCACCGGCAGGCCCAGGGCGCGCAATTCGCCGTAATAGCGGATGGCTTCCTTGAAGCCGTGCTGGTAGTCCGCCAGGTTGGCGATCTGCGAGCCCATGTGGAAGTGCAGCAGGCGGATACCCTGATCAAGGCCGGCATCGCGGAAACGCTGCACCACGGAAATCAGCTGCGCGGCAGAAAGCCCGAACTTGGACTTCTCGCCCCCGGTGTCAGCCCACTTGCTCGATGCCAGCGACGACAGGCGCACGCGCAGGCCCACCTGCGGCTTGACCTTGAGGTCGGCCGCTTCCTCGATCACCAAGGCCACTTCGGACTCTTTCTCGATGACGATGAAGACGTTGTGGCCCAGCTTCTGTCCCATCAGCGCCAGGCGGATGAACTCGCGGTCCTTGTAACCGTTGCAGACGATGGTACCGCCCTTGGGCGCCAAGGCCAGCACCGCCAGCAATTCGGGTTTGGAGCCGGCTTCCAGCCCGATGGACACGTTCTGGGTGGCGATGATGTTCTCGACCACCGCCTCCTGCTGGTTGACCTTGATCGGGTACAGGGCGGTGTACTGGCTCTGGTATTCCAGGCGCGCGATGTTGGCGTCGAAGGCGCCGGTCAGCTGGCGTACGCGGTCCTGCAGAATGTCGGGGAAGCGCACCAGCAAAGGCAGCGACAGGCCGCTCTGGCGCAGCTGGTCAACCTGCTCGTACAGGTCGATCGGCGAGCTGTCCGGGCCGTTGGGGCGCACTTCGACGCGCCCGGCTTCATTGATGGCGAAATACCCAGCGCCCCAATGGCGGATGCCATAAACACTGCGGCTGTCGGCCACGGTCCATTGGCTACCATCGTCTTTGCGTGTGCGTCGTACGGACATTCAAGTCCCCTATAAATTGAGTCAAGACACTGCCGGTCAAACCGGGGAAGCAGTGTAGAAGCCAAAAATGACGGTTCGCCCGTGCTCTGGGGTAGACCCTGGGCACTGCGACGAGTTTAGAAAGCGCAGGACGAAAACCTGCCGAGCGACTCAGCCGCCCGACTTTTTCGCCTTGAAGCCCTGCTTGCTCAGCTCGTCGAGCAGCAATTGCACATGATCACCCTGGATCTCGATGACGCCGTCCTTGAGCGCGCCACCGGTACCACAGCGGCGCTTGAGGGTGGCAGCCAGTTCCTTGAGCTGATCGGGCGGCAACGGCACACCCGTGACGGTGGTCACGGTCTTGCCGCCACGGCCTTTGCTCTCGCGGCGCACGCGGGCAATACCATCACCCTCGGGAATGACCTGCTGCTTGCAGGTACAGGCATCCACGGGCTGGCCACAGTCAGGGCAATGACGACCGGCATCGGTCGAATAAACGAGACCGCCGAGGGCGGAGAGGGAAGAAGCTTTCTTGGCCACTTTTGTGCCTCGGTGCTGAGGACAAAAACTGGTCGTACCTGCACATGAGGCCGACCGCGAAGCCCCACTCTGGCAGGGGCGGCGCTACTGCCGCAACACGTGCGGCAGCCCGAAAAGGCCGCGCAGTGTAACGATAAACGGTGCAGTTGCTAAGTACTGGATTGCGCCATTTTGCGAATGTTTTGCGACCCGCTGTGCAGCGGTTAGACGAGGCTGTTCCTGTAGCGGATCAACGCAGCCATCGAGTCAGGGCAATAAGGCCTGAGCCGACTGTCCTCCAGGGCCTGGTCAATACCGATGAAACGTGCCTCGATCACTTCCTCGGGCTGCAGCCGCAGCGGCGCATCGGACACTGCCGAGTACAAGGCGCACCACAGGCGATTGTCAGGCTGATCGAAGAAAAACCGCTCGTGAAAGCGCAAGGTCACGTCGGCGACGCCCAGTTCCTCGGCCAGCTCGCGCGCAGCCGATTCGGCGTACGTTTCACCAGCGGCCACCATGCCGCCGGCGGCAACGTCCCAGTAGCCGGGGTACAGCGCCTTGCTCAGGGTACGCCGGTGCACGCACAGTTCACCGGCACCATTGAACAACAGAATGAACGTGCAGCGCCCGATCAGCCCGCGCTCGCGCAACTGCGCCCTGGGCAATGCGCCGAGCACCTGGTCGTGTTCGTCCACCCAGGTAACCCGTTCCCGGTCCGAAGCCGCCCGGTGGGCGGCTTCATCAGGGCTGAAGCTCATCTCAACCCTGCGACAGCAGCTGGCGCAGGTCGATGACCGCCGCGTTGGCGCGGGAGATGTAGTTGGCCATGACCAGCGAGTGGTTGGCCCACATGCCGAAACCACTGCCGTTGAGCACCATCGGGCTCCACAGAGGCTCTTGCGAGGCCTCCAGTTCCCGGATGATCTGACGCACACTCACGGTGGCGTTCTTCTTGGCCAACACGTCGGCAAAATCGACTTCGATCGCACGCAGCAGGTGCGACAGCGCCCAGGCCTGGCCGCGGGCTTCATAGAACACGTCGTCGATCTGCAGCCATGGGGTTTCCACCACTTCCTCATCTACCTGCGGCGCCTGGCCAGCCACCACGGACTCGGTCTTGAGGGTGGTGTTGAGCTTCACGCGGCCTACACTGGCCGAGAGTCGTTGCGACAGCGAGCCCAGGCGGGTAGCGACGTCACCCAGCCAGTTGTTCAGGTTGTCTGCACGGGTATAGAAGATCGCGCCCTTGTCGCCTGAAGCCAGGCGAGCCTGATAGCGCGCCAGCGACTTGATGCCTTCTTCGAATTCCGATTCGCTGGACGGCAGGATCCAGCTCTTGTAATCGAAGTTGAAGCGCGGCTCGGCCTTGGCCAGGTCGGCGTCTTCAGTCGATTGCGACTGGGAGCGGGCGAAGTCCTTGCGCAGCGCGCGGGAAAGGTCACGCACCTGGACCAGTACGCCGTACTCCCAGTTGGGCATGTTGTCCATCCACAGGCCTGGCGGGAGACGGTCATTGGCGATATAGCCACCTGGCTTGTTCAACAAGGTGCTCGCTACCGTCTTGAGCGTTTCGACGGTGGTGTAGCCCACTACCATCTGCTGGCCGTTACGCTCGGCTGCGCTCTGGGCGTTCTGCTGCACCGGGAACAATTCGGGTTCCTGGCTCCAGTACCAGGCAAGACCGATGCACACCAGCAGGTAGAGCCCGATCAGGGCCAACAGTGAGCGGCCCCACAGGCCACCAAAATAGCTACGGGCGGCAGCGCCGCGGCCGTCGACACGCTCGCGGGGCTCGGCTTTGGCCTCGCGGTTTTTCCAGTCCAGCATGGCTATATCCTTGATCAGTCACGACGGTTCAGGGGCTTTGACCACAGGCCTACGCCAGGGTGCCACGGCAAGCCCGCCTGACAGCACTATAAAGCAGACACCGCCTTACGCATAAGCGACCCCTGGGTCGAGAACTGAATAGTCATTCAGCCCAGTTTGTTGAAAGGGGCCACGCATACGCAGCTCAAGAGCTGCTAGCATAGAGCCATCACTGCCCCTGCATACCCCTAACGACAAGTAGCCAGGACATGAGCCAAGCAGTTGAGCCGAGCCCGCAGTGCCCCGCTGAGCATGTTGCGCGTAGTGGCCTGCGCAAGGACGATCCACACGATCAGTTGCTGCTGGCGCCCCAGCGCAGGCCGGTCTATATCCTCTTGCAGGACCACGACCGCGCCGAGCGCCTGGCCCAGCAACTGGAATTCTTCGGCCTGGGCGTACAGGCCTTGCCCACTGCCGATGCCTTTCGCGCATCGGTGGACGAATGCCCGCCTTCGGCGGTCATCATGGACGTCGACTTCAATGGGGTCGGCCAGGGCCTGACGTTGGCGGCCGAAGCCCAGGCGCGGCAGACCAAACCCCTGCCGCTGCTGTTCTTCAGCCACCACGAAACCGATACCCCGACGCGCTTGGCCGCCGTGCGGGCAGGCGGTCGCGATTTCCTCACCGGGACACTGGAGGCTTCCAGCCTGCTGGAGAAGGTCGAGTTACTGACCGATGCCGCGCCGTACGATCCCCTGCGCGTGCTGATCATCGATGACTCACGCACCCAGGCTCTGTTCACGGAACGGGTGTTGGCAGGCGCCGGGATGATCACCCGCAGCCTGACCGACCCGATCGCCACCATGGCCGAGCTGGCTGACTTCCAGCCTGACCTGATCATCCTCGACCTGTACATGCCGGCGTGCACCGGCCCTGAACTGGCCAAGGTGATTCGCCATAACGACCGCTACGTCAGTGTGCCGATCATCTACCTGTCGGCCGAGGATGACCTGGACAAGCAACTTGAGGCCATGAGCGAAGGCGGTGATGACTTTCTGACCAAGCCGTTTCGCTCGCGCCACCTGATCACCACGGTGCGCAACCGCGCGGCCCGCGCTCGGCACCTGAAGGCGCGCATGGTCCGCGACAGCCTGACCGGGCTGTACAACCACACCCATATCCTGCAATTGCTCGAGGATTGCAGCTTCCGTGCCCGGCGCGAACAGCAGCCGTTGAGCTTTGCCATGCTCGACATCGACCGCTTCAAGAAAATCAACGACCGCCACGGCCACCCCATGGGCGACCGGGTAATCAAGAGCCTGGCGCTGTTTCTCAAGCAACGCCTGCGCAAGACCGATTTCATCGGACGCTACGGCGGCGAGGAATTCGCGATCGTCATGCCCAATACCCCATTGGAGGCGGCGTACAAGGTGCTCGATGACATCCGCGGGCGTTTTGCCGAAATCCTCTACCCAGCCCAGCCCCATGACCTGCGCTGTACGTTCAGCGCGGGCGTGGTGCAACTCGATGACGGCCTCGATGCGCTGACCATGGCCAGCGCGGCCGACGAGGCGCTGTACCGGGCCAAGCATGCGGGACGCAATTGCGTGGTGCGTGTGGAGCCCTGAAAAGCCGGGCAATGGGTAAAGGCACTTTGCCAGCCAACTGCGTGCCGCCGTCATCATCGCGTCACACGAACGCAATAACTTCAGGCCCCTGACTCCTCCCTCCCCCGCAGGAAGCTCGCGGCTATGCGCCTGAAGTGGCTGACCAATTTGAATACGTTGTTACTGGTGACGGTGTGCATCGCCCTGGGTGTCACGCTGTGGTGGTCGCAGCGGGCGCTGGAGCGCCCCTACCAGATGATGGAGCGCTACCTGACCCTGTCGCGCCATTTCCAGACTGAGGCGGCCGAGAACATCCAGGCCTATCTTGGCAACGGCGATGCCGTGCGCCATGCCGCGGCACTGCAGGCCACGGTTCAACTGCAAGCCTCGCTGGCCGAATGGCCCGAGGCGATGGCCAGCCAACTGCGCCCCAGCCTGGACGACCTCCAGGCCTTCAGCGCGGGTGAGTTGCTGGCCGCCGGCAAGTTGGCCGGTGACCCCCAGGCGCTGCTGCTGCAAGCCGAGCGCGAGATGGGGGCCAATCTGGAGCAACTGACCACCTATGCGCGCGACAGCACCAGCCCCGACGCTGGGCGATACCTGCTGCCGCTTGTCGAGGCGACCTTGCACCTGAGCAGGCTTGGGCTGGCGCGGGAAAAGCTGGTGGGCAGCGGCCGGCCGGAACTTGCGAACGAGCTGGAACGCGAGCTGCAATCGATTCAGGCCCAGGCGCACGTCATCGAAGGCTTGCCGCTGCTGGGCGTGACCCGTGCTGCCGAATCCGGCGCGGATGACTTTGCCGCGCTGATGGGTTTGCAGACCGATACCCGTGCCCAGCAGGAAGACGTCGCCATAGGCCTGAAGCGCGAACTGCAAAGCCTCGTGGGGCGCTACCCGGCCGAGCTGCAACGCACCCGTGCCCAGATCGACCAGCGCGCCGCCCTGGCGACCCGCGCCACGCAACAACTGGAGGCAGTGCGTCAAGCCATTGCGGCCCTGGAGCCAGAGGTGCGCAGCCTGCATGGCACGATCGCGGGCGAAGTGCGCACCCTGCAAGGGGGGATGATCGTGATGATCCTGCTGATCGCCCTGCTCATCGACACCCTGCAACGTCGTCTTGCACGCACACTCACCGGCCTGGCGCCTGCGCTGTCGCGCTGGGCCGAGGGCGATTTTACCCAGCCTGTCGAAATGGGCAGGACCAACCGCGAGCTGCATGACATCCAGGCTTCGCTCAATCGCCTGCGCCAGTACCTGGTCGAACTGGTAGGCGCCCTGCGGCACAACGCCGAGCAAGTGGCCGGCAGCAGCCATGCGCTGGCCGACATGAGTGCTGCCTTGCACGATGGCGCACAACGACAGGCCGGGGATACCGGGCAGATTCGCGACGCGCTTGGAGAACTGGAAGCGACCATCCAGCAGGTGGCTGGCGACGCCAGCGCTGCAGCCCTGGCCAGCCGTGACGCAGGCCGGGCAGTGGAACAGGGCCAGGCGGTGATCGGGCAAAGCTTGTCGGGTTTACGCACGCTGGTCGACGAGGTGCAGGGCAACGCGCGCATGATTGAGCAACTGGCAGAAGAGTCGGCCACGATCGGTGGCGTGCTGACAGTGATCCGGTCCATCGCGGAACAGACCAACCTGCTGGCACTCAATGCCGCCATCGAAGCCGCCCGCGCCGGTGAAATGGGTCGCGGGTTCGCCGTGGTAGCCGACGAAGTCCGCACCCTGGCCCAACGCACCACCGGCGCTACTGGGGAAATCCAGACCCTGATCGACAGATTGCAGCAGGCAGCCAAGGGCGCCGTGGACGGTACGCGGGTACAACTGGAGCATGCCGAGGCCACTGCCAACCAGGCCCAGACCGCCGACGGTGCACTGGACGAAATCGTGTGCGCGATCCGCACCATTGCCGACACTGCCCTGCGCATTGCCGAAGTGACGGCGCAACAAAGCGCAGCGGTGAGCGAGATCCGTGACCACAGCGAGCGGATTCATCAACTGGGCGGAGATAACCTGCAACGCATCGGTGAAGGACGCGAGCAAGGCGACCACCTGCTTAGCCTTGGCAGCGCACTGAACCAGGCGGTGGGTGCCTTCAGGGCCTGAACCGACCGCCCTGGCTCCACGAAATAGCTTTAGACCATCACCGGCAAGACGGGCAGGCCCACGCATGGTTCCCTGAGCGTCAACTCCGTTATGATGCGCGGCACGTTCGATCTTGCGAGTTCACCATGCACCGCCTGTTTTTCCTGTTGTGCCTACTGCTGGCCAGCCCGGTGTTCGCCACGGGGTTGCTGGACAATCGCCCCAGCGCCACCCTCGGCGCCTCCTCACTGGCCGGCAATGCCGACTTCCTCCCGGTACACGAAGCCTTCAAGCTCAGCCTGATCCAGGCCGACGCCCATGCCATCAAGCTGCGCCTGGTGGCCACCGACGGCTATTACCTGTACCGCCACCGTTTCGTGTTTCGAACCGAGCCGGCCGACATTGTTCTGGGCACGCCGGTCATCCCGAAGGGCGAGGCCAAGCATGACGAATTCTTCGGCGATGTGGAGGTGTATCACGGCATCGTCGACATCGAGCTGCCACGCAATGATTCCAGGGCTTTCACCTTGCAGGTGGGCTACCAGGGCTGCGCTGACAAAGGCTTGTGCTATCCACCTGAAACCGAACGGCTGAGCATTGACGGTGATAGCGCGCCGAGCAGCCAGGCCGCGCACGTCTGGGACTGGAAAGCGCTCCTGCTGTTCTTCATCGCCGGCGTAGGCCTCACGTTCACGCCATGCGTGCTGCCCATGCTGCCCATTCTCTCGGGTGTGGTACTGCGCGGTCAGACAGGAGGGCTGCGCGGGCTGTCGCTGTCACTGGCCTATGTGCTGTCCATGGCTGCCAGCTTCGCCGCCCTCGGGGCCTTGATGGGCCTGTTCGGCGCAGGCCTCAACCTGCAGGCGCGCCTGCAGTCGGCCTGGGTACTGGTGCCTTTTGCGCTGTTCTTCGTGGCTTTCGCCCTGGCCATGTTCGGCTTGTTCGAACTCAAGCTGCCCCAGGCCCTGAGCAACCGTCTGGACGGCGTCGCCAATCGCACCCAAGGCGGCTCGCTGCTGGGCGCCGCGGCCTTGGGCGTGTTGTCCAGCCTGTTGGTTTCACCCTGCGTTTCGGCGCCGCTGGCCGGTGCTCTGCTGTATATCAGTGCCAGTGGAGACGCCCTGGGCGGTGCGCTCAAACTGTTCGCGCTGGGCCTGGGCATGGGTGCCCCGCTGCTGCTGGTCGCAACCGGTGGCGCCGCCTGGCTGCCGAAAAGCGGCCCATGGCTCAACAGTGTCAAGAACGCCATCGGCGTCCTGTTGCTGGGGCTGGCCATCGGTTTGCTCAGCAGGGTCTTGCCAGGGCCCGTCACCTTGGGGCTGATCGGGTTGCTCGCGGCCGGGGTGGCCGTGTTCCTGGGGACACTGGAATTCGTCGTCAAGACGCCTCGCCAACGCCTGGCCCAACTGCTTGGCCTGGCGCTGCTGGTCTACGCCCTGGCCTGCGGGTATGGCGCCCTCAGCGGCCAGGGTGATCCGCTGCGGCCGTTGCCCCCGGTTGGTGAGAGCATGGCTGGTCAGGCTGCGCCCCCTGCCCAGGCGTGGCAAACACTGACCACCGCCGAGGCGCTCGATGCTGCACTGGCCGATGCCAAGGCCGCAGGCCAGCCGGTACTGCTGGACTGGTACGCAGACTGGTGCATCAGTTGCAAAGTCATCGAGCACGAGGTGTTGAATGCACCTCAGGTACTGCCGCAACTGGCGGGCTTCAAACTGTTGCGCCTGGACCTGACGCGCAGCGATGCGGCCCAGCGAGCCCTGCTGGACCGCTATCGGTTGTTCGGCCCGCCAGCGTTGATGTTCTTTGCCGCCAACGGCAGCGAACTGACCGCTGATCGGGTGATAGGCGAGATAAATGCCGAGAACTTTGCGTCCATTTTGTCCCGCGTTCGCGACACGTCAGGCCTGTAACGGCCCGCTGGCATAGGAACATATCGGCGATCAGTGACCGGATCCTGCTATCCGGTCACATACTTCGCGCGAATCTCGGTCATCGTGCTGGCTATTGCCGGGAACTGGACACTTGCCGTCGCTTTAGGCACACTCGCCGCGCTGTGTCGAATTGCCCTACAAATCCAAGGAACTCGCAGATGGCAACGCTACTGGTGCTTCACGGCCCTAATCTGAACCTGCTCGGTACGCGCGAGCCCGGCCACTATGGCGCCGTGACCCTGGCCCAGATCAACCAAGACCTGGAGCAACGTGCTCGCGCCGCGGGCCACCATTTGCAGTATTTGCAGAGCAATGCCGAATACGAGTTGATCGATCGCATTCATGCGGCACGCAACGAGGGTGTGGATTTCATCCTGATCAATCCGGCTGCATTCACCCACACAAGCGTTGCACTACGTGACGCATTGCTCGCGGTGAGCATCCCATTCATCGAAGTGCACCTGTCCAACGTGCACAAACGCGAACCGTTCCGTCATCACTCCTACTTTTCCGATGTAGCCGTAGGGGTGATCTGCGGTCTGGGCGCCAGCGGTTATCGCCTGGCCCTGGAGTCCGCGCTGGAACAGCTGGCTGCCAACGCACAGCCCAAATGATGAAAGCCCTGGCCTCGGTGGCCAGGGTCAAGAGAAGCGTGTCGACACGCTTTAACAATTTCGCCCCCTGACCGAACCTTTGGGAGTTGATGATTAATGGATATCCGTAAAGTCAAGAAACTGATCGAGCTGCTGGAAGAGTCTGGCATCGACGAGCTGGAGATCAAGGAAGGCGAAGAGTCGGTTCGCATCAGCCGTCACAGCAAGACCCCAGCTGCCCAGCAGTTCTACGCACCTGCCCCGATGGCTGCGCCTGCCGCTGCCCCGGTCGCCGCTGCCGCCCCTGCTGTCGAAGCTGCCGCCGCTGCCCCGGCCCTCAAGGGCACCGTCATCCGCTCGCCAATGGTAGGCACCTTCTACCGCAAACCTTCGCCGACCTCGCCGAACTTCGCTGAAGTGGGCCAGAGCGTGAAGAAAGGCGACACCCTGTGCATCGTCGAAGCCATGAAGATGATGAACCACATCGAAGCCGATGTCGGCGGTGTCATCGACGCCATCCTGGTAGAAGACGGCCAGCCGGTTGAGTTCGACCAGCCGCTGTTCACCATCGTTTGAATCGCGGAGAGCCAACGATGTCTGGGAAGCTCGAAAAAGTCCTGATCGCCAACCGCGGGGAAATTGCCCTGCGGATCCTGCGTGCCTGCAAAGAGCTGGGTATCAAGACCGTCGCCGTGCACTCCACCGCTGACCGTGAACTGATGCACCTGGGCCTGGCAGACGAGTCGGTCTGCATCGGCCCTGCATCGTCCAAGGATTCGTACCTGCACATCCCGGCGATCATCGCCGCTGCCGAAGTCACCGGCGCGACCGCGATTCACCCCGGTTACGGCTTCCTGGCGGAAAACGCCGATTTTGCCGAGCAGGTTGAGAAGTCCGGCTTTGCCTTCATTGGCCCCAAAGCCGACACCATTCGCCTGATGGGTGACAAGGTGTCGGCCAAGGACGCGATGATCAAGTCGGGTGTACCGACCGTGCCGGGCTCCGACGGCCCGCTGCCGGAAGACGAAGAAGTCGCGCTGGCCATCGCCCGCGACGTCGGCTACCCGGTGATCATCAAGGCCGCCGGTGGCGGTGGTGGTCGCGGCATGCGCGTGGTGCACAAGGAAGAGGATTTGATCGCCTCGGCCAAGCTCACCCGTACCGAAGCCGGTGCAGCCTTCGGCAACCCGATGGTGTACCTGGAGAAGTTCCTGACCAACCCACGTCACGTGGAAGTACAGGTCTTGTCCGACGGCCAGGGCAATGCGATCCACCTCGGTGACCGTGACTGCTCGCTGCAACGCCGCCACCAGAAGGTGCTGGAAGAGGCTCCGGCCCCAGGCATCGACGAGAAAGCGCGCCAGGAAGTGTTCAAGCGCTGCGTGGACGCGTGCATCGAGATCGGCTACCGCGGTGCGGGAACGTTCGAGTTCCTGTACGAAGATGGCCGCTTCTACTTCATCGAGATGAACACCCGTGTGCAGGTTGAGCACCCGGTGTCGGAGATGGTCACAGGCATCGACATCGTCAAGGAGATGCTGAGCATCGCCGCTGGCAACAAGCTGTCGTTCCGCCAGGAGGACGTGGTGGTCCACGGCCACTCGCTGGAGTGCCGTATCAACGCCGAAGATCCGAAGAAGTTCATCCCAAGCCCCGGCAAGGTGAAGCACTTCCACGCACCAGGCGGCAACGGCGTGCGCGTCGATTCGCACCTGTACAGCGGTTATTCGGTTCCGCCGAACTATGACTCGCTGATCGGCAAGCTGATCACCTGGGGCAAGGACCGTGACGAAGCCATGGCCCGCATGCGCAATGCCCTGGACGAGATCGTCGTCGATGGCATCAAGACCAACATCCCGCTGCACCGTGATCTGGTACGTGATGAAGGCTTCTGCAAAGGCGGCGTCAACATTCACTACCTCGAGCACAAACTGGCCAACCAGGATTGATCGCGTAGTGTGACGTACAAGAACCCCGGACTGGCTCCGGGGTTTTTTCATTGCCTGTTAGGCTTCATTAATGGCTGATACGGCCCTTCAGGGTGCTTGCGGCCAAACACTGTGCAAATGGCGATCACCCAGCAAACGGTGTCTACCGACCTAGCAGAGCAATCTGCGTATTCCCGCCGCCCTCTCTAACTTGCATGACTTGATGATCTGGCTTGCCGCAAAGAGCAAGCACCGATGCCGCTTGAGTATGAAGCGTGCCCTGCAACGAAAACTCCTACTGAGCATTGGGAACTTCCTGGCAAGACGAAAACAGTACCTTCGAATATAAATTGAGTGCAGGAAAGCGACTCGATGAGTACCTGATTAATGCGGCGTTGAGACGGCAAGCCTACTCGGTACTGCTTGCGAAAAACCGACTTGCGATTCCGTTTGGCAGGCTGCCATGAAGAATCACTCGAGCAAAGCCTGCCACTTGCCCAATGCCTTCAAACACACCTGCACCGTTTAATTCGCCAGAGGCCCTCATGTTCGATCTGAAGATGCTGATGGAAATCAATCGGCAGAACTGCGAAGCCTTGCAAGACCCTTTATCCATAGGGCCCGCCGTCTCATGCACCCGCACCTTCACCGTTCTGCCATTACGCTATGCCGCCGTGGGCGGTAATCCCTACCAGCGTCAGCAGCTCCCTACTCTGCCTCAACACCTGCGCCACCCGCATCGCACCGCCGCGCTGCATCAGGCGGACTATGCCATTCGCCCGCTGCGTGAAGGTTTCCTGTATGTCATGGAAAAGCGCAGGCTCAGTGGGCAATACAGCCTTCACCCTCCCTACCGAATCGCCGCGAACGGCGCCCTGTCGCTCTTCGACCCTGAACATCCAGAGCCAAAACCGCCTGGCATCTCCACATTCCAGGATGTCGTGCGCGCTATGACCTGGGCATTCACGGTTCATGATCTCGACGACTTGCTCGAGCTTCGCCTGTTCTACAGCCCCGATCCGTTGACCATCGCGGCGCAGCGGCAATTGCTGCGTCGACGCGACCTGCTGCCTGCAGTAGACATAGCGCCCTTCGCCAGCCCCAGCTGCCCAATGCCCAGGCCCTACACGATACGTCATGACCAGTTGAACCTTGTCGCCGACTTTGCCGCGGAATCCAACGACGTGTTGCGCACGCTGTTGGACGCTCAGGTCTTCAGTACACCAAGCATCAGCTCGCTGGCGGCGGCCCGCCAAGCCTTGGGCCCCTTGGGCAGTAAACCTGAAGCACGGGGCGTTGCCGTGGTGGTGGAGGATGCCATCGGCATTACCCAGGAACTCAATGCCTGGCGCAACGCTGGCATGGAACACCTCAAGCATTGGCTGGAAGCCAGCACTGAGAGCGGTGGCCCTAGTAACGAGCGAAAGGTGTTGGTTGCGCAAACATTCACCGAACTGCATCAGCAATTCACGGAGCGAAAGGTTGCCGCAATGGTCGATCGCCGCAGAGAGGCGATGCGCGGCTATCTCGGCAGCGACGAGGCGGTTCCACGGTACATGGCCGAGGGGTGGGCAACAGCTAAAGAGCACATTCTGGACAGCGCCGCTGAACTTGAAAGGCAGAAGCTCGAAACGCGCGCAAAAAATGGAGAATTTGCCAAGCAATTCGAAGAGCGCTATCTGTCACTCGTTAACCTAAAAGGTATGTACCAGCACCCTGATGTGTTTGAGGCGCAGAGCGCCGAAGCCCAACGTCTCGCCGAGTCCAGAGCGGCAGATCACCTCGCATGGTTGAAGTCGTCCGCACTGGTAGACGCACTTGCCCACTACGACGAAAACGACCCTGCCAATGGCCTGTGCTTTGCGCACCAGACAGGGCTGTGCGTAGCCGGCCTCGAAGGCGTGCCATCCGGCGCAGCGCTGCTTGCTCAATGGTGGCGCGCCGACGCTATCACCCCCGACAACCTGGCGCTGCGCTCGTTTGTCCATAATCAGCGCGAGATCGCAGAGGTGCTTGCGCAGACACGCACAGCGCTGGACGCACTGGCACCGGGCAGCGACCCTATTCTTCAACTGGAGGCGGCCCTCAAACAAGCCAAAGAGCTCGCCGCACACTTCAGCCGGCTGGACAGCCACCTGGACCAGCTCACGCAACACAGCCCCACCAACACTGCTGGCGCGCTGGCCTGGCTCGGGCAGCTGGGGCGCCAGAGCCTGTCAGTAGGTGCGCCCGGTAGCACTGACCGGTTGCTGTATCGACGCCTGAGCACCTACCTCATTGCCTCGCTGGGTAAGCAAGCCGTGGAACTGCGCTTGAGTGAGCAGGCGCTGGACGGTAAAACGCCCTCGCCCGGTCGCGTCGCGGCCCCCATCGTGCGCCGGCTTGATCGAGCTTATGCAGAGACGTTGCGCGGGGTGCACGGGAATCAGTTTTATCGCTTGCGGGTCGCCAGCGGATTGCTGCTGTTGGAGGCCGGGCTGCTGCTGTTACAAGGCAGGCGGGATGACAAGGACCGACGCTTTTGGAGCGAAGTGACTGCGGCCGCATTTACCAGTGCGGCTGCGGGGATGGAGCTGCTTGCAGTGGGCACTGAACTGACACTCAGGGGTGTTGGTGGGAACAGCGTCACTGCGCGGGGCGCGCAAGTTAGCCTGGGACGGTATCGGTTGTGGGGGGCTGGTTTGGCGGCGGTGGGGGGAATCATAAGCATTAGGTGGGACTATTCCGATGCCCTTGATGCACAAGCTAAATCTGAACAGTTATCAGTAGCAGCTTATGGCGCCAGGATAGGCGCTACTCTTGCCTTACTCACGGGACAAGGAGGAATAGCGTTTTCCCAGGCTAGTGCGCTTCTAAGTTGGCTATCCATCAGCGTCAAAAGCACATACACAATTAGCTTAAGCACTACGCTGTCACTATTATCAGCACGACTGGCCGCGAGCAATGCTGCCATGCTTTGGCTTAGTCGCCTGAGCTGGTTCGGAGGCGCCATCGTGCTCATTAGCAGTACCGTCTTACTTATTATCGACAAAGACGCCCTTGAAAAATGGTGCAACAAATGCTGCTTTCGCATTCAACTATCTGACAAAGGTTATGCCGAAGACTCAGAAGAACTCAAAGACCTGTTCAGCGCAATCTGGGAGACCACCTAGTGTACCTTTTTGAGTGGCTTACATGGCTTGCCTACACCGATCCGAAGGACGAGCGCGAAGCTTTCGAAAAGCGACATAAAAAAACCAGAAAAAAAATCGTGTATGAAAGCGACGATCAGGAAATGATTGAGGCCGCGAAAAAATCAGCCAGCAATATCCCTAAAAGTCGCGGACCAATTTATATTTATAACGAGCACGTTCTGGAAATACGCAGTGGCATGTGGGAGGATAAACGCGGACTTATCAGCCTGATTTCCGCTACTGTCATAGGTACGGCCGCATCTTTCTTATACATGGCGGCAATATCGTTGATGCGACTGTTGGAAATGGATAAAAGCGTTCAGGATGAGTCATACGGACCCCAGCTATTCATAGCGCTATTTAGTACCAGCTTGGCGCTATTGATTTTCATACCTTACGTAAAATATGGCTTACGTATTTCACGTTTGGAAATGTTCACATCCCGCCATTTGCTAGTACGCTTCAACCGAATTACCCAACAGGTCTACCTGCATCGTCCGACGTCCTGTGGGGGTATCGTCACACTTCCCTGGCACGGCGTCACCTCCAGTGGCTCAGATAAAAAATACGCTACAGCCGCAGGCGTAGGCCTTCCATTGGAACTCCTATGGCCGCCTTCATTCACCGGCACACTTCATCCAGAACTCGTCCACGTCGGCAAAGCCTCCAACAACTTTGCGGAGCAGCAATCCGAGTGGGAGTTCATCCGCCGCTTCATGGACGAGGGCCATGAGGGCCTGCCGCGCCCGTCTATCACCTCGCATTTTCCCTGGCCCTGGCAAGCCTTCACGCCTCAATTCGAAGGCCTGACCCACTACTTTCGAAGATCTTCTCGAATCACCAAACTCGGCCTGGTCTTGATCTCGCCCGCCTTCCTGATCATCGGCACCGGCCATTGGCTAAGCCTGATGCTGTGCTGGAAACCGGGCTGGCCCAGGATCATTCGTGAAGCCGGCTTGCCCGGAAAACCCGTCCCGCCGCTGACCACACTTGATGATTATCCACCCGCTATCCAAGCACGGTTGCGTGAAAACGCTTACCTATGGGCTACTCGCCCAGGCAAACGCCCGCAGAGAAAGAAACGCACCTCTACCCGTAAGCCAAAGACCGAAATTGCCACCGCGTGCCTACAAAACGATATCTCCGGTGAAACACATCGTGCGGACGGCTCATCGGGCTGATATCAACTTGAAGTTTTTCTCTTGGCTATGATCACTCCACATGGGTTTTTCACTGAACGCAGCTTCCAGCCATGTGCATTGTGCTGTTGATCTTCGCGACTTCAGCAGGCCGAACGCAGCCTGTGCGTAGGGCACGGCTCTGAAACGGCAAGCTGCGGCGCCTGAACGATTGCTCGGTCAGCAACAACAGCAAAAAGATGCCGCCACGACGCTACCCTTTCATACGAGGCATCTCGATGCGATGCTCGTGCACGCGCCGATACAATGTCGCACGCGAAATGCCCAACGCCTGGGCAGCCTCGGCGGGCTTCCAACGATGCCGGATCAACGCATCCAGCAACCGTTGCCGCGCCGGGCAGGACGCCTCGCTCGTGACTCGGCCAACCTCCTGCCCACGGACTTCCTCAGGCAGGTCAAGCAGGCGCAGCTGCCCACCCTCGTTCACAGCGCACGCATAACGCAACACCTGCCGCAACTGGCGTAGGTTCCCCGGCCAGCGGTACTCCAGCAACACCTGCAAGGCATCGTCGGCTAGCGCCACGCTCACGCCACACGCGTCGGCCTCTTCGGCCAGCAACTGGTGAATGAGCCCCAGCCGGTCTTCGCGCTCGCGCAGCGCCGGCAACGCGAAGCGGGCGTTGGCCAGGCGAAAATACAAGTCCTCACGAAACTGTCCCTGCTCCACCCTCGCCGCGAGGTCGCGGTGCGTGGCGCAGATCACCTGAATGTCCACGCGCTGGCGCCGCGCAGCCCCCAAGGGGGCTACCTCACCTTCTGCCAGTACCCGCAACAGTCGGGTCTGCAGGCTCAGTGGCATGTCGCCAATCTCGTCCAGAAACAGCGTGCCGCCATCGGCCTGGTGTACAAGCCCTTGCATACCCTTGCTCGAAGCCCCGGTAAAGGCGCCCGCGACATAACCAAACAACTCGCTCTCGATCAGGTTCTCGGGGATGGCGGCGCAGTTGAGCGTGACGAACGGGCCGGTGCCGCGCTTGCTTTGCTGATGCACCTGGCGAGCAAAAACTTCCTTGCCTGTACCCGTCTCACCCTGCACCAGCACTGCAAGGTTACAGTCCTTGACCCGTGTGGCCAGGCGCAAGTGTTGTTCGATGCGCCGGTCCAAGCCTTGCAGCAAGGGCTCGACCGGCTGCTTGCGCTGGGGGGCGCTGACCCGGCCATACAGCTCGCCCAACCCTGGCAGACGTTGCGCAGACGCGTTGCTGACCCGTCGCAATTGCTCTTGGTCGAACAGCTCACCAATGTGAGCAGGCAAGCGTCCCAGGCGCTGCATCAGGCGTTGCCGTGTCAGGCTGTTCATCGCCTGCAGGCGACCGTCGGCGTCCCAGGCCAGTAGATAGTCAGGCTGGCTTTCCACGTAGCCTGGGGTGCCGTGGGCACGCATCACCCAGTGGCCTTGGGCGCTGTGCATGAAAAAGGCGTTCTCGATTTCGCGTGCGGTCTGCTCGACCAATTGCCGGATCAGGTGCTGGCTGCGGCGGTCGTCGGGCGAGCGCAGCGCAGAGACGTCCAGCACCCCCAGCAAGTCGCCAAAGGGGTCGAAAACAGGCGCCGCGCTACAGGTCAGACCGATGAAGGCAGCGCGAAAGTGATCGCGCTTGTGCACGGTGACCGGTGCCTTGGTGGTCAGCACCGCCGCTACCCCGCAGGTACCCTCTTCTCCTTCCGACCAGCAGGTGCCCAGGTACAGGCCGGCCTTGCGGCAGTCAGTGCGAATGGCCGACTCGACCCGGTAATCGATGGTGCGGCCCTGGGCATCGGTCAGCAGCACGCAGTAGTCGGCCTCGCGCACCTGTTCGTGCAAGCGTGCCACGGCATCCCCGGCAATGCGCAGGAACAGCTCCGAGCGCTCTCGGCATTCGTTGAGCAGGGCCTGGGAAAGGATACGCGGCCCTTGCTCGGAGGCGGGATCGAGACGGTACAGCTCCATGGAGCGACGCCAGGAATCGAGGATCAACGGCGGTACTGGCGCCTGGGGCAGACGGTCGGCGTTCTTCAGTACCCTGCTGACGCAGTCGACATGAGCGCGGGAGTTCGCGGCAAGCATTCGGGCCCTCCGGTTCTCGTTGCTGTTCTTGTGGTTGTGCAGCCATTAAGCGCCTGCGCGCAGGCATGGACAAGCACGGTGTGATCAAAGGTGTGATTGAGACGCAGCGTCTCAGCGTCTCGCCGCACAACGCCCAGAGCGGCACCTGGCGTCTCAGCACGGCGACCCGCCTGGCAGCAGGCAAGACGATCCCAGGCCTCTGCTGCGGGCCTTTGCGGGATTTCATTCAAAGCTGGCACCGCGCTTGCTCTTGTCCTTGCAAACAAGAACACGAGGTGCGCCATGCCGCTACCCGCCCCACTGGTCGGCATCATTGCCAACCCTGCTTCAGGCCGAGACTTGCGTCGCCTGACAGCCACTGCCGGCTTGTACTCCAGCACTGACAAAGCCGCTGCCATCGCGCGCCTGCTCGCCGCATTCGGCGCAACAGGTGTCGGCCACGTGCTGATGCCCAGCGACATGACTGGCATCGCCGCCGCCGTGGTCAAAGCCTGCACCGGGCCGATGGCGCGCGATCAACACTGGCCTGCCCTCGAGATACTCGACCTGCCGCTGACCCAGACCGTCAGCGACACCCGCCTTGCCACGCGCAACATGGTGGCGCGGGGGGTGTCGCTGATCGCTGTGCTGGGGGGCGACGGTACGCACAAGGCCGTCGCGGCAGAAGCTGGCGACGTACCCTTGCTGACCTTGTCCACCGGCACCACCAACGCCTTCCCGGAGCTGCGCGAAGCCACCAGTGCGGGCCTTGCAGGCGGCCTGGTGGTCAGCGGCAAGGTGCCAACCTCCATCGGCCTGCGCCGCAACAAACGCTTGCTGGTCAGGGTGCCCCAACAGCAACTGAGCGAATGGGCGCTGGTGGAGGTCGCGGTATCGCCTCAACGTTTCATCGGTGCGCGGGCCCTGAGCCGCAGCGAGGACCTGAGCGAAATCTTCGCCTGCTTTGCCGAGCCCCACGCCATCGGCTTGTCGGCACTGTGCGGCCTGTGGAGCCCGGTCTCGCGGCAAGCGCCTCACGGGGCCTGGGTGCGCCTGGGCGAAGACGCCGGGCAGGCGCTGCTGGCCCCCGTGGCACCCGGCGTGCTGCAAGCCTGCGGCATTACTGCCTCGGGCTACATGGCGCCTGACGCGCCGTACCGCCCGGTCCTCGTCCAGGGCACCTTGGCGCTGGACGGCGAGCGGGAAATCGAATTCTGCGCCCATGACACCCCCACCATCACCCTCGATCACCTGGGCCCTTTGAGTGTGGACGTGCAGGCGGTGCTCACGCATGCCGCCCAGCATCGTCTGCTGGCTGTACCCCTGGGCCACCCGCTGCACCCCGCGACCCGTTGAGACAACCCCGGAGAACAACAAGATGTCCAATCAACCGAGTTCTGCACAACTGCTGCATGCCTATGAAGTGATGCGCACCATTCGTGCCTTCGAAGAACGCCTGCACGTCGAGTTCGCCACAGGCGAAATACCCGGCTTCGTCCACCTTTACGCGGGTGAAGAGGCCAGCGCGGCGGGGGTGATGGCCCACCTGCGCGACAGCGACTGCATCGCCTCCAACCATCGCGGCCATGGCCACTGCATCGCCAAAGGCGTGGATGTGTACGGCATGATGGCCGAGATCTACGGCAAGAAGACCGGGGTCTGCGGCGGCAAGGGCGGCTCGATGCACATTGCCGACCTGGGCAAGGGCATGCTCGGCGCCAACGGTATCGTCGGCGCCGGCGCACCGTTGGTGGTGGGCGCTGCGCTGGCAGCCAAGCTCAAGGGCCGCGACGATGTGTCCGTGGTCTTCTTCGGAGATGGCGCCTCCAATGAAGGCGCGGTGTTCGAAGCCATGAACATGGCCGCGATCATGAACCTGCCGTGCATCTTCGTCGCCGAGAACAATGGTTATGCCGAAGCCACGGCGTCCAACTGGTCAGTGGCCTGCGATCACATAGCCGACCGCGCCGCCGGCTTCGGCATGCCAGGGGTCACCATCGACGGTTTCGATTTCTTCGCGGTTCACGAAGCCGCCGGTGCCGCCATCGAGCGTGCACGCTCCGGCCAGGGGCCGTCGCTGATCGAGGTCAAGCTCAGCCGCTACTACGGTCACTTCGAAGGCGATGCGCAAACCTACCGCGCGCCCGATGAGGTAAAGAACTTGCGCGAAACCCGTGACTGCCTGCTGCAGTTCCGCGACAAGACCGTGCGCGCGGGGCTGCTCGAAGCAGGGCAGCTGGACAGCATCGACGCCCGCGTCGAGGACCTGATCGAAGACGCCGTGCAACGCGCCAAGTCCGACCCCAAGCCACAACCTGCCGACCTGCTCACCGACGTCTACGTCGCCTATCCCTGAGCCGCTCAGAACAAGAACAACAGGAGAACCACCATGGCAAGAAAGATCAGTTACCAGCAGGCCATCAACGAAGCCCTGGCTCAGGAAATGCGCCGTGACGATACCGTGTTCATCATTGGCGAAGATGTGGCCGGCGGTGCAGGCGCGCCAGGCGAAGACGATGCCTGGGGTGGCGTGCTGGGCGTGACCAAGGGCTTGTACCACCAGTTTCCAGGCCGCGTGCTGGATGCGCCCCTCTCGGAGATCGGCTACGTAGGCGCTGCCGTTGGTGCGGCCACCCAGGGCTTGCGCCCGGTCTGCGAACTGATGTTCGTCGACTTCGCCGGCTGCTGCCTGGACCAGATCCTCAACCAGGCGGCCAAGTTTCGCTACATGTTCGGCGGTAAGGCCGTGACGCCGCTGGTCATGCGCACCATGTACGGTGCCGGGCTGCGCGCCGCGGCCCAGCATTCGCAAATGCTCACCTCGCTGTGGACGCATATCCCAGGCCTGAAGGTGGTGTGCCCGTCCTCACCGTATGACGCCAAGGGCCTGCTGATCCAGGCCATCCGCGACAACGACCCGGTGATCTTCTGCGAGCACAAGCTGCTGTACAGCATGCAGGGCGACGTACCGGAAGAGGTGTACACGGTGCCGTTCGGCGAAGCCAACTACCTGCGCGATGGCAGCGATGTCACCTTGGTGACGTATGGCCGCATGGTGCATGTGGCCATGGAAGCCGCCAACAACCTGGCCCGCCAGGGCATCGACTGCGAAGTCCTGGACCTGCGCACCACCAGTCCACTGGATGAAGACAGCATCCTTGAGAGTGTCGAGAAGACCGGGCGCCTGGTGGTGATCGACGAGGCCAACCCCCGTTGTTCGATGGCCACGGACATCAGCGCCCTGGTTGCGCAGAAGGCATTCGGCGCGCTGAAAGGGCCCATCGAAATGGTGACGGCGCCGCACACGCCCGTTCCGTTTTCCGACGCCCTGGAAGACCTGTACATCCCCGACGCTGCCAAAATCGAAGCAGCCGTGCGCACCGTCCTCGACGCTACAAGGAGCGCCGCATGAGCCAGATCCATACCCTGACCATGCCCAAATGGGGCTTGTCGATGACCGAAGGCCGGGTAGACACCTGGCTCAAACAGGAAGGCGACGTCATCACCAAGGGCGACGAAGTGCTGGACGTGGAGACGGACAAGATCAGCAGCAGCGTCGAGGCGCCGTTCAGTGGCGTGTTGCGCCGCCTGGTGGCCAGGCCCGATGAGACCCTGCCTGTAGGTGCGCTGTTGGCCGTGGTGGTTGAAGGCGAAGCCGACGACGCCGACATCGACGCTGTGGTACAGCGCTTCCAGGCCGAGTTCGTGGCCGAAGGTAGCACCGACCAGGCCCAAGGCCCGGCGCCCCAGAAAGCCGAGGTGAAGGGGCGCTTGTTGCGTTGGTTCGAATTGGGCGAAGGCGGGACGCCCTTGGTGCTGGTACATGGCTTTGGCGGCGACCTCAACAACTGGCTGTTCAACCACCCTGCCCTGGCCACCGATCGACGCGTGATCGCCCTCGACCTGCCGGGCCATGGCGAGTCGGCGAAAGCCTTGCAGCGCGGTGACCTGGAGGAGCTGAGCGAAACGGTGCTGGCCCTGCTCGATCACCTGGACCTTCCCCGGGCGCACCTGGTCGGCCACTCCATGGGCGGCGCGGTTTGCCTGGGCCTTGCGCGCCTGGCACCGCACCGGGTGGCCAGCCTTGGTCTGATCGCCAGCGCGGGTCTGGGCGAGGCGATCAATGGGCAATACCTGCAAGGGTTCGTCGCGGCAAGTAGCCGCAACGCCCTCAAGCCGCAGATGGTGCAACTGTTCGCCGATCCAGCCTTGGTCACGCGGCAGCTGCTCGAAGACATGCTCAAGTTCAAGCGTCTTGAGGGCGTAGACCAGGCGCTGCAGGTGCTGGCCTCGGCCCTGGCCGAGGGCGATCGGCAACGCCACGACCTGCGCGGCGTCCTGGGCCAGCACCCCGCCCTGGTCATCTGGGGCGGCAAGGACGCGATCATTCCGGCCAGTCACGCCCAGGGCCTGGAAGCCCAGGTGGTGGTCATGCCGGACGCTGGCCATATGGTGCAGATGGAGGCCGCCGACGCGGTCAACCAGCACCTGCTCGCTTTCCTGCGCAGCCATTGACCCTTCCTGGCTTCTGGAGATTCCTATGAACGACTTGAGCAACCCACACATGCGCGCGGCGGTCTGGCACGGGCGCAACGACATCCGCGTCGAGCAGGTGCCTCTGCCGGCCGATCCTGCACCTGGGTGGGTGCAGATCCAGGTGGACTGGTGCGGCATCTGCGGCTCGGACCTGCACGAATACGTGGCCGGGCCGGTCTTCATCCCGGTAGACGCGCCACATCCTCTTACCGGTATTCAGGGCCAGTGCATCCTCGGCCACGAGTTCTGCGGCCGGATCGCCAAGCTCGGCGCAGGTGTCGAGGGCTATGCGGTGGGCGATCCGGTGGCGGCGGACGCCTGCCAGCACTGCGGGACCTGTTATTACTGTACCCATGGGATGTACAACATCTGTGAGCGACTGGCGTTCACAGGGCTGATGAACAATGGCGCCTTCGCCGAGCGGGTCAATGTGCCGGCCAATCTGCTCTACCGGCTGCCGCCCGGTTTTCCAGCGGAGGCAGGGGCGCTGATCGAACCGCTGGCGGTCGGCATGCACGCGGTGAAAAAAGCGGGCAGCCTGCTGGGCCAGACCGTGGTGGTGGTGGGCGCCGGTACCATCGGGCTGTGCACCATCATGTGCGCCAAGGCGGCAGGCGCGGCGCGGGTGATCGCCTTGGAAATGTCTTCGGCGCGCAAGGCCAAGGCATTGGAAGTGGGCGCCAGCGTGGTCCTGGACCCTAACCAGTGCGATGTGTTGGCCGAGATTCGCGTGCTCACCGCCGGGCTGGGGGCTGACGTGAGCTTCGAGTGCATCGGCAACAAGCACACGGCCAAGCTGGCCATCGACACCCTTCGCAAGGCCGGCAAGTGTGTGATGGTGGGGATTTTCGAAGAGCCGAGCGAATTCAACTTCTTCGAACTGGTGTCCACCGAGAAGCAGGTGATCGGCGCCCTGGCCTACAACGGCGAGTTCGCCGACGTGATCGCCTTCATCGCCGATGGTCGGCTGGACATACGCCCGCTGGTGACCGGCCGCATCGGGCTGGAGCAAATCGTCGAGCTGGGGTTCGAGGAACTGGTGAACAACAAGGAGGAAAACGTGAAGATCATTGTGTCGCCGGGATTGGGTCGCTAAGCGCACGGTATCGAAGCTCCCTCTAGAGCGGCCTTGCCGGTCCGGCGCCCCGGCAAGGCCGCTTCTACCCAAGGCCCCGACAGCTTGCAAACGTGGCGCAAAGCCCCCTCGCCCCGCCCGCACCACTCGCTGTTTCAGGCGCCCGATCTGAGTCATAATCGGCGCACTCACTGCCCGGTCCTCGCCATGCGTCCACTGCTTCCCCTGACCCTGCTCCTGTTGCTCGCTGCCTGTGGGGATGGCGAATCCCTGAGCCCACCCGATGCACGCCTGCCGGACGGCGGCCGCTACCGTGGCCAGGTGGTCGACGGCTTGCTGCAGGGCCAAGGCCGTATCGATTACCCCAATGGCAGCTGGTATGCCGGCGGCTTCAAGGACGGCTTGTGGCACGGTCAGGGGGAATGGCATGGGCAGAACGGCGAAGTCTACCGCGGCCAGTTCGCCGCTGGCCTGTTCGAAGGGCTTGGCGACCTGACCACTCCGGGTAGCCACTATGCGGGTACCTTCCGCCATGGCAGGCGCGATGGCGAAGGCACCCTCAAGCAGACCGGGCAAACCTACCGCGGGCAGTTCAAGGACGACCTCTACGACGGCGCAGGCGAACTGGAGCTGGCCGACGGCAGTCGCTACCGGGGCCTGTTCGCCAAGGGCAAGCCCAACGGCGCCGGCGTGCGCAGCGACGCCAGCGGTAATCAGTTCAGCGGCAGGTTCGTGGATGGCCAATTGCAAGGCACTGGCACCTACGACAGCGTCGAAGGCGAGCAGTACATCGGCGAGTTCAAGGACAACCGCCTCGAAGGCCGCGGGCGCTATGAAAACGCCGAAGGCGACGTGTGGATCGGTCAGTTCAAGGACGGTTCGCTCAGCGGCGAGGGTGAAATGCTGGGCAGCGATGGCAGCCATTACAAAGGCACCTTCCTCGACTGGCGCATGTCGGGCCAGGGCAGCCTGCAACTGGCAGATGGCAGTCAATATGTGGGCCACATGCTCGATGATGCCTACCACGGGCAGGGGCGCCTGACGCTGGCTGACGGCAAGGTACAAGCCGGTATCTGGGCCAATGGCGTTCGGGTCCGCGATGAACACGGCACCTTGCTGCCGGACCCGCTCGACATGGCACTGCTCAATCAAGGGCGCTTGCTGAAGGAAGCCTTGGCCGCCGTGCCCCGGTCCCAGCCGGCGGTCGAGCTGTACAGCCTGGTGGTGGGTGGCGACGGGCAGCAGAGCGTTTTTCTGCGCGAAGCCGATTACGTGAGCAACCTGCTGAAGGTACGCTTTGGTGCCAAAGGGCAGGTGACGCTGGTCAACCATCGCGACTTCATGGCGACGCGCCCCATGGCCACGCGGCAGAGCATCACCCGCGCAGCCAGCACCCTGGCCGAGCGCAGCGGCCCGGAAGACCTGCTGTTTATCTACCTCACCAGCCACGGCAGTCAGGACCACCAACTGGTCCTCGATCAACCACGCCTGCAACTGGCCGATATTTCCGCCGACGAGTTGGCCGATGCACTGGCCCCCTTGAAAAATCGTGACAAGGTCATCGTCATTTCCGCGTGTTATTCCGGTGGTTACATCGATGCCCTGAAGGACTCGCGCACACTTCTGATGACAGCAGCCCGAGCCGACCGGGTTTCCTTCGGTTGCTCGGAAGAAGCCGACTTCACCTATTTTGGCGATGCCCTTTTCGCGCAGGCGCTGAACCAGACGGACGATCTGAAACAGGCGTTTGAACTGGCGCGCACCCGCGTTGCCGAACGTGAACGAAACGAAGGCTTCGAAGCGTCCGAGCCGCAGCTGTGGGCACCGCCAAACGTACTGGAGCACTGGCAGCGCCTACGCCGGCATCAAGCCGAAGAGGCCTTGCGCAATACGACACAGGCCGCGGTGGGGGCACAGGCGAAAACGCCGCGCACCCACTAAGCTTGTGTGTAACAAGGGAGAGACATCATGTACTTGACGCCTCAGCATGTCCTGCTTGCCGGAGCGACCGGCCTGACTGGCGAGCACCTGCTCGACCGCCTGCTCAACGAGCCCACCATCACCCGGGTGCTGGCGCCTACACGCCGGCCTTTGGCAGAACATCCACACTTGGAAAACCCCGTGGGCGATCCGGCTGTCTTTTTACCCCAGCTGGAGGGCCGCGTGGACATTGCCTACTGCTGCCTGGGCACGACATTGAAGCAGGCAGGCTCGGAGTCTGCATTCAAGGCCGTGGACCTGGACATGGTGGTGGCCTTCAGCAAGCGAGCCCGCGAGATGGGGGCCAGGCACTTGCTGGTAATCAGTGCCGTGGGTGCCGACCCGACTTCCTCGATCTTCTACAACCGCGTCAAAGGTGAGATGGAAGAAGCCCTCAAAGCCCAGGACTGGCCTCAGCTGACCATCGTCCGCCCGTCGCTGTTGCTCGGGGAACGCACCGAGCCAAGGCTCACTGAAACCCTGGCCGCTCCCTTTTCCAAGCTGATTCCTGGCAAGTACCGGGGCATAGAGGCCTGCACCCTGGCGCGAGCGCTGTGGCGCCTGGCGCTGGAGGAAGAGAACGGTATCCGGATCGTGGAGTCGGACGAGTTGCGCAAGTTGGGGAAAAACTGAGCCGCTGCCTGCTCGCAAGCGGCTAGGTGCAGCACTCAGAAGCCGCCGCTGCCGTGATAGTAGATGCCGGCTGCAGCTGGCAGGGTCAACGGCAGTAACAAGGTATCGAGCAGAAAACTCGCCGGCAGATCGAGGGAGGCGAACCGAGGCGCCTCAACGCCGAAGCGGGCCTGGGGGCAACAGCCACCGCTGATCGCATACCAATCCAGCCGGGTGCCTGCATAGACCACGGGCGCCCCTGGCTTGGTGCCATCCAGGGTGCGTACCGTGGCGCAGCCACCGAGCATCAACACAGCCAACGTCCCGGCCAGCCCTCTTTTCAATCATCCACCCCATAGTGATGTTCACCCCAACGCGGCAGCATGTCCTGAGGGATGTTCAGCAGGTTGAGGATGCGCGCCACCACGAAGTCGACCAGATCGTCGATGGTCTGTGGCTGATGATAGAAGCCAGGCGAGGCCGGTAGCATCACCGCACCCATCTGCGACAGCTTGAGCATGTTCTCGAGGTGAATGGTAGAAAACGGCGCCTCACGAGGCACCAGGATCAACTGCCGACGCTCCTTGAGGGTGACATCGGCAGCCCGCTCGATCAGGTTGTTGCACGCACCGGTGGCGATCGCCGACAGCGTGCCGGTGGAACATGGCACCACGACCATGGCCGCCGGTGCGCCGGAACCCGAGGCCACGGGCGACATCCAGTCTTCCTTGCCGTACACCCGAATTTGCCCGTCGGCAGCCCCGGTGTACTCGGTCAGAAACGCCTGCATCGCCTGCGGCTTGGCAGGCAGCAGGACGTCGGTTTCGGTCGCCATGACCAGCTGTGCCGCCTTGGAAATCAGAAAGTGCACCTCCCGATCTTCGCGCACCAGGCAATCGAGCAGGCGCAGGCCGTACTGCGCACCCGACGCCCCGGTCATCGCCAGGGTAATGCGTTGCGGCCCGTTCACTTGAGCGCCTCGGCCAGCTTGCCGTGCAGGCCGCCAAAGCCGCCGTTGCTCATGATCACCACCTGGGTACCGGGTCGCGCCTGGCGCTTGACCTGCTCGATGATCGCCTCGAGGCTGTCGGCCACTACGCTGGGGACTTTGCATTGCGCGGCCGTGGCTGCCAGGTCCCAACCCAGGTTGGCCGGGGCATACCAGATCACCTGGTCAGCATCGTTGACGCTTTCAGGCAGGCCATCGCGGTGCGCGCCCAGTTTCATCGAATTGGAGCGCGGCTCGATGACGGCGATCACCGCTGCATCACCCACGCGCTTGCGCAGGCCGTCCAGGGTGGTGGCGATGGCCGTGGGGTGATGGGCGAAATCATCGAAGATGGTCACGCCTTGCACTTCGGCGACCTTTTCCATGCGCCGCTTGACGCTCTTGAACGCACTGAGGCCCTCGATGCCCATCGCCGGTGCCACGCCAACGTGACGAGCGGCCGCCAGGGTCGCCAAGGCGTTGGCCACGTTGTGCTGACCGGTCAGGGCCCACTCCACCACGCCTTGCACGTGCCCGTCGAACAGCACCTCGAAACGCGATCCGTCCGGGCTGAGCAGGCGTGCCTGCCACTGACCGCCGTCACCGGTGGTCTGCACGGGCGTCCAGCAGCCCATCTCGATGACCCGGGCCAGCGCGTGTTCGGACGTGGGATGGATCACCAGCCCTTCGCTGGGGATGGTGCGCACCAAGTGATGGAATTGACGCTCGATGGCAGCAAGGTCAGGGAAAATGTCGGCGTGGTCGAATTCCAGGTTGTTCAGGATTGCCGTGCGCGGATGGTAATGCACGAACTTCGAGCGCTTGTCGAAGAAGGCGCTGTCGTACTCGTCCGCTTCGACCACGAAGAACGGCGTATCACCCAGCCGCGCCGATACGGAGAAATTCTGCGGCACCCCACCGATCAGGAACCCAGGGCTCATGCCGGCATGCTCGAGCACCCAGGCCAGCATGCTGCTGGTGGTGGTTTTGCCGTGGGTACCGGCGACTGCCAACACCCAGCGGCCCTGCAGCACATGGTCGGCCAACCACTGCGGGCCCGACACATAAGGCAGGCCCTTGTTGAGCACATGCTCCACCGCCGGGTTGCCACGGGACATGGCGTTGCCAATGACGACCAGATCGGGAGCCGGCTCCAGCTGGGCAGGGTCATATCCCTGAGTCAGCTCGATGCCCTGGGCCTGGAGCTGGGTGCTCATCGGCGGATAGACGTTGGCGTCCGATCCGGTGACGCGGTGGCCAAGTTCCTTGGCCAGCACCGCCAGCGAGCCCATGAAAGTGCCGCAAATACCGAGAATGTGAATGTGCATGGTCGACCTCGCAAAACTTCGAGGCAGGGTAGCCCAGGGCGCGACAAATCGCACCCGCTGTTTCGTTACAAGGGCCGACTGATGCCATGCTTGCGCAGTTTGCGATACAGCGTGTTACGGCTGATGCCCAGATGCTCAGCTACCCGAGTAAGCTGCCAATGCCGGGCCTCGAGAACGGCCAGCAGCGCATGGCGTTCGGCCGCCTCCAATGTGGTCTTGTTCCCAGGTACCGATGAACCCTCATTCGGCAAGCCCGACATGGCCACGGCCGCGGCGTCTTGCCGACGCGCCGTGCGCACCACGGCAGGCAAGTCTGCCAGCGTGACGCGACCCTCGTCGCACAAGGCTGCCAGGGTGCGCAGCACGTTGCGCATCTGCCGCACGTTACCAGGCCAGGGGTAGTCCAGCAGTGCCTGACGCGCCTTGGGTTCGAGCTCGATCAGCTGGCCCTGGGTTTCCTGGCGCAGCAGCACGTCCAGCAACTGCGCTTTGTCGCTGCGCTCGCGCACGGCAGGCAATGCGACTTCGAGCCCATTGAGGCGGTAGTAAAGATCTTCACGGAACGTACCCTGGGCCACTCGTTGCAACAGGTCCCGGTGGGTGGCGCTGATGATGCGTACATCCACAGCCTGCGGCTCGCCGCCGATTGGCACCACCTGCCGCTCTTCGAGCACGCGCAGCAGCCGCGTTTGCAGATCCAAGGGCATGTCGCCGATCTCGTCGAGCAGCAAGGTACCGCCGTCGGCCTGCAGCAGCTTGCCGCGCATGCCTTCCTTGCGCGCCCCGGTGAAGCTGCCGGCCCGATAGCCGAACAACTCGCTTTCGATCAGGCTCTCGGGGATGGATGCACAGTTGATGGCCACGAAGGGCTTGTCCCGGCGTTCGCTGGCCTGATGCACGGCCTGGGCGAAGGCTTCCTTGCCGCAGCCCGTCTCTCCACTCAGCAGCAGCGGTACATTGCGCTCGAACACCCGCACACTGCGGCGAAAATCGTGTTGCAGCGCCGGGTCCAGCAGGCAGACCTGCGCAGGCTGCCGGACGACGCGGCGCGCATGCCCGGCGGGCACGGTCCAGACCGGCGTACGTGCCTGGCCACGCAGGCTGGCGAACACCTGCCGCCCGTCCAGGGTCAGCAGCGGCCAGGCTGCGCTGCCATCGGGCATGGCACGGCTGAACAGCTCGTCATGGGTGCAGGCGAAAAACTGCTCCAGGGTCTGCCCTTCCACGCCGGCTCGCACGCGGCCCAGCAGGTTCAGCGCACTCTGGTTGGCCGCGCAGATACGGCCATCGCCGTCGACTGCCAGCAGCCCCTCGCTGAACAGCCCGACCGACTCGGCCTGCAGGTGAAAACGCAGCAGCCAGTGGTGCTCGAACTGGCGCATGAAATAGCAGCTTTCGATCATCTTGGCCGACAGGGTCACCATGGCCATGGTGTGGAATTCGCTTTGGCGCGAGACGTCGGGCCGCGCTGAAGACACATCCAGCACGGCCAGCAAGTGCCCGTGAGGGTCGAACACCGGGCTGGCCGAACAGGTCAGCCCCGTATGCCGCCCACGAAAGTGTTCGTGCTGGTGAATGGTCAACGCCTGGCGTTCGACCAGGCAGGTGCCGATGCCGTTGGTGCCCTCTCGCGCCTCGCTCCAGTCAGCGCCCAGCCACAGCCCGGCCTGCTCGAAGCTGCGCCGCTCGGTAGGAGCGGTGACGCAATTGAGGATCACACCACGGGCATCGGTGAGCAGCACCGCATGGCCGGCACCGGAAAGCTGCTGGTGCAGGCTGTTCATTTCCTGATCGGCGATTTGCAGCACCTGGCGCATGCGTTCGCGGCTTTCCAGCAGGCGGCCATGCTCGAGGACCACCGGTGCTTCGGCCAGCGCGGGATCCAGATGATAGTCCTCCAGGCAGCGCAGCCAGGAGCGGGCAATGGACGGGTCGCTGCCGCCTTCGACACCGCCGCCATGGGCGACCGTGTGCACTTGCCTGGCATGCCGGGTAAATGGATTGCTCTGCATTATTGTGGTTCTCCGCAGATAGAGGCTAAAGCCAGCATCCTCCACAGCAGGCCGGTTTGCAATGCACCCGCCACAAGGCGTGTCATCGACGGTACACAGTGTCACCCAAGCCTGTATCGAACACGGCACATCGCGGGTAGCCAGTGGGCGCTGTGCGGCGCCAACTGCTTGATTTCATTGAAGCGCAAAACGATGGCCCAACCTTTGCTCTACGCTTTGCACTCCACACAAACACAATAGCCAGGAGACACACCATGCGTTATGCACATCCCGGTACCGAAGGCGCGAAGGTTTCCTTCAAAAGCCGCTACGGCAACTACATCGGTGGTGAGTTCGTTCCTCCGGTAAAGGGTGAGTACTTCACCAACACATCGCCCGTGGACGGGCAGCCGATTGCCGAATTCCCCCGTTCCACCGCCGAAGACATCGACAAGGCCCTGGACGCTGCCCACGCCGCTGCCGATGCCTGGGGCCGCACGTCCGTCCAGGACCGCTCCAACGTGTTGCTGCGCATCGCCGACCGTATCGAACAGAACCTCGAAGTGCTGGCCATCACCGAAACCTGGGACAACGGCAAACCCGTGCGGGAAACCCTCAATGCCGACATCCCGCTGGCCGTCGACCACTTCCGCTACTTCGCCGGATGCATCCGCGCCCAGGAAGGCGGCGCTGCGGAAATCAACGAAAACACCGTGGCCTACCATATCCATGAGCCGCTGGGGGTGGTCGGTCAGATCATCCCGTGGAACTTCCCGATCCTGATGGCCGCCTGGAAACTCGCGCCGGCGCTGGCAGCAGGCAACTGCGTGGTGCTCAAGCCCGCCGAACAGACGCCACTGGGCATTACCGTGCTGGTGGAGCTGATCGGCGACCTGCTGCCCAAGGGCGTGCTGAACGTGGTGCAAGGCTATGGCCGTGAAGCGGGCGAGGCGCTGGCCACCAGCAAGCGCATCGCCAAGATTGCCTTCACAGGCTCCACGCCCGTGGGCTCGCACATCATGAAGTGCGCGGCCGAGAACATCATCCCGTCGACGGTGGAACTGGGCGGCAAATCGCCGAACGTGTACTTCGAAGACATCATGCAGGCCGAACCAAGCTTCATCGACAAGGCTGCCGAAGGCATGGTCCTGGCATTCTTCAACCAGGGCGAGGTGTGCACCTGCCCATCCCGAGCCCTGGTCCAGGAGTCGATCTACCCGCAGTTCATGGAAGTGGTGATGAAGAAGGTGCTGCAGATCAAGCGCGGCGACCCGCTGGACACCGACACCATGGTCGGTGCACAGGCCTCGCAACAGCAGTTCGAGAAGATCTTGTCTTACCTCGAGATCGCCCAGCAGGAAGGCGCCGAGCTGCTGACCGGGGGCAAGGTCGAGAAACTCGAAGGCGCGCTGGCCACCGGTTACTACATCCAGCCGACCCTGCTCAAGGGCAACAACAAGATGCGCGTGTTCCAGGAGGAAATCTTCGGCCCGGTGGTGAGCGTCACCACCTTCAAGGACGAGGCCGAAGCCCTGGCCATTGCCAACGATACCGAGTTCGGCCTGGGCGCCGGGGTCTGGACCCGCGACATCAACCGTGCCTACCGCATGGGCCGCGGCGTCAAGGCCGGGCGTGTGTGGACCAACTGCTACCACCTGTATCCGGCGCATGCGGCCTTCGGGGGTTACAAAAAGTCCGGTGTTGGCCGTGAGACGCACAAGATGATGCTCGATCACTACCAGCAGACCAAGAACCTGCTGGTGAGCTACGACATCAACCCACTGGGCTTCTTCTAAGCCCTGCGCCGGTCTTTTCACCGGTTACGGTGCAAAGGCCGGCGTTGACTGGCCCTTTCCAGGGCGGTTGTCATGCACCAACCGCTCTGGCTCGCTTCCTGCAGTACAGATCACCATCGGCCCGAACCCCTTCCGGCCACCAAGAAAAAGAACAGGTGAAACCATGCCAAGCGAACAACCAGCCGGTAGCCCGGCAGGCTCTTCCGTAGATTTCGAGAAAGTCGGTTCCGACTATTTCCAACAGCGTGAACTCAAGAAAGGCGCCGCCGGCTGGGTGCTTCTGGTCGGCCTAGGCGTTGCCTACGTCATCTCCGGCGACTACGCCGGCTGGAACTTCGGCCTGGCCCAGGGTGGCTGGGGCGGCATGTTCCTCGCTACCCTGCTGATGGCCACCATGTACCTGTGCATGTGCTTCTCCCTGGCCGAACTGTCGTCGATGATCCCTACTGCCGGCGGTGGCTACGGGTTCGCCCGCAGCGCCTTCGGGCCCTGGGGCGGGTTCCTGACCGGCACCGCCATCCTGATCGAGTACGCCATCGCGCCGGCGGCCATTGCCACCTTCATCGGCGCCTATTGCCAGTCGTTGTTCGGCATCGGCGGCTGGATGATCTACCTGGCGTTCTACGTGGTGTTCATCGGCATCCACATCTTTGGCGTGGGCGAGGCGCTCAAGCTGATGTTCATCATCACCGCCATCGCCGCCGTTGCACTGGCCGTGTTCCTCGTGGCCATGGTGCCCCATTTTGATGCAGCCAACCTGTTCGACATCGCCGTCACCGATGCCGCAGGGGCCAGCAGCTTCCTGCCGTTTGGCTATGTAGGCGTGTGGGCAGCCATTCCCTATGCGATCTGGTTCTTCCTGGCAGTCGAGGGCGTGCCATTGGCTGCCGAAGAAACCAAGAACCCCAAGCGCGACCTGCCACGCGGCCTGATTGGCGCGATGCTGGTGCTGGTGGCGTTCGCCCTGCTGATCCTGATCGTCGGCCCCGGCGGCGCAGGCTCCGAAGCACTCAAGGCCTCCGGCAATCCGCTGGTCGAGGCGCTGGCCAAGGCTTACGGCGGTTCCACCTGGATGGGCAGCTTCGTCAACCTGGTGGGCCTGGCAGGCCTGATCGCCAGCTTCTTCTCGATCATCTATGCCTACTCGCGCCAGATCTTCGCGCTGTCGCGAGCCGGTTACCTGCCGCGCAAACTGTCCGAGACCAACAAGAGCAAGGCACCGGTCATGGCGTTGGTGATCCCAGGCATCATCGGTTTTGCCCTGTCGCTGACAGGTCAAGGCGACTTGCTCATCCTGGTTGCCGTGTTCGGGGCTACCTTGTCTTATGTACTGATGATGGCGGCGCACATCACCTTGCGCATCCGTCGCCCGAAAATGGAGCGCCCTTACCGCACCCCAGGCGGCATCTTCACCTCGGGCCTGGCCCTGGTGCTGGCCTGCATCGCCGTGGTCGCCGGCTTCCTGGTCGACCCGCGCGTGGTGATTGGCGCAGCCGTGATCTATGCGGTGCTGATTGCGTACTTTGCGTTCTACAGCCGTCACCACTTGGTAGCGGGCACGCCAGAAGAGGAATTCGCCGCGATCCAGAAGGCCGAAGAGGCCTTGCACTGATCGACGACACTCGCCGCGGGGCGCCCCGCGGCTTTGGAGAATCTGCATGGCAAGTTTCGTACACACCGTAGGCAACCTGGTCTATCGCTTCGACAGCCTCAGGGAAGTGATGGCCAAGGCCAGCCCGGCACGCTCCGGCGACTACCTCGCCGAGGTCGCGGCTTCAAGCGATGGCGAGCGTGTGGCTGCGCAAATGGCATTGGCCAACATTCCGCTCTCGCATTTTCTGAGCGAAGCGCTGATCCCCTACGAAGACGACGAAGTCACCCGCTTGATCATCGATACTCACGATGCACAGGCGTTCGCACCGGTCAGCCACCTGACCGTGGGCGGCTTGCGTGACTGGCTGTTGAGCGAGCAGGCCGACGAAAACAGCCTGCGCGCATTGGCGCCGGGCCTGACGCCGGAAATGGCCGCTGCCGTATCGAAGATCATGCGCGTCCAGGACCTGGTGCTGGTGGCCCAGAAGATCCGTGTCGTCACCCAGTTTCGCGGCACCATGGGCCTGCGCGGGCGCTTGTCGACGCGACTGCAGCCCAACCACCCTACCGACGAACCGGCCGGTATCGCGGCGAGCATTCTCGACGGCCTGCTGTACGGCAATGGCGATGCCATGATCGGCATCAACCCGGCCACGGACAGCACCGCCTCCATCTGCGCGCTGCTGGAAATGCTCGATGCCATCATCCAGCGCTACGACATTCCGACCCAGTCCTGCGTGCTCACCCATGTCACCACCTCGATCGAGGCGGTCAACCGGGGCGTGCCACTGGACCTGGTCTTCCAGTCCATCGCCGGCACCGAGGCGGCCAATGCAGGGTTTGGCATCAACCTGAACGTGTTGCAGGAAGGGTATGAAGCAGGGCTGTCGCTCAAGCGCGGTACTCTGGGGCAGAACCTGATGTATTTCGAAACCGGCCAAGGCAGTGCGCTGTCGGCCAATGCCCACCATGGTGTCGACCAGCAGACGTGCGAAACCCGCGCCTATGCCGTCGCCCGCCACTTCAAACCGTTTCTGGTCAATACCGTGGTCGGTTTCATTGGCCCGGAGTACCTCTACAACGGCAAGCAGATCATTCGCGCGGGCCTTGAAGACCACTTCTGCGGCAAGTTGCTGGGCGTGCCGATGGGCTGCGACATCTGCTACACCAACCACGCCGAAGCCGATCAGGACGACATGGACACGCTGCTGACGCTGCTGGGGGTCGCCGGGATCAACTTCATCATGGGCATTCCCGGCTCGGACGACATCATGCTCAACTACCAGACCACGTCGTTCCATGACGCCCTGTATGCCCGCCAAACCCTGGGCCTCAAGCCTGGGCCTGAGTTCGAAGCATGGCTGGCACGGACCGGCATCTTCACCCAGGCCGACGGCCGGATACGCTTTGGTGACAACCTGCCGCCAGCCTTCCGGCAGGCCTTGGCACAGCTTGCATAGGAATCGCCGATCATGGACAACCGCACCCCCACCCCCGAAAACCCTTGGCTGGCCCTGCGCAACCTCACCCCGGCGCGTATCGCCTTGGGGCGCGTGGGCACCAGCCTTCCGACCAGTGCGCAACTGGATTTCCAGTTCGCCCATGCCCAGGCTCGGGACGCCGTGCACCTTCCATTCGACGTGGCTGAGCTGACCGCACAGCTCGATCAACGCGGGCGCGACAGCCTCGTGTTGCACAGCGCCGCAAGCGACCGTCATCAATACCTGCAGCGGCCCGACCTGGGCCGGCGCCTGAACGAGGATTCGGTCGCCACCTTGCGCCAGCATGCCCAGGCCAACCCCGGCGGGGTCGACTTGGCAATCGTGGTTGCCGACGGGCTGTCTGCCTTGGCGGTACACCGTCATACACTCCCGTTTCTGACGCGCCTTGAGGAGCAGGTCAATGCCGAAGGCTGGACCTGCGCGCCCATCTCCTTGGTTCAGCAAGGACGCGTGGCGGTGGCAGACGAGGTCGGCGAGCTGCTCGGGGCTCGCATGACCGTGATGCTGATCGGTGAGCGGCCAGGGCTCAGTTCACCGGACAGCCTGGGGCTTTACTTCACCTACGCCCCGAGGGTCGGGCTGACCGATGCCTACCGCAACTGCATTTCCAATGTTCGCCTGGAGGGGTTGAGCTACGGCATGGCCGCGCATCGGCTGCTGTACCTGATGCGTGAAGCCTGTCGGCGCCAGCTGTCAGGCGTGAACCTCAAGGATGAGGCTGAAGTTCACAGCCTGGAAAGTGACGAACTGGCCAGCCAGAAAGGTAATTTTCTGCTGGGCAAGGGCTGAGCACCTGCGCAGGAGGATGGCGGTGCCCCCGCTGCCCTGCTGCGCGCTACAGACGGGGGACTGAACACGCTCGTCGAAGCCTCCGTGCGTCGAACGTGGACGATGAACGATACCCATGGCCTCAGTGTCTGTCTGCCTTACTACAACGCGGCTCACGCCTTCCTACTGCCGTAATCCCTCGCTACAAACTGTGCGGGCGTGATCCTCACTTCGCCGTATAATGGCCCACTTGTCATGTGTGAAATTTCACTCCTCCAGGTAACCGAGCCTTCGACCCAGACCACAGGTGCTGTACATGGATTTCAACCCGCTGGACCTCATCCTGCATCTCGATGCGTACCTTGATCTGTTGGTCACCAATTACGGGCCCTGGATCTATGCCATTTTGTTTGCTGTCATATTTTGCGAAACCGGCCTGGTGGTGATGCCCTTCCTGCCAGGCGATTCCTTGCTGTTCATCGCCGGTGCAGTCGCTGCCGGCGGCGGCATGGATCCTGTCCTGCTGGCCGGGTTGCTCATGATCGCTGCCATCCTGGGCGACAGCACCAACTACGTGATCGGGCGAACGGCCGGCGAGCGCCTGTTCAGCAACCCGAACTCGAAGATTTTCCGCCGCGACTACCTGCAGCGCACTCACGACTTCTACGAGCGTCACGGCGGCAAGACGGTCACCATGGCGCGTTTTCTGCCCATCCTGCGCACGTTCGCGCCGTTCGTGGCCGGTATTGCCCGCATGCACTACCCGCGCTTTCTCGGTTTCAGCATTGCCGGTACGTTGCTCTGGGTAGGTGGCCTGGTCACGCTGGGGTACTTCTTCGGCAACGTGCCATTCATCAAGCAGCACCTGTCGCTGATGGTAGTGGGCATCATCCTGCTGTCGCTGGTCCCGATGATTCTCGGCCTGCTGCGCACCCGCCTGGGCCGCACGGCCAAAGCGCACTGAGGCGCTTGAGCGGGCATGTGGTCGTTCAGCGCCTGGCGGCGCAAGCGCACGTTGGCGCGCTTCCCGATCAGCGTCCAGCAGTGGCAAGCCGTACGCGAGCGCTTGTCCATACTGGACGGTATCGACGAGGCCGAAGACCAATGGTTGCGCGAGGCCAGCATCCTGTTCCTGAACGAAAAGCACCTGACGTGCCTGCCAGGCGTCGAGCTCGACGATGAGCAACGCCTGGTACTGGCAGCGCAAGCTCAACTGCCGTTACTCCACCTGGGCGACCTGAACTGGTACCAGGGCTTTCACGAAATCATCCTCTACCCCGACGACTTCAAAAGCCCGCAGCGCCACCGGGACGCCAGCGGCGTGGAGCACGCCTGGGACGGCGAACACAGTGGCGAGGCCTGGCAGCAGGGCCCGATCATCCTGGCCTGCAATGGCGTATTCGGCAGCGGCGGCTGGGAAGCCTACAACCTGGTCATCCATGAGCTGGCGCACAAGCTGGACATGCTCAATGGCGATGCCAATGGCCTGCCTCCCCTGCACAGCGACATGCCTGTGCAACGCTGGGCGAATGCCATGCAACACGCCTTCGACGACCTCAACCGGCAACTCGATCGGGACCCGGAAGCCGACACGCCGATCGACCCTTATGCCGCCGAAAACCCCGCCGAGTTCTTCGCCGTAACCAGCGAGTACTTCTTCAGCGCCCCCGACCTGCTGCACCAGGCCTACCCCGAGGTCTACCAGCAACTGTCGCTGTTCTACCGGCAGAACCCGCTTGCACGCCTGACCCGGTTGCAAAGCGAGCATCCCGACTATCGCCATCCCCCCGTCTAGCGCCCGGTTCATTGGGCCAGACGTGGCATGCCCCGTCGGAATATGCCTATAATCGCCGCCACTTTTTTGGTCAAACACGGGGGCACTGCCCAATGAGCTACAGCAAGATTCCGGCGGGCAAAGACCTGCCGAACGACATCTACGTCGCCATCGAGATCCCGGCCAACCACGCGCCGATCAAATACGAGATCGACAAGGACAGCGACACGCTGTTCGTCGACCGTTTCATGGCCACCCCTATGTTCTACCCGGCCAACTACGGCTTCATCCCCAACACCCTGGCTGACGACGGTGATCCGCTGGACGTGCTGGTGGTTACCCCTTACCCAGTGGCCCCAGGTTCGGTCATCCGCGCCCGCCCGGTGGGTGTCTTGAACATGACCGACGATGGCGGCGGCGACGCCAAGGTCATCGCAGTCCCCCACGACAAGCTGTCGCAGCTGTACGTGGACGTGAAGGAGTACACCGACCTGCCTGCCCTGCTGATCCAGCAGATCGAGCATTTCTTTGCCAACTACAAAGATCTCGAGAAAGGCAAGTGGGTCAAGATCGAAGGCTGGGACGGCGCTGACGCCGCCCGCGCTGCGATCACCAAATCGGTTGAAGCCTACAAAGGCTGATCCTGATTGCACGAAAAACCCGCTTCGGCGGGTTTTTTTTGGCGCGCAATACGCTTCACAGCCAATCGCGGCGCAAGCGTCCTACAACGTCCTACACCCGCGTCTGACTGCCCTACGTTTCCCCTTTGCCCATCAACATCTTGTTCATACCCTTGGTGGCACCGTGCCGCTAAACTTTCCCCATGAACACATCTGGTGAACGTTTAAGAGCCCTTCTTCAGGAATGCGGACTGACCCCTGCCGACTTCGCCGCACAGCGCGGCGTGACGCCTCAGCACGTCAACAACTGGTTCAATCGCGGGGTCCCGCTGGCTCGCCTGGACGAGCTTGCCGACCTGTTCTGCGTGCACCGTCGCTGGCTGCGCACGGGTGAAGGCGCCAAGCATCCCAATGCCATCCTGCGCACCTGTCCGCCACGCCCTGTGCCGATAGATGCTCCCATTCCGCGTGCGGTTCATCGCGGGCGCGTAGTGCACGTGCCGTTCCACGAGGTGCGCAATGGCCTGCTGTGCAAGGTGTCGGGGCGTGCCTTGCGCCTGCCGGCCAACGCCCTGCGAATGCTGGGTGTCAAACACGACACGTCCATCTGCATGGCCATGCCAGGCGGCAACATGGCCCCCTTGATCCCCGTCGAAGCGACCCTGGCCATCGACATGAGCATGACCCAGATCGTGGAGGGCGAAACCTATGCCCTGCTGATCAATGGTGCGTTGCGCGTGCACAACCTGACCATGGGTGAGCACGGCACGCTTTACCTACACAGCCATGACCGGCACAACTATGCCGTCGAGCGCTTGACCCCCAGCCAGCGCCAGGCGCAAGGGCTAGAGATCCTGGGATGGGTATATCACTGGTCGCATTTTCGACGGCAGCGGCCTGGCTGAAACACCCTGTGCCATTTTTTGCTGGGCATCAGGTGCATGCCCTTGTATGCTACGCGCACATCAGCCCCGACCGGCCCAAGCCGCAGTCCAGAGGGCTCGGCGATACCCCATACGGGCATCAGCCATCTCTTTCAGGCCTCTTTTGGCCACACCGTTAAGGCGATTGCGGCTTACCATAAATTAGTCGGAAGCGTCCCCGAGAAGCCGGCCACAAGCCGGCTTTTTAATGCTTCAAAGTCCCGCAAATCAACCCTCCGCGCTACTACCTCATTCCCAGCCCATACTCTAGCCCATACCTTTTCGATAGCTGATGCAGCCAGCTTTTGAGCACAGTTTTGTAGCAAATGGCAATGTGATGCTACGATCTGCGCCAGCACGCTTAACCGGTCATGACTCTCCAGTACTCAGGCAATGCCTAGGGTGCACGATTGAAATGAAGGATTATCCGGATACATAGGACATCGTATGCAGCCCAGCAAAACAACAGTCATTGGCCTCTTTAATTCTGACTTTCAGTATCAAATTCCGATCTTCCAGCGCGGGTATGTGTGGACGCTCGAAAAGCAAGTTGGCCCACTCTGGACTGATATTCATGACCAGGCTGATGCGGTACTGGCTCGAAAGGCGGCCTCAGCTGCCAACCCGTCAAATAGCGTGAAGGCCGCCCCCAAGCATTTCTTGGGCTCTATCGTGATGACCCCGGTACAGAGCACATTCGGGCGGGTAGGTGCGTTTGAGGTTATCGATGGCCAGCAACGATCCACTACCTTGCAATTGCTGCTGCTAGCACTGCGTCAGGCTTCGTCTAAGTTGGCAGATAGCCCGATCCCTAAGATGCTGGAGTATCTTGTAAGGAATCGAGGCTCATACTCGCGAGACGAAGACTATTACAAAGTATGGCCAACGCAAGCTGGTCAGGATGAAATACGACGGCTATATGACGCAGAACAAACCATCGAAGATCTCTGCGCTCGTTACCCTGCGAAAGACGGACGTAGAAAAATTGACCGCCCGTTAATGGTCCAGACGTTCCTCTACCTTTATCACGCTTGCTTGAGTTTCATGCGTGGGGTTGACTTGGATGATGAGATTGCGGGCGGCAATGGAAGCACGCATGGCAGCGCTCTCATCGGAAGCATTCGGCGTAGTAACGAAGTACCTATGGTACTCGGTACGCTTCCACTAGACCCTGCAAGAGCTGAAGCTCTATACATGGCATTGCAGGATCAGGTTCAGATCATGACTTTG
Organism: Pseudomonas sp. URMO17WK12:I9; assembly: GCF_900230165.1. Lineage (NCBI taxonomy): Bacteria > Pseudomonadati > Pseudomonadota > Gammaproteobacteria > Pseudomonadales > Pseudomonadaceae > Pseudomonas > Pseudomonas sp. URMO17WK12:I9. The sequence goes on along the minus strand of NZ_OCMQ01000010.1, from coordinate 68,748 downwards.
ACTCTGGAAGCCGACGACGATCCTCAGGTGATCTTCGAGACGTTGAACGCACGCGGGGAGCCGCTTCTAGCATCAGATTTAATCCGAAACTTCGTGTTCCTCGAAGCCGCCCGGCAAGGACAACCCGTTCAAGAGTTGTATGCGAAATATTGGAGTCCTTTCGACATCGCTGGCGACGGTAAAACGAATGGAGCGAATGCATACTGGAGGGAGAAGGAACGGTTAGGCCGCCTTGCCTCGCCCCGACTAGATCTATTCTTCTACAACTATACTATTCTCCGGAGCGAGGAGAGTGTTCTCACAAGCCACGTGTTCCAGTCTTTCAAGGGATGGTGGCAAAAAGGGCACTCACGAAGCCTTGCTGATGAACTCGGTCGGATTGTCCGTGCGAGTAAGCACTTCGAAGAGCTTGTCTCGCCATCGGGAACCGGGTATCTGGCAGAGTTCGCTCGTTTAATCAAATCCCTGGATGTAGGTACTGTCGGGCCGGTCTACCTCGCCCTTCGAGAGCGACTCGAGCCAGATAGCCCTCAACTGAAGCAAGCCTTGAGCGACCTAGCGTCATACCTGACCAGGCGCGCGATATGTGGACTTAGCAGCAAAAGCTATGGCCATTTTTTTCTGCGCGTAGTTCAGGCGATAACGGCTGGCACCCTTGAACCCCAAGACGCTCTTCGACAGACTCTTCTCGCAACAACGAATTTGAGTGAAATCTGGCCGGATGATGAGAGATTCAGTGACTCCTGGCGCTCTTGCCAAGCATACCTGACCCTTCGGCCTGCAAAGACTTGCGGCATCTTACGGGCTTTGGAATACGCAGCTCGAGGAACTCAGCAAGCGAGCAATCATGTGCCTGAGCAGGCCGACCTGACAGTTGAGCATGTCATGCCTCAGAGCTGGAGAAACGTATCCAGTTATCAGGTTGATGACTCGATGCAACACATTCGGGAGGCAGCGCTGCACAGCTTTGGCAATCTGACTCTGTTGACACAGCCACTTAACAGCATCGTCAGTAACGGGCCGTTTGTAGAGGTGGATGGTGGTACTCCAAAGCTACAGGGAAAACGTTCACAGTTAGGGCAGAGTGCCCTCTTAATCAATACATATTTCCAGCAGCCTGCATGTGTAGTATGGGATGAGACGGCTATAGCTAGGCGTTCTCGAGCTATGCTGAAGGCCGCTGAGCTTGTGTGGCCACGGCCAGTCGAGGTAGAGGCCACACCTGATAAAGTCGCTTCGGCATTGGCAGGGTATTGAGGTACACCGTTCGCTTGAGCTCCGGGCTCAACTCAGGCAATTGGTCATAAACTATTCGATTTTTAGCCAGCCACTGATCTCTTCATAGAAGGCTTTTGCCTCCTGTGTCAGTGATTGAAGAGAATAGTCAGGACGGTTTTTTTGTCCTCGTTCAGCCTCGAGCCTCGCGGCGGTGACTGTGTACTCCTTTATGCAGTACGCCGCCCAACAGTGAGCGCTCCGTGGATTCTCTATATGCACCGCAAGGTTTGTATACCGCTGCCTGTCACCCAGCGCCAGCGCCCTCCTTAGAGCCTCAGAGACCTCTGAAATTCTGACATCCGGAATGCAGAAAGCCCCGTGAATGTGAAGGGGATGATTCTCCGTACTCCCTGTATGGTTGAACTCCAGATTGAAAGCTAGCTCTGACTTGATGCCTAGTTTTGCCAGAGCTCGCTTGATAATCTCGGCGAGATAGTTAGCTGGCCCTCGCGGCGCTGCCAGCGCTGCCTCAGCAGCGTCATGATCTAGCCGGATGGTGATCGTTTTCGCGCCGGGCTTCGTACACAGCAGATGAAGACGGAAGTACTGCTCATTTCTGGACTAACAAACTTGGCCCAACCTGGAAGCTCACCAGCTCCCTGATAGCTTCTCATCAGGTTCTGAATGAAGTCCTCTGTTTTCCTGACTGCTTCTAGCTGTTGATGATCATGTTCTGGGTTGAGATCACTAATAGCTACTACGAGCTACGAGCTCTGTGTGCCTTAGGTGGAAGTCAGCCACAAGCCCCGCCCTGCCTGGAATAGATAGCGATTTTCCGGTCTTTTGTGAGTGGCCGGCATTTGCATTTACTCCAGCACCGAGGGGATAAGCCTCGATGGTTGGGCTGTGATTATCATTGCTCATGGCAACCTTCAGATGCTCAGGCTAGGGGCTAATTTTCATTTTTGAGTTACCCTGCATGACGTCAGGGTGTTCGATACTTAAACTGATTTCTAAGACTTTGACACTTGCCCGGTCATCATCCGGGCAAGATTGGATCAGAACCTTCGCTGACAATGCCGTCGTCATGGTGCTGTAGCTGGGCGAGGCGTCTGCTGTCGAGCCAGCGCAATGTCTCCAGCTCGTCCTCAACGCCTTCAAGGTTCCCTTCGTGTTCGGCCTCTTCTAGCCGCTGCTGCGCGCGCATCTCTGCAACATCCGCATCAGTCATGAGATGAATCTTCAGCTCCGGCAGCTCTTCAATGTCGAGCGCTTGGTTCAGCTTTTCTAGCGGGAGGGCTCGTCGCGTCACGTCCTGCGTCAGCTTGAGGGCAGTCGATGCCGCTGCTAGCGAGCGGAAGACAACCGGGTTGGCCGGGTCGAGTACTTCAAGAGCGTTTGCAAGCTTACTCCGGATTTGCTGGTTCAGCGCCAGCTCATCAGCCACCAGCGAGGCTGCTGTTTGCTGTACGGTGTCTAAGGAGAATGCTGTGGTGAGCAGTTCTTCCCTGGCTTTCTCGATCAGCGCCTGAGTTCCGGCGCCAGCAACGGCATTGTGTTTTTTGAGGAGACGTTGCGTTGTGCTGACTCTGATACACAGGCGCTGTGCAATCCCTGAGACGGTCCAACCCGCCTCTCTTAGTATCACCGCTTGAGCTGCTTGATCCGGCGTCGATTGTTTACCGGCCATTTTCATTCCCCTTTTACGGTGACTGAGGGCTTGCTGGCGCAAGCTCTTTTGACAGATGCAATGGATATACCGAATTGAGCAGCCGTTTCCTGAATGGTTGCCGAGTTCGCTGCCCGCCATGCGCTAACAGCCAGATCATCGACTTTTTTAGGTGCGCCCAGCTTCTGCCCCAAAGCCCTGGCTCGCTCGATGCCGGCCATTTGTCCGGCCTTGATATTGGAGCGCTCTAACTCCGCAACGGCAGCAAGCATGGTCAGCATGGCTTTTCCGATTGGGCTGGAAAGGTCAAATCCCTCTCGCATCGAAACGACGGCCACGCCTTTGGACTTGAGAGCCTCCACCGTTTCGAGCACGTCGATGGTGTCCCGGCCAAGACGGTCGATAGCAGAGACGATAAGGGTGTCGCCTTTCCTCGCGAACTTGAAAAGCTCCGCAAAGCCGGGACGCTGTAGGGCCTTGATAGCGCCGCTGCATTACCCGTCGGCACACGCCTCTAGAAATCGTAACGCGCGCCCACCAGCACACTGCGCGACGGGCCGTAGAAGTTGAAGGTGGACGTCGAACCTACTCGCGACAGGTATTCGCGATCGAACAGGTTGTTGACGTTGACGGTGGCCGTCAGCTTGGAGGTCACCGGGTAGGAAAGCATGGCGTCCACGGTGGCATAACCCGGCGCGTCGATGCCTACCCCGCCGTTTTCCGAGTGGAAATTGCTCATTGCCGAAACGCCGCCACCGATGGCCAGCCCGGTGAGCGCGCCACGGCTGATGGTGTATTTGCTCCACAGCGACGCCTGGTGGCGCGGCATGATGAAGAACGTGGTTTCGGCATCGCCCTTCACGGTTTCGGTGTCCATCCAGGTGTAGCCGCCTAGCAGCTCCCAGTTATCGGTCAGCTTGCCGCTGAATTCCACTTCCGCGCCCTTGACCCGTGTCTTGCCGGCAGCCACCGAGTCATTGGTCGCAACGCCTTCGCTGTCGTAACGGGTGGTGGCGCGGTTTTCGTCGGTCAGGCGAAACGCCGACAGGCGCGTGTTGAGCGCGCCACCAAAGTAGCTGCTCTTGATGCCCACTTCGTACTGCTCGCCTTCGCGTGGCTTGAGTACCCGGCCGTCGCCATCGGTTGCCGATTGCGGCTTGAACACCTGGGAATAGCTGGCATACAGCGCATGGTTTTCGGAAAGGTCATAGACTGCCCCCGCATAGGGTGTGAAATGACCATCGACCTGCTTGCTGTCGTCCGCAGTGACACCGCTCTTGAGGGTCGTGGTGTAGAAATCGCCGCGGTACCAACTGAACCGCCCACCGGCAATCAACGCCAGGCGCTCGACCGGGCGGAAGGTCACCTTGGAATACAAGCCGTACTCCTCTTCCTGCATGCCCGTTTCGGTCGTGTAGTTCGCAGCTGGTTTAGCGAACTGCTTGGGCGAGTAGGTGTTGACGTTGATGTTGCCCAGCGTCGTGGCCCCGTTCAGGTACTCGGTATCGTAGTTCTTGTAATCGCTGCCGACGACGAACTCGCTGACCTGGCCAAAGGTTTCGAAGGGCTGGCTGTAGCTGGCATCGACCGCGTAGGTGTCCTGGGTGAAATCACGTGCACTGGCGCGTTCGGAGTTTTTGCCCGTGGTAGGGTTCGTGGCCGTGAAGGCGTAGAGATAGTTGGTATCGCGGTGCGACCCGCGGGCAGCAATGCGGCCATAACCACCGTTGTCGAATCGATGGGTCAGCTCAGCGACCAGATCGGTGGTCTTGCCGTCGAACGCGTTCCAGTCTGCGCCCAGAAAGCGGGAATGGCTGAAGTCAGGGACCTTGCCGTCCAGCGTTGCCGGGTAGCCGTTGTGCGGCGTGATGTTCTTGACCTCGTGGATCAGGCCGAACGACAAGGTGGTGGCCTCGTCCAGGTCGACATCGAGCGCGCCGTAGTAGCTGTTGCTGGTGTTGGCGTTGTAGTCGACTTCGCCATTGGTGTCGTCGCGCGAGGCGATGAAGCGACCGCGCACCCGTCCGTTTTCGTCCAGCGGCCCGCTCAGGTCCAGTTCCTGGTGATTGGTATCCCAGGTGCCGTAGTAACCCTCGACATGCCCCTGAAAGTCCGCCGTCGGCCGCTTGCGCACCATATTGACGATACCGCCCAGTTCGCTGGTGCTGCTGAACAGCCCGGCCGGGCCACGCATGATCTCGACACGGTCGAAGGCCACAAGCGATGGCACGGTCCCGAAGATGCTCGCCATCGGTGCTGGCAGGCCGTCGATGTTGAATTCGCTGTACTCATAGCCACGGGCGTAGATCGACGACCGACCACTGTCGTTGGTCAGGGTACGCAAGCCGGCCGTGTACTTGGCCAGGTCATCGAGGTGGACAAACTGCCGATCCTTGACGTAATCCTGGGTATAGACGGTGATCGACTGCGGGATGTCCTTCAAGGCGGCTGGCGTCTTGGTGCCCACGGTGGCGGCGTCCACGCTGTACCCGCCAGTGGCTTCGGAGGGCAGCATGTCGTATAGCCGATTGCCTTCGATGGTCAATGCAGGCAGGTCAAGGGGGTCATCGGCATTGACCACCACAGCTACGTCTTGCGCCAATGCCGAAAGTGAAAACGGCGCCACCAGCCCTGCCACCAGCCATCCCCGCACGCGCCGCGCGCGCCCTGCCCCACTGAAAACATTCATGCCGCACCCTTCGCCCATATGATAGTAATTCGCAAACGAAACATATTGCTTTTTGCGAACGATACCGGAGCAGGTACAGGGCATGCAGCAGCATTAACCTTCTTAACACATTGGGGCCATTGCCTAGGGCCGAGTCCGGTGGGATGATTTGCAACTGATATAAATTCTCATTCAAGGCTCGCCGTGCCCACCTCCTTGCTGCTGGTCGAAGACGACCCACGCTTACGCCACGACCTTTACCGCCATTTCATCGACCGTGGCTTCGAGGTACATGCATGCGCGACGGGAGAAGCGGCGCTGGCCAATGCCCGTCGATGCGCATTCGACCTGGCGCTGCTGGACATCATGCTGCCAGGTCTCGATGGCCTGAGCCTGCTCGATGCACTGCGGCGCAAGCAGGCCGTACCGGTGATCCTCATGTCGGCATTGGGTGCCGAGCAGGACCGCATCACCGGATTCACCCGCGGCGCCGACGATTACCTGCCCAAGCCCTTCAGCCTGGCGGAACTGGATGCGCGGGTAGACGCACTGTTGCGCCGGGTCGCCTTCCACAGCACGCCGCCCTTGGCAACGCGCGCTGATGAGCCCGTATTCGACCACGCGGCCCAGGACGTCATGCACAACGGCATGCCGGCGGGGTTGACTGGCTCGGAGTTCCGCCTGTTGATCACGCTGCACGCCCATGCCGGGGAGCCGCTGAGCAAGCCTTTCCTGTACCAGACCGTCCTGCACCGTGGCTACACGCGCCTGGATCGGGGCCTGGATGTGCATGTGTGCAACGTGCGCCGCAAGCTGGCGGACATTGGCATACAGCATCTGCTCATCCAGGCTGTGCGTGGTCAGGGCTATGTCCTGGTCGTGCAGAGCCCGGCCTGATGCGGCGTCATCCGCTGCTGTGGAAGCTGGCCCTGCTGCAGGTCAGCTTCTGCCTGCTGCTCACCTGGTTGATCTGGACCTGGGGCCTGACGGTGGAACGCAGCACCTATTTCCTGGCTCAGGCCGACCAGGACTACCTGGCCCGCTATGCCCGGCAGGCCGAGCTCGCCTGGGAGCAAGGAGGCGCCGTGGGGGTCGAGACCTGGCGTAAGCAGGTGCAAAGGGCCGAGGACACCTGGGCAGCCGTCGTCGGCCCTTACCTGCAAAGCCTGGGGACCACACAGCTCACAGCCGAGGAAGCGGGTCACCTGACCTTCATGCGCAAGCTGAACTGGCCCATGAGCCGCCGCCTGCAAGGCGAACTGCCTTACGTCAGCATTACCTTCCCGCGCCATCCCGAGCACGGTCGCTTGGTGATGCAACTGCCCGAGCGGCTGCTGCCCACCGGGCTGACGCCTTGGACTCACCTGGTTACCCACGGTGTGGCGCCGGCCTTGCTGGCCCTGCTGATGGGGCTGGCACTGTACCGTCACCTTGTCGCCCCGTTGAACCGCCTGCGTGACCGCGCCGATGCGCTGCGGGCCAACGACCTGGACAGCCCAGGCCTGGCCCTGCAAGACCGGCGCGATGAGCTGGGCGAACTGGCGCAGGCCTTCGATCATATGGCCAATCGCTTGCGCCAGAGCCTGGAACAGCAGCGGCTGCTGCTGCGCACACTGTCCCACGAACTGCGCACGCCGCTGGCACGCCTGCGTATTGCCCATGACAGCAACTTGCCCGCCGCCCAGTTACGCGCGCGCATGGATTATGAAACGAGCCATATGCAGAAACTGCTGGAAGACACCCTCGACCTGGCCTGGATGGATACCGAGCAGCCCGTCCTGGCCACCGAACCGGTACTGATGGCATCACTGTGGGAGGCGCTGTGCCAGGACATCTGCTTCGAAAGCGGCTGGAGCCCCGCACGCCTGCCGTGCACACTCGGGCAGGACTGCGTGGTCCAGGTGCACCTGGACAGCGTGGCCCAGGCGCTGGAGAACCTGCTGCGAAACGCCATCCGGCACTCTCCGCCCGAGGGAACCGTCTGCCTGGAGGGCTGGCGCGAGGGTACGCATTGGCACCTGTGCGTGCGCGATCAAGGCCCCGGCGTGCCTGAGGCCGCGCTTGAGCGCATTTTCCAACCGTACCAGCGGCTGACCGCCAGCGGCGCAGGCTTCGGACTGGGCCTGGCCATTGCCCGCCGCGCCGTCCAATTGCAGGGTGGCAGACTCTGGGCCTGCAATGCTCACCCAGGCTTGCGCCTGCACCTTACCCTGCCGGCCAGCGTCAACGGTTTAGAAAGTTAAGGCGCTTTACGCATGTCAAAGGCTGATTATCATCTGGCTGCTTGAGTTGCAGCGCCTGCAATGCCGTGAAGAGATGCCTGATGAACAGAATGATCCGGGGCCTGGCGCTTGTGCTGGCCTTTGTGACCGGTGCCGCCACGGCCCAGCCCGAGCATGACCAGCCGATGGATACGACGCTGCTGGCTCGCCAGGACCTGGCCTATCGATTCACCCACCTGAACCTCGACTCGGCAGACGGCGCGCGTCACTACCGGCTGTGGATAGGACTGCCCAAGCGCGCCGCCCCCGCAACCGGCTACCCTGTGTTGTGGATGCTCGACGGCAATGCAGCCCTGAGCGCACTGGACCCACAACGACTCGATGCCTTGGCCGCCGGCCAGGCCCCCGTACTGGTCGCCGTGGGTTACCAGACCCGCCAGCGCATCGACAGAACCAGCCGAACCTACGACTACACGCCGGCGCTGGCCGGGCAGACAGAGCAACGCGACCCACTCACCGGGTTACCCAGCGGCGGGGTGGATGCCTTTCTTGACCTGCTGGAGACCCGCATGCGCTCGGGGCTGGCAGCACTGGTGAGCATCGACCCCCAGCAGCAGACGCTGTGGGGGCACTCGTATGGCGGCCTGGCCGTGCTCCATGCCCTCTTCACCCGGCCCAAGTCATTCGCCGTCTATGCGGCGGCCAGCCCATCGCTGTGGTGGCATGACGGCGCGATCCTGCGCGAAGCGGCAAGCCTGCCGGCGCGGTTGGGGGATGCCCAACCGCAGGTGCTGTTGATGCGCGGCTCACTGGAGCCGGCCAGCCCCCGCGAACCGGCCCAGCCCCACGCCGATCAGACGGCACGGAGCCTCGCCGCCAGCCTGACCCAGCTCAAGGGCGTGCAGGTGTCTTTCAAGCAGTTCGACGGCCTTGGGCATGGGCCGATGCTTGCGGCGTCGCTGCACTGGGTGATCGACACCTTGAGCAAAGCAGCACCGCAGGGCACCTCGCCCAGCCGCTGACAGCGGTCTAGATCATAACGGCGGGTTGCCAACCCAGGCACAGGGTGCGGTATGCTTGCCCGGTCTTCAGGGCGGGGTGAAAGTCCCCACCGGCGGTAAATCGAAAGATGAGCCCGCGAGCGCTCCGGCCATGCCGGAGGTCAGCAGACCTGGTGAGATTCCAGGGCCGACGGTCATAGTCCGGATGAAAGAAGGCGTCAGGCAGGGGCCCCACGGGCACCCTTGCGCACGCATTTTGCTCGCCCCGAGACGTTCATCGATCACTTACGAGGAGCGTTTCATGTCTACCTTGCACCCTGTGCACTTTCCCAATGTCACCGCCGCCATCGCCGCGTTCAAGGCCGGTCGCCCCGTGCTGCTGCTTGACGATGACGACCGTGAAGATGAAGCGGACATCATTGCCGCTGCCGAGAACATTTCGTTGCAGACCATGGCCATGATGATCCGCGATTGCAGCGGTATCGTCTGCCTGTGCCTGGACGAGGCAACGGTCGATGAGCTGCAACTGGCACCCATGGTCCAGAACAACCAGGCCCGCCACGGCACCGGGTTCACGGTCACCATCGAAGCTGCCGAGGGCATCAGCACTGGCGTAAGCGCCCAGGACCGGGTCACCACGATTGCCGCTGCACTGCGCTCTTCGGCCGAGCAACGGCATATCGTCAGCCCTGGGCATGTGTTTCCGCTGCGCGCGCGCAATGGCGGTGTGCTCACGCGTCGCGGTCACACCGAAGGGTCGGTTGACCTGGCCCGCCTGGCCGGACTGCGGCCGGCAGCCGTCTTGTGCGAATTGATGAACCCTGACGGCACGATGGCTCGCGGTGAGGAAGTGGCCGTCTATGCACGCCAGTACAACCTTCCCATGCTGACCATCGACGAGTTGGCGCAGTATCGACTGGCGCTGCAGGCGCAAACGGCTGCGGCGATCTGATCGACCTGGCCACGCCAGGGCCTGAACGGTAGCGCCAACCCGGCGCTGCCGTGCCAATGGCGGTTTGCTCACCCCGCCCCGCTCTGCTAGTGTCGCGGCGTTCAGACTACCGCCGAGACTGCCGCCATGGCCCGCAAAAAAGCTTCCCTTGATTTCGAGCAATCCCTTGCCGAGTTGCAGGCACTGGTCGAGCGCCTGGAGAACGGCGAGTTGTCCCTGGAGGACTCGCTTGCCGCTTTCGAACAAGGCATTGCCCTGACGCGTGATTGCCAAGGCGCACTGGCTCAGGCCGAACAGAAGGTGCAGGTTCTGCTGGAGCGCGATGGCGAGCTGACTGCTCAGCCCTTCGACGTGGAGCCCGAGGCATGATCGGTGCCTATCAGTCCGCCTGCCAGGCACGCGTCGATGGCGCACTCGAGCCGCTGTTCATCGCCCCCACGGCCGAGCTTGAACGCTTGTACGCCGCAATGCGCTACAGCGTGATGAACGGCGGCAAACGCGTACGCCCGCTGCTCGCCTACGCGGCCTGCGAGGCCTTGGGCGCTCCGGCGGAGCACGCCAACGGCGCCGCTTGCGCCGTCGAGCTCATCCACGCTTACTCGCTGGTCCACGACGACTTGCCGGCCATGGATGACGACGACCTGCGCCGCGGCCAGCCGACCACGCACAAGGCGTTCGACGAGGCCTGTGCCATTCTTGCCGGTGACGGCCTGCAAAGCCTGGCCTTCAGCGCATTGCTCGACCCCCGCCTGAGCCCCCAGACCGACGCACTTCGCCTGGCCATGGTGCAGGCCTTGGCCTCGGCCGCCGGCCCCGCTGGCATGGTGGGCGGGCAAGCCATCGACCTGGGCTCGGTGGGCATGAAGCTGGACCAGCAAGCCTTGGCGTTCATGCACCGGCACAAGACCGGTGCACTGATCGAGGCCAGCGTCCGCCTGGGCGGGCTGGCCAGTGCCCGCGCCGACCAGGCGCAGCTCGATGCCTTGCAGGTGTATGCGCAGGCCATCGGCCTGGCCTTCCAGGTTCAGGACGACATCCTCGATGTGGAAAGCGATACGGCTACACTGGGTAAACGCCAGGGCGCCGACATCGCCCGCGACAAGCCGACCTACCCCGCCCTGCTGGGCATGGAGGCGGCCAAGGCCTACGCGATCGAACTGCGCGACCAGGCATTGGTCGCATTGGAAAGCTTCGACGAAAAGGCTGAGCCACTGCGAGCCCTGGCGTGCTACATCGTCGAACGCCGCAACTGACCTGGCGAGTAGCGCGTGATGGCTGTTAAGCCGCCAGCGCGTCACCCGTCTGAATGGGCAGCTTTTCCTACAATGGGGTAAACTGCCGCGTCTTAATACACCTATAACGACTCGCCTGATGCCCACGACGTTTCAAGAGATCCCCCGCGAACGCCCGGTCACGCCGCTGCTCGACCGCGCTGACACGCCAGATGGCTTGCGCCGTCTGGCCGAAGCCGACCTGGAGACCCTGGCCGACGAGTTGCGCCAGGAACTTCTGTATACCGTGGGCCAGACCGGTGGGCACTTCGGTGCCGGCCTGGGCGTCATCGAGCTGACCATCGCCCTGCACTACGTCTTCGATACCCCCGATGACCGGTTGGTATGGGACGTGGGCCACCAGGCCTACCCGCACAAGATTCTGACCGGGCGCCGCAACCGCATGCTCAGCCTTCGCCAGAAGGACGGCGTAGCCGCCTTCCCGCGCCGCAGCGAAAGCGTGTACGACACCTTCGGCGTCGGTCACTCCAGCACATCGATCAGCGCAGCCCTTGGCATGGCCATCGCGGCGCGCCTGCAAAACAGCGCTCGCAAGTCGATTGCGGTCATCGGCGACGGCGCACTCACCGCAGGCATGGCGTTCGAGGCGTTGAACCACGCCCAGGAAGTCAACGCCGACATGCTGGTGATCCTCAACGACAACGACATGTCGATCTCGCGCAATGTGGGAGGCTTGTCCAACTACCTGGCCAAGATCCTCTCCAGCCGCACCTACTCCAGCATGCGCGAAGGCAGCAAGAAAGTGCTGTCGCGCCTGCCAGGTGCGTGGGAAATAGCGCGGCGTACCGAAGAATATGCCAAGGGCATGCTGGTACCCGGCACGCTGTTCGAAGAGCTGGGCTGGAACTACATCGGTCCCATCGATGGTCACGACCTGCCCACGATGATCGCCACCCTGCGCAACATGCGCGACCTCAAGGGCCCGCAGTTCCTGCACGTGGTGACAAAAAAGGGCAAGGGGTTCGCCCCGGCCGAGATCGACCCGATCGGCTACCACGCCATCACCAAGCTCGAGCCTGTGGACAAGCCGGTTGCGCCGAAACAGGCCAGCGGACCGAAATATTCCGCCGTGTTCGGCCAGTGGCTCTGCGACATGGCCGCCGCCGACGATCGCCTTGTCGGCATCACGCCGGCCATGAAGGAAGGCTCCGACCTGGTGGCGTTCAGCGAACGCTACCCTGAACGCTATTTCGACGTGGCGATTGCCGAGCAGCATGCCGTCACGCTCGCAGCGGGCATGGCTTGCGAAGGTAGCAAACCGGTAGTGGCTATCTACTCGACCTTCCTGCAGAGGGCCTATGACCAGTTGATTCATGACGTGGCCGTGCAGAACCTGGACGTGCTGTTCGCCATCGACCGCGCCGGTCTGGTGGGTGAAGACGGCCCGACCCATGCCGGTAGCTATGACCTGTCCTACCTGCGCTGCATCCCTGGCATGCTGGTGATGACCCCCAGCGACGAAAGCGAGTTGCGCCAGATGCTCAGCACGGGGCACCTCTACAACGGCCCGGCTGCCGTGCGCTATCCGCGCGGTACAGGCCCTGGCGCTGCTGTCGGCGAGGGCTTGGAACCGCTGGAGATTGGCAAGGGCGTGGTGCGTCGCCGGGGTGAAAAGGTCGCGCTGCTGGTCTTTGGCGTGCAGCTGGCCGAAGCCCTGCAAGTAGCCGAACAGATCAACGCCACGGTCGTCGACATGCGCTTCGTCAAGCCGCTGGATGATGCCCTGGTGCTGGAAATGGCAGGTAGCCACGAACTGCTGGTGACCCTTGAAGAAAATGCCATCATGGGCGGCGCCGGTGCTGCCGTAGGCGAGTGCCTGGCCAGGGAGGCGGTGGTCAAGCCGTTGCTGCACCTGGGCTTGCCGGACCTTTATGTGGAACACGCCAAGCCCGCGCAGATGCTGGCAGAGTGTGGGCTGGATGCAGCGGGCATCGAAGCTAGCGTCAAGGCCCGCATGGTCAAGCTGGGACTTTGATGTGCAGGGCTGCGCTGCAGCCCGGGTGCTCAGCCAAACGAGCAGGCAGTCATTTACCCAACGGGGTCTGTGATTGCCGGCTTCTTTTTCGTTCATGGCGACTCTGAGGGCTAGGGCCTTTCTGCGCTGGGCTCCGCTGTGTTGGAGTGCGCAGACTTCGCAGATATGTACCGCCCGTGAAAAACCCGACCCTTGCCATCCTGCTTTGCCTCCCTCTACCCTTGCTGGCGTCCGAACGCGACGACGCCCTGAAACTGCCTGACGTGCTCATCAGTGCCAGCCGCCAGGTCGAATCGCGCACCGCCACCAGTGCTGCGAACACCGTGTTTACCCGAGCCGATATCGACCGCCTGCAACCGAGTAGCGTCATGGACCTGCTCAGCCGCGTGCCGGGCGTGCAAGTGGCACCGACCGGCGGGCGCGGCAGCTTGCCAGGCCTTTTCATTCGCGGCACCAAGACCGCGCAAACGCTGGTGCTGGTCGATGGTGTACGCATCGCCAACGCGACCTCAGGCGACAGCGGCCTGCAGTTTATCAACGTCGACCAGATCGAGCGTGTCGAAGTGCTTCGCGGCTCTCGGTCGGCGGTATATGGCAGCGATGCCATTGGCGGGGTCATCCAAGTGTTCACCCGACGGAGCCTCGGTGACGGCCTGCACCCGCGCGTGCGCCTGGCTGCCGGTAGCCGAAAAACCTTCCAGCGCAGCCTGGGTGTGTCGGGCGCCGATGGCTCAACGCGCTTCAACCTGGGCACAAGCCTGGACGAAACGGCAGGCATCGATTCAACCGGACCGTCGTTCAGCAGTGACGCCGACCATGACGCTTACCGCAACAAATCGCTCAACTTCAGCCTGAGCCAGACGCTCGGCGAGCGCATCGAAGTCGGCCTGAACCTGCTGCACAGTCAGGGCCGCAGTCAATACGATAATCCATTCGGCGGCTTCGACCCTGTCACCTTCCAAAGCGTCGGCCAACAGCCGTACACCGACTTCACCGTCGCCAGCCTGGGCAGTTACCTCGACGCTCAGCTCACCGACAACTGGCACACGCGGATGGAGGTGGCGCACAGCGAAAACCGTGACGACAAGCGCGACACGTTGAGCTCAGAACGCTTTGTGTTCAACACCTACCGCGACCAGATGACCTGGCAGAACGACCTGGCCCTGAACGACCAGCACAGCCTGCTCGCCGGCGCCGACTGGTATCAGGACCGCGTGCACGCCAGTACCGACTTCGAGAAGGACAGCCGCTGGAACCGGGCGGTGTTTCTTCAGCACCGCTATCAAGGCCCGCTGTTTTCCACCGAAGTGGGCGTACGCCAGGACCGCAACGAGCAGTTCGGCACTCACACCACCTGGAGTGGCAGCGTGAGCGTTGCGCTCGATGATCGCAATGATGTGGTGCTGTCCTACAGCGAAGGCTTCCGGGCCCCGACGTTCAACGACCTGTATTACCCGCAGTTCAGCAACCCTGACCTTGACCCCGAGCACGCCAGGACCTATGAAGTGCAGTGGCGCAGCCAGCTGTCTACCGACACCCGCCTGGAGGCTTCCCTGTACCGCACCGACCTGCGCGATGCGATCGTGTTCGGTCAGGACGCCATTCCCCGCAACGTGGCCTCGGCGCGCGTCGATGGCGTAGAGCTGGCCCTGGCCCAACAGTGGGGCGAATGGAGCAGCCAGCTGGGCCTGGCAATGATCGACCCACGTGACCGCGACAGTGGCCATACATTGGCCCGACGGGCACGCCGCACCCTGAGCCTGGACCTGGACCGCCGTGTGGGACCCTTCGGCATCGGTGCCAGCGTACAGGCTGTCAGCAGCAGCTACGATGATGAAGCCAACCGCAACCGTTTGGGTGGATATGGGTTGCTGGGCCTGCGCGGCAGTTGGGCAGCCACCGAGGCGCTGACCGTGGAGGCGAAGCTGGACAACCTGTTCGACCGTGGCTACAGCCGCGCCCTGTACAGCTACGAGGGCAGCCCCCATGCCTACCAGGAAGAAGGGCGCACGCTGTTGTTCAGCGTGACGTGGGCACCGGCGCTCTAGCGGCCAGCAGTTCGCACAGGCGAGCCGTCGCTTCGATCATCTGCCCACTGGGGCGCTCGATGCCGTTGTCCGGCACCACCAGTAACCCGTCTTGCGCCACCGCGCGCAGCGCCGGCCAGGCCTTCCAACTGGCCAACTGTTGCGCATCGGCGGCCAGGATGATGTCGGGGTCGCGCGCAATGACCGACTCTACGCTCACCTGGGGCGCTGCCGGGTTCAAATCCGCAAAGACATTACGCGCACCACAGACGGCCAGTGCATCGCTGATCACTTGCTGACCACCCAAGGTGTACAAGGGGCGATCCCAGACCTGGTAGAAGACCTGCAGGGGCCTGTCGCGACGGTACTGCTGGCGCAGTGTTTTCAATCGTGCACGCAGGGCGCGAGCGTAGCGGCGGCCTTGGTCAGCGTGGCCTACGTGTTCAGCGATTTCTTCGATCTGGCCAATCAACTGCTCGATGCTGTGGGGCTCTGCGCTGAAGGCAGGGATGCCCAGACGTTTGAGCTGGTCGCGTTGCGCGGGGGGTACGCTGCCCGGCCACAGCAGCAGCAGATCGGGGCGCAGACTGAGCAAACCCTCCATGTCCAGCTGGCCATAGCGCCCCACCGAGGGCAACGCTCGCAACGCCGGTGGCCGTTCACCCCCATCGAGCACCCCCACCAGCAGGTCGCCTGCCTGCAGTTCGAGCATGATTTCCGTCAACGACGGTGCCAGGCTGACGACGCGTAGTGGCCCAGCGCTCGCCAGGCTGCAGGCCAGTAGCGCCAGCCCCGCTATGAGCCGGCGCATCAGCCGAGCTGAGACGGCAGACGGTACAAGTAGAGCAAGACCACGGTGGACAAGGCCAGCAGCACCTGTGGGACGGTTTCCAGGCCCACCAGTACCGACACGGCGGCTACCCAGGCGGGGAAGCAGGCATAGGTCATGGCCAGGCGCCGCACGCGAGCCAGTTCGATCCACGCAGCAGGCTCGGCTTCGGTACCGAGCGCCTTGGAGGTGGCAATCAGCGCGCGCTTGTAGGCACCGAAGCGCGGCAAGGTGAGAAACAACGTGGCTGCGCCAGCGATGAACAGCGGCATGGCCAACATGGGAATCATCGCCTCGCCACCGCCAAAGGCCCAGGCCATGACCGGCAGCGGCACAAGCCCCACCGCCAGGTACTGCCACCAAGCCAGGGCGAGGCGCCGCTTGACCTCGGCGCGGGTCACGCCTGGGGCACCTCGCCCTGGTGTTCATTGCCCAGCATGTGGCCCAGCTTGCCGGCCTTGGTTGCCAGGTAATGGCTGTTGTGCGGGTTGTGCCCGGTGTGTAGCGGCACACGCTCGGCCACCACGATATCCATGTCGGTCAAGGCCTTGACCTTGCGCGGGTTGTTGGTCATCAAGCGCAACGCCTTGACACCCAGGTGCTCGAGCATCGGCAGGCAGATGGCATAGTCGCGCTGATCCGCAGCAAACCCGAGGCGCTCGTTGGCTTCGACCGTGTCCGCCCCTCCGTCCTGCAGTTCGTAGGCGCGGATCTTGTTCAGCAGGCCAATGCCACGGCCTTCCTGGCGCAGGTAAAGCAGCACGCCACGACCTTCTCGGGCGATCGCCTGGAGGGCAGCTTCGAGTTGCGACCCGCAATCACAGCGTTGACTGAACAAGGCATCGCCGGTCAAGCATTCGGAATGCAGGCGCCCCAGTACCGGCTGCCCATCGGCGATATCACCCAGGCTGAGCACCACATGCTCGCGGCCAGTGGCTTCATCCAGAAAGCCGTGCATGGTGAAAGTCGCGAAAGGCGTCGGGAGTTTAGAGGCGGCAACAAAGACGACGGGCACGTTGTGCTCCTGGGATAAGTGGGAATTTCAATGGACCGATTGTATCAGCAGCTTACAGGCAGTGCTCCCGCAGTATACCGCCGGTTATTATCGAAAACCTCGATGCGTAGCGGTTACGGGCATGTACCACGCGCTACGGTTTGGTACTGGCATCGAAAGGATAAGGCTGTTTCCAACGTTCGAATATCGGCTTGAGTTCGCCGCTGCGCACCAGTTCGGCCATGCGTTTGTCGAACACATCACGCAGTGCCTCACCCCGCTCACTGCGGGCAAACGCCAGGTACATGGGCAGCTCGACCACATGGGTGCGCCGGAATCGATCGGGTTGCGAGCTTTGCCCGATGACGTAGTCCACTTCGGTCATGGCGTCGACATAGAAGTCCACCCGGTCATGCTCCAGCATGGGCAGAATGCCTTCGCGTCGCTGGATTTCACGGTACTCCCGCACGCGGGGCAGGTATTTGCCATAGGCATAGCCACGCACCCAGGCCAGGCGATAGTCGCCTATGGTTGCCAGTGTGGGGGCCGGCTTGCTGGCAAGCCCCAGGGCGTAGATATGGTCGACGTCGAAATGCCAGCGAGGGTAGAGGTTGTCTTCACTTTCGTCCTTGTACGAGCCAACCCAGGCGTCAGCCTCGCCACGTTTGACCAGGCCAATGGCACGGCTATACGGCGCACTCTGCGGCACGACCTCGATCCCTGCGGGCTGGAACACCTTGCGCATCACGTCCCAGGCCACACCGGTGCCATCTGCGTTGGTGTAGTCGGCCCACTCCTCGCTGACCAGGCGAATCTGGCCAGGCTGGCTGTCGCCGGCAGCCGCCCATGGGGCAGCGGCCATCAACAATGCCAGTAGCATACCCTTCAGCACCATGGCAGCCCCCGTTCTACGCGACAGCCCATACCAGAACCTGCATGCCCAACCAGGCGAAGACGCCGGCCAGCACGTCATCGAGCATGATGCCGACGCCGCCATGCACGTGACGATCGATCCAGCGAATGGGCCAAGGCTTGAGGATGTCGAAGAAACGGAACATCAAAAAACCCGCCAACAGCCACTGCCAGCCATCGGGCACCAACCACAGCGTGATCCACATGCCGACCATTTCGTCCCAGACGATGCCTTCGTGGTCATGCACGCGCAAGTCATTGGCCACCTTGCCGCACAGCCAGAAGCCGAACAGCATGGTGATCCCGAGTACCAGCCAATACCCCCAATCGGGCAGCATCTGCCAGAGCGGAATGAAGGGTATCGCCACCAGCGAGCCCCAGGTGCCGGGCGCTTTGGGCAAGGTGCCGGAGCCGAACCCGAACGCGATGAAGTGCCAAGGGTTGCGCCAGACCGATGGCGGAACGAACTCCGCAGGCACCTGATTGGGGTGGTCGGTCACGGTATCTCCCTAAAGTGTTGATAGCCCCGCTGCCGAGGCGTGATGTCCTGACCGTGCGCATCGCGCAGGGACACGCCCTGCCCTTGCAGCACGCGGCCAATGGGGTAGACCTGGATGAAGCCAAAGTGCGCAAGGTGCGTCAAGGCGTCCGGAGGTGCCGTGAACGCCAGTATGTAGTCGTCGCCACCGGCGAGCGCTGCTTGCACGGCTGCCTCGCGGCCCAGGAACGCCTCCACTTCGGGGGACACTGGCACCTGCGCCAGGTTCACCTCGAGCGCCACGCCAGAGGCCTTGGCGATATGACCGCAATCGGCCAGCAACCCATCGGAAATATCCAGTGCCGCCGTGGCGTGCCCTCTGAGCAAGGCACCGAGGGTGAGCTGCGGCATGGGCGCCCAATAGTGGGCCAGCAGCGGCTCTGCCACGTCCGGCGGCGCCTGGCGCTCCCCGAGCACCAGAGGCAAGGCGCCAGCGGCCTTGCCCAGCACGCCACCGACATACAGCAGGTCGCCCGGCTGGGCGCCAGTGCGGCGTAATGCCTGCCCGGCCGGCACACGGCCGAACACCGTCACGGTGATGCTCAGCGGACCCCGGGTCGTGTCCCCGCCAATCAGGCTCATGCGGCAACGGTGAGCCATGCGGCTCAACCCTGCCGAGTATTCCTCCAACCACGCGTGGCTGACGTCAGGCAGGGTGAGGGCCAGCGTGAAACCGATCGCGGTAGCGCCCATGGCGGCCAGGTCACTGACGGCGACTGCCAGGCAGCGCTGACCCAGCAGCTTCGGGTCGCAGACGGCAGGGAAATGCACACCAGCTACCAGAGTATCGGTCGAGACGGCCAACTGCTCACCGGGAGGCAGATCCAGCAGAGCACAGTCGTCACCGATGCCCAGCGCCACCCCTTCGCCCTCGCCGTGCACTGCACAGTGTGCGGAGGCGAAGTAACGGTTGATCAGCTCGAACTCACCCATGGCCAGGCTGCGCCGCAATCAGCGCTTGTTCGCCTTGACTTCGGCTTCGCGCAGCGTCGGTGCCAGTTTGTCGAGCACGCCGTTGACGAACTTGTGACCGTCGGTGGCGCCGAAGACCTTGGCCAGCTCGACGCCTTCGTTGATCACAACGCGGTAAGGCACGTCGATGCGCTTGATGAACTCCCAGGTGGACAGACGCAACACGGCCAGTTCGACCGGGTCGAGTTCGTCAAGGCTCAGGTCCAGGCAGGGCTCGAGCGCACCGTCGATTTCGCCCTTGATGGCCGGAACGCCATGCAGGATTTCACGGAAGTAGGCGCCGTCGACATCTGCAAAATCGTTATCGACCCGAAACTGCGCTTCGATCTCGTTCAACGAATGATGCGCCATGTGCCATTGATACAGTGCCTGGGTCGCGAGCTTGCGGGCTTCACGGCGTTTGGCGCTTTTCGATGGCTTGCCGGCATCCGCAGGCTTGGGATCGCGCGGGTTGAAACGATCGCTTTCGTCGCTAATCACTTGGCCTCCAACTGCGCCAGCAGGCTTACCATTTCCAGGGCAGACAGGGCAGCTTCTGCACCTTTGTTGCCGGCCTTGGTGCCGGAACGTTCGATGGCCTGTTCGATGGAGTCGACGGTCAGTACGCCGAACGCCACAGGAACACCGAACTCCATGGACACCTGAGCCAGGCCCTTGGTGCACTCGCCCGCCACGTATTCAAAGTGCGGGGTGCCGCCACGGATTACAGCGCCCAGCGCGATGATCGCGTCGTAAGCACCTTGCTGGGCGACCTTCTGGGCAACCAGCGGAATCTCGAACGCACCAGGCGCACGGATGATGGTGATGTCGTTCTCGCTGACACCATGGCGTACCAGGGCATCAACGGCACCACTTACCAGGCTTTCGACGACGAAGCTGTTGAAGCGGCCAACCACCAAAGCATAGCGACCTTTGGGGGCAATGAAGGTACCTTCGATGGTCTTCAGGGTCATTGCGATATTCTCATCTTCAAACGCAAGGCCGCTTGCTGGCGGCCTCGACAGGGGTATGGACTCGAGCTGCAGGGCGTCATTGCCGCCTCAAGTCACTCGGAGGGCACGTATTCTACAACTTCCAGGTCGAATCCGGATATCGCATTGAACTTCATCGGCGAACTCATCAGGCGCATCTTGCGCACGCCGAGGTCACGCAGGATCTGCGAACCGGCACCCACGGTGCTGTAGGTGGTCGGGGTCTTGGCCGGTGCATCGCCTGCACTTTCGCGAATATGCGCAAGCAGCACATCGCCATCGAGCGGGTGCCCCAGCAGCAGCACCACACCGCTTCCGGCTTCGGCCACGGCGGCCATGGCGGCGCGCAGGCTCCAGCGACCCGGCTGCTTGACCAGCAGCAGGTCGCGCAGCGGGTCCATGTTGTGCACGCGCACCAGGGTGGGCTCTTCGGCGCAGATGGCGCCCAGGGTCAAGGCCATGTGCACGTCACCTTCAACCGCATCGCGGTAGGTGACCAGGTTGAACTCGCCCAGCTCGCTTTCCACCGACTGCTCGGAAACCCGCTGCACGGTGCGCTCGTGGATCATGCGGTAGTGAATGAGATCGGCGATGGTGCCGATCTTCAGGCCGTGCTCGGCAGCGAACACTTCCAGTTCGGCGCGGCGCGACATGGTGCCGTCGTCGTTCATCACCTCGCAGATCACGCCGCTGGGCTCGAACCCGGCCATGCGTGCCAGGTCGCAGGCTGCCTCGGTGTGCCCGGCGCGAGCCAGCGTACCGCCTGGCTGAGCCATGAGCGGGAAGATGTGCCCAGGGCTGACGATGTCTTCGGCCTTGGCGTCCTTGGCGGCAGCCGCTTGCACGGTGCGGGCACGGTCGGCGGCGGAAATGCCGGTGGTGACACCCTCGGCAGCCTCGATCGAAACGGTGAACTTGGTGCCGAAGCCTGAACCATTGCGCGGCGCCATCAGGGGCAGCTTGAGGGTTTCGCAACGTTCGCGGGTCATCGGCATGCAGATCAGGCCACGGGCGTGCTTGGCCATGAAGTTGATGTGCTCGGGCTGGCAGCATTCGGCTGCCATGATGATATCGCCTTCGTTCTCACGGTCTTCGTCATCCATCAGGATGACCATTTTGCCCTGGCGGATGTCTTCGACCAGTTCTTCGATGCTGTTGAGCGCCACGCGGCACCCCCTTCTCAATCAGGATTTCAAGAAGCCGTTGGCGGCCAGGAAACTTTCGGTGATGCCACTGCCCTTGCTCGGCTCGGCCGCCTTGTCGCCCAGCAGCAAGCGCTCCAGGTAACGGGCCAGCAGGTCGACCTCAAGGTTTACCCGACGCCCTGCGCGGTAGTCGGCCATGATGGTTTCGGACAGGGTGTGCGGGACGATGGTCAGCTCGAATTCGGCGCCATTGACCTCGTTGACCGTCAGGCTGGTGCCATCGACGGTAATCGAACCCTTGTGGGCGATGTACTTGGCCAGTTCTCGCGGCGCACGCACGCGAAACTGGATGGCGCGGGCGTTATCGCTGCGCGAGATGATTTCGCCGACACCGTCGACGTGACCGCTGACCAGGTGTCCCCCCAGCCGGGTGGTTGGCGTCAGCGCTTTTTCAAGGTTGACCTTGCTGCCACTTTTCAAGTCGACGAAAGCCGTGCGCTTGAGGGTCTCCACGCTCACATCGGCCCAGAAGCCGTTGCCAGGCAATTCCACCGCCGTCAGGCAAACGCCATTGACGGCGATGCTGTCGCCGAGCTTGACGTCACCCAGGTCAAGCTTGCCGGTGTCGACGTGCACGCGCACGTCGCCGCCTTTGGGCGTCAGACTGCGGATGGTGCCGATGGATTCGATGATGCCGGTGAACATGGGTCTTCCTCAAAACGGTGTGCGCGGGGCAAGCCGCGCATTATACGCCGGGCGCAGGCAGCGGTACGGCTGTGACCCGCCAGTCATCGCCTACTGCGCGCATGTCGGTGATCTTCAGCCGCGGTGCCTCGCTCATGCGATTCAGTGGCCAGTCCAGCAGTGGGCGTGCGCTTGAGCCAAGGAAGGTGCCTGCCATGAACAGCTGGTACTCGTCGACAAGGCCTTGCTGGGCGAAGGCCCCGACCAGGCCGGCGCCGGCTTCCAGCAGGATTTCGTTGACGCCACGGGCGGCCAGAGCTTGAAGCAGGGCACGCAGGTCCACATGGCCATTGTCGCCCGGCAGGCTGAGCAGTTCATGGCCGGCAGCGGCATAACGTGGGTCATCTGCGACGGCGGTCACCACCAGCGCGGGGCCGGCCTGGAAGAAGGGCGCCTGCAAGGGCAAGCGCAAACGGCCATCGACCAGCACCCGCAGCGGTGCCCGGCTCAGGGCAAGCGCGGTGGTTTCGGCGTCCAGGCCCAACTCGGCGCCACGCACCGTCATGCGGGCACCGTCAGCCAGTACGCTGCTTGCACTGGTCAGCACCACGCTGGAGCGCGCGCGCAGACGCTGCACGGCAGAACGCGCCGCAGGGCCGGTGATCCACTGGCTTTCGCCGCTGGCCATGGCGGTACGACCATCCAGGCTCATGGCCAGCTTGGCGCGCACGAACGGCAACCCCTGTTCCATGCGCTTGAGGAACCCGGGGTTGAGTGCCCGCGCCTGCTCTTCGAGCACCCCGCCGGCCACGTCGATACCGGCCTGGGCAAGTCGCTGCAGGCCCCGCCCAGCCACCTGGGGATTGGGGTCCTGCATGGCGGCCACTACGCGCGCCACACCGGCCATGACCAAGGCTTCGGCACACGGCGGCGTACGGCCATGGTGGCTGCAGGGTTCGAGGGTGACATAGGCACAGCCGCCCCGCGCACGCTCGCCTGCCTGGGCAAGCGCATGCACCTCGGCATGGGGTTCCCCGGCGCGCACATGCCAGCCCTCGCCCACCACCTCGCCATCGCGGACGATGACGCAACCCACACGCGGGTTGGGGTGGGTGGTGTAGAGCCCCTTGCGCGCCAACTCAAGGGCGCGGGCCATGTAATGGGCGTCAAGCACAGCTGCGGGGGTTTGCATGCTCACTCTTTGGCCGGCTCACGGGCCAGGCGGTCGATTTCTTCGCGGAATTCGTCAAGGTCCTGGAAGCGCCGATAAACCGAGGCGAAGCGGATGTAGGCGACTTCATCGAGTTTGCGCAACTCGCCCATCACCAACTCGCCCACCACCAGCGACTTGACCTCGCGCTCGCCGGTGGCGCGCAGCCGACTCTTGATGTGGGCCAGGGCGGCCTCGAGGCGCTCGACACTGACAGGGCGTTTTTCCAGCGCACGCTGCATGCCGGCCCGCAACTTGTCTTCGTCGAAGGGCTGGCGAGTACCGTCCTGTTTGATCAGCCGGGGCAGTACCAGCTCGGCGGTCTCGAAGGTGGTGAAGCGCTCGCCGCAGGCGACGCATTCGCGACGGCGCCGCACTTGCTCGCCCTCGGCGACCAGGCGCGAGTCGATGACCTTGGTGTCGTTGGCACCGCAAAAGGGACAGTGCATGGTGGCAGGCAACAAAAAAAGGGAGGGCCATGGTAGCGCATCCCACTGGCAAGACAAGCCAAAGGGGTTAACATCCATGCAATTCTGCCCCTGAAGGACTACCCCATGCCACTTCGAGCGCTTGCCGTGCTGTGCTGCGCCGCCCTGCTCACCGCCTGCGGCAGTGACCAGCCCAAGACCGAACAACCGCCTGCTCCGGCGCCCGCCAAAGTGTCCAAAAAGGCCCAGCCGCTTGGCCCCTTGCCGGCCTATCAGCGCGAGCTGAGCGGCACGTTGCTGGGCATCCCCGCCGGCGCAGAGGTAGAACTTGCCCTGCTGGTGATCGATGACCGCGACAGGCCGCAACAGCTGCTGGCCAGTAGCACCTTGCCGGGTACCGGCCAGGCCCTGTCCTACCAGCTGCGTTTCAACCCCGAGGCATTTCCGGCCGGCGCCAGGGTAGAGCTGCGTGGACGAGCCAGCCGCTCAGGCCAGTTGATCATGCACTTGCCGCCGCTGCGCATCACCCAGGCACAGACCCAGGCCACTGGCCCGCTGCAGTTCGAAAAGGCACCGTAAGTGGCGCCAGTGGCGTTGCAACAGGCCTTGAGCGGCCTGATTGGCGAGGCACGGCTGGTGATCAGCGACCTGCCTGACTGTGCGTTGAAATTATGGCTGATCGATGATCAGAACATGGATCGCGCTTTTAGCAGCGAAGAAACCCGGCGCATTCTCGAAGATCCGCCGTACTGGAGCTTCTGCTGGGCCAGTGGCCTGGCCATGGCGCGCTACCTGGCCGAGCACCGGGAGTGGGTAGCCGGCAAGCGGGTGCTCGATTTTGGCGCCGGTTCCGGTATCGCCGGCATCGCCGCTGCCCGTGCAGGTGCGCTGGAGGTCGTGGCCTGCGACCTTGATCCGCTGGCCTTGGACGCCTGCCGTGCCAACGCCGCCTTGAACCAGGTGGAACTGGGCTACAGCAGCGACTTTTTTGCCGAGGATGACCGTTTCGACCTGATCCTGGTGGCCGATGTGCTCTACGACCGCGCCAACCTGCCGCTGCTCGATACCTTCCTCGACCGGGGCCGACAGGCACTGGTGGCCGACTCTCGAGTACGGGACTTCAGCCACCCGTTGTACCGACCGCTTGGGGTGCTCGACGCCTTGACCCTGCCGGACTTGGCCGAGCCGCACGAATTCCGCCGGGTCAGCCTGTACCACGCCAGCCGCGAGCCTTTATAGTGGTGCCATTCACGGATTTGCGAGAGTCGCGATGACCCAGGACACCCCCTATATCTTCGATGCCACCGATGCCACCTTCCAGCAGCTGGTGATCGAGAATTCATTCCACAAGCCAGTGCTGGTCGATTTCTGGGCCGAATGGTGCGCGCCTTGCAAAGCGCTGATGCCGCTTCTGGCAAAAATTGCCGAGGAGTACCAGGGCGAACTGCTGCTGGCCAAGATCAACTGCGACGTCGAGCAACAGGTCGTGGCGCAATTCGGCATCCGCAGTCTGCCAACCGTGGTGCTGTTCAAGGATGGCCAGCCGGTCGACGGTTTTGCCGGTGCTCAGCCGGAATCGGCGATCCGCACCATGCTCGAGCCACATGTGCAACTGCCGGCGCCACCCACCGCCTCGCCGCTGGAACAGGCTCAGGCGCTGTTCGCCGAAAGCCGTTTTGGCGAAGCCGAAGCGGTGCTGCAGCAATTGCTTGCAGAAGACAATAGCAACGCCGAAGGCCTGATCCTGTACGCCCGCTGCCTGGCCGAGCGCGGTGAGCTGGGCGAGGCCCAGGTGGTGCTAGACGCGGTCAAGACCGAGGACCATAAGGCCGCCCTGGCCGGCGCCAAGGCGCAACTGACTTTCCTGCGCCAGGCCGCCAGCCTGCCGGAGGTTGCAGACCTGAAAAGCCGTCTGGCACAGAACCCACAAGATGACGAGGCCACGTACCAACTGTGCATCCAGCAGCTGGCACGCCAGCAGTACGAGCCCGCGCTTGAAAGCCTGCTCAAGTTGTTCCAGCGCAATCGCGGTTACGAAAATGGGCTACCGCACAAGGCATTGCTGCAGGTGTTCGAGTTGCTCGGCAGTGCCCATCCGCTGGTGGGTACGTATCGCCGTAAGCTGTTCGCTGCGATGTACTGACGCTTAGCAGGCGTGAAAGGCACGAGTGAGGCACGCCGCCTTGCTCATGCCCGCCGAGGGCTAAGAATGGCTGGAGGCTGATGAGGGCTACAGCTTGACGATGACTGCACAGCACCCGTTGCCTGGGCTGTTCATCCATGACCCGCGAGCCGGCCATAGGTACACCTGTCACGCCTTTGAAGGTCATCTACGCCTTTTCGTCGGTCTGCCATACATACACCGGCGTTTCGCCCTCACTGAACACCCGTACCTGCCCATGGTGCCGCAACCGCACCAGCAACCGCTTGGCTGCGCCAAAGTCCCCCGTGACGCCCTGCAGTTGCTCAAGCAGCTCTGGCCCCTCCATACGGCCAGCCGTGCGCAACAACTCGCAGGCTACCCGCCATGGCCCGTCATCCTTCGTCGCTGCGGGAGGCATCGCGGCAGCTGGCTGGGGTGTCGAAGCGGGGAGTTGTTCGGTTGGCCGCGCCAACTGCGCCCATTCCTGGGGATCAAGCTCAATGGTCAAGTCCACCGGCCACTCACCGATCGTTCCACGAATTCTCACTGTAGGTCCTCACTCAAGTCATTGTCGCCATGCTACCGCAACATGAAACCTGAGCCACGATGCTGGCGGCCCGCCAAACAATCGTTATAACATAACCACTCCT
Organism: Pseudomonas sp. URMO17WK12:I9; assembly: GCF_900230165.1. Taxonomy (NCBI): domain Bacteria; kingdom Pseudomonadati; phylum Pseudomonadota; class Gammaproteobacteria; order Pseudomonadales; family Pseudomonadaceae; genus Pseudomonas; species Pseudomonas sp. URMO17WK12:I9. The sequence continues at coordinate 42,248 of NZ_OCMQ01000010.1, read as the reverse complement.
ATTGACCTGCTCCTGGAGTCATCCATGCGTCGTCTGCTGCTAGCCCTGCCCTTCGCCTGCTTGCCCCTGGCCATGATGGCCCATGCCCACGATGAACATGAGCATGATCACGGCCATGGCACGCTTGCCGCCCATGAGCATGGTGTGGCCAAGCTCAATGCCGTGCTCGACGGCAAAACCCTGGAGCTTGAGCTGGACAGCCCGGCGATGAACCTGGTCGGCTTCGAGCACATGGCCAGCAGCGATGCCGACAAGGCCAAGGTAGCCGCCGTGCGTCAGCAATTGGAACAGCCCCTGAAGTTGTTCGCCCTGACGGCGGCCGCTGGTTGCACGCCAGACCAGCAAGAACTGCAAAGCCCACTGTTCGGGGATGCGGCCAAGGCTGACGACGATGGCGACGAGCACGAGAAAGGCCACGTCCACAGCGACATCAACGCCCATTACCAATTCACCTGCGCAGCGCCCGAAAAGCTCACCCAGATCGACCTGTCGCCGCTGTTCAAGGCCTTCCCCGCCACGCAGAAAATCAATGTGCAATTGATCGGCCCGAACGGCCAGAAGGGAGTGGAAACCGCGCCAACCAAGGCCGTGGTCACACTCTGAATGAACCAGCCGCTGATCCACCTGCAAGGCGTGGAGTTCGCCTGGCCGGGGCAACCGCCGTTGCTGGATATCCCCGCCTTTGACCTGCAAGCCGGTGAAGCCGTGTTTCTCAAGGGCCCCAGCGGCAGTGGCAAGACCACCCTGCTGGGCTTGCTCGGCGGGGTCAACCGGCCAGCCCATGGGCGAATCCAACTGCTTGGGCAGGACCTGGCCTTACTCGGCCAAGGTGCCCGTGACCGTTTCCGTGTGGACCACACCGGATACATCTTCCAGCAATTCAACCTGCTGCCGTTTCTCTCGGTACGGGAAAATGTCGAGCTGCCCTGTCGTTTCTCCCGCAGCCGCGCCCAGCGTGCCATCGAGCGCCACGGTAGCGTCGACCAGGCCGCCAGCGAATTGCTCGCCCATCTGGGCCTGGGCGATAGGCAGTTGCTGGCGCGGCGAGCCGACAGCCTGTCGATCGGCCAGCAGCAACGCGTCGCCGCCGCCCGCGCTTTGATCGGCCAGCCCGAGCTGGTGATCGCCGATGAGCCCACATCAGCGCTGGATGCCGATACCCGCGAAGCGTTCATCGCCTTGCTGTTCAACGAATGCCGCGCGGCAGGCTCGAGCTTGCTGTTCGTCAGTCATGACCAAAGCCTGGCCCCGCTGTTCGACCGTCACCTGTCCCTGGCCGAGCTCAATCGCGCCGCCAAACCCCGGGAGGCATGATGTACCTGCTTCGTCTTGCCTTGGCCAGCCTGGCCAACCGCCGCTTCACCGCCTTTCTCACCGCGTTCGCCATCGCCTTGTCGGTGTGCCTGCTGCTGGCCGTCGAGCGGGTGCGCACCGAAGCCCGCGCCAGCTTTGCCAGCACCATCAGTGGTACTGACCTGATTGTCGGGGCGCGGTCAGGCTCGGTGAACCTGTTGCTGTACTCGGTGTTTCGCATCGGCAATGCCACCAACAACATCCGCTGGGACAGCTACCAGCACTACGCCCAGGACCCACGGGTGAAGTGGGCGATCCCCATCTCCTTGGGCGACTCGCACCGCGGCTACCGGGTGATGGGCACCACCGGCGCCTATTTCGACCACTATCAGTACGGGCGCAAGCAGCACCTGACGTTGCGCCAGGGTCGGGAATTTGCCGACGATCCTTTCGAGGTGGTACTGGGTGCAGAGGTTGCCGATGCCTTGCACTACAAGCTGGGCGACAAACTGGTGCTGGCCCATGGCGTGGCGGCGATCAGCCTGGTCAAGCACGACGACAAACCCTTTACCGTGGTCGGTGTACTCAAGCGCACCGGCACGCCGGTTGACCGCACCTTGCACATCAGCCTGGCCGGCATGGAGGCCATCCATATCGACTGGCACAACGGCGTGCCGGCCCGAGGTGCGGGACGCATCAGTGCAGAACAGGCGCGTGGCATGGACCTGCAACCCGCTGCGATCACGGCGTTCATGTTGGGTTTGAACAACAAGATCGCCACCTTCAGCCTGCAGCGCGAAATCAATGAGTACCGGAACGAGCCGCTGTTGGCGATTTTGCCAGGGGTGGCGTTGCAGGAGTTGTGGAGCCTGATGGGCACTGCCGAACAGGCCCTGTTCGTGGTGTCGCTGTTCGTCGTGCTCACTGGCCTGATTGGCATGCTCACGGCGATTCTCACCAGCCTGAACGAGCGCCGCCGGGAAATGGCGATCCTGCGCTCGGTCGGTGCACGGCCATGGCACATCGCCGGGCTGCTGGTGCTTGAGGCCCTGGCACTGGCGACTGCCGGAATCGTTGCCGGGCTTGGCCTGCTGTACGCCGGTATCGCCCTGGCCCAGGGTTACGTGCAGGCCAACTATGGCTTGTACCTGCCACTGGCCTGGCCCAGCACGCATGAATGGTCGTTGCTGGCTATCATCCTTGGCGCAGCGCTGTTGATGGGCAGCGTCCCGGCATGGCGAGCCTATCGACAGTCGTTGGCAGATGGCTTGTCGATCCACCTTTGAGAGCCTGTGATGATGCGATTTCTCACCGCCTGCTTCGTGGCTCGCGACGCGCTAGCAAGCGCATGGACTGGCCGTTTTGGCGCCGGCCTGTCAATCAGCAGCCCCGCCCGGCGCCTGCTTTGTTCGCTGCTCGTGATGCTCGCGGTGCCTGCGTGGGCATCGCAGCCCCGGGAGCTCGACTGGCCCGCCCTGATCCCAGAGGGCGCACCGGTCGTCGCACCGCAACTGGCACCCCTGCATGACATGTCGCAGCTCAGCGATGCGCTGTCTGCCGAGTCCGCCCCAGCCGCGCGCCAGCAGGCGCCCGGTGCACCGGTGGTGAACAGCCTCGATGGCCAGCAGATCAAGCTGCCGGGCTACATCGTGCCGCTGGAAGTCAATGAGCAAGGCCGCACCACCGAATTTCTGCTGGTGCCGTACTACGGCGCGTGCATCCATGTGCCCCCGCCCCCGTCGAACCAGATTGTGCACATCGTCAGTGAAATGGGCGTACGGGTAGAGGATCTGTACCAGCCCTACTGGATAGAGGGCACGATGCACGTCAAACCTTCGAGCAGCGAACTGGCTGAGGCGGGTTACCAGATGGAAGCCGAGAAGATCTACGCCTACGAACTCAGATGAGCCTTCCGAAGGCCGGTGCAGACGCTTCGTTGAGCTGGGTCAAACTTTCTGTTTAATCGCATCCGTACCATTGGACTACACGATTATCAACGTCCTTTGGGAGCTTCCATGAACAAGTCCTTGCTCGGTGCCTCACTCGTGGCCCTGGCACTCGCCGCCCCGGCTGCGCACGCGTATCAGCCCGGTGATTTCATCGTACGTGCAGGCGCCATCACCACTGCGCCCAACGAGAGCAGCAGCGACCTGAAGTTCGACGGCAACAAGGTGGCAGGCACCAAGGCGACCCTGGACAGCGATACCCAGCTGGGTCTGGCATTCGCCTACATGCTCACCGACCACGTTGGCCTGGAACTGCTGGCAGCCACGCCGTTCAAGCACACGGTAGGCGTGAAAGGGCTGGGCGGCGGGCTGGATGGCAAGCTGGCCGACATCAAGCAGCTGCCGCCGACCCTTTCGTTGCAGTACTACCCGATGGAGGCGTCGTCGAAGTTCCAACCTTATGCGGGCGTGGGCATCAACTACACCTTGTTCTTCGATGAAGACCTGAGCAGCAACCGCAAGCAGCAAGGGTTCAGCAACCTGAAACTGCAGGATTCGGTAGGGTTCGCCGGCCAGCTGGGCATGGATTACATGATCACCGACAACCTGCTGGTCAATGCCGCCGTCTGGTACGTGGACATCGACACCAAGGCCAGCGTGAACGGCCCGAGCGCCTTGGGTTATAGCAAGACCAAGGTCGACGTGGACGTTGACCCTTGGGTCTACATGGTCGGCCTGGGCTACAAGTTCTGATCGACCGCTGCAAAACGCACGGGGCGGCCAAGGCCGCCCCTTTTTCGTTACCGTCTTGCTGAACGCCCAATAGAGCGCCCCTCGATTGCTAACGGAGCTTGCCCAGCAACCGGGCCAGCCCCTCCACCATCGAGGTGGCCCGCTGGAAGTCGAAACGAGCCAGCAACCGCCTGTTGTCCGCACGCGAATGGCGGATGTCGCCCGACCGCGGCGTGGTGTAGCTGACTGCTGGCAAGCTGCCCACCACCTGCTGGAGCGCAGCGAGCATCTGGTTCAGCGACGTGGCCTGGTTGAGACCGATGTTCACGGCCCCCTCCTCGACCTGCGCTTGTTCGAGCGCCTGGACCATGACCTGCACCAGGTCACCTACATACAGGAAATCCCGCGTCTGCTCGCCGTCACCGAACACGGTGATTGGCTGGCCTTGCACTGCACGCTCGCTGAAGATGCTGATGACGCCCGAATAGGGCGAGGAAGGATCCTGCCGCGGCCCGAAGATATTGAAGAACCGGAAGATTACAGGCTCAAGGCCATGCTGGCGCCGATAGAACTCCAGGTACTGCTCGCTGGCCAGCTTGTCCACGGCGTACGGTGTCAGCGGCGCCTTGGGTGTGTCTTCGGCGATGGACTGGCCTTCACCGTTATTGCCGTAGACCGCTGCACTGGACGCGAACAACACGCGGCGCACCCCGTGAACACGCATGGCTTCGCACACGTTGAGCGTGCCGATGAAATTGCTCTGGTGCGTGCGCACCGGGTCGTCGACCGAAGCCTGCACCGAGGCCACCGCAGCCAGGTGCACCACGGCCTGGCAGCCCGCCGCAGCGCGCTGGACCAGCTTGGCGTCGGCAACGTCCCCCTCGACAAGCTCAAGCAGGGGGTGGTCCAGTTGCAGGTTGTCGCGCTTGCCCGTGGAGAGGTCGTCGACGATGCGCACGGCGTAGCCACGCGCCAGCAAGGCGTCACTCAGGTGGGAGCCGATGAAGCCGGCACCGCCGGTGATCAGGATGGGGGCATCAGCCATGGCGATAGAACCGGTCCAGAAGAGGCGGCAAGCCTGCACGCCAGGCACGGGGCTTGATACCGAAGGTATGAAGGATTTTCTTGCAGGCCAGCACGGCGTTCTGCGGCTCTTCGCTGGCATCCGGGCGCGCGGCATGAGCCTGCGGCGTTGGCGTCTGTACCGCGAGCTGACGATGCTGGCCGGCCTCGGCGAGAATCGCCTGGCCTAGCGCCACGGGGGTGGTCGCTTCGTTCCCGGCGTAGTGGTAGGTCCCCCACAGCGGCGAATTGCAGTCCAGCTGCTTGAGCACCGAGAGAATGACCCTGGCCGCATCGTCGACGGGTGTCGGGTTGCCACGGCGATCATCGGCCAGCAGCAATTCCTGGGGGAGCTCGGCGCGCGTCAGGAAACGGCCAAGCAGGCCATCGATGCTTTCGTCCAGCACCCAACCGAAGCGCAACAGCACATGTTGCGGGCAGGCCGCACGCACGCTTTGTTCGATACGCCAGAGGGCCTGCCCACGCAGGCCAAGCGGCAATGGCTCGTCCTTCTCGCTGTAGGCGGTGGCACGCGAGCCATCGAACACACGGTAGCTCGAGGGCTGGACCAGTGTGATCTGGTGGTGCTGGCACAACTCTGCCAGCCGCTCCACCGCGCGCTCCTGAAGCGCCAGACGCTGCTCGCTGACCGACTCGGCCTGGAACCAGTCGAAGTAATACGCCAGGTTGACCACGGCGTCGGGGCGATGATCGTCGAGCAACTGGGTGAGGCTGGCAGGCGCCCAGCCCTCCTCAGGAGGGCGCGGCGCCATGAAAGCGATGTCCTCCTCGGCCCCAAGACGAATCAGCGCTTGCCCGAGGGCATTGCCACCACCCAACAGCATTAGGCGCATACGCATAGAGTCAGCAGATCCGGAGGTTGTAAGGGAAAGCGGCCATTTTGCGGTTTCCGGGCGGGGAAGTCCAACGTGGGGCCGTATGATCATTGCGGCGGAGGAGGTTGCGCCGTGGCCGACCTCATCCTCTACCACGCATGACGCGGCTCCCCCTACTCGACTTCAAACAACCCATTCCTGAGCGGGCCCACATCCAGCCGCTCGCGGATGTCTTCATCTATGCGTGGATCATCAGGCCGGTACAGTTTCACCTGGCGGTACGCGTTGATGCGATTGATCTCTTGCCCCAGGTACTCCCACACCACTCGGGTACAGGCAGGATTGCGCCGGTCCCCGCTGGACACGCCGGCCTTGAGGCCATTGAGGCGGGTGATACGGCTCTTGAAGCTTGGGATGAGAATGGTCTGGCTCATTTCGTTGAAGGTAAGCGATTCGTAGTCGATCAGGAACACCCGGTCCTGCAACTGGAAGGCAGCCCCCAGGTAACGACAGCGCACTTCGGCGTGCTGGTCTGTCGCGGTAGACCGCTCCTGACGCTCCTGGCGCTCGAATAGGAAGCGCCCGCCCTCCTCCCACAGATGCACCAGCGACACCAGGACCGTACCCGGCACCGACATGCAGTTGGAGTACTCGAAGTAATACCCGCAGTAACGCGACAGGTTGCCCGCGTGATCATGCAGAGGCCGAAACAGCTCGCTGATCGGATCGCCGGCTTGCTCGACCGAAGACGGCACTCGCGCGCCGATCAAGCGTGAAAACTGATCGGCGGGCAGGTCGAGCTCGTATTCCTCCACCCCGAAGAAATCGCCAATGCGTTTGAGGTTGTAAGCCGTCGGACGGCTTTGGCCGCTCAGGTATTTGTTGAACTGGGCGCGATTGATCGACAGTTGGCGGCAAACTTCGGAGATAGAGCGGTAGTGGCTGCAAGCCAGCTTGAGATTGGTAGCGAAATGCTCGCTCATGACAAAGGCCTACGTGACGCGAATGACGCCAGTTTAGCATCAAGTCGCATCAATTAAGACCAAACCGCGAAATTGTAACGACTCTTGTCATGGCCAACCATGCGCCCCAACGAATAGCGGTACGCCTGCCGGCCGCTGGTCTTTCCACACGAAGAATAAGAATCGAGGTCATTTTCCAATGCTCGAAGTACTCAACGATTTCCTCTCGGGGAAACTGCTCATCGTGCTGATCGTGGGGCTGGGTAGCTACTTCACCCTCCGTTCCCGGTTCGTCCAGTTCCGCCACTTCGTACACATGTTCGGTGTGTTCAAGGAATCGCTGCGTGGCCAGGCAGGCCAACTGAGTTCATTCCAGGCCCTGATGCTGAGCCTGGCCGGCCGCGTGGGCGCCGGTAACATTGCAGGTGTCGGCATCGCCGTGACGCTGGGCGGCCCAGGTGCCGTGTTCTGGATGTGGGTCACCGCGCTGGTGGGCATGTCGAGCAGCTTCTTCGAATGTACCCTGGCCCAGGTGTACAAGCGCGCCGACGGCGACGGCCTGTACCGTGGCGGCCCGGCCTACTACATTCAGCATGGCCTGAAGTACAAGGGCATGGCGATCGTCTTCTCGATTCTGCTGCTGGTCACCTATGGCTTCGCCTTCATCGGCCTGCAGTCGTACACCGTGACCCACTCGCTGCAAAACGCCTTCCACTTCGACCCACGCCATACCGGCATCGTGCTGGCAGTGCTGTTGGCCATCACCTTCATTGGAGGCATCAAGCGCATCGCGGCGGTGTCCGACCTGCTCGTACCGATCAAGACCCTGGCCTACATCGGCGTGACCCTGTACGTGATCGGTACCCAGATCGAACACGTGCCGGCCATGCTCGAAACCATCTTCAAGAGCGCTTTCGGTCTTGACCCGGCGTTTGGCGGCCTGCTGGGCAGCGCCATCGTCATGGGCGTGAAGCGTGGCGTATTCGCCAACGAAGCCGGCCTTGGCAGCGCACCGAACGTGGCCGCCGTCGCAGCCGTGAAGCACCCAGGTGCCCAGGGTGTGGTACAGGCGTTCAGCGTGTTCCTGGATACGTTCGTGATCTGCACCTGCACCGCGCTGCTGATCCTGCTGTCGGGCTTCTACACCCCTGGCTTCGAGGGCGATGGCATTGTCCTGACCCAGAACTCGCTGGCTGCCGTGGTAGGCGACTGGGGCCGTATCTTCGTCAGCGTGGCCCTGTCGCTGTTCGTGTTCACCTGCATCCTCTACAACTACTACCTGGGTGAGAACAGCCTGCAGTTCCTCACCCGTAACCGGGCAGTATTGATGGGCTTCCGTGCCTTGGTGCTGGCGCTGGTCGTGTGGGGCTCCATGCAGGACCTGACCACCGTGTTCGCCTTCGCTGACATCACCATGACGTGCCTGGCCTTCGTCAACCTGATGGCCTTGGCCCTGCTGTTCAAGGTCGGCCTGCGTGTGATGCGCGACTACGATGACCAGCGCAAGGCTGGCATCAAGCAGCCTGTGTTCGATTCGGCCAAGTTCGCCGACCTGGACCTGGACCGCACTGCATGGCCTGCCAACCCGCAGGTGGAAACAGCCGCTGACAAAGCTGTCGGCCAGGCTCAGCCGCTGCGCTGATAGGCTGACATCGCCAGCCGCCCCAGCGAGGGTTGTGCCAGTCGGTTGAGTCACCAGGGGCCGCATTGCGGCCCCACTAGCCTTCCCTGCAAAGCGCGGCTCTTCTTTCCCGTTCATCGCTACGGACGCTTTCCATGCGCGCAGTAAAGAACCTCCTCGTGCTCTACACCGGTGGCACCATCGGTATGCTCGAAACGCCGGAAGGCCTGGCCCCATCCGGCGGCTTCGAGTCCCGCATGCGCGATCACTTCGCCATGATGGCAGACGCCCCCGAAGTCACCTGGACACTCCAGGAACTGGACCCACTGCTCGACAGTGCCAACATGCAGCAGCACAACTGGCTGGCGATGCGTGATGCGATCGTCGATGCCGTGCGTGTCCGTGGCCATGATGCGGTACTGGTGCTGCATGGCACCGACACCCTGGCCTACAGTGCAGCGGCACTGTCGTTCCTGTTGCTGGGGCTGCCGGTTCCCATCCTGCTGACCGGCTCGATGCTGCCGGCAGGGGCACCTGGCAGCGACGCCTGGGAAAACCTGTGCGGCGCACTGCGCCAGTTCGATCATCCCCTCGAAGCGGGTGTGCAACTGTACTTCGCGGGCAAGCTGCTGCACGGTTGCCGCGCCTCCAAGCTGCGCAGCGAAGCGTTCGATGCCTTTGCGGCCTTGCCGCGCCATCGCCAGAGTGAGCACGTAGCCCCCTTGCCGGCGCGCTTGGGTTACCAGCAGCCCCGTGAGCGCGTGAACCTTGCGGTAGTGCCGGTGTTCCCTGGTTTGCAGGCAGGTCATCTGGAGGCTTTGCTCGGCAGCGGCGTGCAGGGCTTGTTGCTGGAATGCTATGGCAGCGGCACTGGGCCGTCCGATGATCAGGCGCTGCTCGACACCTTGCGTGCAGCACGCCAGCGTGGCGTCATGTTGGTGGCCATTTCCCAGTGCCCGGAAGGCGATGTGGTCTTCGATACCTATGCTGCCGGTAGCCGCCTGCGGGCAGCAGGCCTGGTCAGCGGGGGCGGCATGACGCGGGAGGCGGCCCTTGGCAAGATGTTCGCGCTGCTGGGTGCCGGGCTGGACGTGAAAGAGGCCGAGCACTGGTTTGCCCTGGACTTGTGCGGCGAACGCTAGAAGTGGCGGAAGGCAGCGGGAGTCGAACCTGCCCGGGAACGGATGCCGTCCCCAACCGGGTTTGAAGCCCGGCCGCGCCACCGGGCGCGATTGCCTTCCTTGAAATCGGTGCCTGGCCTGCTAGCGGGCCAGGGCACTGTCACTGCGAATGTACCGCTGATCGCCGACCCTGCGGGTCAGACCGATGCGGTCGAAATATTCCAGAATCTGCACACTGCGCTTGCGACCGATGCCCAACATATCGCGAAATGCAGCAACCTGCACTACCGGCGTGTCACCTATGTGATGCTGTAGCAGCTCTGCCATGCGGCGTAGGGTCGACTCTGGGTAGAACAGGTCCCGCACCACCTGATGCACCAACCCCAGTCGCGCCAGCTTGCGCAGCAGCAGGCGTACATCGGCCTCGGCGCATTTTTCCTCGCTCGCCAATGTCCTTACCCAAGGCGGATCGTAAGCGCCAGCCTGCAACCTTGGCTGCAGGCGCGCCCAGAGCGCCTCATCCGCGGCACTGAGCTGAACCTGATGATCAGGCAAATGCAGCCAGGGGCCGCTGCCGGCTACGGCGCCTTCGGCCAGCAACTGCTCGAGCAAACTGACGAACCCCGGCCTGTCCAGTGGCAACGCCGCGAAACGGCGCAGCCTGTCACGGTCCGGGCCCAATTGATCGGGCTCCTGCTCGTGAAAGGCCGCCAGCTGGGCCAGCACACGTTGCTTGAGCGCCTGCCACTGGCTTGCAGCGAACAACAACTGGCCTTGGCGGGTGGCGATCACGCGTACGTCGTCGGGTAACTGCCAGCTGTCACGCAGGCGATTGAACTGCCGCTCCAGGCGCTGTGGATCTAGCCCACCCGGTGCGCTGGCCAGCAAACCCGGCAAGGCCTGCTCAAGACCTGTACAGTCGCGCAGCACCTGCAACTGTTGCAGCCTTTCGACGCTGCGGCGTTGACGACTGGGGGCGAACGGGTCCAGGACCGTGCCGCCGCCCAGCGTGTACTGAGCGCGCTGATCGCGCAGCACCAGACGGTCGCCATGCACCGCTTGCAACGGCGCGTTGAGCAGCAACTGTGCGAACATGCGCTGCCCCGCCGCCAAGCTCTGCCCCTCGAGCAAAGCCACCCTGGCTGTCACGTCCTGAGTACCCAGGTGCACGTGCACTGCACTGAAGTGCTCTAAGGCACGGGCTTGGCCAGGCAGCAGGCTCAAGGTGATATCGATGCGTGTGCTAGGCGCGTGCAACCACTGCGGCACCAGCCAATCGCCGCGGCGTATCTGGTCCACCGCCAGGCGCTCGGCGACGATGTTGAGCGCCACACGTTGCCCTGCCTCAGCCACCAGCGCGGGCTGATTCTGAGCATGCAACCCGCGCACCCTCACCGGTTTGCCAGCCTTGCCCAGCAGCAACGTGTCGCCAGCAGTCACCCGCCCCGCAAGCGCCGTGCCGGTCACCACTACCCCCGCGCCCGTAACGGCGAACGCCCGGTCCACGGCAAGACGAAAGCCTCCGGCCACACTGCGACGGCGGGCATGGGGCGCTGCCGCCAGCAGGGCCTGGCGCAAGGCGTCGATGCCGGTACCAACGGTACTGGATACGGGAAAGTGCAGCGCATCGGCATACGGGCCAGGCGCCAGCAGTTGGCTGACTTGCTGCTTCACCGCTTCCACGCGTGCGGGCTCGACCCGGTCGCACTTGCTGATGGCCACCAGCGCCTGGGGAATGCCCAACAGTTCGATGATCGCCAGGTGCTCGCGGGTCTGCGGCATGACGCCATCGTCTGCCGCCACCACCAGCAATACCAGGTCGATGCCGTGGGCACCGGCCAGCATGTTGTGGACAAACCGCTCGTGGCCCGGCACGTCGATGAAGCCAGTCAGTGGCGCCTCCTCGGCCAGCGACGCGTAGCGATAACCCAGGTCGATGGTCATGCCACGGGCCTGTTCCTCCTGACGCTGGTCCCCGGCTTGGCCGGTGAGCGCCTGCAGCAGCGCCGTCTTGCCGTGATCGATGTGCCCGGCGGTACCGACGATCACTGCAAGGCCCCCAACTGCAGGCTTGGCAGCTGCGCCAGCCATTGGGGTTCATCGTCCAGCTGGCGCAAGTCCAGCCACAACGCATCGTCGTCGATGCGCCCAAGCACAGGCACCGGTAATTCACGCAGCGCTCGCTCCAAAGCATGCAAGCTGCGCCCGCGCAGCCGCTTGGACACCTGTGGACGCAGGCACAAGGCGGCGCTGGGCAAGCGGGCGACAGGCTGGCTGCCGCTGCCGATCATGCCCAGCGTCGGCTCTACGCTGACGCGCCACTGCTCGCCCAGGCAGGCTTGCATCGCGGGCGCCACGCGCAGGGCCTGGGTGTGAATCTCCGCCTGGGCACGCGTGAGCAGGCGCAGGCTGGGCAGGCGCTCGGCCAGGCGATCAGGGTTGCGGTACAGCGCCAATACGGCCTCCAGGGCGGCCAAGGTGATCTTGTCCACGCGCAGGGCGCGCTTGAGCGGGTTCTTCTTGATCCTGGCGATCAAGTCCTTACGCCCGACGATGATCCCTGCCTGCGGACCGCCCAGCAGTTTGTCGCCACTGAAGGTGACAATGTCGGCGCCATCGCTCAGTGCCTGGCGCACCGTCGGTTCGGCGGGTAGCCCCCAGCGCGTGAGGTCCAGCAGGCTGCCACTGCCCAGGTCCTCGAGGAGCGGCAGGTTGTGCTGGCGGGCAATGCGGGCCAGCTCCGGGGTGGGTACCTGGGTGGTAAAGCCCTGGATGCTGTAATTACTGCAGTGCACGCGCATCAGCAACCCAGTGCGCGGGCTGATGGCCGCCTCGTAGTCGCGGGCGTGGGTGCGGTTGGTGGTGCCGATCTCGTGCAGCCTGACGCCGGCCCGGGCCATGATGTCGGGTATGCGGAAGGCGCCCCCGATCTCGATCAGCTCGCCACGGGAGATGATGCCTTCCTTGCGGGCGCCCAAGCTGTTGAGCGCCAGCAACACAGCGGCTGCATTGTTGTTCACCACGGTGACGGCCTCGGCGCCGGTCAGTTCGCGAATCAACCCTTCGATCAGGTCATCGCGATCACCGCGCTTGCCCGTGCTCAGGTCGAACTCGAGGTTCAGCGGGTAGCGCGCTGCGCATTCCATGGCCTCGATGGCTTCTTCGGGGAGCAAGGCGCGGCCCAGATTGGTGTGCAACACCGTGCCGGTGAGGTTGAACACGCGGCGAACCTGGCTGCGTTGCTGGACGTCGAGTCGTTCGCCGGCGCGGCCCAGCAGTAACTCCGGCGCCACCTCGGCAGCATTCAGCTGGCCATTGCGGACAAGGTCGCGCAGATCATTCAGCAAGTGGCGCAAGGTCGACAGAACAGCTTCACGGCCGTAACGCTCGATGAGCGCAAGACAGGCGGTGTGGCGCAGGAGTGTATCGATGGAAGGCAGGCGAGGCGTGACGCTGGCTAAGCTGGAGGGCATGCGGTACTACCTTGGACGGGTCCATTGTCTGCTGGCCTTGTGGCAGGCAAGCGACGGTAACGCAGGCATCCGCAGGTCCGGGAACCTTCGAAACCCGTGTCAAGGACGCTTGCCTGGGCAAGGCAACTCGGTCTCACAGTGTAGACAATCAACCGCTAGCCGGGCGAGACCATCAGGTTGGGTGCCAGACGATGGTACCCCTCCTCGTCCAGGCGCATGTCCAGGGCCAGGCTGGCCAAGTCGTCGGCCAACGCTTCGGCTGCTGCGTCGTTTTCCAGGTAGTGCTGCTTGAGGTAGCTGTTGCACCCTGGGCAACACTCGGCACGCAGCGGTGCCTTGCCGGGTCCGTGACGGTCATCGTCGAGCGCGCTGTAGCGCAGGTCTTTGCTGGAGTCGCAGTACACGCACTTGACCCGCACCACGTGCCACTCACAGGCGCACAACGAACAGGCAAGGTAACGCAAGCCGTTGTGCTTGCCACGGTTGCGTACCACGCCCGCCATGGCCGGCGAGCCGCATGCCGGGCATTGGGCAAGGCTGGCAGCGGGCTTGAGTTCGGTGCTTGGCAGCGCCAGCAACCAGCTTGACCAGGCCGCCTGCAAGGCTGCGCCCACGAACGGCACCAGTGCAGGGGGCACGGCATCGTACTGGCCGCTGAGCAGGGCAATTGCCCAACCTTTGCGCTGGGTATCGTCACTGATGCGCAGCCTGTGCAGTGCATCTTGCAGGGGCCCTTGGCCCGACTCATCGAAATGATCGAGCAGCGCCTGCAACCACGCCAGCCATGCGCCTTCGCGCACAAGGCTGTCAGCAGCCAGGGGCGGCAGCCCGTGACTTATGCACAGACGCTGACGGTCCTCGGCAACAGGCAGCGCACTCGGCGGGTTATCCACAAGCTGCTGTTGGATGCGGCAAAGCCGCGCGATCAACAGCAGGTAGTCGCCCATGGCGTGGCCCTGGGCCAAGCGCTCCAGGCGAGCCGCTCGCACGTCGAAGAGGTTGCCTGGTGGCAGGTGCAGAAACGGCGGCATGACGGCCGACGCTTCGATCTGCCCAGGTTCAAGTACGGTACTCAAGCGTTCATCCTTCTTTTCGTCGGTGCTCGGTCGGCGTTTTGTCACCGGTCACGTCGCGATACCACAGTTCATGGTGCTTGCGCGCCCAGGCCCGGCTGACCCAGCCATGCAGCATGGCGCCTACCGACCCCTTGATCCAGATGCCGGCGTAGATGTGCACGATGATGCTGAGCACCAGCACGAACGCCGCGAAGGCGTGTAGCAAGGTGGCCAGGCGTATGGCGCCGATGTCGAAGTAGTGACTGAAGTAAGCACGCCAGATCACCACGCCACTGACCATCAGGATCAGCATGCACACTAGCAGCGTCCAGAACAGCAGTTTCTGGCCGGCATTGTACTTGCCGATGGCAGGCACACCGTCCTCCTGGTTGCGCATGACCCGATCGATTCTGCGCAACCACAGGCGGTCGTTGGCGGTAATGAAGTTGGCACGCCAGAAACGCACCACTAGGCCCAGGAAGAAAACGAACATCGCCACACCCAGGAACGGGTGCAGGATGCGTGTCCATGGACCGCCGCCGAACAGATTGCTTAGCCAGAACAAGGCGGGATGAAACAGCGCCAGCCCCGACAGGCCCGCCAGAAAGAACAGGATCGCCACTACCCAGTGGTTGCTGCGCTCGTTGGCGGTGTAACGCAGGATAGGCTTGTTGTCGTTCATGGCCGCTGCTCCCCTTGCCCATCAGGCTTGTTCGGATCGAACACATGCACTGCCGGGTCGACTTGGTGCACGCTGGTGTCGGACGCTACAGGCTGCTCGTCCTCCTCGACACGTTGCGGCCCGACCCGTACGTAGTGGAAGAAGCCGGCCAGCACCGCCGCCCCCATGGCCAGCAAGGCCAGCGGCTTGGTGAAGCCCTTCCACAGCCCCACCAGCGGGCTGATCACCGGCTGGTCCGGGAGCCCGGCATACAGCTTAGGTGTGTCGGCATGGTGCAATACGTACATCACATGGGTGCCCCCTACCCCGTCGGGGTCATACAGCCCAGCGTTCTCGTAGCCTCGGGACTTGAGGTCGACGATGCGTTCATCGGCATGCACCTTCATCTCGTCCTTGCTGCCGAAAACGATGGCGCCGGTCGGGCAGGTTTTAACGCAAGCTGGCTCCAGCCCTACGCTGACACGGTCGGAACACAGCGTGCACTTGTAGGCCTTGTGATCCTTCTGGGAAATGCGCGGGATATTGAACGGGCAGCCGGTGATGCAGTAGCCGCAGCCTATGCAATGGTCCTGGTCGAAGTCGACGATGCCGTTGGCGTGCTTGATGATCGCACCTGGGCTTGGGCACGCCTTCAGGCAACCGGGATCTGCGCAGTGCATGCAGCCATCCTTGCGGATGAGCCACTCCAGGTTGCCGTCGTCGCGCTCGTGCTCGGTGAAGCGCATCAATGTCCAGGTTTCGGCGCTCAGGTCCTGAGGGTTGTCGTAGGTCCCGTGGTTGTGCCCAACCTCGTCACGCAACTCGTTCCATTCCGAACACGCCACCTGGCAGGCCTTGCAGCCGATGCACTTGGTGGTGTCGATCAGCTTGGCCACCTGCTCCTGCTCGCGTACCGAAGGCGGCACTGTGGTGGTGGCCGACCGGGCGATGATGTCTTGGCTGGCCATCAGAGTTTCTCCACTTTGACGAGGAACGACTTGGACTCCGGTGTCTGGGTATTACCATCACCCAGGAACGGAACCAGGGTGTTGGTCAGGTACCCGTGCCGCGTGGACCCGGTAAAGCCCCAGTGCAGCGGGATGCCGATCTGATGCACCGTCTGGTTGTTGACCTGCAGCGGACGTATCCGCTTGGTCACTACCGCAACCGCATCGATATGCCCGCGCTTGCTCGATACACGCACCCTGTCGCCTGCCTTGATGCCTTTTTCATTGGCCAGGACTTCACCAATCTCGACGAACTGCTCAGGCTGGGCAATGGCGTTGAGCCGGCAATGCTTGCTCCAGAAGTGGAAATGCTCGGTCAGGCGATAGGTGGTGGCCGCGTAGGGGAATTCATCATGTGTGCCCAAGGTTTCCCACACCGAATCGAAGATGCGGCCTGCCGGGTTGCTGACGACCTTCTTGTTATTCGGGTGCAGGGGGTTGATGCCAATCGGTGTTTCGAAAGGCTCGTAATGCTCGGGGAACGGCCCTTCGGCCATCTTGTCGATGGCGAAGAAACGCGCCACACCCTCGGGGTTCATGATGAATGGGTTCATGCCCGCTTCCGGCGGCGAATCGACCTTGAAATCAGGCACGTCGGTCCCGCCCCACGCCTTGCCGTTCCACCAGACAAGACGCTTCTTCTCCGGATCCCAAGGCTTGCCCTGCGGGTCGCTGGAGGCACGGTTATAGAGAATGCGTCGGTTGGCCGGCCACGCCCACGCCCAGTTCTGGACCTGGTGCATGCCGTAGGGGTCGCTGTTGTCGCGGCGCGCCATCTGGTTGCCCTGCTCGGTCCAGCAACCGGCGAAGATCCAGCAGCCCGAAGCCGTGCTGCCGTCATCCTTGAGCTGGCCAAAGCCCGACAGTTGCTGACCGGACTTGACGGTCGCACCGGTCGGGTCGGTGAAGTCCGTCACGGCCCAGCCGTTCATCTCCTTCGCCAGCTCCTCAGGTGACGGCTCTTCGGCGATCTTGTAGGGCCAGTGAATGTTCAGCAGAGGATCGGGGTAGGTACCCCCTTCCTTCTGGTAACGCTGACGCAAGCGCAGGAACAACTCGCTCATAATCTGCACGTCAGTGCGGGTTTCACCCGGGCCGTCGGCGCCTTTCCAGTGCCATTGCAGCCAGCGGCTGCTGTTGACCAGCGAGCCGTCCTCTTCAGCGAAGCAGGTGGTGGGCAGGCGGATCACCTCGGTCTGGATACCGGCCGTGTCCACATCGTTGAACGGCCCCACGTTGCGCCAGAACTCGGACGTCTCGGTGGCCAGCGGGTCCATGACTACCAACCACTTGAGCTTGGCCAGTGCCGCGGTCACGCGGTTCTTGTCAGGGAGGGCGGCAATCGGGTTGAAACCTTGGCACATGTAGCCGTTGACCTTGCCTTGGCTCATCATCTCGAACATGCGCAGCACGTCGTAGGCAGGCACGTCGAGCTTGGGCAGCCAATCGTAGCCCCAGTTGTTGTCGGCGGTGGCGTTGGGGCCGTACCAGGCCTTCATGAGGCTGACGTGGAACTTGCCGTAGTTCTGCCAGTAGGACAGCTGCCCCGGGCGCAGCGGCTTGGACGCACGCTTGTCGATGAACGCGGCGTAGTCCTGCTCGGCGTCGCCGGCAAGTGTCAGGTAACCCGGCAGCGAGTTGGACAGCAACCCCAGGTCGGTCAGGCCCTGAATGTTGGAGTGACCCCGCAAGGCATTCACGCCCCCACCTGGCATGCCCACGTTGCCCAACAACAGCTGCACCATCGCCGCGCTGCGGATGATCTGCGCGCCGATCGAATGTTGCGTCCACCCCAGCGCATACAGGATCGTCATGGTCTTGCCCGGCGCCGAGCAGGTGGCGATCTCTTCCCACACCTTCATCATGGCGTCCTGCGGCATGCCACAGGTCATGCTCGCCAATTCTGGGGTGTAGCGGCTGTAGTGCTGCTTCATCAGCTGGAACACACAGCGTGGGTGCTGAAGTGTCGGGTCTACCTTGGCAAAACCGTCCTCGCCCAGCTCGTAACCCCAGCCCGACTTGTCGGCATAAATGCGCTTGCTCTCGTCATAGCCGCTGAACAGGCCATCCTCGAAGCCATAGGTGTCCTTGACGATGAAGGATACGTCGGTGTAATTGCGCACATATTCGTGCTGGATCTTGTCATTGCTCAGCAGGTAATTGATCAACCCGCCCATGAACGCGATGTCGGTACCGGTGCGGATGGGCGCGTAGTAATCGGCCACCGAAGCGGTACGGGTAAACCTTGGGTCGACCACGATCAGCCGCGCCTTGTTGTGCGCCTTGGCCTCGGTCACCCATTTGAAGCCGCACGGATGCGCTTCTGCTGCGTTGCCACCCATCACAAGGACCAGATTCGCGTTGGCGATATCGGACCAGTGGTTGGTCATGGCGCCACGGCCGTACGTCGGGGCAAGACTTGCCACCGTCGGGCCATGTCAGACACGTGCTTGGTTATCGAACCCCAGCATGCCTGTTGCGCGAACAACCTTGTGAGTCAGGTAGCCGGCCTCGCTGGAGGCGGCGGAAGCGGCAAGAAAACCGGTGGTGAGCCAGCGGTTGACCGTCTGCCCCTGGGCATTTTTCTCGATGAAGTTCGCGTCGCGATCTTCCTTCATCAAGGCGGCCACGCGATCGAGCGCTTCGTCCCAGCTGACGCGTACCCACTCGTTGCTACCCGGCTTGCGCACCTCGGGGTACTTGAGACGGCTTGGACTGTGGATGAAGTCGAGCAAACCTGCGCCTTTGGGGCAAAGGGTGCCGCGGTTCACCGGATGGTCGGCGTCACCTTCGATGTGGATGATGTTCTGCTTGACGTTCTTGCCTGCATCACCCTGGCTGTACAGGATCAAGCCGCAGCCGACCGAGCAGTAGGGGCAGGTGTTACGGGTTTCTTTGGTATGCGCCAGCTTGAAGTGGCGCACTTGCTCGGCGAACGCAGGCGTTGGGGCCATGCCCAGCGCCGCAAGGCTCGAGCCTCCAAGGCCGACGGCGGCGACCTTGAAGAATTGCCGACGGTTGAGATCCATCGTGCACTCCTGATCAGATTTGGACGCACGGAACATGGCCGGCGCCTCTTGGTAGTCACGGTGACGGCGGTTTGATGACCGCCAACAGGTAAGACTAGCAAGGAATCGAAAAGGTGCGATGACGTGGGTCAGGTAGGCTGAAGATAGATCATACATCTCAGCACGTGGCTGCTCGCCGACAAAGGCTATGACGCACAAGCGTTGCGTCAGTACTTCGACCGGTGCCGCATACAGCCCGTCATTCCGAAGCGCTCGATGAAGCGCAAGCCTAAGCCGGGTTTGCCCAGGTTGTTCGACCGGCGCAAATACCTACAACACCATGTCCATCGAGCGCATGTTCGGCTGGCTGAAAAAAGATCGCCCCCTTGGAACGGGTCTCGACAAGCTCGCAGAAGTCATGCCGTGATGGTCTCACTGACTTGCTCCATGCGGTGTTTACGTTGCCTTTCTCCGTACCCTACCTAGCGCTCAGATATTGAGACGGACAGTAGCCCCCGCAGTGGCCGCGTGGTCAGTTGAAAGATCATTGAGTAGTTATAGAAAAATTGTCATCTCCCAAGTAACTAAGTTTAACGTCGTCATTGACGTATGTGCCGTCCGGAGCAATGAACTTGTAACGTGACAGTAGAAACGCTTCCTGGCTGACCTCGCTGCTGGCGTGAAGTCGGGTACCAATTGCAAACAGGACGCCACCCACACTGAATATTGGCCCAGGGTACATCTGTATGTACTGCAGCAAGGTAGGGCCTGCCACTCTGTTGTACGTAATCGTTTCAGGGCCTAGAACGAGCGTACCGAAGCCCACCAAGGCGATGATGATACCTACCGCCATCACGAACCAGCCAGAATATTCAGCACCTCTATCGCGACCCTTGAGATATGCCGCGTAGTCTTCGCTGAACCCCGAAACGTGATAGTCCCCAGTCGACGCTGTCAGTTTTATCTCCCGCTGTTCAGTTCCTGATTGCATGAGCCTCTCCTTGTCAAAGCTGAGATACTAAGCAATATTGGCACTGCATAGTCGGTGTCATGCAAACTTGGGAAAGACCCTACGGCAGAAGGAGAAAGTTCATTGAGTACTGTTCTTACTCGCCAACAAACTTAATAGTTGACCATGCCCCAAGTATAAAAAAACCCGGAGCAATTGCCCCGGGTTTTTACTGTAGCGCGATGCCCTACCGTTCAAATCAGAACGGAATATCATCATCAAAGCTGTCGAAGTCAGCCGCCGGTTGCGGCGCTGGCTGCTGCGGCGCCGGGCGCTGTTGCTGTTGCGGGCGCGGGGCCTGCTGGCGCGCAGGTTGCTGGTTGTACTGTTGCTGCTGACCGCCACCTTGGTTGTAGTTGTTACCGCCACCCTGGTTGTACGGGTCGCCGCCGCCTTGCTGGTTCTGCGGACGGCCGCCCAGCAGCTGCATGGTGCCGTTGATGTCAACGATGATTTCAGTGGTGTAGCGCTTGATGCCGTCTTTTTCCCACTCACGGGTCTGCAGCTTGCCTTCGATGTAGCACTGCGAACCTTTGCGCAGGTACTCGCCGGCAATCTCAGCAACCTTGCCGAACAGCGACACACGGTGCCATTCGGTACGCTCGACCTTCTGGCCCGACTGCTTGTCGGTCCATTGCTCGCTGGTTGCCAGGCTCAGGTTGGTCACGGCATTACCGTTGGGCAGGTAGCGGACTTCGGGATCCTGGCCACAGGTACCGACCAGAATGACTTTGTTAACCCCACGGGCCATAACGTTCTCCTAGGCTTCGCACGCCGCTGAGGCCGGATTGATCAGGCGCTCCAGGGTCGTACGGTCCAAAATTTTCGTATCCAGTTTGATATAGACGGCTGATTCTTCCGAGACCACAACGGCGTCGGTCACGCCGGGCACGGCCATCAACCGTGCAGCCAGGCCAGCATCCTTGGCGGCCTCCGGCGACAAAGGCATGCGCAAGCTGGTCACATACGGTGGCTCGTTCATGCTCAAGGCAACGGCCAACCAGATGGCACACAGTATCGCGCAGCCAAGGAACACGGTGTTCAGCCCACCATGCTGGAACAGCCAGCCACCCAGGATGCCCCCTAGCGCAGCACCGAGAAACTGGCTGGTGGAGTACACCCCCATCGCCGTTCCCTTGCCACCTGCTGGCGACACCTTGCTGACCAGCGAAGGCAACGAAGCCTCCAGCAGGTTGAATGCGGTGAAGAATACCACGGTGCCGATCACCAGTCCGCGCAAACCGTCAGCCCACTGCCAGAAGAATAGCTCGACCAACAGCAGTACGCTGACGGCCCCGGCCAGCACACGTTTCATCTTGCGCTTTTTTTCGCCGTAGATGATGAACGGTACCATTGCAAAAAATGAGACGAACAGCGCGGTCAGGTAGACCCACCAGTGTTGCTCCTTGGGCAGTCCGCCGCGCTCGACGAAGGCCAGAGGCAGCGCGACGAAGCTGGCCATGAGAATGGCATGCAGGATGAAGATGCTCACATCCAGCCGTAGAAGGTCCGGGTGACGCAGGGTCGGGCCGATGGCCTGACGCGCAACGCCCGATTCGCGATGCTGCAGAATGTTGTGCGTGGCAGGTACCACGAAGGCAATCAACGCGATGCCAACCAAGGCCAAGCCGGCCGTTGCAAGGAACAATCCTGACAAGCCAAAGGCACTTGTCAGCAAAGGCCCGACGACCATTGCCACTGCAAAGGAAAGACCAATGCTCATCCCGATCATGGCCATGGCCTTGGTGCGGTGCTGTTCCCGGGTCAGGTCCGACAGCAGCGCCATCACCGCCGCCGAAATGGCGCCGGCCCCTTGCAGGATGCGCCCTGCGATGATGCCCCAGATGGAATCGGCCTGGGCTGCCAGGACGCTGCCCAGGGCAAACACGATCAAGCCCAGGTAGATGACGGGTCGACGGCCGATGCGGTCTGAAATCATCCCGAAGGGAATCTGCAACACGGCCTGGGTGAGGCCATAGGCGCCAATGGCCAGGCCAATCAGCGCGGGCGTGGCGCCGGCCAGGTCCATGCCATAGGTGGCCAGGACCGGCAAGACCATGAACATGCCCAGCATACGAAAAGCGAAGACCAGAGCCAGACCGCCGGCGGCGCGGGTTTCATTGCCGCTCATGCGCTCGTTGTGGGTGTCGTGCATGGATTAATCTCGTGTGAACCGGCGGCGATTCTATCAGTCCGACAGCTTGACGGCATCTACGCGACGCTTTGCCGCGTACTGGCAGGGCGCCGTATAATTCTTCGTTTATGCCCGCCGAGCGAGGCCGCAGTGGACAAGATCCTGATTCGTGGGGCACGTACCCACAACCTGAAGAACATCGACCTGACCCTGCCCCGGGACAAGCTCATCGTCATTACCGGCCTGTCGGGCTCGGGCAAGTCATCCCTGGCCTTCGATACGCTGTACGCCGAGGGCCAGCGTCGTTATGTGGAATCGCTGTCGGCGTATGCCCGCCAGTTCCTCTCGATGATGGAAAAGCCTGACGTCGATACCATCGAAGGGCTGTCACCGGCCATTTCCATCGAACAGAAATCCACCTCACACAACCCCCGCTCCACCGTCGGCACCATCACCGAGATCTACGACTACTTGCGCCTGCTGTACGCCAGGGTCGGGACACCCCGCTGCCCAGACCATGACATACCCCTGGAAGCGCAAACGGTCAGCCAGATGGTCGACCTGGTACTGGAGCGCCCGGAAGGCAGCAAGTTGATGCTCCTGGCCCCGGTCATCCGTGAGCGCAAGGGTGAGCACCTGGCGGTGTTCGACGAGCTGCGCGCCCAAGGCTTCGTCCGCGCCCGCGTCAACGGCAAACTCTACGAACTGGACGAGTTGCCCAAGCTGGACAAGCAGAAAAAGCACAGTATCGATGTGGTGGTCGATCGTTTCAAAGTGCGTGCCGATCTTCAGCAGCGATTGGCCGAGTCGTTCGAGACCGCGTTGAAGCTGGCGGATGGTATCGCGCTGATCGCTCCCATGGACGACGAGAAAGGCGAAGAGACCATTTTTTCGGCGCGCTTTGCCTGCCCCATTTGCGGTCATGCGATCAGCGAACTGGAACCCAAGCTGTTCTCGTTCAACAACCCGGCCGGTGCCTGCCCGACCTGTGACGGCCTGGGCGTGAAGCAGTATTTCGATACCAAGCGCCTGGTCAATGCGGAACTGACCTTGGCCGAAGGCGCCATTCGCGGGTGGGATCGCCGTAACGTCTACTACTTCCAGATGCTGGGGTCGCTGGCTGCGCATTACGACTTCAGCCTGGACGAAGCATTCGGCGAGCTTGCGCCGGAGCATCAGAAGGTGATCCTGCAAGGCAGCGGCAAGCACAGCGTGGACTTCAAGTACCTCAACGACCGGGGTGACATCGTCAAGCGCTCGCACCCGTTCGAAGGGATCATCCCCAACCTGGAACGCCGCTACCGCGAAACCGAGTCCAATACCGTACGCGAGGAACTGGCCAAGTACCTGGGCACCCAGCCGTGCCCGGACTGCCGTGGCACGCGGCTGCGGCGCGAGGCGCGTCATGTGTGGGTCGGTGAGAAGACGCTGCCGGCGGTCGCCAACATGCCGATCGGTGACGCCAGTGGCTACTTCAGCACGCTGACCCTGACCGGTCGCCGTGGCGAAATCGCGGCCAAGATTCTCAAGGAAATCTGCGAACGGTTGCAGTTCCTGGTGAACGTGGGCCTGGATTACCTCACCCTTGACCGTAGCGCAGAAACCCTGTCCGGTGGTGAGGCTCAGCGCATCCGCCTCGCCAGCCAGATCGGGGCAGGCTTGGTGGGGGTGATGTATATCCTGGACGAGCCGTCAATTGGCCTTCATCAGCGCGACAACGATCGCTTGCTCGCCACCCTCAATCACCTGCGTGATCTGGGCAACACCGTAATCGTCGTCGAGCATGACGAGGATGCGATCCGCCTGGCGGACTACGTGGTGGACATTGGGCCAGGGGCCGGCGTGCATGGCGGCAAGATCGTCGCTGAGGGTACGCCTCAGGAAGTCATGGACCACCCGGGCTCCGTAACCGGCCAGTACCTGTCCGGCCGTAGAAAGATCGTGGTCCCTGCCAAGCGCACACCGCGCGACAAAAAGCTGCAGCTCAAGCTCAAGGGCGCACGTGGCAACAACCTTCAGAACGTCGATCTGGAAATCCCCATCGGGCTGCTGACCTGCGTGACCGGCGTCTCAGGCTCCGGCAAGTCCACGCTCATCAACAACACCCTGTTCCCGCTCGCAGCCACCGCCCTGAACGGCGCGAGCAGCCTGGAAGCGGCGCCCCATGCCAGCATGGACGGGTTGCAGCACCTGGACAAGGTGGTGGATATCGACCAGAGCCCCATCGGCCGCACCCCCCGGTCCAACCCTGCCACCTACACAGGGATCTTCACGCCGATCCGCGAGCTGTTCTCTGGGGTGCCTGAATCACGCTCGCGCGGGTATGGCCCAGGCCGGTTCTCGTTCAACGTGAAAGGCGGGCGCTGCGAAGCGTGCCAGGGCGACGGCCTGATCAAGGTGGAAATGCATTTCCTCCCGGACATCTACGTGCCTTGCGATGTGTGCAAGAGCAAGCGCTACAACCGCGAAACCCTGGAGATCAAGTACAAGGGCAAGAACATCCACGAGGTGCTGGAAATGACCATCGAGGATGCGCGTGAGTTCTTCGATGCGGTGCCTGCATTGGCGCGCAAGCTCCAGACCCTGATGGACGTAGGGCTTTCCTACATCAAGCTAGGTCAATCGGCGACGACGCTTTCGGGGGGCGAAGCCCAGCGCGTGAAGCTGTCACGGGAGCTGTCCAAGCGCGATACCGGTAAGACCTTGTATATCCTGGACGAGCCTACTACGGGCCTGCACTTCGCCGATATCCAGCAGCTGCTGGACGTTCTGCACCGGCTTCGTGACCATGGCAACACCGTAGTGGTCATCGAGCACAACCTGGACGTCATCAAGACAGCCGATTGGCTGGTGGACCTCGGGCCAGAGGGCGGCTCAAAGGGTGGGCAGATCATCGCATGCGGTACGCCCGAGGAACTGAGCAAGATAAAACAATCCTACACCGGGCACTACCTCAAGCCTCTGCTGGAGCGAGACCGAGCGTGATGAACGTGAAGGGGCGCCTAGGCGCCCCTTTCTTATCGGCTCATCGCTTTCATGCTAGAGCCACTACAAGGCCCAAGCACAATGCAATCGAAGCATTACATCTGTGATTGCAGGTAATTCTGCAGACCGATCGCCTTGATCAAGCCTTGCTGCTTCTCGAGCCAATAGGTGTGATCTTCCTCGGTATCGGCCAATTGCGCGCGCAGAATGTCACGGCTCACATAATCCTTGTGCAGTTCGCACAACTCGATCCCCTTGCAAAGCGCCGCTCGCACTTTGTATTCGAGCTTCAAATCCGCTTCGATCATTTCAGGGACAGTGGTTCCCACTTCGAGATCGTCCGCACGCATGTCCGGGGTGCCCTCGAGCATGAGAATGCGGCGCATCAAAGCGTCAGCGTGCTGCGCCTCTTCTTCCATCTCATGGTTGATGCGCTCGTAGAGCTTGGTCAGGCCCCAGTCTTCGTACATGCGCGAGTGAATGAAGTACTGGTCACGTGCAGCCAGTTCGCCCTTCAGCAGCATGACGAGGTAATTGATGACGTCTGGGTGGCCTTGCATCGCCGGGGTTCTCCATGTGAAAGCGTGTATACCGCATAGTGTGAACCACGTTGTGCGCCTGGTCACTGAAAACCGCGCGACTCACTGGAAAAAATCGGGCAAACGGTAGTGATATTCATTGAAAAACCGCCCAAATGAGGGCGGTTATTCTTATCACTTCGACTTAGGCGATATTCATCCCAAGCGCCTTTGCGACACCTGCCCCGTAAGCGGGATCGGCTTTGAAGAAGTATTGCAATTGACGCTGGATGACATCGTCGGTAACTCCGGACATGGCCCCCGCAATGTTGTTGACCAGTAGCTCCTGCTGCGCCTGGCTCATCAGCCGGAACAGGGCGCCCGCGTGGCTGAAGTAATCGGTGTCCTCGCGATGATCATACCGGTCGGCCAAACCATTCAGCGCAAGCCCAGGCTCACCATGACGCGGCGATTGCTTGGGAGCATCCGCGTAGCTGTTGGGCTCATAATTGGGTGCCCCACCGTAGGTACCCAGCGCCATCGAGCCATCACGCTGGTAGCTGTTGACAGCACACCGGGGAGCATTCACCGGCAATTGCTGATGGTTGGTGCCTACCCGATAGCGGTGCGCATCGGCATAGGCGAACACGCGGCCTTGCAGCATGCGATCAGGTGACAGCCCCACCCCAGGCACCATGTTGCTCGGACCGAATGCAGCCTGCTCGACTTCGGCGAAGTAGTTCAGTGGGTTGCGGTTGAGCTCCAGTACACCCACTTCGATCAGCGGGTAATCTTTCTGCGACCAGGTCTTGGTCACGTCGAACGGATTTTCGGAACGGTTCGCGGCCTCTGCTTCAGCCATGACCTGAATACACACCGTCCAGCGCGGGTGGTCGCCACGCTCGATGGCCTCGTACAGGTCGCGCTGGGCGTAATCCGGATCGGTGCCGGCCAGACGCGCAGCTTCAGCAGGCGCCAGGTTCTTGATGCCCTGCTGGGTCTTGAAGTGCCATTTGACCCACGTACGCTGACCGTCGGCGCTGATCAAGCTGTAGGTATGGCTGCCGAAGCCGTGCATATGCCGATAACCGTCGGGGATACCGCGGTCCGAAAACAAGATCGTGACCTGGTGCAGCGCTTCCGGCGAATGAGACCAGAAGTCCCACATCATCTGGGCATTCTTCAGATTGGTCTGAGGATGGCG
The DNA here is from genome assembly GCF_900230165.1 of Pseudomonas sp. URMO17WK12:I9. NCBI lineage: Bacteria > Pseudomonadati > Pseudomonadota > Gammaproteobacteria > Pseudomonadales > Pseudomonadaceae > Pseudomonas > Pseudomonas sp. URMO17WK12:I9. The sequence continues at coordinate 15,621 of NZ_OCMQ01000010.1, read as the reverse complement.
TTTTTGCGTGTGAATGAAGTCTGGAAACTTCAGTGGATCACGGATGAAGAACACAGGCGTGTTATTGCCGACGATGTCCCAGTTGCCTTCTTCCGTATAGAACTTGACCGCAAACCCTCGTGGGTCACGCTCTGTGTCGGCCGAGCCACGCTCCCCACCTACCGTGGAAAATCGCAGAAACGTTTCGGTCTGCTTGCCAATTTGCTCAAACAGTTTCGCACTGGTGAGGTGAGTAATGTCGCGCGTCACCGTGAACGTACCGTAGGCACCAGAGCCTTTGGCATGCACACGTCGCTCAGGGATGTTTTCGCGGTTGAAATGCGCCAGCTTCTCGATCAGGTGGAAGTCATCTAGCAGCAGTGGACCGCGTTGACCTGCGGTACGGGAATTCTGGTTATCCGCTACAGGTGCACCGCTGGCGGTAGTAAGCGTTTTGCTCATGGGCTCTCCTCGATCAGTCTCAAATGCCTGTTTATCGGCTTGAGAGGATTATCAGCAGAATTGGCCCCACCTGGAAATTTATTGAATTACTGGATGTGATAGATAGTTTTAATAACCTGAAATACAAAAAACCGGGCACTAGGCCCGGTTCTTTGTAGCAGACAAAACGTCTTACTCGGCAGCTTCTACAGCACCACCGACTGGACGATCAACCAGCTCGACGTACGCCATTGGCGCGTTGTCGCCAGCGCGGAAACCGCACTTCAGGATGCGCAGGTAGCCGCCCTGACGGGTGGCGTAGCGCTTGCCCAGATCGTTGAACAGTTTACCAACAGCAGACTTCGAACGGGTACGGTCGAAGGCCAGACGACGGTTGGCAACGCTGTCTTCCTTGGCCAGGGTGATCAGCGGCTCGGCAACGCGACGCAGTTCCTTGGCTTTCGGCAGGGTGGTTTTGATCAGCTCGTGCTCGATCAACGACACTGCCATGTTCTGGAACATAGCCTTGCGGTGAGAGCTGGTGCGGCTCAGGTGACGTCCACTTTTACGATGACGCATGATTCATTCCTTACCAAACACTACGTTCGGTGATTACGACGATCAGGCGGTCGCCTTGTCGTCCTTCTTAAGACTTGCAGGCGGCCAGTTGTCGAGGCGCATGCCGAGAGACAGACCACGAGAGGCCAGGACGTCCTTGATTTCAGTCAGGGACTTCTTGCCAAGGTTAGGAGTCTTCAACAGCTCTACTTCGGTACGCTGAATCAGGTCGCCGATGTAGTAGATGTTCTCCGCCTTCAGGCAGTTGGCCGAACGTACAGTCAGTTCCAGGTCGTCAACCGGACGTAGCAGGATCGGATCGATCTCGTCTTCCTGCTCGACTACGACAGGCTCACTGTCACCTTTGAGGTCGACGAACGCGGCCAACTGCTGTTGCAGGATGGTCGCAGCGCGGCGGATAGCCTCTTCAGGATCCAGGGTGCCGTTGGTTTCCAGATCAATGACCAGCTTGTCCAAGTTGGTACGCTGCTCAACACGTGCGTTTTCGACCACATAGGCGATACGACGCACAGGGCTGAACGAAGCGTCCAACTGCAGACGGCCAATGCTACGGCTTTCGTCTTCGTCGGTCTGACGGGAGTCGGCCGGCTCGTAACCGCGACCACGAGCTACAGTGAGCTTCATGTTCAGGGCGCCATTCGACGCCAGGTTCGCGATTACGTGATCGGGGTTGACGATCTCGACATCGTGATCCAGCTGAATATCGGCAGCGGTAACCACCCCCGAACCCTTTTTCGACAAGGTCAGCGTAACTTCGTCACGACCGTGCAGTTTGATAGCCAGGCCTTTCAGGTTCAACAGGATTTCAATGACATCTTCCTGTACACCTTCGATCGCGGAGTACTCGTGGAGTACGCCATCGATCTCGGCCTCGACTACTGCACAGCCAGGCATGGAGGACAACAGGATGCGGCGCAGCGCGTTGCCCAGGGTATGGCCGAAGCCACGCTCGAGAGGCTCGAGCGTGATCTTGGCGCGGGTCGGACTGACTACCTGCACATCAATGTGGCGGGGAGTCAGGAACTCATTTACCGAAATCTGCATGGATGCACCTATTTTCTAGCCCTTACTTGGAGTAGAGCTCGACAATCAGGTTTTCGTTGATGTCGGCAGACAGGTCGCTGCGAGCAGGAACGTTCTTGAAAACGCCCGACTTTTTGGCAGCATCCACGTCAACCCACTCAACGCGGCCACGCTGGGCACACAGTTCAAGGGCTTGAACAATGCGCAGCTGGTTCAGCGACTTCTCACGAACCGCGACCACGTCACCCGGACGAACTTGGTAGGATGGAATGTTTACAGTCTTACCGTTGACGCTGATCGCTTTGTGCGAAACCAGCTGACGGGACTCGGAACGAGTCGAGCCGAAGCCCATACGGTAAACGACGTTATCCAGACGGCACTCGAGCAGTTGCAGCAGGTTCTCACCGGTTGCGCCTTTTTTCGAGGCAGCAGCTTGGTAGTAACCGCGGAACTGACGCTCCAGAACACCGTAGATACGACGGACTTTTTGTTTCTCGCGCAGCTGGGTACCGTAGTCGGACTGACGGCCACGGCGCTGGCCGTGGATACCTGGGGCTGCTTCGATGTTGCACTTCGATTCCAGAGCGCGAACGCCGCTCTTCAGGAACAGATCGGTGCCTTCACGACGAGACAGTTTGCATTTTGGACCAATGTAACGTGCCATTTATCTGTCTCCTGATTACACGCGACGCTTCTTCGGCGGACGGCACCCGTTATGCGGGATTGGCGTCACGTCGGTGATGCTGGCGATCTTGTAGCCGCAGCTGTTCAATGCACGAACGGCGGACTCACGACCTGGACCTGGACCCTTGACGTTTACGTCGAGGTTCTTCAGACCGTATTCCAGCGCAGCTTGACCAGCACGCTCAGCAGCGATCTGAGCTGCGAACGGGGTGGATTTGCGCGAACCACGGAAACCCGAACCACCGGAGGTCGCCCAGGACAAAGCATTGCCCTGACGGTCGGTGATGGTCACGATGGTGTTGTTAAAAGAAGCGTGGATGTGGGCGATGCCATCAACCACTGTCTTTTTGACTTTTTTACGAGGACGAGCAGCAGGTTTTGCCATGTCTATATTCCTGGGCGATTACTTGCGGATCGGCTTACGCGGGCCCTTACGGGTGCGTGCGTTGGTCTTGGTGCGCTGACCGCGAACCGGCAGACCTTTACGATGACGCAGGCCGCGGTAGCAACCCAGGTCCATCAAGCGCTTGATCTTCATGTTTACGTCACGGCGCAGGTCACCTTCGGTGGTGAACTTCGCGACTTCGCCACGCAGGGTTTCGATTTGCTCGTCGCTCAGATCCTTGATCTTAGCGGCTGGATTTACACCAGCATCTACACAGATTTTCTGTGCAGTAGTGCGACCGACACCATAGATGTAGGTCAGCGAGATAACAGTATGCTTGTTATCTGGAATGTTAACGCCTGCAATACGGGCCATTCAGTGGGACTCCAATTGACAGCTACCTACGCCCCGGAAGCCAAGAAATAGGGCGCGAGATAATATCGCTGTAGAAACAAATAATCAACCCAGCAGCACACTAGCTGCTGGGTTTGAAGCGCGAATCACACTCAGCCTTGGCGCTGTTTGTGACGCGGTTCCGCGCTGCAGATCACTCGTACGACGCCTTCGCGACGGATGATCTTGCAGTTGCGGCACAGCTTTTTCACCGATGCACGAACTTTCATTACCGACTCCTCGAACCTTAGGGGCTTATCAGCGCAGCAAACCGCTGCCACCGTAGCCTTTCAGGTTGGCTTTCTTCATCAGGGATTCGTACTGGTGCGAAACGAGGTGCGATTGTACTTGGGACATGAAGTCCATCACAACCACTACCACAATCAGCAACGAGGTCCCGCCAAGGTAGAACGGCACATTTGCTGCCACCACCAGGAACTGGGGCAGAAGGCAGACGGCCATCATGTAAAGAGCACCGAACATGGTCAGACGAGTCAGAACGCCATCAATGTAGCGCGCCGACTGCTCACCAGGACGGATACCCGGAATAAAGGCACCGGACTTCTTCAGGTTTTCCGCTACGTCTTTCGGATTGAACATCAATGCTGTGTAGAAGAAGCAGAAGAAAATGATCCCTGCACTAAACAGCAGAATGTTCAACGGCTGACCAGGAGCGATCGACTGCGAGATGTCCTGCAGCCAGCCCATACCTTCGGACTGACCGAACCAGGCACCCAGCGAAGCCGGGAACAGCAAGATGCTGCTCGCGAAGATGGCCGGGATAACCCCCGCCATGTTCACCTTCAGCGGCAAGTGGCTGGTCTGCGCAGCGAAGACCTTGCGGCCCTGCTGGCGCTTGGCGTAATGAACGGCAATACGCCGCTGACCACGCTCGATGAACACCACGAAACCGATGATCGCTACTGCCAGCAAACCGATAGCGACCAGGGCGAAAATGTTGATATCACCCGTGCGTGCAGACTCGAAAGACTGCCCGATTGCTCTCGGAAGACCGGCAACGATACCTGCGAAAATCAACATCGAGATACCGTTGCCCACACCGCGCTCGGTGATCTGCTCGCCCAGCCACATCATGAACATTGCGCCTGCCACAAAGGTGGAGACGGCAACGACATGGAAGCCGAGGCCTACAGAAAACGCCACGCCCTGGTTGGCCAGGCCAATGGACATGCCAATGGCTTGGACCAGCGCCAGGATAACGGTGCCGTAGCGGGTGTACTGGCTGATCTTGCGACGGCCAGCTTCACCTTCCTTCTTCAACTGCTCCAGTTGCGGACTGACCGCGGTCATCAGCTGCATGATGATCGATGCCGAAATGTACGGCATGATCCCCAATGCAAAGATGCTCATGCGCTCAAGCGCGCCACCGGAAAACATGTTGAACAAGCTAAGAATGGTCCCCTCATTCTGCCGAAACAGATCCGCCAGACGGTCCGGATTGATGCCGGGAACCGGGATATGCGCACCTATCCGATAGACGATGATCGCCATGAACAGAAAGCGCAGACGAGCCCAGAGTTCCGACATCCCGCCCTTACCGAGCGAAGAGAGAGCACCTTGCTTAGCCATTTATTCCTCGAACTTGCCGCCAGCTGCTTCGATAGCCGCACGCGCACCCTTGGTGGCTGCGATACCCTTGATGGTGACTGCGCGAGTGACTTCGCCAGACAGCATGATTTTCACACGCTGTACGTTCTGGCCGATCACGTTGGCATCCTTCAGGGATTGCACGGAGATCACGTCGCCGTCCACTTTGGCCAACTCGGACAGACGCACTTCTGCGCGGTCCATGGCTTTCAGGGAAACGAAGCCGAACTTCGGCAGACGACGGTGCAGCGGCTGTTGACCGCCTTCGAAGCCCGGAGCGATGGTGCCACCGGAACGGGAGGTCTGACCTTTGTGACCACGGCCACCAGTCTTACCCAAACCGCTACCGATACCACGGCCCGGACGATGCTTCTCGCGACGGGAACCCGGCGCTGGACTCAGATCATTGAGTTTCATTGATTAACCCTCGACCTTCAGCATGTAGTAAGCCTTGTTGATCATCCCGCGGTTCTCGGGAGTATCTTGGACTTCTACAGTGTGACCGATGCGACGCAGGCCCAGGCCTTTAACGCACAGAATGTGGTTAGGCAGACGGCCGGCGGTGCTTTTGATCAGCGTTACTTTAACGGTTGCCATGATCAGAAGATCTCCTCGACGCTCTTGCCGCGCTTGGCAGCAATGGATTCAGGAGATTGCATGGCTTTCAGACCCTTGAAGGTGGCGTAAACCACGTTCACTGGGTTGGTCGAACCGTAGCACTTGGCCAGAACGTTCTGAACACCAGCAACTTCCAGGACGGCACGCATTGCGCCACCGGCGATGATACCGGTACCTTCCGAGGCAGGCTGCATGTAAACCTTCGAGGCGCCGTGGGCGGCCTTGGTGGCGTACTGCAGAGTGGTGCCCTTCAGGTCTACCTGAATCATGTTGCGACGAGCAGCTTCCATGGCTTTCTGGATCGCGGCAGGTACTTCGCGCGACTTGCCACGGCCGAAGCCAACACGACCCTTGCCATCACCCACCACGGTCAGCGCGGTGAAGGTGAAGATACGGCCGCCTTTTACGGTTTTGGCAACGCGGTTAACTTGAACCAGCTTCTCGATGTAGCCTTCGTCGCGCTTTTGATCGTTATTTGCCATAACTTAGAACTCCAGCCCGCCTTCACGAGCAGCATCAGCCAGCGCTTTGACGCGGCCATGGTACTTGAAGCCGGAACGGTCAAAGGCAACTTGAGATACACCGGCGGCTTTCGCGCGCTCAGCTACCAGCTTGCCAACCTTAGTGGCCGCGTCGATGTTGCCAGTGGCGCCATCACGCAGGTCTTTGTCCAAGGTCGAGGCGCTTGCCAGAACCTTGCTGCCGTCGGCCGAAATGACCTGGGCGTAGATATGCTGCGAGGAGCGGAACACGCACAGGCGCACGACTTCGAGTTCGTGCATCTTGAGACGTGCTTTGCGAGCGCGACGCAGTCGAGTAACTTTTTTGTCGGTCATTTGCTAGGCCCTACTTCTTCTTGGCTTCTTTACGACGGACTACTTCGTCCGCGTAACGCACACCCTTGCCTTTGTAAGGCTCTGGCGGACGGAAATCGCGGATTTCAGCGGCCACCTGACCCACCAGCTGCTTATCGATACCCTTGATCAGGATGTCGGTTTGGCTTGGGGTTTCTGCGGTGATACCGGCTGGCAGTTCGTAGTCCACTGGATGCGAGAAGCCCAGAGCCAGGTTCAGGACGGTGCCTTTTGCCTGTGCCTTGTAACCAACACCGACCAGCTGGAGCTTGCGCTCGAAGCCTTGGCTTACGCCTTGGACCATGTTGTTCACCAGAGCGCGGGTAGTACCGGCCATGGCGCGAGCTTGCTGATCACCGTTGCGAGCGACGAAGCGCAGTTCGCCGGACTCTTCGGTAACTTCAACAGACGAGTGAACGTTCAGTTCGAGAGTGCCCTTGGCACCCTTCACCGAAAGCTGCTGGCCGGCGAATTTTACTTCGACGCCTGCTGGCAGCTTAACGGGGTTCTTAGCGACGCGAGACATGCCTATCTCCCCTTAGAACACTGTGCACAGAACTTCGCCGCCGACACCGGCAGCGCGCGCAGCGCGGTCAGTCATCACACCTTTGTTGGTGGAGACGATAGACACGCCCAGGCCGCCACGTACTTTCGGCAGATCTGTGACGGACTTGTACTGGCGCAGGCCTGGACGGCTGGAACGCTTCAGTTCCTCGATGACCGGACGGCCTTCGAAGTACTTGAGTTCGATCGACAGGGAAGGCTTGGCTTCACCAGTTACCTGGTAACCAGCGATGTAACCTTCATCTTTCAGAACTTTGGCAACCGCGACCTTCAGGGTGGAGGAAGGCATGCTTACGACGGACTTTTCAGCCATCTGGGCATTACGGATGCGAGTTAGCATGTCCGCTAACGGGTCCTGCATACTCATGGGCTAGATGCTCCTGATACAAGAATTATTAGCCTTGCGGCTATCACAACCACCTGAACAGGCAGGGCAAGAAGCCCAGGCTCAGGTGAGCCGGTCATTCTAGACACAAGCCAGAAACGAAACAAGCCCCATGTAGGGGCTTGTTCGTGGGAAGCGTCACCGGCGGTCGGAAGATTAACCCCCTACGCCGACGACTCAACCTGCAGCGATTACCAGGAGGCCTTGACCAGACCTGGTACGTCGCCACGCATTGCCGCTTGACGCAGCATGTTACGGCCCAGGCCGAACTTACGGTATACACCGTGAGGACGACCGGTCAGGCGGCAACGGTTGCGCAGGCGTGCAGCGCTAGCATCGCGAGGCTGCTTCTGCAGAGCGACAACGGCAGCGAAACGCTCTTCAGGAGAGGCGTTCAGATTGACGATGGTCGCTTTCAGCTCAGCGCGCTTTTTAGCGTACTTGGCTACCGTTTGCTGACGCTTCAGCTCACGGTTTTTCATGCTCTTCTTGGCCATTTTCCTACTCCAATCAGTTGCGGAACGGGAACTTGAAAGCACGCAGCAGAGCGCGGCCTTCGTCGTCCGAACGAGCAGTGGTGGTCAGGGTGATGTCCAAACCGCGCAGAGCATCGATCTTGTCGTAGTCGATTTCCGGGAAGATGATCTGCTCTTTCACGCCCATGCTGTAGTTGCCACGACCGTCGAAGGACTTGGCATTCAGGCCGCGGAAGTCGCGAACCCGAGGCAGGGAGATCGCCAGCAGGCGGTCCAGGAATTCGTACATCTTGTCGCTACGCAGGGTCACCTTGACGCCGATCGGCCAGCCTTCGCGGACTTTGAAGCCAGCGATGGATTTGCGAGCGAAAGTCACGACCGGCTTTTGACCGGTGATCTTTTCCAGGTCGGCAACAGCGTGCTCGATGACCTTCTTGTCACCGATCGCTTCGCCCAGACCCATGTTCAGGGTGATTTTGGTAACGCGCGGAACTTCCATCACGTTCGACAGCTTAAGTTCATCCTTAAGCTTAGGAGCGATCTCGTTCCGGTAAATCTCTTTCAGTCGTGCCATGGTCTTCTACCTAGCAGTGTTCAAGCATCAACCGCTTTTTGGGTCGACTTGAAGACACGAATTTTCTTACCGTCTTCTACTTTGAAACCAACGCGGTCAGCCTTGTTGGTTTCACCGTTGAAGATGGCAACGTTGGAAGCGTGCAGAGGCGCTTCTTTTTCGACGATACCGCCCTGAACGCCCGCCATCGGGTTAGGCTTGGTATGACGCTTGACCAGGTTCACACCACCGATGACCAGACGGTCGTCAGCGAGAACCTTCAGCACCTTACCGCGCTTACCTTTGTCTTTGCCGGCGATCACGATGATCTCGTCGTCACGACGAATCTTTTGCATGTCGGATCTCCTTACAGCACTTCAGGGGCGAGCGAGACGATCTTCATGAACTTCTCAGTACGAAGTTCACGGGTCACTGGCCCGAAGATGCGAGTGCCGATCGGCTCTTGCTTGTTGTTCAGCAGAACAGCAGCGTTGCCGTCGAAACGAATGATGGAACCGTCAGCGCGACGAACACCGTGACGGGTGCGCACGACAACAGCAGTCATCACTTGGCCTTTTTTGACCTTACCGCGCGGAATTGCTTCCTTGACGGTAACTTTGATGATGTCACCGATGCCGGCGTAACGGCGGTGAGAACCGCCGAGCACCTTGATGCACATGACGCGACGAGCGCCGCTGTTATCGGCCACATCGAGCATGGATTGAGTCTGAATCATAAAATTTCTCCGACCCCTAGCCCTTAGACTTCAACAGCGCGTTCGAGGACTTCAACCAGTGCCCAGGACTTGGTCTTGGCCAGCGGACGGGTTTCGGTAATGGAAACCTTGTCGCCGATCTTGCACTGATTGGTTTCGTCGTGCGCATGCAGCTTAGTCGAACGCTTAACGTATTTACCGTAGATCGGGTGCTTAACGCGACGCTCGATCAGAACGGTGATGGTCTTGTCCATTTTGTCGCTGACGACACGGCCAGTCAGCGTACGGACGGTTTTTTCAGCTTCAGCCATGATCACTTACCTGCCTGCTGGTTGAGCACAGTCTTCACGCGAGCGATGTCACGCTTGACTTGCGAGAGCAGGTGCGACTGCCCCAACTGGCCAGTTGCTTTCTGCATACGCAGATTGAACTGGTCGCGCAGCAAGCCGAGCAGTTGCTCGTTCAGTTGCTGTGCGGATTTTTCACGAAGTTCATTCGCTTTCATCACATCACCGTCCGCTTAACAAAGGAGGTGGCGAGAGGCAGCTTCGCAGCGGCCAGAGCGAAAGCTTCGCGCGCCAGCTCTTCAGAAACACCCTCGATCTCGTACAGGACTTTGCCTGGCTGGATCTGGGCAACCCAGTACTCAACGGAACCCTTACCTTTACCCATACGAACCTCGAGAGGTTTCTTGGAGATCGGCTTGTCCGGGAATACACGGATCCAGATCTTGCCGCCACGTTTTACGTGACGGGTCAGCGCACGACGTGCGGACTCGATCTGGCGGGCGGTGAGGCGACCGCGAGCAACAGCTTTCAGGGCGAATTCGCCGAAGCTGACTTTGCTACCGCGCAGTGCCAGACCACGGTTGTGGCCAGTCATCTGCTTGCGGAATTTTGTACGCTTAGGTTGCAACATTTGGCGTACCCCTTACTTAGCAGCTTTTTTACGAGGCGCTGGTGCTTGTGGTTTCAGTTCTTCTTGGCGACCACCAATAACTTCGCCTTTGAAAATCCAAACCTTCACACCGATCACACCGTAAGTGGTGTGAGCTTCGTAGGTGTTGTAGTCGATATCGGCACGCAGGGTGTGCAGAGGCACACGACCTTCGCGATACCACTCGGTACGAGCAATCTCAGCGCCGCCGAGACGACCGCTCACCTGGATCTTGATGCCCTTGGCACCAATACGCATGGCGTTCTGTACGGCGCGCTTCATGGCGCGACGGAACATAACGCGGCGTTCCAGCTGCTGAGCTACGCTTTGCGCAACCAGCATGGCGTCGAGTTCCGGCTTGCGGATCTCTTCGATGTTGATGTGCACAGGCACACCCATCTGCTTGGTCAGGTCCTGGCGCAGCTTCTCGACATCCTCACCTTTCTTCCCGATAACGATACCTGGACGAGCGGTGTGGATGGTGATGCGTGCAGTTTGAGCCGGACGATGAATATCGATACGGCTTACGGACGCGCTTTTTAGTTTGTCGTGGAGGTACTCACGCGTTTTCAGATCCTTCAACAGGTAATCTGCGTAAGTAGCACCGTCTGCGTACCAGACGGAGGTGTGCTCCTTGACGATTCCCAGGCGAATGCCAGTGGGATGTACTTTCTGACCCATCTGATCGACTCCGTTACTTGTCCGCAACCTTGACAGTGATATGGCAAGACCGCTTGACGATGCGATCAGCACGGCCTTTGGCACGTGGCATGATGCGCTTCAGCGAACGCCCTTCGTTGACGAAGACGGTGGAGACCTTCAGGTCATCAACGTCTGCGCCTTCGTTGTGTTCGGCGTTGGCTACGGCCGACTCGAGGACTTTCTTCATGATTTCAGCGGCTTTTTTGCTGCTGAAGGCCAACAGGTTGAGCGCTTCGCCCACCTTCTTCCCGCGGATCTGGTCGGCGACCAAGCGGGCTTTCTGGGCGGAGATTCGAGCGCCCGACAACTTAGCGGCTACTTCCATTTCCTTACCCCTTAACGCTTGGCTTTCTTGTCAGCCACGTGCCCGCGATAGGTGCGGGTACCGGCGAACTCGCCCAGTTTGTGGCCGACCATGTCTTCGTTCACGAGAACTGGAACATGCTGGCGACCGTTGTGAACCGCGATGGTCAGACCGACCATTTGTGGCAGGATCATCGAGCGACGCGACCAGGTTTTAACTGGTTTGCGATCGTTCTTCTCCACCGCCACTTCGACCTTCTTCAAGAGGTGAAGATCGATAAAAGGACCTTTTTTCAGAGAACGTGGCACTGTCGTATCCCTCTAGTTACTTGCGACGACGGACGATCATGTTGTCGGTACGCTTATTACCACGGGTTTTAGCACCCTTGGTTGGGAAGCCCCATGGCGATACCGGATGACGACCACCGGAGGTACGACCTTCACCACCACCATGTGGGTGGTCAACCGGGTTCATGGCAACACCACGAACGGTTGGGCGAACGCCGCGCCAGCGTTTGGCACCAGCTTTACCCAGCGAACGCAGGCTGTGCTCGGAGTTCGAGACTTCGCCCAGGGTCGCACGGCACTCAGCCAGGACTTTACGCATTTCACCAGAGCGCAGACGCAGGGTCACGTAGACACCTTCACGAGCGATCAGCTGAGCCGAAGCACCAGCGGAACGAGCGATCTGTGCACCTTTACCCGGCTTCAGTTCGATGCCGTGAATGGTGCTACCTACTGGAATGTTGCGCAGCTGCAGGGAGTTACCGGCCTTGATTGGGGCCAGGGCACCTGCGATCAGCTGGTCGCCAGCGCTCACGCCTTTAGGGGCGATGATGTAGCGACGCTCACCGTCTGCGTAGCACAGCAGGGCGATGTGAGCAGTACGGTTTGGATCGTATTCGATACGCTCGACAGTGGCTGGGATGCCATCTTTGTCGTTGCGACGGAAGTCGACCAGACGGTAATGCTGCTTATGACCACCACCTACGTGACGCGTAGTGATGCGGCCATTGTTGTTACGACCACCAGACTTCGATTTTTTCTCGAGCAGCGGTGCGTGAGGAGCGCCTTTATGCAGCTCCTTGTTGACCACCTTGACCACGAAACGGCGGCCAGGGGAAGTCGGTTTGCATTTAACGATTGCCATGATGCACCCCTTCCTTACTCAGCACTGCTGCTGAAATCGAGATCTTGGCCTGGCTGAAGGGAGACGATCGCCTTCTTCCAGTCATTACGCTTGCCCAGACCACGTGCGGTACGCTTGGTTTTACCCAGAACGTTAACGGTCGACACGTTTTCAACTTTTACGTTGAACAGGCCTTCGACAGCTTTCTTGATTTCCAGCTTGGTTGCGTCAGTAGCAACCTTGAATACGAACTGGCCTTTCTTCTCAGCCAGAACGGTAGCCTTCTCGGAAACGTGCGGGCCAAGGAGGACTTTGAATACGCGTTCCTGGTTCATCCCAGCAGCTCCTCGAATTTCTTCACGGCCGAGACAGTGATCAACACTTTCTCGTATGCGATCAGACTGACCGGGTCGGAACCTTGTACGTCACGAACGTCGACGTGCGGCAGGTTACGAGCAGCCAGGTACAGGTTCTGATCAACAGCGTCGGAAACGATCAACACATCGCTCAGACCCATGCCGTTCAGCTTGTTCAGCAGATCTTTGGTTTTCGGTGCTTCAACAGCGAAGTCCTGAACCACGACCAGACGGTCGCTACGCACCAGCTCAGCGAGGATGGAGCGCAGAGCTGCGCGATACATCTTCTTGTTGAGCTTCTGCGAGTGATCTTGAGGGCGAGCTGCGAAGGTTACACCACCGCCACGCCAGATCGGACCACGAGTGGTACCAGCACGAGCACGGCCAGTACCCTTCTGACGCCATGGGCGCTTACCGCCACCAGCCACGTCGGAACGGGTCTTTTGCTGCTTGGTGCCCTGACGGCCGCCGGCCATGTAGGCCACGACTGCTTGGTGTACCAGCGTCTCGTTGAATTCGCCACCGAAAGTCAGTTCGGAAACTTCGATCGCCTGAGCGTCATTTACATTAAGTTGCATGTCAGTTTCCCCTTAACCGCGAGCCTTGACAGCTGGACGTACAACCACGTCGCCGCCAGTAGCGCCTGGAACGGCACCCTTGACCAGCAACAGGTTGCGCTCAGCGTCTACGCGAACAACTTCCAGGGACTGAACAGTCACGCGCTCGGCGCCCATGTGACCGGACATCTTCTTGCCCTTGAACACACGACCAGGAGTCTGGCACTGGCCGATGGAACCTGGGACACGGTGCGACACGGAGTTACCGTGGGTGTTGTCCTGGCCACGGAAGTTCCAGCGCTTGATGGTACCGGCGAAGCCTTTACCTTTGGACTGACCAGTAACGTCTACCAGCTGGCCTGCAGTGAAGAGTTCAGCTTTGATCAGATCGCCAGCCTGGAAATCGCCTTCTTCAAGACGGAACTCCCAAACACCGCGACCAGCAGCAACGTTGGCCTTGGCAAAGTGGCCTGCCTGAGCGGCAGTCACGCGCGAAGCACGACGCTCGCCGACAGTGACTTGCACTGCACGGTAGCCATCGGTTTCTTCAGTTTTGAACTGGGTGACGCGATTCGGCTCGATCTCAATGACCGTGACCGGAATGGAGACACCTTCTTCGGTGAAAATGCGGGTCATACCGCACTTGCGACCGATTACACCAATAGTCATGTTGTAAACCTCATGAGTGTACGGGGCTTTCACCCGCTATGGCCGCCCATTTCAGAGCGTTACACGACCAGACCGAAGTCTTAGCCGAGGCTGATCTGTACTTCCACACCTGCCGCCAGATCAAGCTTCATCAGCGCGTCAACGGTTTTATCCGTTGGCTGGACGATGTCCAGAACACGCTTATGAGTGCGAATCTCGTACTGATCACGCGCGTCTTTGTTGACGTGCGGGGAGACCAGAACGGTGAAACGCTCTTTGCGGGTAGGCAGTGGAATTGGACCACGCACTTGTGCACCAGTACGTTTCGCGGTTTCCACGATTTCCTGGGTGGATTGGTCGATCAGGCGATGGTCGAAAGCCTTCAACCTGATACGGATTTGCTGATTTTGCATTGGATTTCAGACTCCAGGCTGTTCCCAACGGACGCACTACGCCCGCTAAAAGGAGGCGTGATTCTATAGATGCCCCCATTTGGTGTCAACCCAATAAAAAAAGCCCCCGCTGAGCGGGGGCTTTTTCAATCGGTCGAGTGGTTACTCGATGATTTTGGCTACGACGCCGGCGCCGACGGTACGACCGCCTTCACGGATAGCGAAGCGCAGACCGTCTTCCATTGCGATGGTCTTGATCAGGGTAACAGTCATCTGAATGTTGTCACCTGGCATTACCATTTCAACGCCTTCCGGCAGTTCGCAGTTACCGGTCACGTCAGTGGTACGGAAGTAGAACTGAGGACGGTAGCCTTTGAAGAACGGAGTGTGACGACCGCCTTCTTCTTTCGACAGAACGTAGACTTCTGCGGTGAACTTGGTGTGCGGCTTGACCGAACCTGGCTTGACCAGAACCTGGCCACGCTCAACGTCGTCACGCTTGGTACCACGCAGCAGAACGCCGCAGTTCTCGCCAGCACGGCCTTCGTCCAGCAGCTTGCGGAACATCTCAACACCGGTGCAGGTGGTGGTGGTGGTGTCACGCAGACCAACGATTTCCAGCGGATCCTGAACGCGGACGATACCACGCTCGATACGACCGGTTACAACGGTACCACGACCCGAGATCGAGAACACGTCTTCGATCGGCATCAGGAAAGGCTGGTCGATGGCACGAACTGGCTCAGGGATGTAGGAATCCAGAGTTTCTACCAGCTTCTTAACAGCGGTAGTGCCCATTTCGTTGTCGTCTTTGCCTTCCAGCGCCATACGAGCCGAACCGATGATGATCGGGGTGTCGTCGCCTGGGAAGTCGTAGGTGGACAGCAGGTCGCGAACTTCCATCTCGACCAGTTCCAGCAGCTCAGCGTCGTCTACCAGGTCAGCCTTGTTCAGGAAGACCACGATGTACGGAACGCCAACCTGACGGGACAGCAGGATGTGCTCACGGGTTTGTGGCATCGGACCATCGGCGGCCGAGCAAACCAGGATCGCGCCGTCCATCTGGGCAGCACCGGTGATCATGTTCTTCACGTAGTCAGCGTGACCTGGGCAGTCAACGTGAGCGTAGTGACGAATGGTCGAGTTGTACTCAACGTGAGCGGTGTTGATGGTGATACCGCGCGCTTTTTCTTCCGGAGCCGAGTCGATCTTGTCGAACTCAACGACTGCCGAACCGAATACTTCGGAGCAGACGCGAGTCAGAGCTGCGGTCAGAGTGGTCTTACCGTGGTCAACGTGGCCGATAGTGCCGACGTTAACGTGGGGAAGGGAACGATCAAA
>NZ_OCMQ01000023.1:0-3700 GCF_900230165.1 Pseudomonas sp. URMO17WK12:I9 | reverse complement strand
TGGCCAACGACCTGGTCGTGACCCTGAGCAACAACGCCCAAGTCACTATCAAAGCCGGCCAGACTGCCGTTTCCTACGAGCACGCAGCACAAGGCGACGACGTCTACAAAGACTCCGGTGAAATCAGCCTGGGCATCAAGTCGGCAGCCGACGCGGGTGGTCGTACGTTCGAGAACCTGCAGTTGGGCAACGATGCATCGGTCAAAGTCACTGACACCATCGATGAAGTTGTAGCCAAGCTCACTGCGACCACTTCGGTTGCCGAAGGCGGCGAGATCACCTACACCGTGACGCTGACCAATAAAGATGGTCTGCCGATCAACAACCACGCAGAGCTGTACTTCCATCTCAAAGATGGCACTACCGTGGTGGTGCCTGCCAACAGCACCGTAGGTTCTGCCACCGCTACTGCGCCTGACAACGTTTATGTGGGCACGAACCCTGCTGTCGTGAACTCGATCGAGTCGGTCAGCGGCGCGGATGCTTGGAAGTTCGAACAACTGACGCTGGATAAAACCCAAGTCAGCACCGAAGTTACCGACGAGCCAGGTTCTGGAACCCCGGGTACGGGTAACCAAGGCGATTTGGTACTGGTCACCATTACGGCTGACCAAACCTTCGTGGCCGAGAACGTCAAGCCGACCTTCACCGTGCAGATCAATAAGGCCCTGGCCAACGACTTGGTCGTGACCCTCAGCAACAACGAGAAGATCACCATCAAGGCCGGCCAAACCAGCGCCCAGTACACCCACGCAGCGCAGGGCGACGACGTCTACAAGGACTCTGGCGAAATCAGCCTGGGCATCAAGTCGGCAGCCGATGCTGGCGGTCGTACCTTCGAAAACCTGCAGCTGGGCAACGATGCATCGGTCAAAGTCACCGATACCATCGATGAAGTTGTGGCGAAGCTGACTGCGACCGATTCGGTCACCGAAGGCGGTCAGATCACCTACACCGTGACCCTGACCAACAAAGATGGCCTGCCAATCGACAAGCATGGTGCGCTGACCTTCACGCTGGACGATGGCAAGACCGTCATCACTATCCCGGCCAATGGTACGACCGGTTCGGTAACCATTACCGCGCCTGACAATGACTACGTCGGTGCCAACGATCCGGTCGTCAAATCGATTGCAACCGTCACTGGCGCAGATGTAGGCAAGTTCGAGCAGCTGACGCTCGACAAAACGCCCGTCACCACTCAGGTTACCGATGAGCCTGGCTCGGGAGTTCCTGGTACTGGCAACCAAGGCGACCAAGTGCTGGTTACCATTACCGCGGATCAAACTTCGGTAGCCGAGAACGTCAAACCTACGTTCACCGTGCAGATCAACAAAGCCTTGGCCAACGACCTGGTCGTGACCCTGAGCAACAACGCTCAAGTCACCATCAAAGCTGGCCAGACTGCTGTTTCTTATGAGCACGCCGCCCAAGGCGACGACGTCTACAAAGACTCCGGCGAAATCAGCCTGGGCATCAAGTCGGCAGCCGACGCGGGTGGTCGTACGTTCGAGAATCTGCAGTTGGGCAACGATGCTTCGGTGAAAGTCACCGATACCATCGACGAAGTTGTAGCCAAGCTGACTGCGACCGACTCGGTTACCGAAGGTGGTCAGATCACCTACACCGTGACCCTGACCAACAAAGACGGCCTGCCAATCGACAAACACGGCGCGCTGACCTTCACCCTGGACGATGGCAAGACCGTCATCACCATCCCGGCCAACGGCACCACGGGTTCGGTTACCGTCACAGCGCCTGACAACGTCTATGTTGGCGCGAACGACCCGGTCGTCAAATCGATCGCAACCGTCACTGGCGCTGACGTTGGCAAGTTCGAGCAGCTGACGCTCGACAAAACGCCTGTCACCACTCAGGTTACCGATGAGCCTGGCTCGGGAGTTCCTGGTACTGGCAACCAGGGCGACCTGGTCCAAGTGACTATCACCGCCGACCAGACCTCCGTTGCCGAGAACGTCAAGCCAACGTTTACCGTGCACGTGAATACTGCACTGGCTAATGACCTGGTCGTGACCCTTAGCAACAACGAGAAGGTCACTATCAAAGCCGGCGAAACCAGCGCCCAGTACACCCACGCCGCGCAAGGCGATGACGTCTACAAAGACTCGGGCGAAATCAGCCTGGGCATCAAGTCGGCAGCCGATGCGGGTGGTCGTACCTTCGAGAACCTGCAGCTGGGTAACGATGCTTCGGTCAAAGTCACTGACACCATCGACGAAGTTGTGGCGAAGCTGACTGCGACCGATTCTGTGGCCGAAGGCGGTCAGATCACCTACACCGTGACCCTGACCAACAAGGACGGCTTGCCAATTGACAAGCATGGCGCGCTGACCTTCACCCTGGACGATGGCAAAACCACCATCACCATCCCGGCCAACGGCACGACCGGCTCGGTCACCGTCGCCGCACCTGACAACGTCTACATCGGCGCCAACGACCCGGTCGTCAAATCGATCGCGGCGGTCAGCGGCCCGGATGTCTGGAAGTTCGAACAGCTCACCCTGGACAAGACCCCGGTCAGCACCGCAGTCACCGACGAGCCAGGTTCGGGTACGCCAGGCAATGACAACCAGGGTGACCTGGTACTGGTGAACATCGTGGCCAACCAGGTCTCGGTCAACGAAGCCACGCCACCCCTGTTCACGCTGACCCTGAACCGCGTGCTGGACAAGGACCTCACGGTCACCCTGAGCAACAACGCCACTGTTGTGTTCAAGGCCGGCGAGACCAGCAAGTCCTATGTCGCACCTGCCCAGGGCGATGACGTCTTCAAGGACGAAGGCAAGATCCAGATCGGTATCGTCAAGGCCCAAGTGCCGAATGCTACCTTCGAGAATCTGGTGCTGGGCGCGCCTGCATCGGTCGATGTCACCGACACCATCAGCAAAGTCACTGCGGTGCTGGCTGTGGATAACACCTCGGTCGTCGAAGGCGGGAAGATCACCTACACCGTAACCTTGATCAGCGAAGACAGCGACCTGCCGGTCACTGGCCACGGTGGCGTGACCGTCACCTTGACCGGTGGCACCCAGGTGTTCATCGCCGCTGGCTCTGCTACTGGCACCGTCACCATCAATGCGCCAGATGACGTGTACGTCGGCGGCCAGCCTGCGGTCACCAAGTCGATTACCGACATCACGGTCGCAGGCGCCAAGCAATTTGAAAACCTGGTGGCGGACAAGTCGCCGGTTACCACGACCGTGCACGACGAACCTGCCGGCCAGGGCGACCTGGTGCAGGTCAATATCGTCGCCAATCAGGTGTCGGTGAACGAAGCCACTGCGCCGACCTTCACCCTGAGCCTGAACCGCGCACTGGACAAGGACCTGACCGTTACCCTGAGCAACAACGCCACCGTTGTGTTCAAGGCTGGCGAGATGACCAAGACCTACACGGCTGCTGCGCAAGGCGATGACGTCTTCAAGGACGAGGGCAAGATCGAGGTTGGCATCGTCAAGGCAGAAGTGCCGAACGCCACCTTCGAGAACCTGGTCATTGGCGGCCCGGCTTCGGTCAACGTCACCGACACGATCAGCAAGGTCACTGCCGTGTTGGCTGTGGATAACACCACCGTGACCGAAGGCGGCAAGATCACCTACACCGTGACCTTGGTCAGCGAAGACAACAACCTGCCAGTGACTGGCCATGGTGGCGTGACCGTCACCCTGACCGGCGGCAC
>NZ_OCMQ01000025.1:0-1380 GCF_900230165.1 Pseudomonas sp. URMO17WK12:I9 | reverse complement strand
AGCAAATTGCTTGGGTGTTATATGGTCAAGCCTCACGGGCAATTAGTATTGGTTAGCTCAACGCCTCACAGCGCTTACACACCCAACCTATCAACGTCGTAGTCTTCGACGGCCCTTTAGGGGATTCAAGATCCCAGTGAGATCTCATCTTGAGGCAAGTTTCCCGCTTAGATGCTTTCAGCGGTTATCTCTTCCGAACATAGCTACCCGGCAATGCCACTGGCGTGACAACCGGAACACCAGAGGTTCGTCCACTCCGGTCCTCTCGTACTAGGAGCAGCCCCTCTCAAATCTCAAACGTCCACGGCAGATAGGGACCGAACTGTCTCACGACGTTCTAAACCCAGCTCGCGTACCACTTTAAATGGCGAACAGCCATACCCTTGGGACCGGCTTCAGCCCCAGGATGTGATGAGCCGACATCGAGGTGCCAAACACCGCCGTCGATATGAACTCTTGGGCGGTATCAGCCTGTTATCCCCGGAGTACCTTTTATCCGTTGAGCGATGGCCCTTCCATACAGAACCACCGGATCACTAAGACCTACTTTCGTACCTGCTCGACGTGTGTGTCTCGCAGTCAAGCGCGCTTTTGCCTTTATACTCTACGACCGATTTCCGACCGGTCTGAGCGCACCTTCGTACTCCTCCGTTACTCTTTGGGAGGAGACCGCCCCAGTCAAACTACCCACCATACACTGTCCTCGATCCGGATAACGGACCTGAGTTAGAACCTCAAAGTTGCCAGGGTGGTATTTCAAGGATGGCTCCATGAGAACTGGCGTCCCCACTTCAAAGCCTCCCACCTATCCTACACAAGCAAATTCAAAGTCCAGTGCAAAGCTATAGTAAAGGTTCACGGGGTCTTTCCGTCTAGCCGCGGATACACTGCATCTTCACAGCGATTTCAATTTCACTGAGTCTCGGGTGGAGACAGCGCCGCCATCGTTACGCCATTCGTGCAGGTCGGAACTTACCCGACAAGGAATTTCGCTACCTTAGGACCGTTATAGTTACGGCCGCCGTTTACCGGGGCTTCGATCAAGAGCTTCGCTTGCGCTAACCCCATCAATTAACCTTCCGGCACCGGGCAGGCGTCACACCCTATACGTCCACTTTCGTGTTTGCAGAGTGCTGTGTTTTTAATAAACAGTCGCAGCGGCCTGGTATCTTCGACCAGCAAAAGCTTACGGGGCAAGCCCTTCACCTTCGCCGGCGCACCTTCTCCCGAAGTTACGGTGCCATTTTGCCTAGTTCCTTCACCCGAGTTCTCTCAAGCGCCTTGGTATTCTCTACCTAACCACCTGTGTCGGTTTGGGGTACGGTTCCCAGTTATCTGAAGCTTAGGAGCTTTTCTTGGAAGCATGGTATCAACCACTTC
>NZ_OCMQ01000026.1:0-1208 GCF_900230165.1 Pseudomonas sp. URMO17WK12:I9 | reverse complement strand
GGCCAGGTCATCACTGTTGAGGCTGGCAAGACTCAGGGCAGCATCGACTTCCAGACCCCGGCCAACGATGTTTACAACAACGGCTCGACCGTTAGCGTGACCATCGACAGCGCCACGGGCGGTAACTTCGAAAAACTGACCGCAAGCCCCACGCCAGCTTCCACGGTCATCAACGACAGTATCGACACCGTCACTGTCAGCATCGCCAGTAACGGCAATGTGACCGAAGATCAGCAGCCGTCCTTTACGGTCAAAGTCAGTCAAGCCTTGGACCGTCCGCTTACTGTCACCCTGTCCAATGGTGACAAAGTCACCATCGAGGCTGGAAAAACCGAGGTCGAGTACAAGCTCGCCGCACAAGGCGACGATGTCATCAAGGATCCAAGCTCGGTCACGCTAGGTGTGACCGACGCTAGCGTCCCGGGTGCCACGTTCGAAAACCTCGTCATCGGTGGCCCGGCAACAGTCGAAATTTCCGACACCATCAGCGAAGTCATCGCAACCCTTACAGCGGACAAGGCGACTGTTACAGAGGGCGGGCAAGTTACCTACACCGTAACCCTGAGCAACGCTCAAGGCTTGCCTGTCACTCAACATGGGGCACTGACGTTCACGCTGACTGACGGGACCAAAGTCACTATTCCAGCCAACAGCATCTCTGGCAGCACCACCATTGCCGTTGGCGATGATGTGTACATGGGTGGCCAGCCTGCTCTGGCGAACAAGCTGGAGTCGGTTTCGGGTGGGGATAACTTCGAGAAGCTGACGCTGGGCAATGACGTTGTAACCACTACAGTAACTGACGAGCCGGGCTCGGGTACTCCTGGCACTGGCAACCAAGGTGACCTTGTCCAGGTCACTATCACCGCCGACCAAGCCTCCGTCGCCGAAAACGTCAAACCAACGTTCACCGTGCAGATCAACAAAGCCCTGGCCAACGACTTGGTCGTGACCCTGAGCAACAACGCTCAAGTCACCATCAAGGCTGGTCAGACCTCCGTGTCTTACGAGCACGCGGCACAAGGTGACGACGTTTATAAAGATTCGGGCGAAATCAGCGTGGGCATCAAGTCGGCAGCCGACGCGGGCGGCCGCACCTTCGAAAACCTGCAGCTGGGCAACGATGCCTCGGTCAAGGTCACCGACACCATCGATGAAGTTGTAGCCAAGCTGACCGCGACCACTTCGGTTGCCGAGGGCGGCGAGAT